>NZ_WOTO01000018.1 GCF_010993775.1 Fodinicola feengrottensis | reverse complement strand
GGCGGGCGCGATCAGATCGAGGCGATCTCCGCGACACTGCGGCCATCCCGGCCGGTCACCCAGTGAATCGGTGCGTCCAGGTGGGTGCCGGTGTGCTCGCCGGTGTGGATGTTGTTCCAATACCAAGCCGGACCGCGGTCGTCGTAACGACTGATCTCCTCCAGTTGGAACGGCACAGTGTTCCCGAACGGCGGCGGCAACTGCAAAATCGGTGTGGTGCTTTGCAAAGGCGCGGTCAGGTCGACCACCCGAATGCCACCTGAGCACAACTGTGCACTGAAATCCCGCAAAACCGACATTGAGCCAACCTCCGCGGTCAGGGCCTCCAGCGGCGGTGCCTGGTGGCCGGTTCGCCCTCTCTCACCAGCGCCAGCCGCGGTTTCGGCGCGTCCGTACGGCCGGTTGGCGGCTGCTGTCGCCTCCCGGCGGCGAACTGGAGTGGCCACACGCCGCCGCCGGACCGGTGTAATCCTGCTCCACCGCGGCATGCAGCGTCCACTGCGGATCATAAAGATGCGTACGCCCCAGCGCACACAAGTCGGCTCGGCCGGCCAGCAGCAGCGAATTCACGTCGTCGTACGACGAAATCGCCCCGACCGCGATCACCGCGATGCCATATTTGCGGCGGCCGATCTCGTTGCGGATCCGGTCCGCGTACGGCGTCTGGTAGCTCCGGCCGTATGCCGGTTTTTCGGTCGAAACAACCTGTCCAGTCGACACATCGATGCCGTCCGCGCCATGCTCGGCGAAAGCGCGGGCGATCTCCACTGCCTCGTCCGCGTCCACCCCGCCGTCGTGCCAGTCGGTGGCCGAGATGCGGACCGTCATCGGCCGCTCGGCGGGCCACACCGCGCGTACGGCGTCGAAAACCTCCAGCGGGAACCGCAACCGGCCCTCCAGCGAGCCGCCGTAGCCGTCCGGTCCGCCGGTTCGACAGCGGCGAGATGAACGACGACAGCAGGTATCCGTGCGCGCAATGCAGTTCCAACACGTCAAACCCAGCACGTGCGGCGGACTGGGCGGCAGCCACGAAATCGTGCTGGATCGCCGCCATCTCCTGGATGCTGAGCTCGCGCGGCACCTGGTTGTCCGGTGAGTACGGCAAAGCCGACGGCCCGCACACTTTCCAGTTGTGGTCCAGCAACGGCTGGTCGATGCCTTCCCACATCAGCCGGGTCGACCCCTTGCGTCCGGAATGCCCTAACTGGACACCGATCCGCGCGTCTGTCGAGCCGTGCACGAATTCGACGATCCGCTGCCAGCCGGCTTCCTGTTCGGGGGTGTAAAGGCCCGTACATCCAGGCGTGATCCGGCCCGACTCCGACACACACACCATCTCGGTCATCACGAGGCCGGCGCCGCCCAGTGCCTTGCTTCCCAGGTGCACCAAGTGAAAGTCGGTCGGACGGCCGTCAACCGCCGAATACATGTCCATCGCGGACACGACAACGCGGTTCCGCATTTCCAGCTGGCCCAGTTTGTACGGTTGGAACATCGGCGGCCGCTGGTCACCGCTCGTTTTACCGCCGAACCAGTTGTCCAGGCCAGCGACGAATTCCGGGTCGCGCAGCCGCAGGTTCTCGTACGTGACCCGGCGGCTGCGAGTGAGAATGTTGAACGCGAACTGCTCGGGTTCCTGATGAACGTACTGCGCGATGTGCTCAAACCATTCCAGGCTCGCCTGCGCGGCCCGCTGGGTGGACAGCACGACCTGCTTGCGCTCTGCCTCGTACCCGTCAAGGGCCTCACTCAGTGGCAGCTCATGCAGGCAGGCGGCCAACGAGAGAGCGTCCTCCATCGCGAGTTTCGTACCAGAGCCAATGGAAAAGTGGGCTGTGTGTGCCGCATCCCCCAGCAGCACCACGTTGTCGTGCCGCCAGTGCTCGTTGCGAACGGTGGCGAAGCTCAGCCATTTCGAGTTGTTGGCGAAAACCTGATGTCCGGCCAGAATCCCAGCGCAAAGCTGCTTGACCTTCTTGATGGACGACTCGTCGCTCTGTCCTGGTTTCAGCGGAACGTCCGCAAAACCCGCGCGCTGCCACACCTCGTCGGCCATTTCCACGATGAAGGTGCTGCCGGTTCTGTCGTACGGATAGCCGTGGATTTGGATGATCCCGTACGGCGTCTGGAGGATGTGGAACTTGAAAGCGTCGAAGACCAGGTCAGTGCCCAGCCACATGTAACGGCAGCGGCGGAATTCCACGCTGGGCTGGAATGTGTCGGCGTAAGCGCTGCGGATGGCCGAATTCACCCCGTCGCAGCCGAGCACCAGGTCGTACGAAGATGCCAGCTCGCGGATTTCCGGTGCCTCGGTCCGAAACCGCAGGTCGACGCCGAGGGCGCGGCACCGATCCTGAAGGATCTGCAGCAGTTTCCGCCGGCTCATCGCGGCAAAACCGTGGCCGCCGGACGTGACGACCCCGGATCCGGGCAAGTGCACGTCAATGTCGTCCCAACGAGCGAAACATTCCTGCATCCGCTCGAAAATCGCCGGGTCGGCATGCTCGATGCCACCCAGCGTCTCGTCCGACAGCACCACGCCGAAGCCGAAGGTGTCGTCCGGCGCGTTGCGCTCCCAGACGGTGACCTCGTGGTCCGAGCCCAACTGCTTGACCAGCGCGGAAAAGTAGAGCCCACCCGGTCCGCCGCCGACCACCGCGATCCGCACTGCCGGCCTCCCACCTGTCGAAACCGGCCTCAGAATATGCTGCCTCCACAACGACCGTCAAGTTTGCGCCATACCCAAACCGATCCGCGGCCGGCGACGAACACTCGACGTGGCTCTTACCGACTCGCTACCTTCCGTGACCATTCGACCGGCCGACGGACCCGTCCGGGCGGTCGTCCTGATCCTTCACGGTGGCCAGGTCACCAGCCTCGCGCCGACCCGCCCTTCGCAGCTCAGCGCCGTACGAATGATCCCCTTCGCGGCGGCTCTGGAGCGCGCCGGTGAGCGCATCGACGTGTGGACGCTGCGTTACCGCCACCGCGGCTGGAACGGTGCGCAGGCCAGCCCGGTCGCGGACGCGCGGTGGGCGCTGGACGAGGTGCGCCGGCGGCATGGCAGCGTGCCGATCGCGCTGGTCGGGCATTCGATGGGCGGCCGGACCGCGCTGCGAGTGGCCGACGATCCGGACGTACGCGGTGTTGTCGCGCTCGCGCCATGGTTGCCATCCGGCGAGCCGGTGGAGGCGATTCGCGGCCGCCGGCTGCTGATCGCGCACGGCACCCGCGACTGCTGGACCGACCTAGGCGGCTCGCTCGCGTACGCGCGAAGGGCCGAATCGCTTGCCGCCGAGGTGCGGCACGTGAGCATTCGTGGCGTGGGTCACCCGATGCTGCGCCGAATGTCGCTCTGGCACGGCCTTACCACGTTACACACGATCGAAACGCTCGCGGACCGAACCGCTGACGACGCTGCGACGAACGCCCCTGAGAAGACCCGCACCGAGCGGGCCCAGCTCCTGATCTGAGGTGACCATGACAACGACATCCCCCGGCCGGCGCCGGATCGCCGTGGTCGGCAGTGGTGTGGCCGGGCTGACCGCCGCTTGGGTTCTGCAGCGCGATGCCGATGTGACCTTGTATGAAGCCGATAATCGGCTTGGCGGCCACGCGCACACCCACGACGTGACCCACGCCAGCGGCGGCACGCTCGCGGTCGACACCGGCTTTATCGTACACAACCAGCGAACTTATCCCACCCTGCTTCGACTTTTCGAAGAGCTTGGCGTCGGCACTCAGGAATCGGACATGAGTATGTCCATTCGATGCGACGGATGTGGACTGGAATACGCCGGAGGCTGTGGCGCGTCCGGAATTTTCGCGCAACCACGCTCTTTGGTACGCGGCCGTTTCCTGCGCATGCTTACTGAGATCAAGAAATTCCACCGGCAGGCGCAGGCCTTGCTGGGTGATGACAGCGATCCGGACCAGACGCTCGGCGATTTCCTCGGGTGCGGAAGCTACTCCGACTACTTCGTGACCCATTTCATGACCCCGATGGTGTCCGCGGTGTGGTCGTGCGCACCGGAAACCGCCCAGTCCTACCCGGCCCGCTACCTGTTTTCGTTCCTACAGCACACCACGGCATGCTCTCGGTGAAAGGATCGCCGACCTGGCGAACCGTCGTCGGCGGCTCACGGACTTATGTGGACAAGGTCGCGAAAGAGCTGTCCGCGGTGATGACGAACACACCCGTACGAGCACTGCATCGACACCCCGCCGGCATCAACATTCACGACGACGCCGGCGCCGCCGTCACCCGGTTCGACGCGGCGGTCGTGGCCACCCATCCGGATCAGGCGTTGCGGCTGCTGGCTGAGCCAACGCGGGCCGAGCGGGTGGTGCTGGGCGCCTTCTCCTATTCCCGTAACCCGACCGTTCTGCACACCGACACCGCGGTTTTACCCCGCAGCGCGCGGCCCAGGCATCCTGGAACTACCGCATGCGGTCGTGCACAACGCCGTCCGACCGCGTGCTGGTCAGCTATGACATGAATCGGTTGCAAAGGCTGCCCGGCCCTGAGCGATATGTTGTCACTCTCAACGATCACGCCGAAATCGACCCCGCAAAAGTGCTCGACGAAATGGTGTACGAGCACCCGATCTTCACGCCGGAATCGGTAGCCGCGCAGGCCCGGCTGCCCGAACTCGACAGTTCGGTGTTGGCCTACGCCGGCGCCTATCACGGCTGGGGATTTCACGAAGACGGCTGCCGTTCCGGCTTGCGGGCGGCCGAACAGATCGGTGGTGTGTGGTGACTTCCGTGACCTTACGGACCAGCGTTCGCACGCCATATTTGTACGAGACTGTGGTCAAACACGTGAGAGCCGCACCACTGCGGAACGAGTTTTCCTATCGCAGCTATCAATGGTTGGTTGACCTCGACGAGCTGCCACGAGTGCCGGCGCTGGCTGAATTCCGGCCCGCCGATCATCTTGGCGATCCGGCTCGTACGATCCGGCAAAACGTCGAGAGCTTCCTGTCCGGTTGGGGGATCAACCTCGACGGCGGCCGGATCGTCATGCTGGCCAACGCGCGTACTTTTGGCTATGTCTTCAATCCCCTCAGCGTCTACTGGTGTTTCCGGCCGGACGGTGACCTGGAATGCGTGATCGCCGAAGTGCACAACACCTACGGCGAACGACACTGCTATCTGTTGCACACCGACGAACGTGGTCGCGCGGAAGTCGAAAAAGTCTTCTACGTCTCGCCTTTCAACCCGGTCGACGGAGACTATCGGATGAGCCTTCCGGTTCCCGGCGACCAGTTGCGCCTGACCGTCACCCTGCATCGCGACGGTATGCCACCGTTCGTGGCCAGCGTCCGTGGACACGGACGTCCAGCCAGCAGGAAGACATTACTGGGCCTCGCCGTACGGGTGCCCTGGGTCACCGCGACGGTGGCCGTTCAGATCCGCCTTCAAGGATTTCGACTTTGGTTGCGCCGGCTGCCGATCGTGCCGAGACCGACCCACGACCCGCAGGAGGACGTGCAGTGAGCGATCTACTGAACCGAAACTCCCATCGGCCGGCGCCGCTGGTCAACCCACAGCGTTGGCCGGACATCGCCAACGTGCCGGCGGCCAGTATAAAAGCAACCATCGCGAGAGTGCTTTTCCGGCGGGTGGCACGCAAACTCCCGCTCCGGGTGGAATTCCCGGGCGGTGAAGTGCTCGGTCGCGGTGGCC
The DNA here is from genome assembly GCF_010993775.1 of Fodinicola feengrottensis. Lineage (GTDB taxonomy): Bacteria > Actinomycetota > Actinomycetes > Mycobacteriales > HKI-0501 > Fodinicola > Fodinicola feengrottensis. The sequence continues at coordinate 127,220 of NZ_WOTO01000018.1, read as the reverse complement.
CGGTGATGCGCATTCTGCGGCCGGCGGCATTCTACCGGCGGATCGGTGCCGGCGGGCTGATTGGCTTCGGCGAGGCATACATGGCCGGCGATTGGGCGGCCCATGACCTGCCCGGCGTCCTCACGATTTTCGCCTCCCAGGTCTCAAAGCTGGTGCCACCGGCGCTGCAGCGACTGCGCGTGCCGCCGCGGTACGCCGGCAGCCGCGCACCGAGCGCGCGGCACCCCGGAAAACGCGCGGACCAACATCTCACGGCATTACGATCTGTCCAACGACTTGTTCTCGACTTTCCTTGACGAGACCATGACTTACTCGTCAGCGGACTTCGACTCCGTGGGCGGCCAGCCGATCGCCAGCTGGGACCTGCTGGCAATGGCCCAGCGCCGCAAGATCGACCGACTGCTGGACGGCGCCGGGGTGACCGCCGGCACTCGGGTGCTCGAGGTCGGTACGGGCTGGGGAGAACTCGCCATCCGGGCCGCGGCTCGCGGCGCGTACGTACACTCCATCACCCTGTCCGAGGAACAGCGCGAGCTGGCGCTGCGACGAGTCGCCGCCGCCGGCCTGTCCGACCGGGTCACCATCGAGCTGCGTGATTACCGGGAGGTGACTGGAAAGTACGACGCGGTGGTCTCGGTCGAGATGATCGAGGCGGTCGGTTACGCGTACTGGTCAGAATACTTCGCGGTGCTGAACCGAGTGCTCCATCCCGGCGGCAGCATCGGCTTGCAGGCGATCACCATGCCGCACGACCGGATGTTGGCTACCCGCAACACGTACACGTGGATCCACAAGTACATCTTTCCTGGCGGCCTGCTGCCGTCCGTAAGATCGGTCGGCGAAAGCGCTCGTGAGCATGGCCTGCGGATCACCGACGACCACGCTTTTGGCCCGCATTACGCGGAAACGTTGCGGCTGTGGCGAGAGCGGTTCGATGCCCGCGGCGACGAGGTTCGAGAACTCGGTTTCGACGAGATGTTCGGTACGATGTGGCGGCTTTACCTGGCCTATTCCGAGGCGGGCTTTCGGTCCGGCTATCTCGACGTGCACCAGTTCGTGATCGTCAAGGATCCTTCTGTCGGGAACGAGGCGGTATGACTTCGACCGAGCTCAAAACCACCGGCGCCGCACCCAAACTCGCGGCCCTGCTGGAACCTTTCGTCGGCGGTGAATTGCCCGTACGACTGCGGGCCTGGGACGGCAGCGAGGCCGGTGACCCGGCCGGCCCGGTTGTCGTGCTGAATTCCCCCAACGTCCTGCGGCGACTGCTGTGGAATCCGGGTGAGCTCGGGTTGGCGCAGGCGTACGTGACCGGTGAGCTCGATGTCGAGTCAGATCTCGCCGAGTCGCTGTCGTACGCGTGGAACGTGGTTCGCAGTCGCCATCTCTCCGCCGTGCGACCGACGCCAGGTCTGCTGCTCAAAGCCGCCATAACTGCGCTGCGGCTCGGCGCTTTCGGTCCGAAACTGCCGGTTCCCCGCTCGCAGGCACGACTTTCCGGACGGCTGCACAGCAAACGCCGGGATGTCGACGCTATTTCGCATCACTATGATCTTTCCAACGACTTCTATGCACTGGTCCTCGATCCGCAAATGGCGTATTCGTCCGCGTACTGGACAACTGAGGATCCCGCGTACATGCTGGAAGACGCGCAACGCGACAAGCTCGACCTGGTGTGTCGAAAACTCGGACTGGAACCCGGCATGCGGTTTCTGGATGTTGGTTGCGGGTGGGGATCGCTATCTCTGCATGCCGCCCAACATTTCGGTGTCCAGGTCGTCGGCGTGACACTTTCCGCTGAGCAGAAGACCTTTGTCCAACAGCGCGTGCGCGAGCGTGGCCTCCAGGACTCGGTCGAGATCCGGCTGCAGGACTATCGCGAGATCAGCGATGGCCCGTTCGACGCGATCTCGTCGATCGAAATGGGCGAGCACGTCGGCGCCGGCAATTACCCCCGACCTTCGCCGCTGGCCTGCATCGGCTCGTACGCGAGCAGGGCCGGGTGCTGATCCAGCAGATGTCCCGGCGCGGCCTGCCCGGCGGCGGGCCGTTCATCGAGTCGTACATCGCGCCGGACATGCATATGCGCCCGGTCGGCGAAACCGTGGCGCTGCTGGAAGACGCCGGGCTCGAAGTGCGAGACGTGGAGGCGATGCGCGAGCATTATGTACGTACGGTCGACGTTTGGTACGAGACCTTCGAACGGCGGTGGGACGAGGTGGTCGCAATGGTCGGCGAGGAAGTCGCCCGGGTGTGGCGGCTCTACCTGGTGGGCGGCGCGCGCTGTCCTTCCGCGACGGCCGGATGGGCGTCGACCAGATCCTGTCCGTCCGTCGTACGCCGGCCGGCGAGAGTGGCCTGCCGGCAACCCGCGCCGGTTGGCTTGCCACCCGCGCCACTTGGCTGGCGCGCAAGGAAGGGTGACTTGTTTTGTCTTTCGCCCTCGGTTCATTCCTGCACACCCTGCCGCTGACCGCGCTGGCCGTCGTCGTGCTGCTCGCGATCACTTTCGCCGCTGCGCTGATCTATCACAAACACGCGGTCATCGATGTGGCCTGGGGACTGGGTTTCGCGCTCATCGCGATCGTCACCCTGGTCGCGTCCGCGGGCCATGGCGACCCCGCTCGGCGCTGGCTGATCACCGCTTTGACGGTGCTCTGGGGCGTCCGACTGGCCGTCCACATTGGATGGCGCGGGCGCAGGCACGGCGAGGATCCCCCCGCTACGACAAGCTTTTGTCGCGGGCGAAAGGCAACCGCGACGCGTACGCATTGCGCAGCGTCTATCTGGTGCAAGGCGTCGCCATGTGGTTCGTGTCGCTGCCCGTCCAAGTGACGCAGTTTTCGGCCGGTGGGCTGGGCATCGTCGCCTGGGTGGGAGCCGCGATCTGGCTGGTCGGCTTCTTCTTCGAGGCTGTTGGCGACCTGCAGTTGGTGCGGTTCAAAGCGCGTCCCGCCAACAAAGGCGTGGTCATGACCGAGGGGCTCTGGCGCTACACCCGGCATCCCAACTATTTCGGTGATGCGTGCGTGTGTGTGGGGGCTTTTCCTCATCGCCGCGGATGCGTGGCCGGGCGGGCGCTAACCGTGTTGTCGCCGCTGATCATGACGTATTTCCTGGCGCGTGGCACCGGCAAGCGCGTCCTGGAAAAGCATATGCGCGACCGGCCGGGATTCGCCGATTATGTCGAGCGTACGAGCGGATTCTTCCCTCTTCCGCCAAGGAAGAAGACACATGACCCGTGAGCCGGTCTACACGACCGCGATCACCGTCGGTCGCGCGCTTTTCCAGTCGCTGAACCTGCGCCGGCGAGTACGAGGCATCCAGAACCTACCTCGTACTGGTGGCGCGGTGCTGGCGATCACTCATTTCAGCTACGTCGACTTCGCTCTCACCGAATGGGCGATGCATCGCTCGACCGGTCGCAAGATCCGATACCTGGCCACTGCGAAATCCTTTGACCATCCGATCGCCGGTCCGCTGATGCGGGCCATGAAACACATTCCGGTCGATCGCGACGACGGCATGCCGGCTTACCGGCGTTCGCTGGAGGTGCTGAAAGAAGGCGAGCTGCTCGGCGTTTTCCCCGAAGCCCAGGTGAATGTGAGCTGGACGGTCGGCGAGATCAAGGCCGGTGCGGTCCGGATGGCGGCCGCCGCCGGCGTGCCGCTGATCCCGGTCGTGCTCTGGGGCAGCCACCGAGTGCTCACCCCGTGACCACCCCTTCCAGCCCGCAAGGCCTGGGGGTCGCCCGTGCTCATCAGCTTCGGTGAGCCGATGCGCCCACGGCGGCGGGAAGCCGAAAAGGCCGCCGTCGAGTTGCACGACCGACTGGCGGCCATGCTCGACGAGGCGCAGCGCGACTATCCACTGCGGCCCGCGCCGGGCACCGATCCCTGGTGGCTGCCGGCCCATCTCGGCGGCACCGCGCCGCGACCCGTACTGTCGACCGCGTCTGGCGAGACCGCCGGACGTGCCAGCTGAGAATGAAAGTGGTGCTCCGATGGTGAAGCCCGGCGATCCGGCTCCCGACTTCGAACTGTCCGATCAGGACGGCAAGACCCGGCATCTGAAGGCCATGCTGGAAGACGGTCCGGTGGTGCTTTTCTTCTATCCGGCCGCGATGACCTCTGGCTGCACGACGGAAAGCTGTCATTTCCGGGACCTGAAGGCGGAATTCGAGAAGCTGGGCGCGCAGCGCGTCGGCATCAGCGTTGACACGGTCGAAAAACAGAAGCAGTTCTCCGACAAGCACAGCTTCGACTACCCGCTGGTGTCCGATGTGAACGGCGAAGTCGCCACCGCCTACGGCGTCAAACGCAAAATCCTCGCCATGCTGACCCCGGTCAAGCGCTCAACATTTGTCATTGGCAAAGACGGCATCATCAAGGACGTGATCTCCAGCGAGCTGAAATTCGACCTCCACGCCGACAAGGCCCTCGAGTCGCTGTCGCACTAAAGTCCTCAACGCCCCGTTGCTTGCGCCGGGACGCAAGTAACGTAACGGGGCGTTTGTGGAAAAACTAGGATTTGGCGAGGTCAGCCAGGTAGGTGGCGGCTTTGTCCGGGTCCATGAACCACTCGAAGAAGTCCTGTGGGTCGTCGAAATCGTTGGCGAAGCGGTGCGCGATCCGCGGTTCCTCGCCGGCCGCGCCGAGCAGCTGCAGAACGTGGTCCGGTGGCGGGCCGAGTAACGCGTTCGTCCAGATCGTCGGGAACTGCGCCTCATCCCAGAAGGTCTCGAAGGCGGCCCGCATGAACTCCTCGTCGTACGGCCGATCGCCATGCTCCACAATGGACTTCAGGTAGGAAGCCGCACATTTGCTGGCATTGTTGGAACCCTGACCCGTGATCGGGTCGTTCAGCACCACCACGTCCGCCAACCCGAGCACCTTCCCACCGCCCGGCAGCGTCACCACCGGTTTGCGTACGGTCGGGGGAAAACGTCCGGTCAGCACGCCACCATCGTCGGTCAAGGAGATGTTCGCGCACCGCTCGTACTCCCACGGCACGAAGTCCCGCAGGATCGACAGCGACACTTCCAGGTGCTTGGCCGGATCGGTGGCATCGGCCCAGCGATCCATCGGCCCGCCCGGAATGGCCTCAAAAACCATGATGTCGCAGGGTCCGGTGGTGGCCAGTGCTGGGAAAATAAAATACTCCCCCCAGCCCCGGCACCAGGTTGAAGCTCACCGCCGAGAACTCGGGTCGCGGTGCCAAGCCCTTGACGTAGGTCAAGGCGAGCGAGCGCTGCGGCGCGTCATAGGTGCTGCGTTCGGCGTCACGCTCGAAAAGCCGGACAATATCGCCCTTCCCGGCGGCCACGATGACCAGATCGGACTCGTTCGCGTACGTCTGCAAATCGGCGGCGGTCGCCGTGTGGATCACCAGATCGCCACCGCGCTTGGAAAACTCGGCCATCCAGGCCGGGAATTTCAACCGCTGGTCAACCGACTGGGCGACCTTGTCCAACTTGCCGGCCCAGTCGATCGCCTTGCCGCCCGCCTGCGGGCTGTCCGGCGGCGCCGGCACGGCGAAGGCGATGCTTTCGATCGGCGGGCATTCTTCTTCCCAGAAGTTCAGCCCGAGGTCGCGTTCGTGTTGCAGCGCGGTGTCGAACATGGCCTGGCTGGAGGCCACCTTGCCGGTCGCGATCTCCTCCGACGTCCGGTCCGAGACAACCGTCACCTCGAAACCGTTACCCAGCAGGCCGATGGCCAACTGCAACCCGGACTGGCCGGCGCCAACAATAGTCACTTTGGGCATGAGGTCGCTCCCCTGACGTCGGATTCGAAAAAGATCTTATTCGCTCAGCAACGGAATGGCGGAAATGGCCTGTTCTGGCCCCATCGCGGAATACCCGCCATCGGCGGCCCACACCGCGCCGGTCACCACACTGGCCGCATCCGAGCAGAGGAACGCGACCACCTCGGCGACCTCTTCGGGATCACCCACCCGGCGTAGCAGATGGAAAGGCGCGGCGACTCTGTCCGTCTTCGCCCGGTCGGACCCGCTGAGCTGGTCCATCACCGCCGACCACGTCCAACCCGGCGACACCGCGTTCACCCTGATCCGGTCCGCTGCCAAGTCCATCGCCATATTGCGGGTGAGCTGCACAATCGCGGCCTTGCTGACCGGATAGAGCCACCGGCCGGTCTGCGCCACATTCGCCGAGATGGACGCGAAGTTCACCACCGCACCACGGCCGCTGGCCTTCAGCTGCTCGTATGCGGCGCGTACGAGCAAAGCCGCGCTGACCACGTTCACGTTTAGCGCTTCAAGCCACTGGTCCCGATTCGACTCGAAGCCGTCGTCCGCATAGGTGCAGGCGAGGTTGACAATCGTGTCCACGTGTCCGTACGCGTGCACCGCGGTGTCCACACAGGACGCAAGGGCAGCATCGTCGGTGATGTCCGTGCGTACGCTCAAAACCCCGTCGCCGCAGCTCGCGGCCACCCGGTCGGCGCCTGCTGAGTCGATGTCCGCGATCACCACCTTCGCCCCGGCGGCATGCATGACCCGCACCACCGCGGCCCCCCATAATCGTGGCCCCACCAGTGACAACGGCCACCCGCCCAGCCAACTCGGCCACCGCAACCTCCCCAGAGACGACACTGGACAGCCTTGCGCAGCCCGGGGGTGATCGGTCAACGGAGACTGCCGCGAGAAACTCAGCGAAGGCGGTAACGTTGGAGCTTGCCGGTGGCGGTGCGGGGCAGTTCGGTGCGGAACTCGATGATGCGCGGATACTTGTAGGGCGCGATCTCGCTCTTGACGAAGTCCTGCAAAGCCTTGACGTCCGGTAAAACACCGTTCGTGGGTACGACGACGGCCTTGACAACCGTGCCGCGTAAGTCGTCAGGCGCGCCGACGACCGCGCATTCGGCAACGTCGGGGTGTCTGAGCAGGGCTTCTTCGACTTCCGGGCCGGCGATGTTGTAACCGGCCGAAACGATCATGTCGTCGCTGCGGGCCTGGAACCAGAACCAGCCGTCCGTGTCGCGGATGTACGTGTCTCCGGTGATATTCCAGCCGTTCCGGACATAGTCGTGCTGCCGGTCGTCAGCGAGGTAGCGGCAGCCCGTCGGGCCGCGGACGGCCAACTGACCGGGCGTCCCGTCCGGCACCGGGTCGCCGGCCGGGCCGACGACGATCGCCTGGTAGCCCGGCACTGGACGGCCGGTCGAGCCGGCCTTGTCGTCGGTTTCGGTGCGGGACAGGAAAATGTGCAGCATCTCGGTCGCACCGATGCCGTCCAGGATCCGGATGCCGGTCTTTTCCCGGAAATCCGACCAGATCGCCGCCGACAGGTGTTCGCCGGCGGACACACAGCGCCGCAGCGACGAGATTCTTCCGAGATTGCGCTCCGAGAGCATCGCCCGGTATGCGATGGGGGCGGTGAAGACGACCGTCACGGCATGCTCTTCAATAGCGTCGACCAGCAGCTCAGGCGCCGCTTTTTCCAGCAACAAAGTCGCCGCGCCGGCCCGCAGCGGGAAAATCACCAGTGCGCCCAACCCAAAAGTGAACGCCAGCGGCGGAGTTCCGACCACCAGGTCGGTCGGACGCAGCTGCAGAACATGCCGTCCGTACGTGTCGGCGATAGCCAGCACGTCCCGGTGGAAATGCATGGTGGCCTTGGGCCGTCCGGTGGTGCCGGACGTGAAAGCCAGCATCGCCACGTCATCTGCTGCCGTCCGCACCGGAGTGAAATCCGCCCGTACGGTGGAAATCTGTAAATCGTCGTACGTCAAGATGCGCAATCCCGGAATGTCGGCCAAAACCAGGTCATCGAGAAAGCGCGGGTCGCACAGCGCCACCGTTGGCTGGGAAATCTCGCCGATGGTGGCCAGCTCGCCGGGCCGCAGTAGTGGCATCGTGGTGACCACGACTCCACCGGCCAGCAAACCGCCGAGCCAACTGACCACCAGCCACGGATTATTGGGGCCACGCAACAACACTCGGTTCCCCGGCACGAGCCCCTGATCGTCGGTGAGCGCCGCCGCGACCCGACGGGCCCGATCCGCCACCTGGGCGTACGTCCACACCTCGCCGTCGCCGAGCAGGCAACGCCGGTCGCTGTCGCCGTCCACCAGCTCCGCGGCGCAGTTCAGCTCGGCCGGATAGGCCAGCTCCGGCAGCGTGAAGTCGAACTCCGGCCAGCTGTCCGGCGCGGGCAGGTGGTCCCGGCAGAACGTGTCGAGATGCGCGGAGGGTGAAAGCCGCATGGAACGCACCGCCTTCCAGCTCTGCCCCCAGTATGCTTGACTCGTGACGACAGTCAAGAGAACAGCATGTTCGGTGCTGGGCCACTGAGACGGTTATCGTGGCCTTTGTGACAGCAGCCCCGCCGGCCGTGATCGAACGGCTCGCCCAGCCACGGCACCTGATCGTGACGCTCTACGGCCTGCGCGGGCTGGACGGGCGGCAGGCCGGCCGGTGGTTCTCGGTGGCCGCGCTGGTCCGGCTGCTGGCCGACCTCGGCATCGACGAGGCGGCCGTGCGGTCCTCCGTCTCGCGGCTGAAGCGGCGCGGCATGCTGATCGCCGAGAAGGTCGGCGGCGCGCGCCGGCTATGCCCTTTCCGAACCGGCCGAGCACCTGCTGGACGAGGGCGACCAGCGGATTTTCGCGCTGCCCCGGCCATCCGTGCGGGACGGCTGGATCCTCGCGGTGTTCTCGGTGCCGGAGTCCGAGCGGGATCGCCGGCACACGTTGCGTACGCAGCTCAGCCGGCTTGGCTTCGGCACCGTCTCGCCAGGAGTGTGGATCGCGCCGGCGCACCTTCGGACCAGCGCGACCGATCTGGTGGCCCGGCTGGAGCTGACGCCGTATGTTGAGTTTTTCAGCGCGGACTACCTAAACGACGCCGATCTGACGTCAAAGATCGGTCAGTGGTGGGACATGGAGCGACTGCACGACTCGTACGCCGACTTCCTTGCCGGCAGCCAGCCGGTGTGGCGGCGGTGGGCGCGCCGGCGGACGGCCACCGATCAGGAGGCTTTCGCTGACTACGTCCCGATTCTGACGCAGTGGCGCCGGTTGCCGTATCTGGATCCCGGACTGCCGGCGCAGGTGCTGCCGGCCGACTGGAATGGCGCCAAAGCCGCCGAACTTTTCGGGACCATCCGCGAGCGGCTAGAAAAGCCGGCCCGCCGGCATCTGGAAACCACCGTCTCACTCCAGGGAGAACCATGGTCAGCCAGACCGACGCGATCGTGATCGGCGCCGGGATCAACGGGATGGTCGCCGCGGCCGAGTTGGCCAAGGCGGGCTGGAAAGTGACCCTGGTCGACGGCAACGACCGGATAGGCGGCTTCATCGACTCCGGTGAGCTGACCGTTCCGGGCTACCAGCACGACACTTTCTCCTCGTGGCACACGCTTTTCCTTGGCAGCGGCGCGTACGCCGCGCTCGGCCCGGATTTGCACCGGCACGGCTTGAAATACTGCGATTCCGACACCGAAGTCGGCGCGAGCGTGGCCGCCGATGGCCGGGTGAGCCTGTGTTTTCGTGATCCGGTGCGGACGGCCGAAGGTTTCGCCGACCCGGCCGATGGTGCCGCCTATTTGGTCGCTCTCGGCGAAATGGAGAAACATCTGCCGGTGATTGGCGCGATGCTGGCCGGCGAGCCGCGTTCAGTCGGCAATTTGAAGACTTTCACCGTCGGGTGGCGAAAATCTGGACGTGACGACCTGGAGGACTTGCTCCGCTCGACGCGACGCTGAGCGGCCGGGCCTGGGCCCGCAGCCGTTTCGCCGGGCCAGAAGTCGATCACCTTTTTGCGCCCTGGTTACTGCACGCCGGCCTGACCCCGGACCACGCCCAGGGTGGACTGATGATGCCGCTGCTCGCCGCCAGCATCCATGGCGCCGGCCTGTCCGTGGTGCAGGGCGGTGCGAAGAACTTTCTGGCCGCATTCCAGGCGTTGTTCGACGAGCTCGGCGTGCGAGTAATGCTCGGCGAGCGGGTCGAGGAAATCGTGGTGGCGGCCGGAAAAGCGATTGGCGTTCGGACGACCGAGAGCCGGATCTCGGCTACCAGGGCCGTTCTCGCGTCGGTGACCCCGGACGTGCTTTACGGATCCCTGTTGCCGGCGGACAAAACCAAGGTCGCCGAGTTGGAACCGGTACGCCAGGAGGCGGCTCGGTTCCGCTTCGGGCGGGGCGCGATGCAGATCCACGTGGCACTTTCGGCGCCGCCGCGCTGGCGGGACTCGCGACTCGCGCCGGTGCCGATGGTGCACATCACCGACGGCTCTTCCAGCACGGCCATCGCGTGTGCCCAGGCCGAAGCCGGACTGCTGCCGCCGGCGGCGCCGACCGTGGTGGTCGGCCGGCAGGACGTACTGGATCCCACTCGCGTACCAAAAGGCGCGGCAGCACTGTGGATCCAGCTTCAAGAGGTGCCGTACGCGCCGACTGGTGACTCGGCCGGGGAACTGGACACTTCGCGGGGCTGGACCGAGGAACTCGCCGCCGGTTACGCCAACCGGGTCCTCGACCGGATCGCCGACCACGCGCCCGGTCTCGCGGATCTGGTGCTGGACACCAAAATCATCACCCCAGTCGACCTGGAGAGGGCAAATCCGAACGCGCGCTTCGGCGACCCGTACGGTGGCGCCTGCGACCTCGACCAGTCACTGTTCTGGCGACCACTGCCGTCCACCCGCTCCCACCGCACTCCGGTGGAGGGCCTGTGGCACATCGGTTCGTCAACCCACCCGGGTGCCGGCCTGGGCGCCGGCTCCGGCCATCTGGTCGCCCAGCAGCTCACCACCCCGCCACCGTTGCAGCAGATCAGGGACCGGATCGACAGGATTCGTATAGCGCGTTAGTGACGGCAATAACAGAGGCGTGATACGTTCGGCGAATGCGTGTCGCGGTCGTCACCGGCGGGTCGGGCGGGATCGGGCGGGCGGTTTGCCTGCGTCTGGCCCAGGCCGGCTTCACCGTGGCCGCGGTCGGCCGATCCGCCGAGCGCCTCACCGCCTTGGAGAAGGAGCTGCCGGTCCAGGGATATCGGTGTGACGTCACCGATCCAGACCAGGTGGCCGCGCTGCTGCCGGCGAGTTGACATCGGTGGCGGTCGTGGTGAACAACGCCGGCATGGCGTCCACCGCACGCTTCGAGCAGACCACTGTGGACAGTTGGGACGAGCAGATACGGGTCAACGCCACCAGCGCTTTCCTGGTTTCGCAGGCATTTCTGCCGCAGTTGCGGGCGGCTGGCTGGGGCCGGTTCATCGCGGTCGCCTCCACCGCTTCGCACATCGGGGCCCGCTACACCGCCGCCTACACGGCTTCCAAGCACGCGATGCTCGGTGTCGTACGCGCCTTGGCCGCCGAGATCGCCGGCACCGGCATCACCAGCAACGCGGTTTGCCCGACCTTCGTGCGTACGCCGCTGACCGATCGAGCGATCGAGCGATCGAGCTGATTGGCGAGCGAACCGGCCGGGATGCGGCCGCCGCCGAGGCCGATCTCGCCGCCGCCGCACCGCTGGGTCGACTGTTGGAACCCGCCGAAGTGGCCGCTGCGGTAGCGTTTTTCGCGAGCGAGGACGCCGGCTGCATCAATGGACAGTCGCTGGTCCTGGACGGAGGAGGCCTGCAACGATGAGCCCGTTTCGCGGCTCGGTGTGGGTTTCACCGAGGAGTGGAAGCATTTCCGCCTCGAACGCGCCGACAATATCGCCACCCTGACCTTCAACCGCCCGGACAAGCTGAATGCCCTTACCTTCCAGGCATATGCGGACCTCCGCGACCTGCTTGCCGAGCTGCCGCACCGAAACGACACCCGGGTGCTCGTTCTTCATGGCGAGGGCAGGGGTTTCTGCTCCGGCGGTGATGTGAACGAGATCATCGGTCTGACGTTGCGCATGGGCACCGATCAGCTGTTGGCTTTCACCAGGATGACCGGCGAGGTCGTTCGGGCAATGCGTGAATGTCCGGTCCCGATCGTGGCTGCCCTGCATGGCATGACGGCCGGCGCGGGTGCCGTGCTGGCGCTCGCGGCGGATTTCCGGATCGCGACCCCGTCCGCGAAGTTCGCTTTTCTTTTCACCAAAGTCGGCCTGTCTGGCGCCGACATGGGCGCAGCTTACCTGCTGCCCCGGATGATCGGTGTCGGCCGAGCCACTGAGCTGCTGATGCTCGGCGACACCCTCGACGCCGAGACGGCCGAGCGCTACGGGCTGGTCAGCCAACTCGTACCAGAAGAGGCGTTGTCCGAGCGGGTCACCATGTTGGCCCGACGCCTCGCCGACGGGCCTTTCCAGGCGTACGCGTCGACCAAAGCCGTCATCTCCCGTGAACTGGACATGGGCTTGTCGGCCTCGCTCGAACTGGACGCCACCACTCAGGCACTGCTGATGCACGGCGAGGACTATCGCGAGTTCCATGCGGCTTTCACCGGCAAACGGCCACCGAAATGGCAGGGTCGCTGATGCCGCACGAGCTGGTCAATCCGCCGGAGTTGGGCCCGACGGTCGGGTTTTCGCACGCCACCGTCGCGGCCGCTGGGCGCACGGTCTATCTCGGCGGCCAGACCGCCCAGGATTCGACCGGAAAAATCGTCGGCGACGACATCGTGTCCCAGTTCGACCGGGCACTGTCCAATGTGGTCATCGCACTAAAAGCCGCTGGCGGCGAGCCCGGAGACATTGTCTCGATGGTCATTTATACGACCGACATGAGCGCGTACAGAGGCGCTTTGAAAGACCTTGGCCGGGCGTACCAGTCCCATCTGGGACGGCACTACCCGGCCATGGCCCTGCTTGGTGTTTCAGAACTCTTCGATCCTCAGGCGCTGGTCGAAATCATCGCCACCGCGGTCATCGCACCGTAGTTACTCGGCGAACAAGGTGGCATCGGGACCGAGGGGCAGCTGGTTCCCGTTCGCGTCCAAAGCCGCGATCGTCGCGTTCGTCGGCTTTTCCAGGCTGTTGTAGAACTTCACCCGGTCGACCTTTTCCGGGATCTTGAACCAGACGAACGAGAACGTCGGGTCCTGACTCCACTTCTGCACGTACGTGTCCATGTTCTTACCGAGGTAAGTAAAAACGAACTTCGCGATAGGTCCCTTGTAGTAGCCAAGCAGCAGATGGTCGTACCCGTCACCGGTGAGAGCGTGGAACCCAGGCACCTGGCCGGTCCTGTCGTTCCGGACGGAGCGACCAGTCGCCAGTAGCCGACCGGACGTCTGCCGTACGAACTCGCTGAACTCATCATCAACCTTTTCGGCCATACCCCGTGCCTTCCGCCGCCCGCCCACTCACCTACCAGTACGCAGGCCGCCGCTCAGAGGTTGCTCGTCCCGCGACGCTTTACCCAAGGAGCGGCCCGAGGGCTCGCACGGCAGGCACGTCGGGAGCGACCGCGTCGGTACGGACGAGGTCGGCGATCGGGCCATGACCAGGGACTATCGCCGCCGGGTCGATCTCCAGCCACGGGACCAGCACGAACGCACGCAGGTGGGCGCGCGGGTGCGCGCAGGGTGAGCACCGGATCGTCCTGAACCACCGCGAGGTCGTCCTGCCAGACGGCCAGGACGTCGACGTCCAACGTACGAGGGCCGAACCGGCGCTCGGGGTCGCGGACCCGACCGGCCGCCGACTCCAACTGGTGGGCGAGGTCGAGCCAGCCGGAAGCGGTCATCGCCGGGTCCTCGACGAGGGCGACCGCGTTGACGTACGCCGGTTGGTCCGCGTCCCCCCACGGCGGTGTCTCGTACCCACCCGAGGCCCGCATCAGCGCTGGTCCCAGCCCCGCGAGCGCTTCGCGCAAGGTGGCGCACCGGTCGCCGAGGTTCGATCCGAAAGCAAGGACTGCGCGGCTCATGCCATCGATCTTGCCTTGCTCGAAAGGTTAGGGTCGGTTATGACTCCGGAGAATTTCGCCGACCGCGTACGGGCCCGTGAGCAGCTCGTCGGCTATTGGATCGTCACCGACAACCAGCCGGCCGCCGAACGGATCGCCGGCATTGGCTATGACTACGTCGCGGTTGACGGGCAGCACGGGCTGCTCGACTACCGCGCGTGGCTGACGACGATGACCGCGGTCGACGCTCGCGGGTCGTCGGCCGGGATCGTACGAGTGCCGGCCATCGACCCGGCCTGGATCGGCAAAGCGCTGGACACCGGCGCCCGTGGGGTGATCGTGCCGCTGGTCAACACCGCTGACGAGGCCGCGCTGGCCGTACGCGCCTGCCGGTATCCGCCCGACGGCGTACGCAGCTTCGGCCCGTTCCGCTCGTCCCTGCGGATCGGCCCAACGCCGGCCGACGCGAACGCGGCGGTGGTCTGCCTGGCGATGATCGAGACGCCGGACGGGCTGCGCAACGTCGACGACATCTGCGCGACGCCGGGCCTGGACGGCCTCTACGTCGGGCCGGCTGACCTGACCCTCGCCGTCGGCGGCCGCTACCCCGGTGACCAGGCCGTACGTCCCGCCTTCGACGAAGCCGTCGACCGGATTCTGACAGCTGCACACAAGAGTGGGATCGCTTGCGCGATGCACTGCCCGGACGGCGAGACCGCCGCCCGAATGCTGGCGCGCGGCTTCACCATGACCACGATCAGCAACGACCTGGCCCACCTGGAACAAGCCGCCACCGCCCACCTGAAAACCGCCCGCACACCCTGACCGGACCACACCCAACCGAACCACCCCGACGCCGCGGCCGCCAGGCCGCCGGTCTGGACGGTGGACCCGCCGGTCTTTGGCGGGTCCGGCGACCAGACCGAACGCGTCCAGCGGCAGGCACTGCCGCCAGCAACTCAGACCAAACGCGTCCGCGGCAGGCACTGCCGCAGCCCCCCACGTGACCGGACCACACCCGACCGGACCACCCCGACGCCGCGGCCGCCAGGCCGCCGGTCTGGACGGTGGACCCGCCGGTCTTTGGCGGGTCCGGCGACCAGACCAAACGCGTCCGCGGCAGGCACTGCCGCCAACAACTCAGTGCTTGAACTTCTTGATCGAGCTGTTGGAGGCGACGGCGTCGGCGAGGGCCTGGGTTTTGTAATCCAGTCGGCGGCCGAGATCCGCTTGGACATCAGGAGGCCACAGTTCTGGCCGATGTCCTGCACGAGCTTGGCGTACCACGTAAGAATCAACGGGTTGACTGTGTTGTTCGCGCCAGCCGCCTTCAGGGCCGCGTTCGCCGAGGTCACGCCGGGCGGCAGCGGGACACCCTCGGCGCCTTCCAGTACGCAGGTGAGTGAGCTGACCTGACGGGCGAAGTTCTGCGCTTGTGGTTTGGCGAGGAAAACTCGCAGCATCTCCATCCCGCCGAGGGAGTTCATCGCTTGTTTGGGCACGATGAACGGCTCGGTCGGCGCGGACCAGATGGTGCCGAACGGCATTTTGTCAGCGGCTGAAACGGACGGAGGTCCCTGTACGGCCATGCCGAAATTGGCGGGCGTGGTGCCCTTTGCCTCGTTCTCCACCCAGGAACCGTTCGGGATGAAGGCGGCCTTGCCCTGGTTCCACGCGGTCTGCGATTCAATGTGCGTCAGGCCTTCACTGCCCTGCAGGACATAACCCTTCGCGACCACCTCTTCGATGGGCTCCAGTGCGGCTTTCACCGCCGGGTGCTTCCAGGCGTTCGGTTCCAGGTTGTCGATCGCGATCAGCACCTCTTTCCCGCCGACCTTGGCGATCTGCGCGAAAAGCCAGTAGTGCACGTAGCCGGGATATTTGCCGGCGTACGTCCACCCGGCCACATTGTTCTTTTTCAGGGTGGCGCACGCGTCCAACATCGCCTGCCAGGTCTGCGGCGGCTGGATGCCGTATTTTGTGAGCTGGGTGGACGAATACCAGATGCCAAAAACGGCCTGCACGTAATTCAGCGCATAAACTTCCTTGCCGCCGTACTGTCCCGCCTCCACGATCCCGGGTCGCAACGTGTCCCTGATCTTCTTGCTCGGATCGTCCAGCGATGGCGCGTCCAGCAGCGGGGTCAGGTCAGCGACCTGCCCCTTGCCGATAAGCGCGTTCATATCCAGGGCCTGGGCACCGGAGTTGTCAATCAGGTCCGGCGGGTTACTGCCGACAAAGCGTGGCGCGAGCTGCTGGGTGATCTGCTGGGTGCTGTTGTGTTTGACGGTCGCCTTGGGATGTTTCTTCTTGAACGCCGCTTCGGCGTCCAGCGCGTACTTGTCGCCATAGCCACCCTTGAAGATCACCACTTCCAGCGCGGCATCCTCCTTGATGCCCAGCGGATGTCCTTGGTGACAGTGCCCTTTTCCGATCCTCCGCCACCGCCACCGCCGGTCGCGCAGGCATCCAGCAGCGCGGCGCCTGGCACCGCCAGCGCGCCCAGCGCGGCGGCCCGCCCGAGGACTGTTCGTCGGGAAAGGTCCTTCGATTCGCTCATCAAATCTCCTCTATCCGTTCACCGGAACGCCCCGACGAATATCGAGTCAGCCATAGTGCCGGTCACTGGCCCCATCCGGAAGATCATTCCGTCACATTGACCGCTCTCGGTTAACTCTTGCATGCAGCTCTGCATGCAGAATAGGGTCGCCGTACGGATCGCCTGAAGGCAGTGAGCATGAATGCTCTCAGCGTCACCGAACCGGCCGCACCCGTGCTGCTTTTGCCGATCCGACCTGGTCGCCGAGGGCGTCCGGTTCTGAATCAGGAAGGCGAAAAATGGGGCACGTTCTCCGGTCGCGGCGCGGACCTGCTGGTCGAATGCCTGGTCCGGGCCGGCCTGGGGGCCGCTCTTCGGGGTGCCAGGCGACACCGGAGTGGTCTTCTATGACGCACTTTATGGTCGTACGAAAGACATCCGGCATATCCTCGCCCGAGACGAACGGCACGCGGCCGCAATGGCCGACGGCTTCGCCCGGGTCAGCAACTCCGTCGGCGTTGTCGAGGTTTCCAGCGGCGGCGGCACTACTTACGTCATCGGCGGCCTGGGCGAGGCGTACGCGGCAGGCGTCCCGATCCTGGTTCTCACCTCCGACATCCACACCGCCAGCCGAGGCACCGGCGCACTGACCGAGATCGATCAGGAAGCACTTTTCGCCGCGGTGACGAAATACCGCGTACGAGTGGCGCGAGCCGCGGAAATACCGGCTGCCATGGAGAAGGCACTGACGGAGATCACCTCGGGACGGCCCGCCCCGGCAGTGGTGATCCTGCCCGAGGACGTGCTCGACGAACGGGTAGTTGTCGACGAGTCCACATTGGACGGACTGGCAGGGCTGGCCAACCTGCCCGGTCCCGGCCGGCCGCCACCGTCGATCGGGCCGTACACATTCTTTCCAGGGCACGAAAACCGGCGATTCTGGCCGGCTCCGGCGTGCACCTGTCCGGAGCGTACGCCAACCTGCGCCGACTCGCCGAGAAGGCCGGTATCCCGGTCGCCACCACGATCCATGGCCGTGGTGTCCTGCCGGACGACTGCCCTTGGAGCATCGGGGGCCGGCAACAACGGCGGTCGGGAGGAGGTGAACGCATACTTGCGCGAAGCCGACGTGGTTCTATTGGTCGGCACCCGCGCAAACGCCACCGACACCGACGGCTTCACCGCACCTTCCAGGGACAGCGCGAAAATTGTCGCCATCGACATCGACGCCTCGCGGGCCGGCCGCAATTATCCGGGCGCCCTCGATCTCGTCGGCGACGCCGACCAGATCCTCGGCCAACTCGCGGATGCCCTGCCCCCCCTGACCAAAAATCACGAGCCGGTGCGGACGTACGAGCCTGAAACCGGTCTCGCTGCCAGCTGGCCAACTGCTGCCGGCGGACGTGATCCGGGTGGCTCAGGAGGCGATCGGCGGGCCAGCCGTCGTGGTGGCCGATCCGGGCACCCCGACGCCCAATGTCGTGACGTACTGGCAGGTCAGCGAGGCCGGCCGGACGGTCATCGTGCCGCGCGGGCACGGCCCGATGGGCTACGCGATCCCAGCCGCCGTCGGGATCGCGCTGGCCCGGCCCGGCAAACCGGTGCTCGCGCTAACCGCTGACGGCAGCTTCAACATGGCATGCGGCGAGCTGGAAACGGTGTCCCGACTGGGATTGCCGATAGTCTTCGTACAATTCACCAACCACAGCATGGGATGGATCAAGATGCTTCAGCATCTTTACAGCGGAGGAAGGTATTTCGGCGTCGATCCCGGCACTGTCGACGCGGCCAAAATCGCCGAAGCGTCCGGCATTCGGGGGGTACGCGCGAGAGACCTCGCCGACGTGAAAACCGCGGTCGCGGAGGCCGTACGAACCGGGACCTCGGTCTACATCGACGTCGAGGTGCCGCACCTGATCGACCACGTGCCACCGGTGCCGGCGTGGACCCGGGCGCTGGCCGGCGACACCGAGCGGCCGGTTTACTGACAAAATCGCCGTCGTGGATGGTCCCAACCTCTCCGACGAGGTCTACCGGCGGTTGCGCCAGCAGATCGTGCACGGCGACCTGCGACCACGCGAGTCACTGTCCGAGGTCGAGATCGCCGAGCGGCTGGACGTGAGCCGCACGCCCGTGCGGGAGAGCCTGCAACGGCTCGCGTCCGAAGGCCTGATCACGTCGCACCGGCGGCGTTGGGTCGTCTACGAGCACAGCAAGGCGGAGATTTCGGAGATCTACGAGGTGCGGGCCGCGCTGGAAAGTTACGCAGCCCGGCTGGCCGCCCAGCGCGCCACCGACGACGAACTCGCCTCGGTGGCCGCCTTGCGCGGCGGCCAAGTCTTCCCCGGCAACACGGTCGGTCGCCCCGGCAGCAAGTCTGTCCCCGGCGGTCCGGTCGTGCGCGGTAGCCAGTCGCCGGTCACCAGGGTCGACTTCAACGCGCACCTGCACGACTCGATCATCGGGATGTCCCACAACGCGACCCTGCTGCGGCAGGCCCGTACCAGTCGCCTCTACTTCTTCAACCGTACGGTCGCCGGCCTCTACACCGACGCCGACCTGGCCGTCTCCACCGAACAACACGACACCCTCATCGCCGCCGTCTGCGCCCGCTCCCCCGACCGGGCCGCCACCGCCGCCCGCGAACACATCGAATTCGCGCTGGACCTGATCCTGCACCGCCTCTGACACCCCCTGCGGCTCGAAACTGTCGTACCCCTCCGGCAGATTTGCCCCCACCCAGTGACGGGTGGGGGGCGGGTTCGAGGACCAATGTCCAACTAAAAATTAAGGTCCACCTCTCGACCCACCCCCCGCCCGTTCAAAGGGAGGGGGAAAGAAAAACAGACACCTACGACAATTTCGCGCCGCACCCTGTCGGATTCCGCGAACTCGACGTTTTCGATGGCGACAAAGGCGACAAAAAGGTCAAGCTCGGGAGGGCGTACGCAGGACGTGGCTGTCGGCGACCGTGCGCAGTGCCTCGGTGATCGTACGGACGAAGGGCTCATCCTGGGCGCCGGCGCGGACCACCGCGAGGATCCGGCGGATCGGCGGGTTGGACCGCAGCCGGCGCACCACCACACCGGGATGCGGTCGGTCCAGGGCCAGCAGCGGCACCAGCGAGATGCCGAGGCCGGCGGCCACCATGCCCTGGGTGGTCGGGTAGTCATCGGTGGCCACAAATGACCTGCGGACTGAACCCGGCGGCGGCGGCGAAACTGCTGGTCAGGATCTCGCTGCAAGGGCTGGGTTGCGGCTCGGTGTCGACCCACTGCTCCTGCGCGAGGTCGGCCAGCGCCACGTCGCCGCGGTCCACCAGCGGATGGTTGGCGGGCAGGATCGCGAAATACTCGTCGTCGAGAAGTTGCGTCCAGCACAACCCGTTGTCCCGCTCCGGAGACCCGGCGACTGGCTCCACCGCGATCGCGATGTCCGCCTCGCCGGCCCGCACGGCGTGCACCGAGTCCGGCGGCTCCTGCATCGCGAGGTCCAGCTCGGCATCGGGATGCCGGCCCCGGAAAATCGCCAGCGCTGGCGGCACGAACGAAGCCCCGGCGGTCGCGAAGAACCGCATCCGCAGCAGCCCGGCCCTGCCGGTACGAAGGTCGGCGAGCGCCGCCTCGGCCGCCGCCAGCCGGTCGATCACCGCATCGCCCTGCTCGGCCAGCAGCCGGCCGGCGGCGGCGGTCGGTCTCACGCCCCGGCCGACCCGCTCCAGCAGCCGCACTCCCGCCTCCCGCTCGAGCGCGGCGAGGTGCTGGCTGACCGCCGACGGCGTGTACGACAGCCGCTCCGCGGCGGCCGCCATCGACCCGGCCGACACGACCGTGCTGAGGACTCTTAACCGGCGCAAATCAAGCACAGCGTAATCGTACAGTGCCACTTACCAATGACTGTAGAACAATTCGCTTGAACTGATGCTTCGGAGACCGCAGGCTGGTCATATGCGGTTCGGGAGCCTGTTACGGCTGGGTTTGCTGGCTTTGTGCTGGGGATCCAGCTTCCTGTGGATAAAGATCGCCCTGACTGGGCTTTCGCCGATCCAGATCACGCTGGTACGCCTCGTCCTGGGCGCCGCCGTGATGCTCGCCTTCTGCCTCGTCACGCGGCTGGCGCTGCCGAAGGATCTCAAAACGTGGGCGCTGATCGCCGTACCAGCGGTCGCCGGCGCTGTGATTCCCTTCACGCTCTTCGGCATCGGCGAAGGCAGCATCGACTCCAACGTGGCCGGTGTGCTGAACGCGACGACCCCCGTCCTGGTCGCGTTGCTGGCCGTCGTCACCGGCGCCGAGCGCCGCCCGAGCTGGGCGCAGTTCGCCGGCATCGGGGTCGGGTTCGCCGGCACCATGGTGATCCTGGAGAGCGTGGCGGGCATCGGGCGGTACGCTCGCAGGCGCCCTTGCGTGCGTCGCGGCGGCCGCGCTCTACGCGGTCAGCTTCATCTTCATCGGCCGCTTCCTCAGCCGCCGGGTGGCGCCGGCCGCGCTGGCCGCCAGCCAGCTCACGGTGGCCGCGATCATCATGATCGTCATCACCCCGTTCGCCGGCCTCACCACGGTGCGGCTGAGTTGGCCCGTGCTGGTGAGCGTGACGGTGCTCGGGCTCGCCGGCACCGGCCTCGGCTTCCTGCTCAACTACCGGCTGATCGCCGACGACGGCCCGACGCTCGCGTCCACCGTCGGCTACCTGATGCCGGCGGTGTCCGTGCTGCTCGGCGCCCTCATCCTGAACGAACAGCTGGACGCGGTGACCATCGGCGGCATGCTGCTGGTGCTCGGCGGCGTGGCGCTCACCCGGCGGCGCAAGATCCGTACCGATTCCGAATCGGCCACGCTCGCGACTTCCACGAGTCCGCAGTCCGCACCGGTCAGCCAACTGGCCCAGCGGGACTGACCAACCGGGCAGGATAGACCAGGCAAACTGGCCACTGTGACGCACGGCTCCAAGATTCGCTACCTACGGCGTCGTAACATTGGGGTCGTATGTCGTCGGAAGGTCGTGCCTGCACGTGTCAAGTACACAGTCAAAGCAGATTCAGCAGCTCGATCGGGTCGTCATCCGATTCGCCGGAGATTCCGGCGACGGAATGCAGCTGACAGGTGACCGGTTCACATCTGAAACCGCATCCTTCGGCAACGACCTGTCGACTTTTCCCAACTTCCCAGCCGAGATCCGGGCTCCGGCCGGCACCCTTCCCGGGGTTTCCAGCTTCCAGCTGCACTTCGCCGATCACGACATCCTGACGCCCGGCGACCGGCCGGACGTGCTGGTGGCGATGAACCCGGCGGCGCTGAAGGCGAACCTGCCCGAGACCCCACACGGGGCCACCATCATCGTGGACTCCGCGGACTTCACCAAGCGCACCTCGGCAAGATCGGGTACGACGAGAACCCCCTCGAAGACGGGTCGCTTGAGGCGTATCACGTGCATTCCTTGGACCTCACCGGAATGACGGTCGAGGCGGTCAAGGAGTTCGGCCTCGGCCGCAAGGAAGCCGCGCGAGCCAAGAACATGTTCGCGCTCGGCCTGCTCTCGTGGATGTATAACCGGCCCACCGAGGGCACCATCGACTTCCTGCGCAGCAAGTTCGCCAAAAAGCCCGACATCGCGAACGCAAATGTCGCGGCTTTTCGAGCCGGCTGGAATTACGGCGAGACCACCGAGGACTTCTCGGTTTCGTACGAGGTGAAGCCGGCGGCGATGGCGGCCGGCACGTACCGCAACATCTCCGGCAACCTCGCGCTGGCGTACGGCCTGGTCGCCGCGTCGGTGCAGAGCGGGCTGCCGCTTTTCCTCGGCGCGTACCCGATCACCCCGGCCAGCGACATCCTGCACGAGCTGAGCAAACACAAACGATTCGGCGTGCAGACTTTCCAGGCCGAGGACGAGATCGCCGGCATCGGCGCGGCACTCGGCGCGTCCTTTGGTGGCGCTCTTGGGGTCACCACCACCTCGGGTCCCGGTGTCGCGCTTAAGAGCGAGACCATCGGCCTCGCGGTGTCGCTGGAACTTCCGCTGGTCATCTGCGCGATCCAGCGCGGCGGCCCGTCCACCGGGCTGCCCACCAAAACCGAGCAGGCCGACCTGATGCAGGCCATGTACGGCCGCAACGGCGAGGCTCCGGTGCCGATCGTCGCGCCGCAGTCACCGGCCGACTGCTTCGACGCGGCGCTGGAAGCGGTCCGCATAGCGCTGACCTACCGGACACCGGTTTTCCTGCTCTCCGACGGATACCTGGCCAACGGGTCGGAGCCCTGGCGGATTCCGGACATCGCCGGGCTGCCGGACCTGTCGGTTGAGTTCGCCACCGAGCCAAACCACACCGACGCCAAGGGAAACCCGGAGTTCTGGCCGTATTTGCGGGATCCGGAGACGCTGGCCCGGCCGTGGGCGATTCCCGGCACCGCGGGGCTGGAGCACCGGATCGGCGGCATCGAGAAGGCCGACGGATCCGGCAACATCTCGTACGACCCGGCCAACCACGACCTGATGGTGCGTACGCGCCAGGCCAAGGTCGACGGAGTCGCCCGCTCGATCCCCGATCTTGAGGTCGATGACCCGAACGGCGACGCCAAGGTGCTGGTGCTCGGCTGGGGCTCCACGTACGGGCCGATCGGGGCCGCCTGCCGGCGGGTACGCAAGGCCGGCCATTCCATCGCGCAGGGCCATCTTCGCCACATCAACCCGTTCCCAACAAACTTGGGAGAGGTGCTGAAGCGGTATGAAAAAGTAATTATCCCGGAAATGAACCTCGGCCAGCTGATCACCCTCATCCGGGCGCGCTATCTGGTCGATGCCATGGGATACAACAAAAACGCGAGGCATGCCGTTCCGGGCCGAAGAGCTCGCCGGGGTGCTGACCGCGATGTCATCGCGGGAGTTGACGGATCGTGACCGACGTCGTCGAGCTGGGTTTTCCCTCGCTGGGCAGCATTCCAAAGACCGACATCCCGCAGCGGGCGGCCGATTTCAAGACCGACCAGGAAGTGCGCTGGTGTCCGGGCTGCGGTGACTACGCGGTGCTGGCCGCTGTGCAGGGTTTCCTGCCGGAACTGGGCCTGGCCCGGGAAAACATCGTTTTCGTTTCCGGGATCGGCTGTTCTTCCCGTTTCCCGTACTATATGAACACGTACGGGATGCACTCGATCCACGGCCGTGCGCCGGCGATCGCGACCGGCCTCGCGTCGGCCCGCGAAGATCTCAGCGTCTGGGTGGTGACCGGTGACGGTGACGCGCTGTCGATTGGTGGCAACCACCTGATCCACGCGCTGCGCCGCAACGTGAACCTGAAGATCCTGCTGTTCAACAACCGGATCTACGGCCTGACCAAGGGCCAGTACTCGCCCACCAGCGAGGTCGGCAAGATCACCAAGTCGACGCCGATGGGCTCGCTGGACAACCCGTTCAACCCGGTGTCGCTCGCGCTGGGCGCGGAGACGACTTTTGTGGCTCGTACGATCGATTCCGACCGCAAGCACCTCACTTCGGTGCTGCGCGCGGCGGCCGAGCACCGCGGCACCGCGTTGGTGGAGATCTACCAGAACTGCAACATCTTCAACGACGGCGCGTTCGACCTGATCAAGGATCGTACGAACGGCGCCGACTGGACCGTGCGGATGGAGCACGGCGAGCCGCTGGTCTTTGGTACCGACTCCTCGCGCGGAGTCATCCGGGACCCGGAAAACGGCATGCTGACCGTCGCCGACGTCAACGAGGTCGGCAAGGACAAGATCGTCGTACATGACGCGCACGCCGAGGACAGTGCTTACGCGTACGCACTTTCCCGGCTGTCCACAAAGGACCTGCCGTACACCCCGATCGGTGTCTTCCGGTCAGTCGAGCATCCGACGTACGACGACCAGCTGCGCGGCCAGGTGGCCGCCGCCGAGGCGAAGCTGGCCGGCGACCACACCTCCGAGCTCGGATCGCTACTGCGGGGCCAGGACACCTGGACCGTCGACTAGCTTTCCCGACAATGGGCCCCTTTCCAGCCGGAAAGGGTCCCATTCGGTTTTTTACGGGTATTTTCTTTTCGGTGACCAGGAATCCTTGACGCCACCGGCATACTGGATGCACGCTGCATGATCGACATCACTACTCCCTGGAGTGTGGGCGATGAGCGGCACCGCGAGTCCTGACCTGATCCGCAGCCAGCGCCGGCGGGCAGTGGTCGCCAGCACTGTCGGAACCACCATCGAGTGGTACGACTTCTTCCTCTACAACACGGCCGCCGCGCTGATCTTCCCCAAGCTTTTCTTTCCGGGGCAGTCGCCGTACATCGGCATCCTGGCCGCCTTTGGCACCCAGTTCGTCGGCTTCGCGGCTCGGCCGATCGGCGCGGCGATCTTCGGTCACTACGGCGACCGGATCGGCCGCAAAACGACTCTCATCACCACCCTGATGCTGATGGGCGTGGCGACGTTTCTGATGGGCCTGCTGCCCACGTACGCGACCATCGGGGTGGCCGCGCCCATCCTGCTGGTGGTGCTGAGGATCGTGCAGGGCATTGGCGTCGGCGGCGAGTGGGGCGGCTCGGTGTTGATGTCGATGGAATGGGGCAAGCAGAACCGGCGCGGCCTGATGGCCAGCTGGCCACAGTTCGGCGTGCCACTGGGCCTCATCACGTCGACGGGCTGCTTCCTGATCGTCAGCAACCTCACCGGCTCCGGATTCGACGTCTGGGCCTGGCGGATCCCGTTCCTGGTGAGCTTTCTGCTGATCGGCATCGGCCTGTACGTACGGCTGCGGGTGCTGGAAAGCCCCGCCTTCGCTGTCCTCAAGAAGGACCAGAAGGTCGTACGGCTGCCGGTCTGGGAGGTCATCAAGACCCAGCCGCTGGCGATCGCCACCGGCGCCTTCGTGCGGATGTCAGAGCAGGCGCCGTTCTATCTCTTCACGGTTTTCGTGCTGGCGTACGGAACCACCACCCTCGGCATGACCCGCAGCGCCATGCTGAACTTCACCATCATTGCCGCCGCCGTCGGCCTGGTCACCAACCCGCTCGCCGGCTATCTCTCCGACCTCTTCGGCCGGCGACTGATCTACGGCATCGGGATTGTCGCGACCGCACTCTTCGCTTTCCCCTATTTTGGGCTGCTGAACACCCGAATGCCCGCGCTGATGCTGACCGCCGTTGTCGTTTCGCTGATTTTCCACGACATTCAGTACGGCCCGCAGGCCGCGCTGATCGCCGAGGGCTTCGGCACCGGCGTACGCTACAGCGGCGCCGGCCTCGGTTACCAACTCGCGTCGGTCGTCGCCGGCGGCCCGGCACCGCTGATCGCGGCCGCCATCTTGGAAAACACCAAGTCATCCACCGGCATCAGCATTTTCATCATCGGCTGTTGCGTACTAGCGATGATCGCCCTGCTGGTCATGCCCAAAGTGGCCGCCGCCACCGAACCCGTCGACGCGGACCAAAGCACCGGCGCCGCCGCTGCTGCCGCCCTTGAAGGAAAGCCCGCCACCTGACCCCGATCAGTGTTTAGGCCCTGTTGCTTGCGCGGGGTGCAAGCAACAGGGCGTTGCGGACTTTTCGGCGGTCAGGCCAGGGACGGAGAGCCAGCGGGCAGGGCGGGCCGGACGCGGGTGGGGGCGGTGGCGGGCGTACGGACCGGGGATTCCCGCAAAGCACCGGCGATCGCGGTCGCGGTGGCGTCGGCGAGGGCGCCGCGGGAACGGACCTGGGTGGCGTCCAGTGGGGTGATCGCCAGCACGACCAGCCGCGGCCGGCGGAGGCTGACCGTCCGCCAGACCGACGCGACAAGCGTGTCGTCGCCGACAAAAGCCGTCCGACCGTCGGCGAACTGCAGGGCGACCGGCTGGACGAGGGCACCGGCTCGTACGGCCGCCTCGAAATCGCCGGCTTGAAAGGACCGCGTTCGCGGCCACACCACGTGGTTCCTTCCGGAAAGCCAGCGACCGCACCGCTGATCCGCAGCGCGCGGGCGACCCGCTCGACCGCGGCCGGCAGCGTGGACAGCTTGTCGCGGTCCATCCACACCGTGCCGGCGGCAGTCGCGATCGGACCGATCACCGGCCAACCGCGTACCCCACTTTTGGCCACGTGGCGGCATGGCTGAACAGCAATCATCGCGAGAATGTCAATCCAGGACGTGTGGTTGCCGACGTACAGCACCGCCTGGCCGCCGGGCCGAGCGAGCCGGCCGCGGATGGTCAGGGCAATTCCGAGACTGTGCAACAGAAGGCGGGCACCGATCCGGACAGCGGCCAGCCGGCGGCGACGGCTCAGAACCACCAGCAGCGGCGAAAACACAAAGCCACTGAGAATAAGCAACAACGCTGCCAGCAGCCGGCCGATCCGGCGGGGCATAGCCGCCTGCCGCGCGTTGGTCGCCGCCGGCAGGCAGCGACCAGGCTGGCATGGCGAATGCGGCGCCCATCCGGTCGGCGCCGGCCGCGGGTGGCTCATCGCAGACCGTCCACCAGGCGGCGCAGGTAGCGCGGGTTGGCCTCTTCGATGTCCAGCAACACAAAGAAATCGGCGGTGTGGAAATCCGGATCGTACGCCGGTGGGCCGCAGACTTTCGCGCCCAGCCTCAGATAACCGCGCAGCAACGGGGGCAGGCCCGCGTTACTCAGGGGCGGCACCCCGGCACCGACTTTCCACCGGTGGTGCGGAGTAACTCTGAGCTCAGGATCGCTGAGGTGCATTTCCCGCGCGGTTCCCCAGACACCGGCGGCGAGCAGCCCGCCGTCGTCCAGCGACACGGACGCACAGCCGGCCAGCCAGCGGCCGCCGGAGGTGACGAGATAGCGGGCGATGCCGGCCCACAGTAGGCCGATCACGGCGCCGTTGCGGTGATCCGGATGAACGCACGAGCGGCCCGCCTCGATCAGCGCCGGCCGGCATTTTTCCAGTGCTGTCAGGTCAAATTCGCCGTCCGAATAAAGCATGCCGGCGCGCGCGGCGGCTTCGGGCGGCAGCAGCAGCGGTAGGTCCCCCGACGATGGCCTCGCTGGCACGATGCCGGACCAACAGGTGGTCGCAGTACGCGTCGAAGTCATCAGCGTCGATGCCCGGCTGTCGGTCGGCGAGCGTCGCGCCCATTTCCAGCGCGAACACCTGGTGGCGCAGCCGCTGCGCCGCCCGTACTTCCAGCGGCTCCCGGGAAACCGTGACCTCGTAAGGAAAAGGCGATGGCGCGGTCGCGAGCGTGGACCCGCCCGGTTGCACGGCATTGAGCATGCTGATGTCTCCTGCCGGTCATGACAAATGTGGTCGAGACACTGCGGTCACACCTCATGGTCACGCCAGAAAGTGACAGCCTGGTCGTTTTCACATGGCTATCGGGTGTCCGTCAGGAAATCTTGGTCAAGCGCTCCGATCGGGCCGAAATCCCCGGCCGAATCGCCGACATTGCCACACCGCACGCTCGTACGACAGGGTACAGAACGCCAGCATAAGCGAGATCGCGCAGCACTGTATTCAAAGCAAAAGCAAATTCCTTCCGCATTGCCTAAACGCTGGACGAACGGGCGTTCACCAGCGATTCAGTTTCGCGGCACGAGATTGACCAGCTCCGCACCGGCCGCGAAGCGGCGCAGCTGATCGACGACGAACTTCTCCGCCCGCGGATAGAAAGTCGACGATCCGCCGCCGACATGCGGGCTGATCAAGACATTCGGCAGCGACCAGAGCGGATGGTCGGCGGGCAGCGGCTCCGGGTCAGTCACGTCCAGCGCCGCACGCAGCCGGCCGGAAGCGGTTTCCGTCAGCAATGCCTCGGTGTCGACGGTCGCGCCACGACCGACATTCACCACCAGTGCGTCGTCTGGCAGCATCGCGAGCCGCCGCGCGTCGAGGAACTTCGCGGTCGCCGGTGTGGACGGCAGGATATCCGCGACGATCGTCGCTTTTGGCAGCAACTCAGGCAAAGACTCCGGCCCGTAGATGTTCTCCGCGGGCCGCGGCCGGCTGGCTACCCGTACGACTTCGCATTCGCAGGCCAGCAATCGCCGCTCCAGCGCCGCGCCAATCGAGCCGTATCCGAGAATGACCACCACCGAGTCGGCCAGCGAACGGGTGAAATGCGGCGCCCAGTTCGCCTGCCGCTGGTTGTCCACCCAGTGCGGGATCTCACGCTGCGCCGCCAGCATCAGCCCGAGCGCGAGTTCGGCCGTACTCGCGTCATGCAGCCCACGTCCGTTGTGGAGCCGTACGTCCGGCCCGATCCGTCCGATCACCGCGTCGACGCCGGCCGTGAGGACCTGCAGAACCCGCAGCGACGGCAGCTTGTCCAGCAGCGCCAACGCGCCGGGCTTCGTGTACGGCATCACATACAACTCGACGTCATCCACGCCGTCCGTCCGGCGGCTCGCCATCCCCGTCGTAGACGTCAACTCTCAACCCGGCCGGCCACTGGCCGCCCATCCGGTCGCTGAGCTGCGCCCACGGCACCAGAACATGACGCGTCGAAGACATGGGACCACTCTAGGCGCCCCCACCCACGATCACCCTCTCCCCCCCATGCGGGGACTGCGGAGAGTGACGGGGTGAAAGGGCGGGCGGCGGGGAGCGAACAAGAGTCAGGGGGCGGAGGGAGCGGAGCGGCCGAAGGTGACCGCGGCCCGGACCCGCGGCGGCGTGAGCTCGGCGAGCTGCCGGTCCGGCACCGCCCCCAACGCCGCGTTGAGCGTCGAGAAGGCGAGCCGAAAAGCGATCCACGCCGTCGCCTCGAAGATCTCCCGGTCAGACAACCCGGCCTGGCGGAGAAGGTCGACGTCACCGTCAGTGGTGACATTCGGGTCCCGTACGACCTGCCGACACCAGCGTGAGAGCGCGGCTTCCCGGTCGGACAAATCCGCGTCGGTGCCGTCGATGACGGAGCTGGCGACCCCTCGTCCGCCAGCTCCGCCAATCGCCGCCCCCACGCCAGCGAGCAGTAGGCGTCGCCCCGCGCGGCCGCGGCAGCCGTCGTCATCACGGCCACCTCGCGCGTTGACAGGGACGACTCCGCAAGCAAGCCGGAACGTACGGCTTGGAACAGCGTCATCACGTCCGGACGCCAGCACCACACCCGCGTCAGATTGCTGATATATCCGTCAGAACCCAGATCGTCCGCGTAGGCCGCGGTCACCGGCGAACTCGGCGGCGGATCGGCCAGGAAGGACGCCTGCGTCATCATCGCCCCAGTTTCGAGCAGATCGGGCCGGTCCGGCCATCGCCTCTCCGGCCGCCGCGCCCGGGCCGAACGCCTCATGCGGCGCGTCCCCCGAACAGCCGAGTTAGAGTCCGGACACGATGGATGTCGCCGAGGTCTACGCCCCCTGACTGCCCGCCGCAGCGGCCCGCTGCCGGTCGCCGCCGCGGCCGGTGAGTCGCTGACGCCCGCCAGCGCCAGCACCGATCCGGCCTGGCTGGACCAGCAGATCGCGGCCGCAGCCAGCACATACCGCACCGCGGACGCGCGGGTGGCGGGCACGATGTGGTGGTACGCCGCGAGTTGGGCGATGCTGGCCGGCCCGCTGGCCACCCTGCTGGCGACCGGCTACCCGGTCGACCCCGCGCTGGACGCGACTTTCCTGCACGTACGCCCCGGCGGCCTCGTCAGCGCCACCCATTCCGTTCGTACGCTCGAAAAAGACGACTTGCCGGCCGCACTGCGAGAGCTTTTTCAGGACGTCATAACGGCAATTTGCGAGGTCACCAAGCAGCGCGACCGTCCATTGTGGGCGATCGCGGCCGACTCGCTGGCCACCCAGGCACTGGCTGCCGGCACCGCTGTCGGCGACATCGCCCGCGGGTCACAAGTCGCCGTCGAGATCGCCAGCGCGATCGGCGATCCGCTACCCCAGCCGAGATTCGTTGACATCCCGTACAAAAACCACGAAAGCTGCCAACGTTTCGTGCACCGAACATCCTGCTGCCTGATCTATCTCGTGCCAGGTAATGCCCTGTGCACCAGCTGCCCGCGCCGCTCAGCGCAGGATCGGGCTGCCCGGCTGGCCGACCTTATTCCCTGAGCGCCAGACGCAGGACATTAGTCCCTGATGACGCCTGGACAGTTTTGACCGATCGGTTTACCCTTGGACCATGCGGTCAACGGATAAGCGTACGTTCCTCGACGAGGCCCGGCGGGCCCAGATCGTCGCGTGCGCCATCGAGGTCATCGCCGAGAAGGGATACGCGAACGCCTCGCTCGCGCACATCGCCGCTCGGGCCAGTACGAGCAAAGGCGTGATCCTTTACCACTTCGCCGGCAAGGACGAGCTGATCGAGCAGGTCGTCGCCGAGGTGTTCAAGGTCGCGACAGCCGAGTTGGTGCCCAAACTTCAGGCCGAAACCACGGCTCGCGGGCACCTCCGGACGTATATCGAGGCGAGGGTTGGCTTTCTGGCCAAACCCATCTGGACCACATGCGAGCGTTGATGGACATCTGGCTGAGCTACCGCGGACCGGACGGCCGGATGGCGCTGGCCGGCGCGGGTGAGCCGACCCTGACCTCGATTGAGCGATTTCTGGTTCGTGGACAGAAAAGTGGCGAGTTTCGAGAATTCCCTGCCCGGCCGATGGCGGTGGCCATCAGCCAGGCCATCGACGGCGCCCTGCTGCAGCTCGTCGCCCATCCGGACCTTGACCTGACCGCCTTCGCCAGCGAGCTGGTGACCATTTTTGACCTGGCCACAAGGAGGAACCCATGACTGTCGAGAAAATCCGCCGAGGCACTGTGGAAATCGCGTACGAGTCGGTTGGCTCCGGCGAGCCGTTGTTGCTGATCATGGGCGCTGGCGGCTCGATGCGCAGCTGGCACCCGGATTTCGTACGAGCACTGGCCGATCGCGGCTTCCGGGTGATCCGGTTCGACAACCGGGACGCCGGCCGGTCCACTCGGTTCACCGACCGCGGTGCGCCCAACCAACTGAAGATGTGGCTGCGGCCCACATCCGAAGCCGCTTACACGCTGGAGGATATGGCAGCCGACGCTTTCGCCGTGCTGGACGCGAACGACTACCTGTCAGCGCACGTGGCTGGCGTCTCGCTGGGTGGCATGATCGCCCAGACGATGGCGATCGAGAAGCCGGACCGGGTGCGTACGCTCACGTCCATCAGCTCCGGGCCGTCCGGCAAAGTCGGCAAGCCGACCGCGGCGACGCTCATGAAGATTGTCAAAGTAGCAAAGAAGAAGATCACCAGCGTCGACGATTTCGTCGAATTTCAGCTGGGATTGGCCGCGATCGTCGGGTCGCCGGCCTATCCAGTGGACCAGGCTTTCGTACGGCAGGACAGCGAAGAAGCGTATGCGGACGGTTTCGATCTGGCCGCCAGCCAGCGCCAGACCGCCGCGGCCGCCGCTTCTGGCGATCGTCGGGAGAGACTTTCGCACGTACGCTTGCCCACTGATCATCCACGGCGAAGCCGACCCGATGGCGCGGCTGATCGCGGGTGTCGAGACCGCGAAGGCGATCCCGGGCGCGCGGCTGGTCACCTATCCGGGCATGGGCCACGACCTGCCCCGCGAGCTTTGGCCGTCGATGCTTGACCACCTCCGCGAGCTGGCGGACTCGGCAGTCGACGCCTGAGGTTGGGAGGCACGCCCTCGCCAGGATACGTTGGGGTTATGGCTGAAGGAGGGACCGTAAGGACGGTCGAGGAGCTGCTGGTCGACGGGGCGGCGACGAAGATCTGGCTGGCGCATCTCGAGGAGATCGGCGACCCGGACTTCGTCGTCGCACTGCCGGAGAACCTGGCTCCGACTCTGCTGGAGCTGGCCGTCCCGCACGAGGACATCGACATTCTCTGTGCGATGGCACCAAAAATGTGGGAGCGGCCACGGCTACGCTGGCTGTTGCGGCGCAGCATGCACTCCCTCGTACGCACGATGGGCGAGGTGCCGCGGCCGCGGCCCCTTGTTTCCCGAGCCCTGCCAAGGATGGCGATCCGCTCGCCCGCTACCTCTTCGTGTTCGTCTTCCTGGCCATCCTGCCGCACGTGAAGGCTTTCCATCTCGGCTTGGGAATCCCGGCCGAGATCAGCCGACTGACGCTGGCCGATCTCGGCCGCACGATGGCCGCCAACCGGCAACAGGACGGGGTTGGCGGGCTGCGTACGGTCGACTGGTTGATGTCGCATTTTCGTGGTGTGATCTATCAAATCGGGCGGCTGCAGTTTGAGCGGGCAACGCTGGGCACCCGGACCGGGAAAGCGGTCCAGGCGGCCGGTGAGCCGTTCGGCCCTGGGGATCTGACGCTCGCGGTCCACATTCCCTCCCGCTACGGCCCACTCACCCCGGCCGCCTGCGACGACTCTTTCCGCGCCGCTGGTGAGTCTTTCGCCCGCTATTTCCCGGACGAGCATTACCGGACCGCGGTGTGTCACTCCTGGCTGCTTGATCCGCAGCTCGCCGACTACCTGCCGGCGGACGCGAACATCATCCGCTTCCAACGCCGTTTCCAGCAGGCGTACCAACCTGAAGCCGATGACGCGACCACACAACTGTTCGTCTTTGGCCGTACGGACCTCACACTCGACGAGCTGCCGGGTGACACCACGCTGCGGCGAGCGGTGGCCGACCATCTGAAGGCCGGCCGCCACTGGCACGGCTCCGCCGGCTGGCTCGTCCTGTAACCTACCCGAGTTGGGCGACCCGGGGCGCGATCCGCTCGGCGAGCAGCTCCACATATTCCACCGGATGGCGGTCCGGGATCACCATCAGCTCGGTGAGGCCCAGTTTCGCGTATCTTTCGGCCTCCACCAGGAAAGCATCGGGATCATCCACGATCGGGCCACCATACATCGTGGACTTCTCGATCACGTCGTAGTCGCGGCCCTCGTTCGCGCAATGGTCCCGTAGCACGTTCAGTTTGTGAGCCGTGGCCTCATAATCCTTCGCCATCAGGTTGCAGTGATCCGCGTATCGGGCGGCCAACAGCAAAGTCTTCTTCTCACCCCCACCGCCAATCATGATCGGCGGCCGCGGCCGACCCAGCGGCGCCGGCACGCACAGCGTCTCCTCGAGCTGATAGTGCCGGCCGTCGTACGAACCGTTGTTGTCACTCCACATCTGCAGGCAGATCTGCAGGGTCTCCTCCAGCCGCTCGAACCTTTCCGCCACCGGAACCACCGGCACACCGAGGCCGCGCTGCTCCCGCTCGTACCAACCGGCGCCGATGCCCAGGAACGCGCGGCCGCCGGAAAGTACGTCAAGAGTGGTGACGATTTTGGCCAGCAGACCCGGATATCGGTACGTCACACCGGTGACCAGCAGGCCGAGCTGAATCTTTTTGGTCAGTGCGGCCACATATCCGAGCGTGGTGTAGCCCTCCAGCATGGGCAGGTCGGCCCGGCTGCCCGGTTTCCTTGCCATCGTGAAGTAGTGGTCCATCGGGAGGAACGAGTTCAGCCCCGCCTCGTCGGCGATCCGGGCCGTCTCGGCCAGCGTGGGCGCGATCCGCGCCGGGTCGTCGGGGATGGAGAACTTCAGGTAATGCAGGCCGAGCTTCACAGGCAAAACCTCCACGGAACCGTACGTACCAGCTGAAAGACGGTACGTCGAAGCGCTCGCTTCGGCTATTCCTGGCTCGGCTGGGCCGGCGAGGCGGCGATCTTCGCCCGAGCGTTCACCGAGGCCAGCCGGGCCGACGAGTCCGCACCGAGCTCTTCTTCCAGCGCCAAGTCGAAGTCCATCGACTCCAGCAACTCCAGCCGCCGGGTGGCCGCCGCGATCGTCTCGTCCGCGAGCCGCAATCGCCGCTCCACCGCCGCGAGATCGATCGTGCCGAAGTGCCCCGCCCGCGCCACCGGCTCCGCCGCGTCTTCGTCCTGCCGCAACTTTCCTCCCCCGGCCAACCAAGCCGTCATTCAACCACCTCGCCCGCACGGTCCACACAGGCAACCGCCGTACGTGCGTTGTCGCACAGGGTTAGTGGATGGGTTCAGTGCCTGTACCGGCGAGAGCGGGTCGGCGGCGGCCGGCGAGGGCGGTGGCAACGGCCAGCACGGCGGCGAGGGCCGCGGCGGCGAGCCCGACAAACGGCAAACGGAAGGACGGCGCTGCGGGCGGCGGCGAGCAGCGGCGCGATCATCAACCCGGTCGTGTAGGCGATGCTGTAGAGCGCGTAGGCGGCGCCGTACGCCGGTGGCGACTGCTCGTCGGCGATCCCGGAGATCAGCGCGATGGTCGGGACGAGGACCAGTTGCGAGCCGATCGCGACCAACACCAGACCGGCGCCGAGCATCCACAGCGCGGCGCTCATCGCGACGAGGACCAAGCCGCCGGCCGCGACGACCGCCGCACCCACTGCGGCCAACGCCGTACGTGGCACCTTGTCCGCGACGAAACCGCTGAGCGAGGCCGCGATCACGCCGGCCAGCACGGCCGCCGCGAAAAGCAGGCCGATGGTGTGTTGGGGTGCTGGCCGAAAAAGCGGCCGCGGCACGGAGCGGCAGGATCGGTTCCAGGAAGGCGATCAGCCCGGCGCCAAGCGCGGTCAGGCCGAACATCAGGCCGGTGGTCGGGTGCCGCCAGACCCGACCTGGACGCTCCGCTGGTACGTGTTCGCCATCGCGTACGAGCACCACCCGCGCCACCCCGTCCAGCAGGGCCACCGCCGCGGCCAGCATGAACGGCGCCCGAGTTCCCCAGTGATCGGCCAGAAATCCGCCGATCGCCGGGCCGAGCAGCACTCCCAACCCGCTCGCGGAAAGCGCCAAGCCCAGCGGTTTCGCCCTCTCGGCGGCCGGATAGACCGACGCGATCAGCGCGAGGCCGGCCGTCCACGACACCGCGGCCGCGACACCTTGCAGGGCGCGCGCCACCATCAGCGCCGGAAGTGCTTGTACGACAGCGAAAAGCACGGTCGAGCCAGCCAGCGCGAAGAGTCCGGCCAGCATCGGAACCCGATGACCCAGCCGGTCGACCAGCACCCCAGCCACCGGGGTGGCGATCACCATCGCGATCGCATAGCAGGCGAAAAGCACCCCGACGGCGGACGCGGATGCGCCGCTGGAGCTGGCGATTCGGGGCAACACCGGGATCGCGATGCCGTACACCAGCATGTCGGTTGCCAGCGCCACCGAGGTGACGATCAGGGCAGCGGAACGTTTCACAGCAGTCCTTCGAAAAAGTAGTCGACGGTGGCAGCCGGTTCGCCCAGCCGCGTCAACAAGACCGGGCTGAAGGCGGCCGAAACCGCGACCCCGTTGATCCAGGTGAGAATGCGGGCAGCGGCCCGCGCCGGGTGCGCACTGCCGGCCTCCGCACACACCGCCGCGATGCGGTTGGCCCACGCGTAAAGCCCGGCTGACTTGTCCGCCAGAGTGGCGTCGTCGAGCTTGCCTGGCGCTGCTGGATCGCTCGGGAAAACCATACCCACCACCAAAAGAGCACGAAAACGTTCGTCGTCTGTGCGTACGAGCCGGAGAAAGTCCAGCAGAAAGGCGCGCAGCCGTTCGGCTGGCTCGCCATCGGCGTCCAGCGCCGCCCACGCCTCGACGGTGACGCGGTCCCAGCCGGTCGACAGCGTGACCGCGTGCAACTGCGCCTTGTCGGCGAAATGGTGGTAAGCGGCGCCACGCGTCACGCCGGCGCGGGCCGCGATGTCGGCCAGCTTGGTGGCCTGGTATCCCCGCTCAGCGAACTCCAGAAGCGCCGCATCCAACAGCGCTTCTCGGGTCGCGGCGGCCTCGTCGGCGGTCCTTCGCATCACCGGTTAATCATACGTACATGCCTGTATCTAAAACAACCGCGTCTCTGACCAGGCCACCAGCGCTGACGCGAGCCCATCTTCCATGATCGTCCCAGTCACCGCGTCGGCCGCCGCGCGTACGAGTGGAGGCGCCTGCCCCATCGCCACGCCATGCGCCGCCCACCGCAACATCTCGATGTCGTTGTCGCCGTCACCGACCGACCGCGAGAGTCGCCTCAGCTCCCACGCCAAGGCGCACCCGGAGCCGCTCCAACGCGGCCCGCTTGGACACTCCGGCGGCGAACGCCACCATCCACGGCCGGCCCACGTCGAAACTCCCGTCCGCGCCCGGCAACCGGGTCGCGCCCAACTGGTCCACGACCTGGGCAGGCGACCGCGACGGCCACCAGGCGGTCAGCCGGCAAACCGTTTCGGCGATCATCTTTTCCAGCGGAGCAACGGTTAGCTCGCCGGTGAGTACGCCGAGCGGAAACTCGTCGCTGACCTGATGCCCCACGCCGATCACCTCGACGGCGAAAAGCGCGCCAGGCAGCACCCGTCGACGGCCTCCACCACCGGCCCGGCCGCGAACCGCTGGACCTCCACGGGCAGCCCAGTCTTGAGGTCGACCACGACGGCCCCGTTGGAGCACACGACATATCCCTGCGACAGCCCCAAATCGGCTATCACCCGCGATACCGAGCGCAGCGACCGGCCGGTCGGTCGCCAGCACCACGTGGTCGCCTCGCTCGACGGCTTCCCGCACGGCGAGCCGTACCGCCCGGCTCGGCGGATGCCGGCCGATGGTGAGGGTGCCGTCGACGTCCAACGCGACGAGAGATCCCGATGCCATCAGCGATTTCCTGTCGTCGTACGAGAAGGATTCACGTTACCTGCGCGTACGAGCGCCTGGAATTCACAGATGTCACCGGTTCTTGACATAGTCATAACATGACTAGTAAGTTCATGACTATGAGCAGCAAGCGTTCGACGTTGGGCCTGACCGTGCTGGGGACGCTCGCCGGGGAGCCGATGCACGCGTATCGGATCCAGAAGACGATCAAGGAGCATGGCAAGGACCGGGTGGTGAATGTCCGCCAGCGGGCCAGCATCTACCAGGCCATCGAGCGGCTGCTCCGGCTCGGGCTGATCGAGGTCCAAGCCACCGCGCGGCCAGACAGCCGGCCGGAGCGGACCGTTTACGCGATCACCGACGCGGGCATGGAAACGGCAAGGGAGTGGATTCACGAAATGCTGATCGCCACCGAGAACGAATTCCCGGAATTCCCGGTCGGTGTCTCTTTCATCATGGCCCTGACACCCGCGGAGGCGAAGCGGGACCTGCAAGCCCGAGCGGACGCGATTGCCATCCAGATCAACGAAATCGCCCCGTGGCTCGGCGGATCCGACGACGTGCCCCGACTGTATGTGCTCGAAGAGGAATACCGGCACGCGGTCTTGTCGGCCGAGCTGAAATGGCTTCGTACGGTGATTTCCGACCTGGAATCCGGCCGAATCACCTGGACTTGGGAGTGGCTGCAGGAAAACTACGCGGCCTTCAAACACAAACAAGGAGACACCGAAGATGGAGACCTTTGACGATCGCACACCGGTTCTGATCGCCGGCGGCGGCTTGGTGGGACTCGCCGCCTCGCTTTTCCTGGCCCGTCAGGGCATCCGATCACTGCTGGTGGACCGGCATCCGGGCGTCTCGATTCACGGCCGGGCTCGTGGCATCAACCAGCGGACCATGGAGATCTACCGGGCCTTTGGCATCGAAGCTGACGTACTCAAAGCCGGCGCTCCTTTTGACGACGAGGCCGGCGTGGCTCGATGCGAAACCCTCGCCGGGCCCTGGGAGTGGTTGTACGAGCAAGAGGCTCCGCGAGCCTGGCCGGATCTCACCGCCGGCGAATTCTGTATGGCGGACCAAAACACCGTCGAGCCGATCCTGATCGACGCGGCCGTCAACACCGGTGCCGTCCACCGCTTCAACACCGAGCTCCTTTCTTTCGATTCTGACGAAAATGGCGTCACCGCGCGAATTCAGGACCGGGTGACCGGGGAGCGCCGCACCGTACGCGCCGACTACCTGATCGCCGCGGACGGGAATCGCAGCCCGATCCGGGAAAAACTCGGCATCGCACGGCCGGACGCCTACACTTTCCTGCACTCTCGATGAATATCGTCTTTCGCGCCGATCTGTCGGAGTTCGTGCAGCGGCGGGCATTGTTCTGGATGATCGCAAACCCGGCGGCGGGCGTTTTCGGCGGACTGGTCAGCACCGCCGATCCGAGCCGGTGGCAACTGACCGTCTCGTACGACCCAAAAACCGAGTCGGAGGCCGATTTTTCGGACGAACGCTGCCTGCGACTCATTCGCGGCGCCATCGGCCGTGACGATGTGCCGGCGGAGGTGGAAAACGTGGCTTCCTGGGAGCAGGGCGTCGGGGTGGCCGAACGCTACCGGGACGGCCGCGTCTTCTTGGCCGGCGACAGCGCGCACACCTGGCCGCCGGCCGGCGCGCTGGGCGCCAACACCGGCGTGCAGGACGCCCACAACCTGGCGTGGAAGCTCGCGCACGTACTAAAAGGCTGGGCTCCCGCCGACCTGCTCGACTCGTACGAAGCCGAACGCCAGCCGCTCGCCGCCCACCTCGCGCCGGCGATCGTGCGCCACCAACAGGCCCGGATGAGCGGCGCCACCGAGCCCGAGGACCGCCCACCCAGATCCTGGACTATCGCTATTGGTCAGATAATCGCGAAATCCTCGCCCCACCCGGTGGCCGCGCGCCGCACTTGTGGCTCGGCCGCGACGGCGAGCGAATCGCCGTCCACGACCTGTTCCGCGACACGTACGTGCTGCTCACCGACTCCGACACCGGCCCGCTGCCGGACCTCAGCGCTCCGGTACGCATCTACCGCATCGGCCGGGACCTCATCGATCTCGAAACCCAGTGGCCCAGCCGCTACGGCTCCGGCTCGGCCCTCATCCGCCCCGACGGCTACATCGCCTGGCGCTCCACCTGATTCCCCCCCCCCCCCCCCCCCCCCCCCGAGGGTGACGTTCTGGGGATGTTTTGCCCCATTCTCCACCCCAAAACGTCACCCTCGTGGCAAAGATCAGCTTCCCGCGAGGACGCCGTGGAGGCGTCAGTCGACGACCAGGGCGGTGATGTCGATGTCCAGCGCGAACGGCTCGGTCGTCAGCAACCGACCTGTCACCGCAGGGGGGGCCTCGACATAGCCCTCGCCGGGGGCACCAAGATGGAACACCGTAATCGACGGCGCCGGCGGATCCAGGTCAACCACCCAGTAATGCGCAATCCCGGCCTCGGCATACTCGTACGGCTTCAAACGCAGATCAATCTTGCGCGAACCCGGCGAGATCATCTCGACCGCCAACACGACCTCGCTGGCCGGCAAACGTAAGGCCGTGTTGTCGAATCTCGCCACCAAAACATCGGGTTGCCGGACAGTGGCGGGCTCATGTTTCTCGACTATGACATCGAGATCCAGAATGGGCCGCCACCCCGGTGGCAGTTGGTCAGCCAGCTGTCGCGCCAGGGCGAACCCAGCCCACTGGTGGGCCACTCGTGGACTCGGGGACATGACGAGGACGCCCTCCTGCAGCTCGCTGCGACGGAACTCGTCGCCAGTGAGCGCGAAGAACTCATCCAAAGTCATCCGCTGTCCGGCATAACTCATCGGCAATGCCATGGCTTGGCTCCTCTCGGTCCCCACCAGCCTGGCGACATCACAGCCACCCTCATCAAAAACTTATCCACAGTATGCCGCTTTCGCCCCAACCGCCGTCCACAACCCATCGTCATCGAGCGACGCTTTCGGCGACGCTGGCGAGCTGCTTGGTGACCAGGCCCCAGCCTTCGGCGAAGCCGAGGTCCGCATGCCGGGCGCGGTCCGCTGGGTCGCCGTGCCGGACGATGATCCGGTAGTCCGTGCCGTCCGGGTGGTCGCCCAGCGTGATCTCGGCGGTCATCGGAACCGGTGTGGGCTTGGCGGGGCGCCAGGCGCTGTCGATCGCGTTCGTGAACACGATCCGCTCCAGCTCGTCCACGACCAGGAAGATCGCGTTGAGGTGCGGTACGAAGGCGACTCCGTCCTGGCTCATCTCGGTCACGAAACCGCCGCCAGGCCGCACCTCCAGGCGGTCGACGCGACAGGTCATCGGCGCCGGGATCCACCACTTGCACAGCCGGGCCGGATCGGTCCACGCGCTCCAGACCGCGGCGCGCGGAGCGCGGATGACCCGCTCCAGAGTCAGGTCGAGGTCAGGATTCATCGTTCTTCTCCCTCTGATCGGTGACGAAGCTTTCCAGCCGGTCGGTACGGGCTTCCCAGATCCGGCGCTGTTCCGCGAGCCAGTCATCCACCAGGGCGAGCCGCTCACGGCTGAGCACACACGTACGCACCCGGCCGGATTTGGCCGTACGAATCAGGCCGTTCGACTCAAGTGTTCGTACGTGCTTCATGAACGACGGAAGCGTCATCGGGAACTCGCGGGCGAGATCGCCCACGGTCGTCGGGCCGCGACCCAGGCGACGAATGACATCGCGCCGGGTCGGGTCGGCGAGGGCGACGAACAGCCCGTCAAGGTCGGCCGAATACTGTGCCATGAGGCTAAGTATGCGGAGACAAAACACTTAGCGCAAGGGCTAACTATTTCTCAGCCGGTACGGCCGACGACGACTTCGGCGAGCGACTGCAGGGTGGTCTTCGCCGGGCCTTCGGGCAGGCTCGACACGAGTGACAGTGACCGGTCCGCGTACGTACGAAGGGTCTGTCGGGCGGCGTCCATCGCGGGCGACTTGCGCAGCAGCTCGATCGCCTCGGCGACCTCGTCGTCCTCGGTCAACGGCCGGCTGATTAGCGAGCGCAGCCGGGCCTCAGCAGGATCCGACGACTGGAGGGCGTAGAGCACCGGCAGAGTCGGCACACCCTCGCGCAGGTCGGTCCCGGGAGTCTTGCCGGATTCGTCAGGATCCGCGTCGATGTCGAGCAGGTCGTCGGAGACCTGGAAGGCGACCCCGATCGTCTCGCCGTAGGTGGTCAGCGTCTTTACTACCTCAGCCGAAGCGCCGGAGAACATCGCCCCGAACCGCCCGGAGGTGGCGATCAGCGAGCCAGTCTTGTCGGCTAGTACGCCCAGGTAGTGCTCGACCGGGTCGACGCCGGGCAGCGGGCCGGCAGTCCCGGATCTGGCCGGTGACCAGCCGGGAGAACGTCCGGGACTGGATCCGGACCGCCTCCGGACCGAGGTCGGCGACCACGTCGGAGGCGCGAGCGAAAAGGTAGTCGCCGGTCAGGATGGCGACCGAGTTGGACCAGCGGGCGTTGGCGCTGGGGGCGCCGCGGCGTACGTCCGCCTCGTCCATGACGTCGTCGTGGTAGAGCGTGGCCAGGTGGGTCAGCTCGACGACCACGGCGGACTCCAGCACCGCCGGCAGCTCCGGGTCGCCGAACTGCGCGGCGGCCAGCACCAGCAGCGGCCGAAAGCGCTTGCCGCCGGCGTCCAGCAGGTGCGCCGCCGCCTCGTTGACCAGCGGGTCGGCGGCGCGTACGGCTTCGCGCAGCCGTTCTTCCACGGCGTCCAGGCCGGTCTTGATGGACGCCTCGAGCTCCGGATCGCTCAGCACGATCTCGGTCAGCGAAGTCGGGCGGCGCACCAAGGTCTAGCTCCTTATGAGCGTTATCGGACGAACGTCGCGGCCTGCGAGGCCAGGTCCAGCAGGGGCTGCGGCGCCACCCCGAGCAGCAGGGTGGCCAATGCGCCAAGCGTAAGCGATGCGGACGTGAACCCGCCCGGCACTGTGACAGTTGGCGCATCCGCGGCCGGCTCCGAGCCGTACATGAGCACGACCACCCGCAGGTACGGGAACGCGATGACGGCACTCGCCAGCACACCGAGGATCACCAGCGGCACCGCGCCGCCCCCGGCAGCCGCCGAGAACACCGCGAACTTGCTGGTGAAACCGCTGGTCAGCGGGATACCGGCGAAGGCGAGCATGAAGAAGGTGAAGATCGCCGCGAACAGCGGCGACCGCCTGCCCAGACCGGCCCACCGGGACAGGTGGGTGGCCTCGCCATCGGCGTCTCGTACCAGCATGACGATCGCGAACGCGCCAATCGTGGTGAACCCGTACGCGGTGAGATAGAACATCGTGGACGAGAGGCCGTCCTTCGTCAGCGCCACCGTGCCGGTCAGGATGAAGCCGGCGTTGGCGATGGACGAGTACGCGAGCAGCCGCTTGATGTCCGTCTGGGTGACCGCGAGCACCGCGCCGATCAGCATGGTCAGGATCGCGATCCCGATCATGATCGGCCGCCAGTCCCAGCGAGCGCCGGACAGCGCCACGTAGAACACCCGCAGGATCGCGCCGAAGGCCGCCACCTTGGTGCAGGAGGCCATCAGTGCGGTGACCGGGGTCGGAGCGCCCTGATACACGTCCGGGGTCCACGAGTGGAACGGCGCCACGCCGGCCTTGAAGAGCAGTCCGATCATCAGCATCGCCATCCCGAGCAGCAACAACAGCGGACTCCTCGGCGAGTTGCTCACCGCGGTGAAGATGTCCGCCAGCCGTACGCTGTTCGCATAGCCGTAGAGCAGCGCCACGCCGTACAGGAAGAACGCCGACGCGAAGGCGCCGAGCAGGAAGTACTTGACCGCCGCCTCCTGCGAGAGCAGCAGCCGCCGCCGGCGCGCCATCCCGCAGAGCAGGTAGAGCGGCAGCGACAGGACCTCGAGCGCGACGAACATGACCAGCAGGTCGTTCGCGGAGCAGAACAGCATCATGCCGCCGAGCGCGAACAGCGCCAGCGGGTAGACCTCGGTCTGCATGAACGGCGAGGCGGCCTGCGCGCGGTCCGACTCGGTGCCGGCGGTGACCGAGGCCTGCGCGGTGAACGCGCCGCCGGCCTCGGTCGTACGGTCCGCGGTCCGCCAGCAGCAGGATGCTCACGATACCCAGCACCGCGAGGCTGCCCTCCAGGAACAGCGCCGGGCCGTCGATGGCGACCGCGCCGGCGGCGGTGATCTCCGGAACCTCGGTGGTGCCCGCGTAGATGACCGCGACCAGCGACGCGACCAGCGACGCGAGCGCCAGGGTGACCTGGACGGGCTGTCGGACCGTACGCGGCAGGAAGGCCTCGAACAGGATCCCCACGCAGGCAGCACCGAACAGGATCAGCATCGGCAACAGGCCGATGTAGTTGATCTGCGGGACTGTGAAGGTCACTTGCCGCCTCCGAGCGCACTGGGCATGGGATCGGACTTGCCGACGTCCTGCATTGTGTAGTGAATGGCCGGGGTGATCACGTCGGTGATCGGCTTCGGGTAGACGCCGGTGAAGATGATCAGCACCAGCAGCGGCGCGATCACCCATTTCTCCCGCGTACTCATGTCCACCATCGGCTGCTGGCCGGCCTTGAGCGGGCCCCCTGCATGGTGCGCTGATACATCCAGAGCACGTAAAGCGCGGCCATGATCATGCCGAGGGTGGCGATCACCGCCACCGCGCTGTTGACCGTGAAGGTGCCGATGAGTACGAGGAACTCACTGACGAAGGAGTTCGTGCCCGGCAGCGCCAGCGCCGAGAGCCCGGCGATGAAGAAAGCGCCGGAAATCAGCGGTACGAGTTTGTGCGTACCACCGAAGTCCGCCACCGACACCGACTGCCGGCGTGCCGCCAGGAAGGAATCCCCACCAGGAACAGCGCGCCGGTGGAAAGTCCGTGGTTCACCATGTAAAGCACCGCGCCAACACCGGCTTGGCTGGTGAAGGCGAAACAGCCCAACGCGATGAAACCGAAGTGCGCCACCGAGGT
Source organism: Fodinicola feengrottensis (assembly GCF_010993775.1). Lineage (GTDB taxonomy): Bacteria > Actinomycetota > Actinomycetes > Mycobacteriales > HKI-0501 > Fodinicola > Fodinicola feengrottensis. The sequence goes on along the minus strand of NZ_WOTO01000018.1, from coordinate 83,371 downwards.
GTACGACACCAGCCGTTTCAGGTCGGACTGACCGATCGCGAGGAACGCGCCGTAGAAAATACCGATCAGCGCCAGCGCGAAGACGTACGGCGCGAAGAACTTGGACGCGTCCGGGAACAGCGGGATGCAGTAACGCAGGAACCCGAAGGTCCCGACTTTGTCCAGTACGCCGACCAAAAGCACCGCCACCCCGGCCGGTGCCTGGCCGCCGGCGTCCGGCAGCCAGGTGTGGAAGGGGAACAGCGGCGCCTTGATCGCGAAGGCCACGAAGAAGCCCAGGAACAGCGCCTTCTGCATGCCCGGGTCGATCATCAGCTTGGTCAGCGCGGTGAAGTCGAAGGTGCCGATGTGCGTCACGTGGTTGATCGAGACCACCACGTAAAGCCCGATTACCGCCGCCAGCATCAAGAGTCCGCCGAGCAGCGAGTAAAGGAAGAACTTGACCGCCGCGTACTGCCGGCGCGGGCCGCCGTACGAGGAGATCAGGAAATACATCGGGACGAGCATGACCTCGAAGAAGACGTAGAAGAAAAACACGTCGGTGGCCACGAAAACGCCGACCATGCAGGTCTGCAGCGCCAGCATCAGGGCGAAGAACGCCTTGGTGGAGCGCTTTCCGGTGACCCCCGGCGCACCGGCGTACTTTTCCGCGTCGTGCCAGGAAGCCAGCACGACCACCGGAGTGAGCACGCCGACCAGGCCCAGCATCACCAGCGCGATGCCGTCGACGCCGAATCCGAAGTGGACGCCGAAGGCCGGAATCCATGGGTACGACTCGACCAACTGGAAGCGCGGGCCGCTGGGCACGAAGGCGACCGCCGCGAAACCGGTCAGCACCAACGAAAGCAGCGACCAGACCAGCGCGACGATCTTGACCCAGCTTGTCGTTGCCCTTGGGCAGCACCATCAGGACCAACGCACCGACCAGCGGGAAGAGCGTCAGGACCGAGAGGTAGGGAAAGTTGCTCATCCGAGCCTCACCGCCAGCAGCGCACCCACCACGAGGACCGCGCCGACCAGCATCGTTAATGCGTACGTTCGAACGAAACCGGTCTGCATCCGGCGTAGTCGCCCGGATCCGCCGCCGACCACCCACCGGCGATCGTGTTGACCAGCCCGTCAATGCCCTTGCTGTCCAGGTAAACCAGCGCCCGGGTGAGGAAAAGACCAGGACGCTCGAAAAGCGACTGGTTGATCGTGTCGGCGTAAAGCGCGTTCCGGGCCGCCAGCACGAACGGGTTCGCGCTCGCCGGCTCTTCCGTACGCACCTTGCGGGCCAGATACAGCCAGAACGCGAGTGCCGCGCCGAGCAGCACGATCACCAGCGTCACCACGCTGACCACCATCCAGGACGGGAAGCGCTCGGTCTCGACATGGTCAGCGGCACCACCGAAAGCCGGTGCCAGCCAGTCCAGCAGGCCGAGCGCTTTCAGGCCGAAACCGGCGCCGATCGAGCCGACCGCGATGATCGCCATCGGCAGCCACATGCTGACCGGCGACTCGTGCGGGTGCTGACCGTCGGTCCACCGCTTCTTCCCCAGGAAAGTCATCACGAACAGCCGGCTCATGTAGAAGGCCGTGATGCCGGCGCCAATCAGCGCGGCCGCGCCGAACAGCCAGCCGGTCCAGCCGGGCCGGTTGAAGGCCGCCTCGATGATCGCGTCTTTCGAGAAGAAGCCGGCGAACGGCGGAATGCCGAGGATCGCCAGGTATCCGAGGCCGAAAGTGACCGCGGTGATCGGCATATAGCGAGCCAGGCCACCAAAGCGCCGCATGTCGACCTGGTCGTCCATGCCGTGCATCACCGAACCGGCGCCGAGGAACATGCCGGCCTTGAAGAAACCGTGGCACAGCAGGTGGAAGATGCCCAGCGCGCGTACGCCGGACCGCCCAACCCGACGGCGAGGAACATGTAACCGATCTGGCTGACCGTCGACCAGGCCAGGACCTTCTTGATGTCGTCCTTCGCGCAACCGGCGATGCAGCCCAGCAGCAAAGTGAACGCGCCGATCGCGCAGACCACGGTCTGGCCGGTCGGCGTGAGGTTGAAAAGCGGCGCCGAGCGGGCGATGAGATAGACGCCCGCGGTGACCATGGTTGCCGCGTGGATCAGAGCCGACACTGGGGTCGGACCTTCCATCGCGTCCGGCAACCAGGACTGCAGCGGGAACTGGCCGGACTTACCGCACGCGCCCAACAAAAGCAGCAACGTCATCACGGTGAGGATGACCGGCGTGAGTTTTTTTCGGCGTTGCTGAACACGCCCGCGTACGACGTGGTGCCCAACGTCGCGAACATCATGAAGATCGCCAGCGTCAGGCCGACATCGCCGACCCGGTTCATGATGAAGGCCTTCTTCGCGGCGGTGGCCGCGGCCGGCTTGAAATACCAGAACGCGATCAGCAGGTACGACGCCAGACCGACGCCCTCCCAGCCGACGTACAGCATCAGGTATCCGTTGCCCAGCACCAGAAGCAGCATGGCGGCGACGAACAGGTTCAGGTAGCCGAAGAACCGCCGGCGACCTTCGTCGTGCGCCATGTAGCCGATCGAGTAAATGTGGATCAGCGTGCCGATGCCGGTGATCAGCAGGACGAAGACACCGGACAGCGGGTCGAAAAGCAGCCCCGCGTCGATCTTCAGGTCCCCGACCGGAATGAAGGTGAACAGGATCTGTTCGGCCGACCGGGTCTGCATGCCGCGCAACGCCAGGAACTGGATCAGCCCCAGCACGAAGGCGGCACCCGACATGACAGTGCCGAGCCAGTGGCCCCATTTGTCGCCGCGCTTGCCGACCAGCAACAGAACAGCGGCACCGAAGGCCGGCAGCGCGATGAGCAGCCAGAGGTAGCTCATCACGCCGGAGCTCTGGCCGTACGCGACTGGTGCGGCCAGCACGTCCCCGCTCACGCCCGGTCTCCCCGGAAAAACTGCGTTCCCCTCAACACTGAGGTGCTCCTCAAGATCAGTACTTCAGCAGGTTGGAGTCGTCCACCGAGGCAGACTTGCGGGTGCGATAGATCGACATGATGATCGCGAGACCCACCACGACCTCGGCGGCGGCCACCACCATCACGAAGAAGGCCATGATCTGGCCGTCCAGGGTGCCGTTGATCCGGGAGAACGTGATCAGCGACAGGTTAACCGCGTTGAGCATCAGCTCGACCGACATGAACACCACGATCGCGTTCCGGCGTACCAACACGCCAACCGAACCGATGGTGAACAGGATCGCTGACAGCACCAGGTAAACGCTCGGGCTCACATTTCCCCCTCAGGGCGATCCACGCCGGCGCCCGGGCCAGGCATTGGCGCCATAAACACTGCGCTCATTTTCAGACCCTTCCCGTACCGGAGTGGCCGGTGTGCGCGTGGCCATGCAGGTGTTCGTGGTCTTCGACCGGGTTCGGTGGGCCGTCGTGGCTTTCCAGGTCGCCGCCGGAGGCGGCCAACTGCTCGGCGGACGGCAGCCCGAGCTCCGCGGCCACTCGCTTGGTGGTGGCGTTCCGGCTGGCCTCGGCGACCGAACCGTCCGGCAGCAGCGCCGGAGTGGCCACCGAGTCGTGCCGCGCGAAAAACGCCCGGGCCGGGCTTGGGTGCCGGGTACGAGCCTTCGGCGAAGCGAGCCTGCGAACGTTCCTTCTGGGTCCGCTTCTCACCCGGCGCGTGCTGGATGTGCGCGAGGATGATCGCGCCGACCGCGGCGGTGATCAGCAGCGCCGAGGTGACCTCGAAAGCGAAGACATACTTGGAAAAAATCAGGTTGGCCAACGCGTTCACGTTCTGCCCGTTGGCGTTCTGGCTGGCCAGCCCGACCGCCTTGACCGAGCCGAGGCCGCGCAGCAACGCGCTGCCCAGCAGGCCCGCGAGGGCGATGCCGATCGATCACTGTCGCGGCGACCTTCTGCCCGCGCAGCGTTTCCACCACCGAGTCGGAGGAATCGCGGCCGATCAACATCAGTACGAACAGGAAGAGCGTCATGATCGCGCCGGTGTAGACGATGATCTGCACCATGCCGATGAACGGCCCGGCCTGGATCAGGTAGAAAACCCCGAGGCTGGCCATGGTCAGGACCAGGAACAGCGCCGAGTGCACCGCGTTGCGGGCCAGCACCATCCCGATCGCGCCGATCAGCGCGACCGGTCCAATGATGAAGAAAAGTACCGTTTCGACGGTGCCCATTACTCCGTCTCCTCCACCACGCCGGTCCACTGTGGACGCTCGGCACCCTTGGAGGCGCCGGGGTTCGTCATCGCGCCGATGTAGTAGTCCTTCTCGTTGTCACCCAACCGCATCTCGTGCGGCGGCTGCTCCATGCCCGGCAGCAGCGGCGCGAGCAGCTGCTCCTTGGTGAAGATCAGGTCGTGCCGGTTGTCCAGCGCCAGCCTCGTACGAGTTGCTCATGGTCAGCGACCGGGTCGGGCACGCCTCGATGCACAGCCCGCAGAAAAAATGCACCGCGAGTAGTTGATCTGGTAAACCGCGCCGTACCGCTCACCGGGCGAGTACCGCTGCGCCTCGGTGTTGTCGCCGCCCTCGACGTAGATCGCGTCCGCCGGGCAGGCCCACGCGCACAGCTCGCAGCCGACGCATTTTTTCTCCAGCCCGTCCGGGTGCCGGTTCAGTACGTGCCGGCCGTGGTAACGCGCCTCGACCGGCTTGCCCTTTTCGGGGTACTGGTACGTGCCGACTTTCTGGAAGATAGCGGCGAAAGTCAGCCCGTACCCTTTGGCCCAGTCCAGCATGTGTTAGGCCTTCCCTGCTTCGGTCGTTTCTGCGGTGGTGGCAGCGGCCGTCACCGCGGTACGAGCCAGCCGTGGCGACGGTGGCACCACCAGGTCCATCGGCGGAATCGGGTAGTTCGTCTTCACTGGCGCGCCGGCCTCCAGGGACTCGGCCTCCGCCGGAGTTTCCTTCTTCGACGGCCACAAAAGCACCGCGATGATGACCACCACGACGACCACGCCGATGTAGATCAGCCGCTGCTGAGGGGTGGTGTGGCTGGCCAGCGCGAAGGTCTGCACACCGGACACCACCAGGATCCAGGCCAGGTTGATTGGCACCAGGACCTTCCAGCCCAGCCGCATCAGCTGGTCGTACCGCAGCCGCGGCAGCGTGCCACGCAGCCAGACGAAGAAGAACATGAAGGCCATCAGCTTGGCGAAATACCAGAGCAGGCCCCAATATCCGGTGTCCAGGAACGGCCACAGGGTGGCGATCCCGAACGGCGCGTGCCAGCCGCCGAGGAACAGCGTGATCGCCAGCGAGGAGACGCCGACCATGTTCACGTACTCGGCGAGGAAGAACATGCCGAACTTCAGCGAGGTGTATTCGGTGTGGTAGCCACCGACCAGCTCGCCTTCGGCCTCCGGGAGGTCGAACGGGATCCGGTTGGTCTCGCCGACCGCCGAGATCACGTAGATCACGAAGGACGGCAGCAGGATGATCGCGTACCACCAACCGCCCTTGGCCTGCGCGTCCACAATGCCGGAGGTGGAAAGCGTGCCGGCGTAAAGGAAAACCGCCACGAAGGACAGGCCCATGGCGACCTCGTACGAGATCATCTGGGCCGCCGAGCGCAGGCCGCCGAGCAGCGAGTACGTGGAGTTGGACGACCAACCGGCCAGCACCACGCCGTACACGCCGATCGAGGAGCAGACCAGCACCCACAGCACCGCGACCGGAAGGTCGGTGAGCTGCAGGGCCACGTGGTAGCCGAACATGTTCACGGTGCCGCCGAAAGGCGTCACCGCGAGCGCCAGGAAGGACGGGAACGCGGCCAGTACGGGCGCCAGCGCGAAGACGAACTTGTCCGCCATCGCCGGAATGACTTCTTCCTTGAACGGCAGCTTGATCGCGTCCGCGATGGACTGGAACCAGCCGTTCGGGGCCGTGCCGGTTCGGGCCTAGCCGGAACTGCATCCGGGCGATCAGCTTGCGCTCGAAGGTGATCATGAAGATCGTCATCACCATCAGGAACGCGAAGACGGCCACGACCTTGATCAGCACGATCCAGATCGGCTCGGAGCCGAACTGGTCGATCGAGATCGGCGGCACCGGATCCGCGATGATCACAGCTCCCCCTCGACATTGAGTCCGGCGGCCAGTCGTACGACCGCGCCGGCGCCAACCGCCAGACTGCGGCGGACCGTGGAGCCCGGCGAGTTCGTCGGCAGCCAGACCACCCGGTCCGGCATGGGTGTCACCAGCACCGGCAGCGTGATGCTGCCAGCATCGGTGCTCACCCGCACGTTGCCGCCGTTGGCGACGCCGATCTCAGCGGCCGTACCAGCCGAAATCCGGGCCACCGGCACCTTGGCCGTACCAGCCAGGTGCGGTTCGTTGTCCTGCAGCCGGCCGTTGTCCAGGTTCTGCGTCCAGGTGGCCAGCACCGCTTCGCCAGCGCTCGGCGTGGGCGCCGCCGTCTCGACCGCCTTGGGCACCGTGACCGCGCGCGGCCCGGGCTCGGGCAGGGCGGTCAGCTGGGCTCGCAGGGTTTGCAGGTTCGCCAGGTCCAATGGGGCGGCCTCGCCGATCAGCTCTTCGGCCAGTTCGTCCAGCACAGCCGCGTCCGGCAGGGTGCCAGCGGCCGGCAGGGTGGCCGGGAACGGGCGGCTACGCCCCTCCCAGTTCAGGAAGGTGCCGGCCTTCTCGGCGGCCGCGGCGACCGGGAAGACCACGTCGGCGCGCCGGGTCACCGCGGACTCGCGAAGCTCCAGGCTGACCACGAACCCGGCCGCTTCCAGGGCCGCCTCGGCGGCCGCCGGGTCGGGCAGGTCGGCGGTGTCCACGCCGGCCACGATCACGCCGGACAGCGCGCCCTCGTGCAGCGCGTCGATGATTTGTACGGTTGAGCGCCCACTCGCGCCGGGCAGCGCGCCCGCGTCCCAGCCCCACGTACGTTCCAGCTCAGCGCGCGCGTCGTCGTCGGAAACCCGCCGCGCCACCGGGCAGCAGGGTCGGCAGCGCGCCGGCCTGCACGGCCCCGCGGTCGCCGGCCCGCCGGGCCACCCACGCGAGCTGCGCGCCGGTCGCGGTGGCCAGCCGGGCGGCCGCCGTCAACGCACCGGGCGAAGCGGCCAGCCGAGCCCCGACCAGGATGATCGCGCCGGGCTCCCGAAGGGCCTCCGAAGCCTGTCCGACCAGGTCGTGTGCACCAGTCTTGCCGCCGGCCAGCGCGTTCAGCACCAGCGGCTCGGCACCGGGAACGGCTTCCAGCAGCGTGCCGCCGGCCTTCGCGAGGCCGCGGGTCCGGTACGGCGCCACCGAGAACAGCCGCAGGCCCTTCTTGCGCCACGCCTTGCGCAGCCGCAGGAACAGGATCGGCGATTCCTCCTCGGCCTCCAGGCCAACCAGCAGCACCGCCGGCGCGCTCTCCACCTTGCGGTAGGTCACCCCGCCGTTTTCCGGTGTCACACCCAAAACCCGGGTGGCCAGGAACGAGAGCTCCTCGTCCGAATGGGCGCCCGTTCGGAAGTCGATGTCGTTCGTGCCGAGCACGGCACGGGCGAATTTCGAGTACGCGTACGAATCTTCGTACGTCAGGCGGCCGCCGGTGAGGACCCCCACGCCACGGCCGTTGTCCCGCGCTTCCCGCAGTCCCTCGGCCGCCTTCTCAAAGGCCTCGGTCCAGGAGGCAGCGACGAGCTCGCCCTTTTCGTTGCGTACCAACGGAGACGTGAGGCGATCGTCGGCGGTGGCATAAGTGAACGCCCACCGGCCCTTGTCGCAGTTCCATTCCTCGTTGACCTCCGGGTCGTCCCCGGCAAGCCGACGAGTCACCTTGTTGCGCCGCCAGTCGGTGCGCTGCGCACAACCGCCGGAACAGTGTTCGCAGACACTGTCCGTACTCACCAGGTCGAACGGCCGGGCCCGGAACCGGTACGCGGCACCGGTCAGCGCGCCGACCGGGCAGATCTGCACGGTGTTGCCGCTGAAGTACGACTGGAAGGGCTCGCGCTGGTCGATGCCGATCTGCTGGTTCGCGCCGCGCTCCAGCAGGTCGATGAACTTGTCGCCGGCGATCTGGTCGCTGAATCGCGTACAACGCTGGCAAAGTACGCAGCGCTCGCGGTCCAGCAGCACCTGCGAGGAAATCGCGATCGGCTTCGGGAAGGTGCGCTTCTGCTCCAGGAACCGGGAGTCCGAGTCGCCGTTGGCGAGCGTCTGGTTCTGCAGCGGGCACTCGCCGCCCTTGTCGCAGATCGGGCAGTCCAGCGGGTGGTTGATCAGCAGCATCTCCAGCGTGCCGCGCTGCGCCTTCTCGGCGACCGGGCTGGTCAGCTGGGTCTTGACCACCATGCCGTCGGAGCAGGCCAGTGTGCAGGACGCCTGCGGCTTGGGCATCGGACGGCCACCAACTGACACCTCCACCATGCACTGCCGGCACGCGCCCGGCCGGCTCCAGCAGCGGGTGGTCGCAGAACCGCGGGATCTGCACACCGATCTGCTCGGCCGCGCGGATCACCAACGTCCCCTTGGGGACCGTCACGTCGATACCGTCGATGCTGCACGTGACAGTGTCGACTTTCTCAGGGGCCATGGTCACTAGTGAGCTCCCGCCAGCTCGGCCGCGGCACCGGTGAAGAAAGGCGCCTTCACTCCGGAGATGTAGTCGCGGTAGTCCTGCTCGAAGTACTTGATGCTGGAGATGATCGGGCTGACCGCGCCGTCGCCGAGCGCGCAGAACGACCGGCCGAAGATGTTGTCGGAGGTGTCCAGCAACGTGTCCACGTCTTTGTCGACGCCCTGACCAGCGAGAATACGGTGCAGCGTACGCACCATCCAGTACGTCCCCTCGCGGCACGGCGTGCATTTGCCGCACGACTCGTGGGCGTAGAACTCAGTGAACCGGTAGGCCGCGTAGACCGGGTCGTCCTGGTCGCTGAAGCATCACGGCGGTCGTACCGAGCATCGAACCGGCGGCCGCCGCGCCCTCGAAGTCCAGCGGCACGTCCAGGTGCTCGGCCGTCAGCATCGGCGTCGACGAGCCACCGGGCGTCCAGAACTTCAGCTGGTGGCCCTCTTTCATGCCACCGGCCAGCTCGATCAGCTGCCGCAACGTCGTACCGAGGCCACACTCGTACTGGCCGGGGCGGTTGACCCGGCCGGAGATCGAGTAGATCTTCGGGCCGGGCGACTTCTCGGTGCCCATCGACTTCCACCAGTCGGCGCCGCCGAGCACGATGAACGGCACGCTCGCGATGGTCTCGACGTTGTTGACGACGGTCGGGCTGGAGTAGAGCCCGTTGGTCGCCGGGAACGGGGGTTTGAGCCGCGGCTGGCCGCGGTAGCCCTCCAGCGAATCCAGCAGCGCCGTCTCCTCGCCGCAGATGTACGCGCCGGCGCCGGCATGCACGACCACGTCCAGGTCGAAGCCCTTGCCGAGGATGTTCTTGCCGAGATAGCCCTTCGCGTACGCCTCACGGACCGCGTTCTGCACCCGCCGGATCGCGTGCACGACCTCACCGCGGATGTAGATCGCGGCGAAGTTCGAGCGGATCGCGTAGCAGGTGATGATGATGCCCTCGATCAGCGAATGCGGATCGGCCATCATCAGCGGCACGTCCTTGCACGTACCCGGCTCGCCCTCATCGGCGTTGACCACCAGGTAGTGCGGCTTGCCGTCGCCCTGCGGGATGAAGGACCACTTCAGCCCAGTCGGGAAGCCGGCGCCGCCACGGCCGCGCAGGCCCGAGTCCTTGACCAGCTGAATCAACTCGTCCGGCGTCGCGGTGAAGGCCTTACGCAGCCCCCGGTAGCCGTCGAGCAGCTCGTACGTGTCGATCGTCCAGGCGTCCGAGGTCAGCCAGCGCTTGGTCAGCACCGGGGTCAGCACGTCCTGTGCCACGGAGATGGCGCTCACCTACTTGGCCCCCTTCTCGTTCTTCTTCGCAGGTGCCGGGGGCGGATCTTTCGGCCGTACGGCCGGGATCGGGGTGTTCGGGTCATAACCGGGGACGCTCACGCCCACCGAGTCGGCGAGCCGGACCCCGGCGAGCGTCGGCGTGCCAGCCGGCCCCTCGCCGGTGGTCGAGGGACGATCATCCTGGAAACCGGCCAGCTGCATCTCGATCTGCTTGAACGTGCAGAGCCGGGCGCCGCGACTGGGCAGCGGGCTCGTACCACTCTGCAGCCGGCGCACGATGTCCACCGCCGCGTCAGCGTCGACCTGGTCGTAGAACTCGTAGTTGATCGTCATGACCGGCGCGTAGTCGCAGGCCGCGAGGCACTCGGCGTGCTCAAGGGTGAACTTGCCGTCCTCGGTGGTCTCGTCATGGCCAACGCCAAGGTGCTCGGACACCGCTTCGTACGCCTTGTCGCCGCCGAGCACACCGCACATGGTGTGTTCGTACAGACGCTCACCAGGTAGTCGCCGACCGGGCGGCGCTTGTTGTACATGGTGTAGAAGGTCGCCACCGCGGAAACCTCGGCCTTGGTCAGACCCAGCTCCTCGGCGCACAACGTGATGCCCTCGGGGCTCACGTACCCCTCTTCGGCCTGCACCAGGTGCAGCATCGGCAGCAGCGCGAGAGCGCGATTTCGGATACCGCGCGATGATCGCGCGGGCCTTCTCGCGGGTTTGGTCGGTCAACGGCATCAGCGATCACACCCACCCATGACGGGATCCAGAGAGGCGACCGCAACCACCGCGTCGCCGAGCAGGCCGCCCTCGGTGAGGGCCGGAATGGCTTGCAGGTTAATGAAACTGGGCTCGCGCAGGTGGACGCGGAAAGGTCGCGTACCGCCGTCGGACACCGCGTGCACGCCGAGCTCGCCGCGGGGCGACTCGACCGCGGGTGTAGACCTGCCCGGCCGGCACCCGGAAGCCCTCGGTGACCAGCTTGAAGTGGTGGATCAGGGCCTCCATCGACTGGCCCATGATCTTGCGGACGTGATCGAGCGAGTTGCCCATCCCGTCCATGCCCACCGCGAGCTGTGCCGGCCACGCGATCTTCTTGTCGCCGACCACCACGGGTCCCGGCGCGAGCCGGTCCAGCGCCTGGTCGATGATCTTCGTCGACTCGCGCATCTCGTCCATGCGTACGAGATACCGCGCCCAGCAGTCCGCGTCGGTGTGTGTGTCGCGACCTCGAAGTCGTACGTCTCATAGCCGCAGTACGGCATTGTCTTGCGCAGGTCCCAGGCCAGCCCGGCAGCCCGGATCATCGGCCCGGTGACCCCCAGCGCCACGCAGCCCTGCACGTCCAGGTAGGCCACGTTTTTCATCCGGGCCTGGAAAACCGGCTGGCCGGTGAGCAGCCCGTGATACCAGTCGACCCGCTTGCGCAGGTGCTTGCACAGGTCGCGGATCTGTTCCTCGGTGCCGGGCGGGAAGTCCTGCGCCACGCCACCTGGCCGGATGTAGGCCATGTTCATCCGCAGCCCGGACACCTTCTCGAAGATGTCCAGGATGTATTCGCGGTCCAGGAAGCCGTCGGTCATCGGCGTCGTCGCGCCGAGCTCGTTAGCGCCGGTGGCAAGCCACACCAGGTGCGAGGAGATCCGGTTCAGCTCCATCATGATGACCCGGATCAGGGTGGCCCGCTCGGGCACCTCGACGCCAAGGAGCTTCTCCACCGCGAGGCAATAAGCCGTCTCGTTGAAGATCGGCGACAGGTAGTCGGCACGGGTGACGAACGTGGTGCCCTGCGTCCAGGTGCGGTATTCGAGGTTCTTCTCGATGCCGGTGTGCAGGTAGCCGACGACCGCGGTGGCCTCGGTGACCGTCTCGCCTTCCAGCTCCAGGACCAGCCGCAACACGCCGTGCGTGGACGGGTGCTGCGGGCCCATGTTCAGGACCAGGCGCTCGTCCTCGAACTGGCTGGCGGTGGTGTCGTCCCAGTCGCCACCGGTGATCGTGTAGACGCGGCCTTCGGTGGTCTCCCGCGCGGACGCTGCGTACGGGTCAGTTGATGTCGGGGTGCTCATCGGTACGCCCTCCGTTCGTCCGGCGGCGGGGATCTCGGCGCCCTTGTACTCCACCGGAATGCCGCCGAGCGGGTAGTCCTTGCGCTGCGGGTGGCCTTCCCAGTCGTCCGGCATCAGGATCCGGGTGAGGCCGGGATGGCCGTCGAAGATGACGCCGAACAGGTCCCAGGTCTCGCGTTCCTGCCAGTCAGCCGTCGGGTAGACGGCCGTCACGGACGCGACATGGGGGTTCTCGGTCCCGACCGAGGCCTCCAGGCGTACGCGCCGCCGGTAGGTCATCGAGGTGAGCTGGTACACGACGTGCAACCGGTCGGGCTCAGCTGGGCCGTAGTCGACACCGGAGACCGAGGAGCACAGCTCGAAGCGCAGCGACTCGTCGTCGCGCATCACCTGGCAGACCTCGGCGACCTTTTCCGGGCGTACGTGAATGGTCAGTTCGTCACGGTCGATCTCGACCCTGAGCACGGCATCCGCGAAGGCGGGATATGACTCCGTCAGGGCGTCGACGACCTCGTCGAAGAAGCCGCCATAAGGACGCTCCGCCGGTGGCAGGACCGCGCGCGTACGCACCAGGCCACCGAACCCGGAGGTGTCACCGCTGCCGGTGACGCCGAACATGCCCTGCCCTGAGGACACGATGTTCTCGCCGTCCGGGAGGCCGATGCCGTGCGGCACCGGGAGCCGGTCGGAATTCTCTTCGGTCACCGGCTGTACTCGCTCTCGATCCGCAACTGTTCCTCGCGACCCTCAGCCGCGGCTTCCAGCCACTGCTTCTTCTTGACCTTGTCGAAGCGGAACGAGGACGGCATCGTGCCGTACCGCTCAAGGGTTCCGGCCGCGCGCTGCTCGGCCTGCTCGGCCTTGCGCTTGGGCCCGAGTGGCTCGTGCATGACCTTCTCGTGCAGCTTCAGGATCGCGTCCAGCAACATCTCCGGCCGCGGTGGGCAGCCGGGCAGATACATGTCCACCGGCACCACGTGGTCGACGCCCTGGACGATCGCGTAGTTGTTGAACATGCCGCCGCTCGACGCGCAGACACCCCCATCGACAGGACCCACTTGGGATCCGGCATCTGGTCGTAGATCTGCCGCAGCACGGGCGCCATCTTCTGGCTGACCCGGCCGGCCACGATCATCAGGTCGGCCTGGCGCGGGGTCGCGGAGAACCGCTCCATCCCGAGCCGGGCGATGTCGTGCCGCGAGCCACCCACAGCCATCATCTCGATCGCGCAGCAGGCCAACCCGAAGGTGGCCGGCCACATCGAGCTCTTACGGCCCCAGTTGACCAGCTTCTCGAGGTTGGTGAGCAGGAATCCGCTCGGCAGTTTGTCTTCAATTCCCATAATGGAAAACCGTTTCCCGTCCCTACCTCGGATCAGTCCCAGTCCAGGCCGCCACGGCGCCACACGTACGCGTAAGCGACGAGGACCGTGACGATGAAAAGCACCATCTCGACGAAACCGAAGACGCCCAGCGACTTGTTCGCCACCGCCCACGGGTAGAGGAAGATGATCTCGATGTCGAAAACGATGAACAGCATGGCGGTCAGATAGAACTTGATCGGGAACTTGCCGCCGCCGACCGGCTGCGGCGTCGGCTCGATGCCACACTCGTACGGCTCGTACTTGGCCCGGTTGTAGCGCTTCGGGCCGGTCATGGTGGAGATGCCGTAGACCGAGAGCAGTGCGAATCCGAACGACAGCACGAAAAGCACTGCGATCGGGAGGTACGGCGTCAGCGACATGCCACGCGCCCCTTCAGCATGGTGGAACGAAGTCGATTTCGGAGCCTATGACCGCTGGTCACAGGGGTGATCATCGGGGTGGCGCTCATACCGCCGGAGCCATCTTCTTGAGCGCGTTGATGATCCGGTCGGAGGTGTCGGTCGCGTGCGGATCGGTCAGGTTCGCGAGCAGCTTCAGCACGAACCGCATCAACACCGGCCGCGGCATGCCGTACTTGGTCGCGAGTTTCATGGTCGCTGGATAACCGAGCAGGTCAACGAAAATCTTGCCCAGCCGGTAATAGCCGCCGTACGTGTCTTTGAGAACTTTCGGGTACGCCTGCAGAACCCGCTCCCGCTGCGGTCCGGCCGGCCGGGCCAGCGCCTGGATGACGAGGTCGCTCGCGAGTGCGGCGGACTCCATCGCGTACGCGATGCCCTCGCCGTTGAACGGGTTCACCATGCCGCCCGAGTCGCCCATCAACACCAGGCCGCGGGTGTAGTGCGGGGTCCGGTTGAAGCCCATCGGAAGCGCCGCGCCACGGATCGGGCCGGTCGCGTTCTCCTCGGTGTAGCCCCACTCCTCCGGCAGCCCGTCCAGCCAGCTGACCATCATCTTGCGAAAGTCGGTGCCCTGGAAGGACGACGACGAGTTCAGCACCCCGAGACCGACATTCGAGCGACCGTCGCCAACCCCGAAAATCCAGCCGTAGCCGGGCAGCAGCACATCGCTGTCACTGCTGGAATCCCGCAGCTCCAGCCACGACTCCAAGTAGTCGTCGTCGTGCCGCGGCGAGTTGTAGTAACGGCGTACGGCCACGCCCATCGGCCGGTCTTCTCGCCTTTGCAGACCCAGCGCGATCGCGAGCCGGCCACTGACGCCCTCGCCGGACATCACCAGCGGTGCGTGATACGTGACTTCCTGCTTGTCCGGGCCGATCTTCGCCTTGACGCCGATCAGCCGACCGGCCCGGTTGAGCACCGGCCCGGTGACATTGCTGGAGGTCTGCAGGCGAGCGCCGGCCTTCACCGCGTTATGCGCGAGAATGTCGTCGAAGTCGAGCCTGGTGCGTACCAACCCGAAGTCGGGGTAGCTGGCGAGATCCGGCCACGGCAACTCAAGCCGCACGCCACCGCCAATCACCCGCAAGCCCTTGTTGCGGATCCAGCCCTTGTTCTCGTCGATGTCGATGCCCATTTTGACGAGCTCTTTGACCGCCCGCGGAGTGTGAGCCCGTCGCCGCACACCTTCTCGCGCGGGAACTCGGTCTTCTCCAGCACCAACACGTCGAGCCCGGCCTGCGCCAGATAGAAGGCCGCGGTCGAACCAGACGGTCCGGCGCCTACGACGATGACGTCTGCGGTCCCTGTTGGGGAACTTTCGGCGGTGCTCACATCGTCCTCTTTGTTGCTAGGCGGGATCGGCTAGCTGTTCCTCTGACAACCCTCGCTCGTGCGCTTGTGAACGGCTTCACGATGTCATCAGGCTGAGTGTAGTCCCGCCATTTTGCCCTGTCCCGCCGGCCACCGGCGAATTCCCGGCCACCATAAGAAAACTTAGGTAAGGCGACCCTAATTTTATGTGCCTAGTCGACCATTCGGGTACGTACAAGAGCCTGTGTCCCCATGACCACTCCCGGTAGGGTGGCTTGGTCGATGTGAGCCGTCTTCGATATGTAAACGGGGTTTTGTCATGAGCAATAACAGCGATCTTTCGGGGCTTAGCACCGCCGGGCCATCCCCTGCGGCAAGGCGGGTTCACGCTGCATGACCCGCAACCGCCGGTCTCCGGCAGCACTGGTTCTGGTACCGGCTCCACCACCGGCCCGTCCGACCAGCCACCCGCGCCGGCGCACAGCTTCGAGGTGGACCTTGACTCGATGTCGAAGGTTCCTGGTTGGCTCACCAACATCAAGGAATACGTCGATCGACTACACGGCATGATGCCTCAACTGGCTAACGACCTGGGCACCGACGGCGTACAGGCGACCGGCACCTACCCTGGCGCCAATCGTGTCTATGCGCAGGCACAACAGGCGTACATCGCACTGGACGGCCAGCTGAATGCCACTTCCAGTCAGGTGGCCGCCGCGATCGCTGTCACCCAACAGATCGTGCAGAACTACACGACCACCGAGGCATTGAACAAAGCCAACGCCGCGGACATCGAAAAACTGTTCACCGACCAGGGGGGTTCGGCCACCGCCTCCGCAAGCACGTTCCCCAGCGCGTCCTCGTCCAGCCCCGACTCCAGCAACAGTTCAGGTACCGACGGCTCGTCCACCAGCAGCAATAGTTCGGGTTCCGACGGCACGTCCACCAGCGGTGGATACGACGGGCAGGGGTGACGCAGCGATGACGAGCAGCAGCGGAAGCTACGACCACACCCAACCCTCCGGGGGCTCCACGTCCACCGGTTCACCTTCGGGCAGCAGTGGCCAACTCCCCAGCAACGTCAGCACGTCCGGGCTTGCCTCGGGCGACACGAACGCACAGGGATATGCCACCACCTGGGAGGAAAAGGTCAACCAGGTCGTTGTCGCCGGCTGGCCAGCGGACGTACGCAAAGCCGGGGTGGGGTGGAAACAGGTCACCGGCGGACTCAACGAAGTGGTCATCGCCCTCACCAAACATCCGGCCGATCTGAAAAACGACAAGGTCTGGTCCGGGCCAGCGTACGAGGCGTACGAAAAACACATCACCACCATCGCCTCAGACCAGACAACAACGCCGTCCTGCAACCGCTCATGGCCAACGGCGGCATCGGCACCACCCTGGAAACCGCCGCCAGCCAACTCGCCGACTACCAAAGCAAAATGCCCATCCCAGCGAACATGGTCGGACCCGTCGTCGACGCCCGACAAAACCACAACGCCATCCACGAAGGAGCCTTCCGACGCGCCTTCATCCAAATGGCGAACGTGCCCGCCGAACTCTTCTCCGGAGTCAGCAACCTCCCAGGCGTAAAACAAGCCACCCAGTGGCTCACCAACCACCTCAACCAATACGCCCACATCGCCGCCGGCGTCTACGACGCCGCAAACGGCGCCGCCACCCAAACAGCCACCGCCATCCCCAACATCACCGCCTCGCCCGCAAACCCGAACGTCGATCCGGCAGGATCGCCGTATGGGACCCCACAGGCGTCGGGAGCCCCTAGTTCAACGGGAGTCGGCGGCGGGAGTGCGGGCGGGCTCCCCTCTGGTTCCGGAGTTCGCGGCTTAGGAGGTACTACTGAAAGTTGCCGTCGGACTCAGGCGCCGGTTCTTTTGACGGATCGAAGCTGGGCAACACAGACCCGTTCTCGCCCGTGGGCGGTGGTATGTCTAGCGGGCTCAAAGGATCGTCGTTGCCGTCCGGCAGCGGCCTGGCCGGCTTAGGTGGCGGCGGCTTGGCCGGCGCCGGCCTAGGCGGTGCAGGTGGTGGCGTTGGTGGCGGCATCGGATCGGCTACCGGGGGGCTTGGCTCAGTAGCCGGTAACTCACCGTTTGGTCCGGCCGGCACACCTGGACTTCCAGGTGGAGGTTCGGCCGGCGCACCAGTCACGCCTTCCAATTCAGGATTGGCTGGTGTCGGTCGCGGCGGCGCGGGTGGGGGTGGTGCCCAGAGCAGCAGCCGCAAGGGCACCAGCCTGCTCAGGGCAGGTCGCTCCGCTGAAGCCGAGGGCAAGGACGACGATTCTGAGACCGGTTGGCTTTACGAAGACGAAGATCCTTGGGGCGGCGACGGAAACGCCTCCGTCGGTTCTCGGCCGGTGAACCCGAAATTGCGCGCCACCCGAGAGCGTTCAAGCCCTACTCGCATGCCTCGAATCCATCGCGGCCAGTCATGCTGGAGATTAGTGGCGCAATTCGTCACCGTCCTCACTACTGTCGCACTAGCCGGTGGGCCCTCCCCGGCACTCGCCACCGACGTACAGTCAGGCCAGTGGTACCTGTCTGCCCTCAACATCCCGAAGGCCCAACTAATCACCCGCGGGCAAGGCATCACAGTGGCGGTCATTGATGGAGGCGTCGACCCTAGCGTCGCTGCGCTTCAAGGCCAAGTTCTCCAAGGCACTCAATTCGGCGTGCCTCAAAGCCCATATGGAACGGTGGACACCGCCAGCAACGGCCACGGGACGAAAATGGCCGGCATCATCGCTGGTATCGGCTCCGATAACGGCTTGGAGCTAGGTGTCGCTCCGGGCGTTAAAATTCTACCTATTGCAGCCAATAGCGATGAAGAAATCGCGCGCGAGCCATCAGCTGGTCCGCCGACCATGGTGCTCGGGTAATCAATCTGTCCATTGCCCACGATGCAAACCACCCGCTCGCCGCCTCCGTGCCAGCAGCTGTCCAATACGCACAAGAGAAGGACGTTGTCATCGTTGCCGGGGCGGGAAACGTCGCGCAGAGCGGTTTGCCTGTTAGCTTATTTGCTGCACTGCCTGGTGTTGTCGCGGTGTCCGGTGCAGACAAGAAAGGGAACTTCTGGACCGGTTCCTCATATGGACCACAGGTAGCCGTCGCGGCACCGGCCGTTGACATGGTCGGGCCGACAATTCCGTCAGTGTCCGCGACGGGATATATCACCGGATCAGGCACCAGCGACGCAACCGCCGTCACCTCCGGGTGTGTGGCGTTGATTCGGGCGAAGTTTCCGTCCATGGACGCGAACAACGTCATCAATCGGCTCATCAAAACCGCTGTTCCACCGTCTGATAAGAAACGCAGCATCTACCTCGGATTCGGAACAGTCGCCCCCTACCGTGCACTCACCGAAAACGTCCCCACCGTCACCACAAACCCACTCGGCGGCACCCCCGCAACAACACCCTCCACGGCCCCTGGCAGCAACAACAGCCAGCCCACAACCGACAACCCCGGCCCCAACCTCATCCCCTGGCTCATCGGAGCCGGGATCTGCCTCATCGTCGTCCTCGCCATCGTCATTCTGATCGTCGTTCTGGTCAGCCGCCGACGCCGACCGCCGCCTCCCGGTCCGTACGGCACCGGCTTCCCACCAGGACCGCCTTATCGATAACCCGCGCTGCTGCCGGAAAAGGCGCTGCAGGTCGAGGGCGGGGCGGCCGTACCGCTGCTCGTCGACGAACTCACCGCTACGGACCGGCGGACTGTGGTGGCTGTCGACGACGAGCAGCTGCTCGACAACGCCTCGACTGCCGCGCCGGAGCAGTTGGTACGACGCCAAAGGACGGCTGTGCTGCTGACCGTACGAACAGGTGGCGGGCTTGCCGCCGATCACGGCCTACCCCAATCGGATCTGGCTCCACTGCCGACAGACCAAACCAATGAGCTGCTGGAACGCACGCTCGACGTTCCCGTCGAGCCAGCCACCGCCGACCCGATCTGGCAGGCCAGCGAGGGCAACCCGCTGCTGGTCCATGAGCTGATGGCGGCCGGCCGGGCCGGTGGGGCGCTGGAGCAGCAGGCCGGCCGGTGGCGGTGGGACGGCCGGCTGGCCCTGTCCGCGCGGTTGACTGACCTGATCAGAAGCCAGATGGGTGAGCTGTCCCAGGCCGAACGCGGGGTCCTGGAGATGCTCAGCATCGGGGAGCCGCTGAGCGTGACCGCGGTCGGTCCGCTCGAAACGCTGCAAGCGCGTGAGCTGGTGCGCGTACGGCAGGACGGCCGCCGCTCGCAGGTCTGGCTGGCGCACCCGCTCTACGGCGAGGTCGTACGGGCAGACCTGGGGCGACTTCGCGCGAACCGACTGCGGCGGGAGCTAGCCGACGATGTCAGCGCGGCCGGCGGCCGGCGCCGGGGCGACGTCCTACGGACAGCGGGGTGGCTGCTGGACAGCAACTCGCCGGCGGAGCTGTTGGCGGAGGCCGCCCGGCAGGCGTACGGCGCCTCCGGTTCTTGGCCGGTGAACACGCAATTGGCCACCACACCAACACCACCGCAAGAGGCCGTCGGGTTGTCATTGCATAACGTATCTAGCTGGCGGAGGAACCTGGTCTCAGCAACCGCCGCTGCTCTCGCAGTCCTATTCCTCACTGGTACAGCGTCGCCGGCAGTGGCCGCCGACGTTCAAGCCGGGCAATGGTACCTCACGGCTCTGCGTGTCCCCCAAAGCCAAACAATCAGCCGCGGCCAAGGGATAACCGTTGCCGTCATCGACGGCGGGGTCGATGCCACCGTACCCGCTCTCAAAGGGCAGGTCCTGCAAGGAACGCAGTTCGGAATCCCGCAAAGCCCGAACGGCACAGTCGACACGAGCGCCAAGCCAACCACGGAACAGCGATGGCAGGAACCATCGCAGGCACCGGCACGAGCACGAGCGTAGAACTCGGCATCGCCCCAGCAGCGAAAATCCTCCCCATAGCCGTCCCGGAAAAGTACTCTGATCAAGACCTCGCGCAGGCAATTCGATGGGCGGCCGACAACGGCGCAAACGTGGTCAACCTCTCACTAGGTGAGAACGGTCGACTAGCGCCGGCCATCGCAGCTGCGGTTCAGTATGCCCAGAACAGAAATATCGTCATTGTTGCCGCCGCGGGGAACGTCGACCAAACCGGAACGGCAGTCAGCGTTCTTGCGGGGCTACCGGGTGTAGTCGCAGTATCCGGCGCCGACAAGAAGGGAAACTTCTGGAGCGGATCCGCATACGGCCCGCAAGTTGCCATTTCAGCGCCAGCCGTGGACGTCGTGGCGCCCGTACCCAGTCGAGTCTATGCCACTGGTTATGCTCAACCATCTGGCACAAGTTCAGCGACGGCGATTGTGTCGGGGTGTGTGGCGTTGATTCGGGCGAAGTTTCCTTCCATGGACGCGAACAACGTCATCAATCGGCTCATCAAAACCGCTGTTCCACCATCCGACAAAAAACGCAGCATCTACCTCGGATTCGGTACGGTGGCTCCCTACCGGGCACTGACTGAAGATGTACCCACCGTCACCACAAACCCACTCGGCGGCGGTACGCCAACGACGACGCCCTCGACAGCAACCGGTAGTAGCGGTCAACCAACGAGCGGCAACAACGACAACCCCGGCCCCAACCTCATCCCCTGGCTCATCGGCGCCGGGATCTGCCTCATCGTCGTCCTCGCCATCGTCATTCTCATCGTCGTCCTGCTCAGCCGCCGACACCGACAACCGCCTCCAGGTCCGTACGGAGGACATTTCCCGCCTGCGCCGCCCTATCAGTGATCCACTGAGACGAACCACCAAATCTCGCGAAATCAAGGCGTGGGCGTGGGTAGGGTTCGTGGATGGGTCAACTGCCGTTTGTGGGGCGGGCGAAGGAGATCGCGGCCGTACGGGCCAGCCTCGACCACGGCGGTGCGGTTGTCGCGGGTCCGGCGGGGGCGGGGGTGGGGAAAACCAGGCTGGTCAGCGAAATTGTCGATCGGCTGGATTTGGCCCAGTTCACCGTGCATCGGGCGTACGGGACACATGCGGCAGCTGGGATTCCGCTGGGAGCCTTCGCCGCGCTGCTGCCGGAGCGGGCGTTGCGAGCAGAGGGCGGTGCGGCCGTACGGCTGCTGGTCGACGAACTCACAGCCGCGCTGGTGGCCACCGACCGGCGGATCGTGGTGGCCGTCGACGACGCGCAGTTGCTCGACAGCGCGTCGGCGACCGTGGTCGACGAGCTCGTACGGCGCGGGGAAGTCGCGGTGTTGCTGACGGTACGAACAGACGGTGAGGCGGCCTTCGACGACACGTTAACCAGGCTGGATCTCCGGCCATTGCCTCCTGACCAGACCACTGAGCTGCTGGAAACGTACGCTCGACGGGCCGGTCGAGCAAGCCACCGCCGACCGGATCTGGCACGCCAGCGACGGCAACCCGCTGCTGGTCCGCGAGCTGGCGGCCGCCGCCGCCGGGCCGGTGGTGCGCTCCAAAGGCGGGCCGGCCGTTGGCGGTGGGACGGCGGGCTGGCCCTGTCCGCCCGACTGAACGACCTGGTCAGAAGCCAGATGGGTGGGTTGTCCGAGGCTGAGCGCGGGGTGCTGGAGATGCTCAGCATCGGCGAGCCATTGAGCGTGCCAGCGCTTGCCGCCGGCGACCTGCCGCGGACTTTGGAGCGGCGTGGCCTGGTGCGCGTGGCGCAAGACGGCCAGCGTGAGCAGGTCTGGCTGGCGCATCCGCTTTACGGCGAGACCGTACGTGCCGAGCTGGGCACCCTGCGGGCGAACCGGCTGCGGCGGGAACTCGCCGAGCAGGTCCGCGCGGCCGGCGCGAACCGACGCGGTGACGTGCTTCGGATGGCGGTGTGTGGTCGCTGGACAGCGGCGAACCGGCGCCGGCCGAGGTGTTCGCCGAGGCCGCCCGGCAGGCGTACGGCGCCTCCGACCTTGCGCTCGCCCAGCGGCTGGCCCGCCGGGCGCTGGCGGACCGGCCGGGCGTGGAAGCCGTGGTGACGCTGGCGGCGGCGATGCTTTTCGACCTGCAGGCCGACCACGCCGAGCGGCTGCTGGCCGATCTCTGGCCAGGCCTCGGGCCGGCCGACCGGCTCGCACTGACCCTCACTCGCGGCTTCAACCTGCAGGTCGGGCTGGCCCGGCCGGCGGACGCCCTGCTGCTGGTGACCGAGGCTGAGCCGTACGCGACCGATCCAGCTCTGGTGTTCCAGCTCGGGTCGCTGTGGTTCGGCGCCGCCTACATGACCGGTGACTATCCGACCGCGATCAGCACCGCCGAACCGCTGCTGGCCGGCGCTGCTGAACCAGGGCCGGCGTACGCGCTGACCAGCAATGCTTACGCGGATTGCCTTACCGGGGTGGGAAAGCCCGAGCGGGCGCTGAAAGTGTTGACCGAGCTGGAACGCCGGGCTCCGCAGGTCAGCGCCGAGATGCCGGTCGGTCCGTCCAGGCAGCTCATCCGGATCCGGGCGCAGCTGCGGCTGGGCCAGCCGGCGACGGCCCGGCGGACTGCCCAAGCCGCCCTGGATCGGTGGCTCGACTGGGATTTCGGCACCATCGCGTTCGGCGCGATGGCCGCGGCGGCGCTCCGGCTGACTGGCGCGGTCGCAGAGATGCGGACCAGATTTTGCGGCCAGCACTGGCGGTTCTGCGCGTCTCGGACGCATGGGAGGCGCACGTGGCGTGCCTCGCCGAAGCCGCCCATGCCGCCGCGTTGCTAGGCGACGCGGACCGGGCCGCCGCGCTGCTCGCGCACTGCGAGGAGCGCGCGGTGCCCGGCTGGCGCGGGGCCGCGTTCTGGCTGGACCTGGCCCGGCCCTGGGTGGCGGTGGCCGGCGGCGACACGGCCCGCGCGGGTGGAACTTTCGGTGCGTACGGTCGAGGAGACCAGCGCTCTGGGCGCCGTCGGCTTCCAGATCGACGCCCTCTACGACCTGGTCCGGCTGGGCGAGCCGCGAATGGCGGCCGACGAGCTGGACCGGCTGGCAGCGAGTGCGGAGGGACCCTGTCCGCGGCTCTACGCCGACCACGCGCGGGCATCGGTCGACGGCGACGCGGCCGCACTCATCGCGGTGTCGGAGCGACTTACCGCGCTCGGACTGGCGCTCTACGCGGCGGAGGCGGCGGCGCAGGCCGCGCAACTGCACCGGCAGTCGGCCGGGTCCCACGACTACCAAGCGATCGCAGCCCGGCTCGCGGCGTGTTGCCCAAGGCGCCCGTACGCCCGCTCTGCTGCTCGCCACCGCGCCGACGCTGACTCGCCGAGAGCTGGACGTGGCCCGGCTGGCGGCCACCGGCCTGACCAATCAGCAGATCGCCGACCGGCTGGCGCTTTCCCGCCGTACAGTGGAAAAACACCGCAGGCCGGCTACGCCAAGCTCGGCGGCACCCGCGCGGACCTGCCCGCCCGCCTCGCACCGCCGGCTTGCTCATAACAATGGGGTCAGCTGCCTTTTCGCACCTGGGTAGCTGCCCGGTCGGGCAGGATCGGCGCCGATTACGCTGCAGATCATGACTCCATCCGGCGCCGGCGAGCTGCCGTTCGTGGGGCGGAAGGACGAGCTCGTACGGCTCCAAAAGAGCGTGGCCGGCGGTGGCGCGGTGCTCGTCGGGCCGGCCGGGATCGGGAAGAGCCGGCTGCTCGCCGAGGCCGCCGGCCAGCTGAGCGCTGCTGGGTACGAGGTGGTGCGGGCGTACGGCAGCACCTCCGCGCGGGCCATCCCGCTGGGCGTTTTCGCAGCGCTGGTGCCGCTGGATCCAGCGCGCCCGGCGGCTGGCGCGCTGATGCGGGAGGTCACCGACCGGCTGGCCGAGCGGGCCGGCGACCGGCGGCTGGTGCTGGCGATTGACGACGCGCACCTGCTCGATGACGCGTCGGCGGCGGTGGTCGAGCAGGTCGTACGACATCGCCGCGGCGCGGTGCTGCTGCTGCCGTACGAGAGGACGCGACGGCCGGTCCGGTGGCCGGGATCCTGCACAGCGACCTGCTGCTGCGGATGGAGCTCGGGCCGCTGGCCAGGGACGGCATCCGCGGCGCGCTCGCGCTGGGCTGCTCGGCGGGCCGCCGGACGCCGGCACCGCGGACCGGTTCTGGCAGGCCACCGACGGCAACCTGTTCCTGCTCACCGAGATGCTCCGCAACGCGCTGAGCACCGGCGATCTGGCCGAGAAGGACGGCGTCTGGACGCTGTACGGTCGGCCCGCCCCCGGGCCGCGGCTGGCCGAGCTGATGGCGCAGCGGATCGGCCGGCTGACCGACCACGAGCAGACCGCGATGGAGCTGCTGGCCTTCGGCGAACCGCTCGGCGCCCCGTTTCTGCAGGCCGCTGTGCCCGTACGCGTGCTCGAGGACCTGGAAGAACGCGGTCTGATCCGAGTCCTCCAGAACGGCCGGCGGACCACCATCCGGCTGGCGCACCCGGTCTATTCGGACGCTTTGCGGGCTCGCTGCCCGCAGCCGCGGGCGTACCAACGGATGCGGGAGCTGGCCGCGGCGTGCATCGCCACCGGCGCCCGGCGCAGCGACGACAGCGTGCGGATCGCGAGCTGGCTGTTGGCGGCCGGCGAGCAGGCTCCGGCGGACCTGCTGGTCAGAGCCGCCCGGCAGGCGTACGCGGCCTTCGACCTGCCGCTCACGCAGCAGCTGTCCCGGGCCGCGTTGGCGGCCGGTGCGACCACCGCCGGCAGCACTCTGGTGGAGAGTCTGCTGCTGGACCTGCGGCCGGCCGAGGCCGAGGAGCTGCTGACCGATCTGTGGCCAGGGCTGGATCCGGCGGCTCGTGCAGCGCTGGCCTTCCCGCGGGTGCAGAACCTGGCGATGGGGCTTGGCCGCGCCGACCAGGCACAGGAGTTGCTGGCCGATCTGGAGAAGACCGCCACCGACCGCGAGTCCGTTGAGCGGATCACCGTGCTGCGTACGGCCATCGACTTCGTCGCCGCCCGGCTGCCGGCGGTCGTCGAGCGGGCGGGCGAGGCGGCGATCGCGGCCGGCCTGGAGCGGCAGCCGTTGCGTACGCAACTGGACGTCGGCTACGCGTCCGCGCTGGCCGTCGCCGGCCGGCCGCTGAGCAGTCTCGCGGTGCTTGATCGATGCGCGCCGCGCGGTGGCACCGACCCGCAGATACCGTGGGCGCTGCCCGCGTACGAGCTGGCCAGGGCCTGGGCGCAGCAGTTCGTCGGGAACACCGCGCCGACCGTGGGCGGCGGCTGAGCAGGCCGCCCGGCGCTGGCCCGGCTGGGACCTCGGACTGATCGGGTACGGGGTAGCTGGCGCGCAGGCGTACCGGCTGCAGGGCCGCGTCGAGGACGCTTGGCAGGCCCTGCAGCCGGCGATCCCGGTGGTCCGGCGCAGTGCGGCATCGCGGCTGGATGGATGCGGTGTGCCTCGCCGAGGCCGCGCACACCGCTGCCCTGCGGGGCGACCACAAGACGGCCGCCGAGCTGGCCGCCGAGGCCCGGCAGCGGGCGCTGCCGGCGTGGCGGGTGCACGGGCTGTGGCTGGAGATCGCGCTGCCCTGGGTCGCCGCCGCTGGCGGCAAGCACGACCAGTCCGTACGACTGGGCCTGCGGGCCGCCGAGCGGGCCCGCGACTGCTCGGCCACCAGCTTCGAGCTGATCGCCCTGCACGACCTGGTCCGGCTCGGCGCCGCCGACCGCGCCGCCGCCCGGCTGGCCGAGCTCGCCACCTGGGCAGAAGGCCCCTGCCCGGCCATTTACGCCGACCACGCGACCGCCCTCCTGGCCGGCGACGCCGTGGCGCTCGGCGCGGTGTCCGACCGGTTCGCCGGCCTAGGCATGATGCTGCACGCGGCGGAGGCGATGACCCAGTCGGCCGCGGCCTTTCGGGCGGTCTCCGACACCCGGTCCGGACAGGCCGCCGCAGGCCGGGCCGGCCGGCACCCTCGCCGATGCCTGTCAGGGCGCCAAAACTCCGGCCTTGACCGCCGTTTCGACGCCCACGCTGACGGCCCGGGAAAGGCAGATCGCCCGGTTGGCGGCAGCCGGCCTGACCAACCAGCAAATCGCCGAAAAGCTGTCGGTTTCCCGTCGTACGGTGGAAAACCACCTCTACTCCGGTTACGTCAAGCTCGGCACCCGCAACCGCGAGGAACTAGCCGCGCTGCTCGAAGACTAAGCAGCTTCCCAAAGGACCAGACTGGCGCCGGTCGGGTCCTCGACCACCACGAGCGTGCCGCCAGCCACTTCGGTGCGCTCACGAAGGATCTTGCCGCCCAGCTCGCGGACGCGCTCGGCCGCTTTGTCAAGGTTTTGCACCGCCGCGTACGGCGTCCACTGTGGTCGCCTCGGGTCACCGGCCGGCACCGGGGTGAACCCGCCCCACGGCCCATTTTCGTTGGTGAGCAGCAAGAAATCGGTTGATCGCCGGCGGGGACTTCGGTGACCGTCCAGCCGAACAACCCGGTGTAGAAGTCGCGCGCGGTCGGCACGTCCGAGGTCCGCAGGTCGAAGAACATGAAGGGCGCACTCACGAGATTCAGCTCCTTATATGGTTAGGACAACCGTCCTGAATCATAGGCCACTCGTCCTGACATTGCCAGGGACCGTACGGCCCGGAACTGTCGGCCCACCCCACGGATCCTTGAATTCGGGGGATCCAAAAAACGGGGTCCCCCGAATTCAAGGGTCCTCGGTGGGTGCGACAGAAATGGCGAGCGGCGGATTAACCTGTGGCTCGTGACGCACCCCGGCTCGGCGACCAAGGCGCTCTCGCCCAACCAGCTCGAGAAGCAGCAGCAAATCATCGAGGCCGCCCGCGTGGTGCTGGCCCGAGATGGACTCGCTGGGTGTACGGCCCGGGCGGTGGCGGACGCGAGCCCGCTGACCAAGAGCGCGATCCACTACTACTTCGCCGACATGGACGACCTGGTGGACCGGGCGATGGCCGGGCATATCGACGCGTTCGTACGCACCCTAAGGACCGCCGCGGACAAGCATGAGCAGCCAGCGGATCGGTTCTGGGCGGTCGTACGCGACTACCTGAACACCTTCCAGGAGCGGCCGAGCGTGGCCACGCTGTGGTTCGGCTACTGGATCTCGGCCACCACCAAAAACCGCCTCGCCGCCATCGAAAGCATGCACTCGACGGTGACCGCGATCTTCACCGAGCTGTTGGCGGCGGTCGAGGTGGACAACCCAGCACGCCGCGCCGACGCACTCTTCTCCTATCTCCTGGGCACCGTCGTACGTGAAGCCGTCGCCCCTCGCCCTTTCCGCACACTGCAATCCCAGATCACCGAAATCTGCGACCTCTGACCCGCGAGGTGTCAGCGGACTGGGGGCTTGGGTGGGTCAGGGATCAGCGGGCCGCTGGGATCGTGCTCGGGCTCGTCCGGGTAGGCCGGGATCGGATGCAGCGGCTCGGGCGTGAACGGCACCGGCGATACCGGAGCTGGCGGCAGCGGGTCGTTGGGCAGCGGCATCGGCGAGATGGGCGACGGCGGGACCGGCTCGTTGGGCAGGGGGGCTGGCGAAACGGGCGCAGGGGAGATCGGCGCTGGTGGGGCCGGTTCAGGCAGAGCCGGAGCGGTGGCGCGACGCGTTGACACGATCAACGGACTCCTCGGGCAGGCTTCGGGGTCCCTTCCCTGCCTACCCCAGTGGCAGCGGCCCGGCTACTCGGCGGGGCGTACGGCCCGGTGCAGGGCGACGATCCCGCCGGTCAGCGAGCGCCACGCCACCTGGCCCCAACCGGCGGCCGAAATCCGGTTCGCCAGGTCCTCCTGGTTCGGCCACGCGGGAATGGATTCGGCCAGGTAGACGTACGCGTCCGGGTTGCTGCTGACCATCCGAGCGACCGACGGCAAGGCACGCATCAGGTATTCGTTGTAGACCGTCCGGAAGGGCGCCCAGGTGGGGTGGCTGAACTCACAGACCACCAGCCGCCCGCCGGGCTTGGTCACCCGGGCGAATTCGGTGAGCGCCGCGTTCACGTCGGCCACGTTCCGTAGGCCGAACGAGATCGTCACCGCGTCGAAGGAGGCATCCGCGAACGGCAGCCGCAGCGCGTCGCCGGCGATCAACGGCAGGCCGCGGTGCTGGCCGGCCCGCAGCATGCCGAGCGAGAAGTCGCAGGCGACCACGTCGGCGCCGGACAGCGCCAGCTCCTGGGTGGAAACCGCCGTACCAGCCGCCACGTCCAGGCAGCGGTCGGTGCTGCTCAACCCCAGCGCCCGCCGGGTGGCCCGGCGCCACGCCTTGTCAATGGAGAAGGCCAGGACCGTGTTCGTACGGTCGTAGTGCGCCGCGACGCCGTCAAACATCGCCGCCACCTCGTGCGGCTGCTTGTCCAAAGTCGCGCGTGTCATGCGAATAAGCCTATGCGTACGCCGGCGACAACACCCCGGGGGGACGGTCAGGAGACGGGGCAGGCGTACGTGTCGGAGTTGTCCGTCGGGTCGTCGGTAGGCGACAACGCGCTCTGCGCGACCGGCAAGGACCGCTCGGCCATGAGGTTCTGGGCGGCGGAAGAAGCGGCTGCCGCGGTGCCTACACCACCGGTGAAGGTGCTTCCGGAAGCCGCACCGGACGGCAGTGACACCAGAATCCTCGCGGTCGCGTAGTTGCCGGCGAGCAGCGTGCCCACCGAGCAGTTCGCGGACTTGCGGTCGCTGGCCACCGGGCAGGGCACGCCGTACCCGCCGGTGCCGTCCCGCAACGCCACGCCGGCCAGCGTCGCGCCGTTCGGTGGGTGCACACTGAAGACGACCCGGGGAGCGTTGGCGGAGCCGAAGTTGCCGATGCGGGCGTACGTGGTGGCCGTCCGGCCGGCCGGGACCGCCGCCGAGTCCGGGATGCTGACCGACAGGTCCGAGCCGGCCGGCACGATGTCGATCCGGGCCTGCGCCGAGTTGTTGCTCAGGTTCGGGTCAAGGGTGGAGGCGCTGACCTGGCCGGTCACCGAGCCAGCGCCCTGCCGTGGGGTGGCGGAAGAGCTGGCCGCGTACGAGAAGTCGAACTTCGCGCTGCCGCCCGGGACCAGATCGCCGGCCGCGCAGGTGAACCGGCCCGCGCCGGCCGCCTTGCAGGCATCGGTGTCGTACGGCGTGGGGCCGACCAGCAGACCGGACTGGCTGGCCGTGGCGGTCACCGTGACCGTGACCTTCTGGGACACCGTGGAGGTGCTGAGGTTGGTGGCGATGACGGTGAACGGCTTGCCCGCACTGTGCACCGGCACGCTGGTGCCTCGGACACTCACCGCCAGGTCGGCGCTCAGCCCGGCCGCCCGCAGCCGCGGCTGGTCGGCCGGTTGCGCGGGCATTGCCTGCGCCGCGCGCCACGCAGCAGGGACCCGACCGCGAACGCCCCGACGAATGCCCCGAAACGCCTGTAGATCATCTGATCCCCCAACAAAACCCAGGCCTGCGGTAATCGTCACAGCGTACGCGCGGGCAGTAGTCGTAGTGTCGGCAGCGTGACCTCTGCCTCGCCCGATGCCTCACTCAGCGCCTTGCCGACCACCGTCCGCACGACCGCGCGCGACCGCGACCGCGACTGGTCTCCTGACCCCGTCGACGCTGCCGTACGGGCGTGCCGAGGACGTGCTGTGCTGGTTGCACGGCGATCCAGCGCAGGGTCTGCTCGGCTGGGGCGAGGCGGCCCGGTTCGAGGTGAGCGGGCCCGACCGGTTCGCCCGGGCGGCCGCTTGGTGGGACCAGACGGTCGCGAGGTTCGAGATCGACGACCAGGTCCAGGTGGCCGGCTCTGGCCCGCTACTGTTCGGCAGTTTTTCCTTCGAGGACGACGATCGATCGGTGCTGGTCATGCCGCGGGTAGTGCTCGGCGTCAGCGCCGGGCAGGCGTTCGTGACCACTGTGGACGGTGCGGATCCGTCCGCATCCACCCAACCACTGCGTTCGCCCGGCCCGCTGACGTGGTCCGATGGACAAGTTTCCGATGAGGCGTACAAAAAGCTCGTGGCCGCCGCGGTCACCGCGATCCGGTCCGGCGATCTGAACAAGGTCGTCACTGCCCGGGACGCGCTGGCGCGGGCGAAAGAGCCACTGGACGTACGAGCGTTGTTGGCGCGACTGTCGGCGCGCTATCCGCAGTGTTGGACCTACGCCGTGGACGGGCTGGTCGGAGCGACACCGGAGCTGCTGGTCCGCCGACAGGGCGACCTGATCTTCTCGCGGGTGCTGGCCGGCACCGGGTGGCGTGGCGGCGCGGCCGGTTCCGGCCGCGAGAACCCGGACGACGCGGTGACCGCTTTCCTTACAGGATCAGGGAAAAACGCTGAAGAGCACCGCTATGCGGCGGTGTCGGCGGCAGAGGCGCTCGGCCCGTACTGCGCGGAGCTGGACGTGCCCGACCAGCCGTCCGTGCTGCGGTTGGCCAACGTCGTCCACCTCTCCACGGACCTGACCGGTCGACTGGCCCGGCCGGTGTCGGTCCTGGAACTGGCCGGCGCGCTGCACCCGACGGCGGCTGTCTGCGGCACCCCCCCCCCGGTCGCGGCGGCCTACATCCGGTCGGCCGGCGGGCTGGACCGCGACCGCGCTACGCGGGGCCGACAGGTTGGCTGGACGCGGCCGGGAACGGCGAGTTCGGGATCGCGCTGCGCTGCGCCCAGGTCTCCGGGGGCACGGCGCGGCTCTACGCCGGCGGCGGCATCGTGGCCGACTCCGTACCGGAAAACGAGCTCGACGAAACGTACGCGAAGCTCGCCGCCCTCCGAGACGCGCTCGAGAACGCTTAACTCGCCGCGATTTGCGGGCGGTAGCCAGCGCGGAAAGCAGCCACTGTCGACGGTGGCGTGATCAGCTCAACCGGCCCCTCGGCGGGACGCGGCAACGGCTCGCGATAGCCAGTGCTCGTCCAGGGCACGACGTGGTCGTCGGTGACCAACGTCGGCTGGCCATTCACTCGTACGAACGCACCGGCCGGCAGGTCCTCCCAGCTGGCCGAATGCAACCGCCGACGGTGCGTGCCGCGATAGATCCGCTCGCTGTGCAACTGCCGGTCCACTTCCTTGGCCAGCGGCACTTCCTGCCCACGACCGCCCATCCAGGCCGACCGATAGGCGTTGTACGCGTCCCGTCGACACAGCGCGCAGGGCCGGTGGCCAGCCGCGAAAGCAACAGCCTCATCGTGGAAGAACAGCACGGTGAAATGGCCGGCCGTCCACTGCGGCAACCGCCAGTCCTTGAAACTCAGCGCGCAGGTGATCCACAAATTGCTGCGATGGAAACGGACAACCTCGTTGTCCCGATGCAGGATTCCCCGGTTCCCCAGCCAAGCCCCCCGCAGCTCGATCGCCACGACATCCCCCATCGGAGTCACCCGATTCCGTCGCGGACCCACCCAGCCACCTCCTCACCACTGTCTCCCCGAACAGCAGTATCGGATTCGGGTACGACATTTTCCGGCCCCAACCCCGCGCCCTCACCCCACGCAAACCCAACCCCGCGCCCTCACCCCACGCAAAACCCAACCCCGCGCCCTCACCCCCCACGCGAAACCCAACCCGTGTTCTCACCCCGCGCGAAACCCAACCCGTGTTCTCACCCCGCGCGAAACCCAACCCCGTGTCCTCACCCCGTGCGACACCGTCACCTCTAAACCAGAGTTGGCACACTTAGACGGACCCAGCCCCGTCCGGCGCATCGGCCGCCAGGCCGATAGTCGCCCCTCCGGCAGGAGCGTCCGCTTTTGTAGGCCCGCGGTCTTTGCGGGCCTACAAAGGCGGACTCTCGTAGCCGTAGTCGACGGCGCCCCGCGCCGAAGGCGCCAGAAACACAGGGCGCATCGGCAGTAAGCACGAGAAAAACCCCACCCCCGACACCGCCCTCTGGTGTCGGGGTGGGGTTTTCTCGTGCTTGGTAGACGAGACGCCGCCCCTCGCGTCCACCGCTCTAAACCAAGGCCAGCCCCTCGCGTCCACCGCTCTAAACCAGGGCCAGCCCCTTGCGTCCACTGCTCTTAACCAGGACCAGCCCCACGCGTCCACCGCTCTAAACCAAGGCCAGCCCCTCGCGCACCCCGGGCCAACCCCTGCACAGCTCTAAAAACACCCGCAAGTTAAGCCGAACGCCGCCGCCGGGCCGTGATGGTAAGAGCGCCACCCATCAGCAGCAACAAAGCGCCACCGAAGGCGTAGAGCCCGACCTTGTCACCGGTCACCGGCAACGTGCCGGTGTTGCTCGCGTTCGCGGCGGTCGTCGCGGTCGCGGTGTCCAGCGCGATGCTCAGGCTGGCGCTGTTGTTGGCCGACGACAGGTCAACCGCCGAGCCGTGCACGGTGAGCGAGCCGTCGCTGCCCGGGGTCCCCGTGCACCTTGACCTTGATCGGGAAGTCGACCGACTTGTCCGCGCCCAGTGTGTCCGAGTAGACGCACTTGATCTACGAGCGTTGGACGTGTGCTGGCAGACCTGCGAGATCGCCGCGAACCCGGTGTTGCTGGGGACGGTGATCATCACGTAGATGCCGGCGGCCAGGTTCGGCCCGTGGTTGGCGACGTTGGCGTTGATCGTCACCGTGTCACCGACCTTCGCGCCGCTCACCGCGGTGGCGGTGACGCCCAGGTCAGCCTTGGGCAGGTCGGTGATCGGGACAGCGAAGCTGTCGCTGTTGTCGCTCGGGTCGTCGACCGCCGACGTGGCCTTGGCGGTCGCCTTGCGCTGCAGGATCTTGTCGTTGGCCTTGGCGTTGTTCTTGGCCAGCGCCTGCATGGAGCTCGGCGCGATGCCGGTCACCGAGCCGACGCCACCGGTGATGGTGCTGCTGGAGGCCGCAAACTCAGTGACATCCAGGATGATCCGCGCGGTGACGTAGTGGTGGGCCTGCAGCAGCCGCCAATCGAGCACGTCGCCCCGGTGTGGCTGGTCGTCGTGCACTTGACTTGACGCCGTAGCCGCCACTGGTGTCCATCAGAGCGACCCCGTGGATGCCGGTGCCGTCAGGCGAGCGAACGCTGAAGGAAACCCCGGTGGCGTCCGCCGCGCCGTCGTTGCGGATCTGCGCGTACGTGGTGGCCGTGCCGCCCGGGAAGGCGACCGAAGTGTCAGGGATGCTGACACCCAGGTCGATGCCGGCGGGCACGATGTCGACCTGCGCGGTCGCGGTGTTGTTAGAGAGGTTCGGGTCCGGCGGTGACGCGGTCTGCACCTTGGCGGTGATGGACGCGGTGTTGTCGTGCACCACCGCGGTCTTGTCCAGGCTGTACTGGAACTGCAAAGCGCGCTTCTGACCAGGACCGATGTCACCGATCGCACAGGTGAAGTGACCGGCGTCCTTCGGGTCCTTCTTGCAGGTGGCGCTGATTGCCTGCAGGCCGCTCAGCTGCTGGGGCTGGTCAACGGTGGTCGCTTGTACGTCCACTGTCGCCGAGCGGGTGGTGACCGTCGAGGTTGTTGGTCACCGTCACAACGAACGGCTTGCTCTGGCTGCCTAGCGCGATCTTGGTGCCGGTGATCGCCACGGACACGTCGGCCTCGTCGCCCGCGGCGGCGGCCGACTTCGGCGCCTTCGCTGGCGGCTTGGCCACCGGCGGGGCCTTGGGCGCCGACGAGGCCGGCGTGCTGCCGGGCGGCGCGACGGTCACTACCGGAGTCGGCCCGGTCGGGGTGTCACCGGCGGCGGACGCCGGACCGAGCGGGATAAGCGTCAGCGCCGCCACGATGCCAGCGGCGGCAAGGGGTCTGTACAACGAAGATGGTGCGCGCACCGCACTCCCCCCGTGAGGTCAGAGAACTCGTCATTGAGATCCAGTGGAGGGAGCTGGAATTCCAACTCTCACTACACAGGAAGCTTTAAGCTAGCCCTAAGGTTGCGCGGTTGGCCGAACAATCTGATTTGTTACCCGAAAAGGCGAGCGAAGATCACCTATAAATCGGCATAAGGGGGACATATTCCCTAGTCGGTGGGATGGCCGGAAAGGGCGCTCGCGACGGCCGCCCGGATGCCCTTGTGAAGGTCCCTGAGACCCCTTCGGTCGGCGGCCACCTCGAGCACCCGCAACCCCCGGGACGGCGTCCGTACGGCCGCGGTCAACTCAGCCGCCGAACCGACACTGAGATGCGGTGTACGGGTGGCTGCGCAGAGCGCCCCGAGGTCGGCACCATGCGGAGTGCCGAAGACTCGCTCGAAGACATCCGCGTACGCCGGCTCGCCCTGCTCCAACAGCGAGAAGATCGCCCCGCCGTTGTCGTTGAAGACCACGATCGTCAGGTCCGGACGCGGCTCGTCCGGCCCGATCACCAGGCCGTTGCTGTCGTGCAGGAAGGTCAGGTCGCCGACCATCGCGAAGGTCGGCCGGTCGGAGGCGAGCGCGGCACCGACGGCGGTCGACACGTTGCCGTCGATGCCGGCGACACCCCGGTTGCTGAGGATGTCGATGTCCGTACGCCTCGGCGCGAAGTAGTCGACGTCCCGGACCGGGTTCGACGACCCACAGCACAGCAGGGATCCCGCCGGCATGGCGCTGACCAGGGCGGATGCGACCAGTCCACCGGACGGCCAGCTGCCCCGCAGACCGTCCGCGACGGCGTCGGCGGCGGCCTTGTCGGCCAGTGTCCAGGCCGGCAGCCACTCCGGATCCGGGTCGACCACCTGCACGTCGTGCAGGTCCAACACGATCCGGGACGCCGTGTGGAAGGGATCCGGCCAGCGCGGATCCGGCTCGACGGCGGTGACCGCGACGCCAGATCGGCGGACGAGCTGCGACAACGCACGGCCTAGCGTCGGCCGGCCGACCACCAGCACATGATCGGGAGCGACCCGGTCCAGGAAGCCGGCCTCGCCCAGCAGCCACGGACCGGCCGCGAGCGACCCGCCCCACGCGCGCGCCGGTCGGCTCGCTGACCAGCGGCAATCCGTACCCGGCGGCGAATCGCGCGGCGGCCTGCCCGTACCGGTCCGGAGCCTCGCCGGCGACCACCAGCGTCCGGCCCGGCAGCACCACCGGGTCCCCGACCTCGGCGTGCCGCAGCCGCGGCGGCCGGGCCCACGGCAACCCGTCGGCCCGTCCGACCAGCGAGTCTGGCCAGTCGTCGGCCGGGTCCTGAGCTGGTACCAGCGGGTCCCGGAACGGGATGTTGAGGTGGACCGGGCCCGGTGTGGTCGTCGCGGCTGTCGCCATGTGGATGGCCCGGCAGACCTGCTCCCGCCAGTAGCCGTTCTGGCTGTCCCGCCGGTCCGCTACCCCGAACTCGTGGAAATACCGTACGGACGTGCCATAAAGATGGATCTGGTCGATGGTCTGGGAGGCGCCGGTGTCCCGCAGCTCAGGCGGCCGGTCCGCGGTCAGCACCATCAGCGGCACGCCCGCGTGGTTGGCCTCCAGCACCGCCGGGTGCAGGTTCGCCGCCGCGGTGCCTGAGGTGCACGACACCGGCACGGGCCGGCCGGAGCGCTTGGCCAGACCCAGCGCCAGGAAGCCGGCGGATCGTTCGTCGATGCGTACGTGCAGGCGCAGCCGGCCAGCGGCGGCCGCACGGGCGAAGGCGAAGGACAGCGGCGCGTTCCGGGAGCCGGGCGACAACACCGCATCGGTCACGCCGGCGATGACCAGCTCGTCGACCAGCACGGTCGCCATCGCCGTGGAGGGGTTCAGCGACATGTCAGCCAGCCGTTCACGAGGTCACCGCTTCTACTGTCGTCAGGCGTTCGCGCCAGCGGTGGCTGGTGGATTCATCGGCGGCCGCGGCCGCCAGCAGAGCCGGGTCCGGCACCGGCCGGCGCACCTCGATCTGGCCGTTCACCGGCAGCAGCGGGTCGGCGACCACGTCCGCGGCCAGCAGGTGCACAGTGGCCAGCCCACATGCGTACGGCAGCTCCGGCAGCGCCGCCGCCAGCGCGATCCCAGCGGCGATGCCGATCGACGACGTCTCCAGCGCCGAGAGGACACCACCACCGGCAGCCCGATGCGCTGGGCGATCTCCAGGCAGGCCGCTACCCCACCGAGCGGTTGTACCTTCAGGACCGCGATGTCCGCCGCGTCCAGCGCGACCACCCGATAAGGGTCGTCGGCTCGTCGGATCGATTCGTCGGCGGCGATCGGCACGTCCGTACGACGGCGCAACGCGGCCAGGTCCTCGACGCTCATGCAGGGCTGCTCGGCGTACTCGAGATCGAAACGCTTGAGCTCCGAAAGTGCCTTATGAGCCGCGTCCAACGACCAGCCGCCATTGGCGTCCACCCGGATCCGGCCGTCCGGGCCGAGCGCGTCGCGGACCGCCTCCACCCGGGCGATGTCGTCCGCCAACTGCTCGCCGGGCTCGGCGACCTTCACCTTGGCCGTACGGCAACCGCCGGATGCTCGTACGATCGCGGCCGCCCTTTCCGGACCGACTGCCGGGACCGTCACGTTGACTGGAATATGCGTCCTTATGGGCGCTGGCCATCCGATCGATGTCAGCGGCCTCTCGAGCGGCGGCCAACCACGCCGCGGACTCGGTCGCGTCGTAATCCAGAAACGGGGAGAACTCGGCCCACCCGGCCGGCCCCTGGAACAGCATTCCCTCGCGGACGGTGATGCGCCGGAATCGCGCTCGCATGCCAATCGCATACACGGATAGTTGAGATGGCCCCACGAGTCGAGAGTACGTACCTGCGTTTAGGCTCGCTGAGTGGCTGCCCCTTCGGTCTCTGAGACCTTCGATACAAACGCGTGGCGTGTGGTGCAGGGCTTCGACTTTTCCGACATCACCTACCACCGCCAGGTGATCGGCGACACAGACGGCCCGGCCGTACGCATCGCCTTCCACCGCCCGGAGGTGCGCAACGCCTTCCGGCCGGAAACTGTGGACGAGCTCTACCGCGCGCTGGATCACGCCCGCATGACCTCCGACGTGGGATGCGTGCTGCTGACCGGCAACGGGCCGTCGCCCAAAGACGGAGGCTGGGCCTTCTGCTCCGGCGGCGACCAGCGGATCCGCGGTCGGGACGGCTACAAGTACGTCAGCGGTAAGGGCGAGGCGGTGGACCCGGCGCGGGCCGGCCGGCCGGCTGCACATCCTGGAATGCCAGCGGCTGATCCGGATGATGCCCAAAGTGGTGATCGCGCTGGTCAACGGCTGGGCGGCCGGCGGAGGACACAGCCTGCACGTGGTCTGCGACCTGACCCTCGCAAGCGCCGAACACGGAAAATTCAAGCAGACCGACACCGCGGTCGGTTCCTTTGACGGCGGTTACGGATCGGCGTATCTGGCCCGCCAGATCGGCCAGAAGCGAGCCCGGGAGATTTTCTTTCTGGGCCGCGAATACTCCGCCGAAGAAGCGTTCCAGATGGGCGCGGTAAATGCGGTCGTACCGCATGCCGACCTGGAGAAGGTCGCATTGGAATGGTCCGCGGAAATCAACAGCAAGTCGCCCACCGCGCAGCGCATGGCCAAATACGCCTTCAATCTCGTCGACGACGGATTGATGGGACAGCAGGTTTTCGCCGGCGAGACCACCCGGCTGGCGTACATGACCGAGGAAGCAGCCGAAGGCCGGGATGCGTTCCTGGAAAAACGCGCCCCGGACTGGTCGAAGTTTCCCTGGTATTTCTAGTTCACACCCGGGCTGACCACCCTTAGCCCCACCGCCCGAGCCGCCGCCGCCATGGTCTTGTCGTACGTGACGAGTTGCGATGCGCCAGCGACAATCGCGCTGGCAACATGCAAGGCGTCGAGCGTGCGCAGACTTCGGCTCGGAATCGCGGAGGCGGTGCGCGCGACCTCGTCGGTGACGGCAATTTCCTGGAATTCCCGCAACAGGCGGTCCCCCCAGGCCATCTGCTCTTCCGTCGCACCACGCATCAGCGTCCGTTGGGTCTCGACCATGCCAATCACGCTCGTGCCCAGCTGCGGCTGCCTGCGCAGATGAGCATTGAGATGCTCGGTCCACTCATGCGGAATGATGATCAACCGCAATATCGCCGATGCGTCCAGATAGGTGATCACAGCAGATCACGATCCGCTCTCGTGTAATCGAGCATCTCGTCGATCTCCTGCTGGGTCCGGATCGGGCCACTGTACGGCCGGGTTTCCAGCAACGCGACGATCTCACGCCCGCTGGCACCGCCCCCGCTCTTCGGCGGCCGAATAATGCCCTGGTCCACCAAGGCTTGGTGACGGTGTTCTTCTTCGTTCAGCGGCCGCATGACGGCGACGGCTTTCCCTCGGTTGGTAATCATGATCGCCTCACCTTCTTCGACCCGCTTGAGCAACGCCGCGGTGTCGTGCCGCAGGTCGCGGATGCCGATCGAGATCGCCGGATACACAACGTCGACACTCATAACTGTGTCATCTTTATGTTCATCAGCGGGAACTCCGCCGGCATGCTTCACCATGACTTCATGATGGCACCCCAACGTTACACCTTCAAGTGTGCAGCGATGACGCTCGCCCCGCGGTCGCCGTCAACGGTTAGCCTGGGAACGTGCAGAAGCGGCTGATCACCCTCACCGCGGCGAGTCCGGACGAGGTGGAAGGCACCTTGCTGCCGGCTCTCACCGCGGCGCTGAACGGCGGTCCGGCGGTGGCCGCGCTGCCGTCGGACCGAGCCGAGCGGGACCGGGCGCTCACCGCTATCCGCCCTGACCAGCGGCTGGAGCACTCCGACGAGGAGATCGCGCTGGTCGTACCCACCTCCGGATCCACCGGCGAGCCAAAGGCCGCGCTGCTGTCCGCTCGCGCCCTGCGCGCCTCGGCCACCGCCACCCACGACTTCCTCGGAGGTCCTGGGCAGTGGCTGCTGGCGCTGCCGGCCACCCACATCGCCGGCCTCCAAGTGCTGATCCGAGCCACCTTGGCGGGCACTTCACCAGTGCTTCTCGACCTTCGCGAGGGTTTCCATGTGTCGCACCTTGCTGAGTCACTAGCGACCATGCGATCGGGCAGGCGCTATGTGTCACTTGTGCCCACTCAGCTCCGCCGCGTACTGGACGCCGGCGGCCCGGCCACCGAAGCCCTGTCCGAGGTCGACGCCGTCCTGCTCGGCGGCGCGGCCGCTCCGATCGCCCTCCGCGAACAGGCCGCCGACGCCGGCATCCCGGTGGTGACGACGTACGGGATGACCGAGACCTGCGGCGGCTGCGTCTACGACGGCCAGCCGCTAACCGATGTCGATATCGACCTGGCACCCTCCGGCCGGATCAGCGTCGGCGGCCCGGTGCTGTTCAGCGGCTACCGGCTGCGTCCCGACCTCACCGCCGAAGTACTGGTCGGTGGCCGTTTCCGCACCTCAGACGTGGGTCAATGGTCCGCTACCGGCGGCCTGGAGGTGATTGGCCGAGCCGATGACGTGATCATCACCGGCGGCGTCAACGTCGCCCCCGCCGCCGTCGAAGCCGCCCTGGCGTCCTGCCCAGGCGTCTCGGAATCCGCCGTCACCGGCGTCAGCCACCCCGAATGGGGCCAGGTCGTCAATCGCCGTTCTCACCCCACACGCCGACGAGCCGACCCCGACGCTGGCATCCGTACGCACACACGTAAGCGCGCTTCTCGGCCCACACGCGGCACCTCGCGCGATCGCCGTCGTACCAGAACTTCCCCGCCTACCATTGGGAAAAATCGACCGCCAAGCGATCGCCGCCATCGCCGTCGAGCTGGGCCAAAAAGTCGACTCCTGACAAATCACTTGCGACCGGCCCGCTGCACAATCGGATTCCGATTGTGCAGCTCTACATAAGTGCCGCGGGCAGAGCGGCGAGACTTTCGCGTCCGTACGACAGCCGCAGCCTAGACAGCGCCGGCCAGTGGCACCTTTCCGCCGACCTCGGCCGCCGGCGGCGGCGGCGGCCTTGAGGGCCGAGGGCAGCACGACCGTGAAAGTCGCCCCAGCCCCCGGCGCGCCGGCAGCGGTGACCGAGCCGCCGCCATGCCCTTGGACGACCTCGCGGACCAGCGCGAGCCCGAGCCCGAATCGAATCGCCGGCCGCC
Organism: Fodinicola feengrottensis; assembly: GCF_010993775.1. Lineage (GTDB taxonomy): Bacteria > Actinomycetota > Actinomycetes > Mycobacteriales > HKI-0501 > Fodinicola > Fodinicola feengrottensis. The sequence continues at coordinate 43,463 of NZ_WOTO01000018.1, read as the reverse complement.
GCCCGGCGGGCTGGACTGTCCGCGGGCGAAGCGTTCGAAGATCCGAGACACGTCCGCCGGCTCCAGGCCGACACCGGTGTCCCGTACGGACAGCAGCACGGCCCGGTCCCGCCGGCCCAGCTCGACGGCGATGCGGTCGCCGGCGAAAGTGTGTCCGAGTGCGTTGTCGACCAACGCGGACACCACCCGCCGCAGCGCCGGCTCGATGCCACTGACGACATAACGGTCGGCAGGATCGCGCAGGTGGAGGCTCAACTCCACTCCGGTCGCCTCGGCCCGGGCCGACTCCGCGGCCACCACCGCGCTGGCGACCGCGGCCAGGCCGACCGGCGGAGCCGTCCGGGCGCCGGTGCCACGCAGCTGCGCGGATAGCAACAGGTCGTCGATCACCGCGGCCATGTCCTCGGTGTCGGCGACCAGTTTCAGCACTTCGGCGTCGGCGGTCTCACGGGCCAGCAGCTGCGCGCGGACGCGGAGCCGGGTCAACGGCGTACGCAGCTCGTGGCTGGCGTCCGCGACGAACCGGGTCTGCCGGCACAGCGCGTCCTCCAGCGGCGCCATGGCGCGGCGGGCCAGCACCGTGCCGGCCACCACGGCTGCCACCAGACCAGCCAGTTCAGCGACGCTGAGCGCGGCATAGAGCCGCTGCCGTTCCTGCATCTGGTAGCGCAGGTCGATCACCACTTGTACGACCGAGGAACCGAGCCGCTGCGTGCCGATCAGGTAGTCCAGGCCGGCCACCCTCCGCTCCTGCACCTGGGTAACGCCCGTCTGGGCGACTTCGGCCATCACATCAGCGACCGGCAGCGCGATCGGCGCTCCGGGCGTACGCCGCAGCTGTGTCCCCTCGGTCGCGAACATCCACACGCAGGGCGGCGGGTGCTCGACGTCGCCACGAAGCGCGTACGCCTGCAGGTTCCGCTCGGCGTCCCGGTGCTGCTCCGCCAGCATCATGCCGACCGACAGCCCGCCGACCATCAGTACGACGATGGTGACCGCGCCGGCGAGCTGTGCGGTCAGCAGCCAGCGGGCCCGGCGCAGCACCGACAGGTCGCTCCTGGGCTCGGTCATGGCTCCTCCACCGGAAACTCGGCACCATCCACACACACGAGTGGGGCAAGTTCAGGGTTCACAGTTCGCCGAGCCGATATCCGGTGCCGCGGACCGTACGGACCACCCGGCGCCCGAGCTTTCGGCGGAGGTAGTAGATGTACGTGTCGACGATCGAGTCGGACGTGGCGTCGGTGAAGATCTGGCAGCGCAGTTCGGAGCGCAGATAGACGATGTTCGGGTGCCGGGCGAGCAGGTGCAGCAGGTCGAACTCGCGGCCGGACAGCGGCACTTCGGCACTGTCCGGCGGCCGGACCACCCGCAACGGCACGTCCAGCAGCCCGCCCCCGATCGCCAGCTGCGACGCGCCGCGCAGGTGCCGCCGGACGAGTGCGCGTACGCGCGCCAACAGCTCGTCGAGGTCGAAGGGCTTCACCAGGTAGTCCTCGGCGCCGGCGTCCAACCCGGCGATCCGGTCGCGCACCGATCCGCGTGCGGACAGGATCAACACCGGCAGGTCGACGCCCTGCCGGCGGATCCGGGTCAGCAGGTCCAGGCCGTCCACGGCCGGCAGGCCGCGGTCCAGGATCAACACCTGGTAGCCGCGGCTGAGCGCGAGGTGCAGGCCCTGCTGGCCGTCCGCGGCGTCGTCCACCAGGTAGCCCTCGGCCCGCAGCAGCCGGACCAACATGCCGCGCAGGTCCCCGTCGTCCTCGACCACCAGGACGCTGGCCGAGATGCCTTCCAGCATGTCACTCATCGTCCCCGCCCATATCTGCCTTGATACTCCCTCATTTCCGGTGAACAACGGTCTTCGGCGATTTCACCCATCCCCATATCGGATGTTTCCGACAAATAACACACCTCGTCGTTTCCTCAGAGATTTCTGAGAAATGCTGCTTAGTCTCCGCCTCGGACGTGAAAACAGTCAGGTGAGGGAGCGAACCGTGGTGGACGAGTCCCTGGACTACGTGGTGGTCGGTGCCGGGCCGGCCGGCCTGCAGCTCGCGTACTTCCTCCAGCGGGCCGGCCTGAGCTACCTGGTGGTGGAAGCGGGCAGCGGACCAGGCACCTTCTTCACCCGGTTCCCGCGGCACCGCAAGATGATCTCGGTCAACAAGGTGCACACCGGGTGGGACGATCCGGAGCTGAACCTGCGGATGGACTGGAACTCGCTGCTGTCGGACCAGGAAAAACTCCTTTTCACCCCCTACAGCGACAAGTTCTGGCCGAATGCGGACGTTTTCGTCGACTACCTGGCCAGCTTCGTCACCGAGTTCGACCTCAAGGTCCGTTACGACACCCGCATCGAACGCATCGAGCGGGACGGCGACTTCGTGCTGACCGCCTCGAACGGCGATTGCTTCCGGGCTCGCCGGGTGATCGTGGCAACCGGCGTGAGCCGGCCGTACGTGCCGAAGATCGACGGCATCGAGCTTGCCGAACAGTACGAGACCGTCTCGGTCGACCCAGACGACTTCACCGACCAGCGGGTGTTGATCGTGGGCAAGGGAAACTCCGCGTACGAGACCGCCGACAACCTGACCGAACGGGCCGCTGTCATCCACGTCGCCGGCCCACACTCGCAGAAACTGGCCTGGCGAACCCACTTTGTCGGGCACCTGCGGGCGATCAACGCCAACTTCCTCGACATGTATCAGCTCAAACTGCAGAATGCCGTGCTGGACGGCGCGGTCGAGAAGATCGAGCGCGACGGCGACGGCTATCTGGTGAGCATCCGCTACGCCCGACGGGACGTGCTCATGCAGAGCCGCTACGACCGGGTGATCTTCTGCACCGGATTCCGTTTCGATGCCTCAGTTTTCGCCGAGGACTGCCGGCCAGCACTGACCATCAGCGACCGGTTCCCGGACCAGACATCGGCCTGGGAATCGGTGAACGTACCGGATCTGTATTTCGCCGGCACGATCACCCAGGGATGCGCGATTTCAAGAAGTCCACCAGCGCCTTCATCCACGGTTTCCGCTATGGCGTACGCGCATTGAGCAACATTCTGGCCAGCCGGTACGAATCCCTGCCGTGGCCATCCCGGCCGGTGCCGTACGAGACCGATCCCGGGCTGCCGCTGGCGGACGCGATCATCGCCCGAGTGAGCCGGACTTCGGCGCTGTGGCAGCAGTTCGCCTTCATCGGCGACCTGATCACGGTTGCCGCCGATGGCTCGCTGACCTACCGCGAAGAAGTTCCGGTCGACCACGTCCAGGAAAGCTCGCTGCTCGAGGGAGCCGCCGAACATTTCGTCGTCACGCTGGAATACGGCGAAGGGCACGACGAAATTGATCCATTCGACATTGAAGCGGGACGCAATCGCGAAGGTGACGCCGGGCATGACCAGCGCTATCTGCACCCGGTCATTCGACACTGGCGTGGCACCGATCTGGTCGCGACCCACCGGATGGACGAGAACCTGGAGAACGACTGGGCCCGCGAGCGCAGCCACCGACAGCCGCTCGCGGCCTTCCTGTCCGCGCAGCTGGCCGGTCGCCCGGCCGCCGCCCAACCATGACCGTACCGAAGCTGCTGAACGTACGAGATTTCCAGGCGGCCGCTGCGCAGATCCTGGATCCGGTGCACGCCGACTACTTCGCCGGCGGTGCCCGCGACGAGATCACCCTCGCCGAAAACGAGACCGCTTTCGACCGGATTTCGTTGCTGCCCAGGGTTCTGCGTGGTCGGCCAGCTCCCGATCTCACTGTCGACCTGGTCGGCAGCCCCACGAGCATGCCGATTTTCCTTTCTCCCACGGCTTTTCACCGGTTGGCCCACCCAGAAGGTGAAGCCGCCACCGCACGGGCGGCCGCAGCTGCCGGTACGGTCATGATCGCGGCGATGGCGTCAACAGTGGCCGTCGAAGAAGTCGCCGCGCAGGGGGCACCGCCCTCTGGTTCCAGCTTTATCTCCAACCAGACCTCGCGTTCACCGAATCTGTGATCCAACGAGCGGCCGCGGCCGGCTGCCGGGCTCTTGTGCTCACCGTCGACTCGGCGGTGTTTGGCAGTCATGAGCGGGATAACCGGCATGACTTCCACCAACTGCCGGATGGTCTTCACTGCGAGAACATGCGCGATGCCGGCGAGGTCCGGCCGATCCAGATGTCACCGGAGTTTTCCTGGAAACATCTGCGATGGCTCCAGTCAGTCACCGATCTTCCGGTCATCCTCAAGGGAATCCTGCATCCGGACGACGCCATACTGGCCGTCGAACACGGTGCGGCGGCAGTCATCGTCTCCAACCACGGTGGGCGCCAACTCGACACCACCCCGGCTTCGATCCGGGCGTTGCCCGCGGTGGTACGAGCGGTCGGCGGCCGCATCCCGGTGCTGCTGGACGGCGGGATCCGGCGCGGCACCGACGTCGTCAAGGCGCTCGCATTGGGCGCCACGGCGGTCGGCGTCGGCCGGCCAGTCGTCTGGGGACTGGCTGTGGACGGGGGAAAAGGCGTCTCAGCCGTACTGGAAATCCTACGCGCCGAACTGGAACACACGCTGCTGTTGTGTGGTTATGGCTCCGTTCGGGAGCTGGTTGCTGGCCTTCTTCTGTTGCCTCCCGGGGAATACTGATGGCGATCATTGTTTGCTGCGTGGTCGCCGCGCTGGTCGTGATCGGCAGCTCGCCCTGGTGGCTGCCGGACATCGTGATCGCCCTTCGGAACCGGATTTTCGCCCGGATCAACGGCCCAGAAGGCCTGTTGGTGCCTGGACCACAGGTCACCGTCGAGCATTTTCGCCAGCTCTACGCACATCCGGCGGCGGACGGTCGGAGCAAGGGCGCCGGTTTGTCGGATCTTTTCTGGTATTGGTTGTGCCCCGGTCCGCAAGTACACCAGGAACACTTGGAGCCGGGCCCGCGCTACGACGATGTCGCCCGGACCACTCGGAAAATCCTGGCCCGGCCGAAAACCGAGGTCGAGGCGATGGTGACCACCGTCGTACGCGACTACCTCAAGGAACTCGACCTTCAGCGCCCCCGCGCGGTCCGGCTGCGCGAGCTGATGATGCCCATCTGGGCCGATTTCTACTACCAACTCGTCTTCGACGAACCGGCGCCACGGGCCGTTCGTCAGCTCATCGTCGACAACGCCAACGACGTCATCACCGCATTGAAATGCACCGGACTGCGCCACCTGGCGGTCCGCGACCGGCTGACTCGCTTCCTCCGAGAGGCGGTCGACAACGGCCGGATCCCGCACCCCTTACCGGCGAGCCTCACCGCGCAGGAGCAGGCGTGGTTTCTGCAGGGCACGTTCTTCAACACTGCCATTGTGCAGATGTCCGAGGCGATGACCCATCTCTTCCTGGTAGTAGCGCAAAATCCGGACATACAGCAGCGGCTGCGCGAGCATCCTGACGACGACCCCTATCTCGATCACGTCCTTGACGAGACCTTCCGCAACTATCCCCTTTTCGGTATCGCGCACCGGATCACCTCCGCCGACATCGCCGTCACCGCAGACCTCACACACTGCCCGCCGGGACAGTACTCTGCTTCAGCTACCCAGATTTCCATTCCGCTGGCTTCCCGGATCCGCATTCCTTCGAGCCCGATCGATGGGAAACCCTCAGCGCCCGGGAGGCGAACCACATCCCGTTCGGGGTGACCGCCAACCGCGCCTGCCCAGCCAAAGGCATCGCCCCGCTGACTATGCGGGTGGTACTTCGCGAATTTCTGAAACACCTTCGACTCGCCTCGTCCGCGACGCACGTACGATCGATCCCAAACCGCGGGCCATGCCTACTTATCCCCTTGGAAAGTAGGGAAAGATCCGGCGGCCGACTGGCCGCGCAATGGGCGCTGGACCGGGCCGAAGATGTCAGCCGCAGCGTCACCCAGCTTTTCCTTGGTACGTACATGGTGTGGGATGCGCGGCGGCAGCGGCTCACCGAGAACTACTTCGCGACGCATGACACCCAGGGCCGACCCCTCGCGGCTCTCCCGACCCAAGCTGGCGGAGGCCACGAGTGAAGCGGTATGGAGTGTGGATCGGCGCGGTCGCCATCCTCGCCGGAGTTTCGTTGCACGTACCCGACTATGTGATGGCCGCGCCGGACCATTTCATGATGGCCGGGATGGCGATGGGCACGCCGATGACCTTCGGGATGGCCCTCATCATTGGCGGTCTGGCGCTGGCCGGCTGGAGTCTTCTGGCCACTGGAAAGGCAAAGCGCGCGTTGGCGGCGAAGGCGCGGCGCACCACGCCAGGTGCGGCCGACCAGTTCGCCGCGATCGACGGTGCCCGACTTTCCCGCGCTCACGTCGTTCTCGCGCTCGTACTGACCGTCGGCTTGGTCGTGGACACCATGAAGCCAGCGACGCTGGGATTTGTGGTGCCTGGCGTACGGCACGAATATGGCCTGACCACGGCACAGGCGGCCGCCTTGCCGTTCATCGCCTTGACTGGCACCGTCATCGGCTCGCTGTTGTGGGGATATGTCGCCGATTTGGTCGGCCGGCGGTCCACGATCGTGTTCTCGGCGCTGCTCTACATCGGCACGTCGATCTGCGGTTTCATGCCGAGTTTTGGTTGGAACTTGGTGATGTGTTTCATCATGGGCATGTCGGCCGGCGGCATGCTGCCGACTGTTTACGCGTTGATGTCCGAATCGGTGCCGTCACGCTATCGTGGCTGGCTACTGGTGTTACAGAGCGGGTTCGGAGCGACACTGGGATACCTGGTGGCCAGCGGCGCCGCGGCCGTGCTGGCACCGCTGCTGAGTTGGCGGTTTCTCTGGGTGCTCGGCGCCCCGACCGGGCTGCTGCTGCTGATTTTGTGTCGGTGGATCCCTGAGTCGCCGCGGTTTCTGCTCTCCATTGGCCAGCCCGCCGAGGCCGAACAGGTCATGCGTACGTACGGGATCGAGCTGGTTTCGGCCATACCCGGCGACAAGACCGAACCGCTGCCGGCCGCTCGACCGGCCCGCCGCAGTTTCATTGGCAAAGTCGGCGGACTACTACTGGTGCCCGAATATCGCTGGCGCACTATCGCGGTCTTGCTTTACGGCCTGGGCTGGGGGCTGGTCAACTGGGGTTTCGTGACCTTCCTGCCCACTTTTCTGTCCGGCGCCGGAATGTCCTCCTCTGCGCCGGCAATTCTCTTCACGGCCTCCCTGCTCACCGTTCCCGCGACCGGCCTCGCCGCGCTCCTTTATGCGCGTTGGAGCAGCCGCCGCGCGATCATTTCCTACGCGGTCGGCACAGTGCTGGTTCTGTCGCTTTTCGTCTTCCTTCGCCCAGAAAACTGGGACTCAGCCGGGCCACTAGTAGCATTGTTGACTGTCCTGCTGATCGGCGCCGGCGGCATGATCGCGATGTTGTCCCCTTATGCCGCCGAAATCTACCCCACCGCCCTGCGTGGAACCGGCAGCGGACTGGTCGCCGCGGCCGGCAAGGCCGGCGGCCTGGGCGGCCCCTTGCTGGTCGCCAGCGCACCAAGCCTGTCCACTTTGGCCGTCGCCGGCGCCATCCCGGTCGCCCTCGCCGCGCTCGCGATCTGGCGTACCGGCATCGAAACCGCCGCCCAACCCCTGGTCGAAACCCCCGAGATCGTCCCCGCCACCGACTGAAGGTCGACGGGCTCGGCTGACTCGACTGCGCTCGACTGACTCGACGAAACGGCCGGCGTCGACGCCGTCAAGTTCGCGACGCTGCTGTCGAGTGTCTGACGTCGCCAGGCCCTCAGCGAGAGGGGGGTGCGGCGCGAAACTGTCGTACCCCTCCGGCAAATTTGCCCCCACCCCCAGTGAACGGGCGGGGGGCGGGTTCGAGGACCAACGTTCAAATAAAAATCAAGGTCCACCTCTCAACCCACCCCCCCCCCCGTTCAAAGGGAGGGGGAAAGAAAAACAGACACCTACGACAATTTCGCGCCGCACCTATGTAGAGCTGCACAATCGGAATCCGATTGTGCAGCAGGGAGGCCAACCTGGTACGCGCGAAAAATGCCGTCGACATCTTTGTCGACGGCAGTTCCAGGGGGAAGACTCAGCCGGTGGCGCTTCCGAGGGTGATGGTGACGGCGCTGGATTTGCCGCCACGGGTGATGGTCAGGGTGACCTTGTCGCCCGGCTGGTGGGAGCGTACGGCGGCGCCGAGGTCGTCGGAGGTGGTGATGGCGGTGTCGCCGACCTTGGTGATCACGTCGCCGGTTTGCAGGCCGGCCTTGGCGGCGGGGCTGCCGGAGGTGATTTGGCTGATCTGGGCGCCGCCGCTGGTGGCGTCGGTGACCGAGACGCCGAGGTTGGCGTGGGTGGGCTTCTTGCCGTTCATCAGCTGGTTGGCGACCGACTGAATGGTCTCGGCCGGGATGGCGAAGCCGACGCCGATGCTGCCGGACTCGGACTGGCCGCCGCCGAGGGTAGCGATCGCGGTGGTGATGCCGACCACCTGGCCGGACGTGTTGACCAGCGGGCCGCCGGAGTTGCCAGGGTTGATCGCGGCGTCGGTCTGGATGGCGTTGGAGACCGACGCGGTCTCAGTGGTCGACTGCCCACCGTTGCCCGAACCACCCTGACCGCCTTGGCCCCCACCAAGGCCGCCCTGACCGCCACCGCCCTGCTGGGTGCTGCCGAGCGTGACGCTGCGGTGCAGGGCGCTCACGATGCCGGAGGTGACCGAGCCCTCCAGGCCGAGCGGATTGCCGAAGGCGATCACGGTGTCGCCGACGTGCAGGCTGGAGCTGTTGACGAAGCTGACCGGCGTCAAGCCGGACACCCCGGTGGCCTTGACGACCGCGATGTCGGTCGTCGGGTCGGTGCCGACAATCGTCGCCGGTACGGTCTTGCCATTCGCCAGCGTCACGGTGAGCGTGCCGCCGCCGTTGGCCGCCGCCGCGACCACGTGGTTGTTGGTGACGATGTTGCCGTCCGGCGTGACCACCATGCCGGAGCCCTCGTCGCCGCCGCCGCTGCTGGTCGTCACCTTGATGGAGACGACGCTCGGGCTGATCGCGGCGGCGACCTTGGAGATCTGCTGGGTCGGGTTGGTCGAGCCGGAGACCGGCGCCGCGGTCGAGACGGTCTGGCCGCCGCCGGAGCCGGCCGTGGCGAGCACCAGGGCCGCCCCGCCGGCGCCGGCTACCCCACCGGTGACCAGCGCGGCGACCACCGCGGCAATGGCGATCATCGGCCACCGGTTCCGGCGACCGCCGGACGCGTCGACGGTGACCTGCTGGTACGGGCCAGGCGCGCCGGGCGGCGCGCTGAACGACCCCAGCGGCGGGATCGGCGGCACGCCCCCCGAGGACGTACCGGCGAAAGGCGGCACGTGATAACCGGCCGCGGCATCCGCGTAAGGCTCAGCCGCGTGCTGACCAGCGGGCTCAGCCGAGGTCTGCGCGTACGACTCGGCCTCATGACCGCCGGCGGACTGCACGTAAGGATCTGCGCCGGCTACCAGCGGGGTCTCGGCCGTGTCAGCGGCGCTGACGGGGGCGGCCGATTCCGCGCTTACCGGCGTGGCATCACCGGCTGACTGCCCGGCGGTGGGTACGTTTTGGTGGCCCGCCGCGGCCTCGCCGCTCGCGCTCGGCGGCATCCACGGCTGCTGGGGATCGGTGTGCTCGCTCATGTCCTCAACCGTGCGGCGGCTCCCTCAGAACTGGCTGAGAACGCCGTACGAATCGGCTGAGACGCTGGTACGAATTCGCTGATACGCGGCGCCGCTAACTGAAGACTTGCACAGAGCCGTTCGTGCTGCTGGCGTTGATGACGTGCGGCGAGGTGTCGCTGGTGGGCACCTTGACCTTGTCGCTGGACGTGACGGTGTGGGTCGTCACCCGGTACGTGGCGGTGCCCGGCACGTACACGTCGACTGACCCGTTGACACTGCTCACGGTCACCATCGTGGGCGCGTCCAGGAAGTTCGCGGAGATCTTGCCGTTGACCGACTCGGCGGTCACCAGCGGCGACCCGAGTCGACCATCGTGATCGAGCCGTTGGTGCTGTGGGCGGTCACCTGCGGCGATCGGGCACCGGTGACGGAGACGGAGCCGTTGCCGCTGCGGGCCGACACCGCTCCGATCGGGTTGAGCACCTCGATGGACCCCTCGTTGGAATTAAGATCCAGCGTGCCGTCCAGTCCGCTCGCATCGATGATGACCCGAGGTCGGCATCCACCCGTACTGGCATCGCCGCCGGCACGCTGATGGTGACGAACACCTGGCAGCGACTTTCGTGTGCGGGGGCAGCCGGCCGTGACCGTGGTGGTGTCGCCGCTGGTAGCCGCGGTGACCGTCGGCGAGTGGTAGAGATAGCGCCCCTTTCCCACCACGTGCACGGTCCCGTCCGAGCCAGGAACCAGCAGGATGGCCGCGTCCGGGGCGTTCACCTGCAGCTTCGCGCCGGCCGTCTGATCCGACGAGCTGTGAAAGTCGAGCTGACCGGGCATCACCCGGGTGACCATCACCCAGGCGATCACCCCGCCGGCAATCAGCAGGAGCACCAACCCAGCGGCCACGATCGCGCCGCGACCGGGAGGCTTGGGCGGCGCCTCCGGCGGACTCTCGTGCGAGATGACGCTCATGTCAGGCCCCCAGATATCTCAGTACGGCCAGCACCCTTCGGTGTTCGCCGTCCTCGGCGCGCAGGCCGAGTTTCAGGAAAATGCTGCTGATGTGCTTCTCCACCGCGGCCGGCCCGATCACCAGCTCGGCGCCGATGCCGGCGTTCGAGCGGCCTTCGGCCATCGCCGCCATCACGTCCCGCTCGCGCGGGGTGAGGGTCGCGAGCGGGTCCTTTTTCCGGCTGCGTACGAGCAGCTGCTTGATCACCTCGGGGTCCAGCGCGGTGTCGCCGGCGGCTACCCGGCGGACCGCGTCGACGAAGTCCTCCACCTCGGCTACCCGGTCTTTGAGCAGGTAACCGACGCCGTCCGGGTTGTCGCCGATCAGCTCGGTGGCATACCGCTCCTCGACGTATTGGGACAGCACGAGTACGCCCGTGCCCGGCCACCGGTTGCGGATCACCAGAGCGGCTCGCAAGCCCTCGTCGACGAAGGTCGGCGGCATCCGTACGTCCACCACACAGACGTCCGGTTTGTGCTCGGCAACCGCGCGAAGCAGTTCCTCGCCGTCGCCGACCGCGTCGGCCACCTCTATCTCCTGCTCCACGAGGAGTCGTCGCAGACCCTCTCGCAGCAGCGCCGAGTCCTCGGCGATCACGACCCGCATGCCAACTCCACCTCAATCACCGTCGGTCCGCCCACCGGGCTGGAAACTCGCAAAGTGCCGTCCACTCCGGACACCCGATCGGCAAGGCCGGTCAGTCCGGTGCCGCGGGTCGGGTCCGCGCCACCGCGCGCCGTCGTCGGTGACCCGGATCCAGAGCCGGTCGCCGATCCGCCGGATGCCCACCTCGGCGCGATGCGCCTGGGCGTGCTTGGTCACGTTCGTCAACGCCTCGGTGACCACGAAAAACGCGATCGCCTCGATGGTGATCGGCGGGCGCGGTGACACCTGGACGTCGACCGTCACCGGCATCGGCTGGCGGGCTGCCACCGCGGACAGCGCCGCGTCCAGGCCGCGGTCGGTGAGCACCGGCGGGTGCAGGCCGCGGGTCAGGTCGCGGATCTCGCCAATCGCCAGCTTGGCGTCCTGTCGCGCCTCATCTATCAGCGCCAACATGTCCGGGTCGGCGGTGTTCTTCAGCCGGGAGTTCAGCCGTCCAAGCGTCATCGACATGGCGACCAGCCGTTGCTGCGCTCCGTCGTGCAGGTCCCGCTCGATCCGCCGGCGCTCGGCCTCGGCGGCGTCCACCACCCGGGCCCGGCTCTCGGTCAGTTCCTCGACCCGCTCGGCCATCGCCTTCCCGCGGGGGCGGACCAGCAGCGTACGAGCGAGCAGCACATCGATGCCGCGCAACATCCGGGCCAGCGTCGGGACGATCACCAACAGCACGAACAGCGCCGCAGCACGCAGACCATGAAGGCGGTCCGGTTGTCTTTGACCGTCAGCGGACCGACCGTCGCGCGCGGCCGTTGGCCAGGTGCCGGAAGTAGACCGGCAGCGCCGCGAGGGTGGCCGACACCGCGAAGGTCACCACGATCGTCGCCGAGGTGGCGCACGCGATCGGGATCAGCAAAAGGAAATACCCGACCTGCCGCCAGAGCGCCCAGTTGCCGAGCACCGCCGGCAGGGCCTTTCGCAGCGGCCCGTTCGCGGCCGCCGGCAGTCGCGGCTCAGCCACGTACAAACCGCAGGTGGCCGCGTATCGCCGCCGCTCGGCCGCACTGCACCAGAACAGCACCCGCGCGGCAGGCACCACCAGGAAGAGACCGACGCCGAACGGCACCAGCAGCAGCGCGCCGAAGAAGATCAGCAGCGCGGCCAGCCCAAGCGTGCCGTAGACGGCGTCCAGGGTGAGGTGCGCGTACGCCTTCCACAGCCGCCCCGAAACCACCGCACGCAGCGGAAAATCCCGAGATCCGATCCGGCCCCACCACCGTTGGCGGGTCCGTCGCCGGACCTGGAGGTGTCTGCACCGGAGCTCCCCGTACGTCTGAACCGCCGGCGGTCCGGCCTGGTCGTCGACCAACCATATGAACACGTCAAGCCGGCCGAAACCCGGAGAGCCCACGACCGCCAGTAGGGATAACCCGACACCCGGTTGGTGGGTCGGCTCGACCGACGCGAAGTCCACTTTCGACCAGTGTTGAGGACATGGACGGAACGGGGATCGAGCAGTCGGCGGAGGCGTTTTTTTTCGACCTCTACGGCGACGAATTCGACGACCGGGTCGCCGAGGTGGTGGACGAGCTGCTCGCCGACCGGATCGCCGACCGGAACACCCAGTTCAGGCCGCTGTCGGTCCTCCCGCTGATCGCCCTGGTGGTGATCGCGGTCGCTGGCGTCTCCGTCCTGCTGCAGCGGACTCCGCTCGCGGTGGCCGCCGTCTGGCTGGCCGCCGCGGTGATGATCTGCGGCTGCGTCACTCGATTCGCGTTTCGCCGAAGGGGCTCGTTCTGATGACCACGTTGGACGTACGACCGACCACCGCGCCGATAGTCGTTCCCGCTGAGCGGCTGCACCGCCGGGCACTGCTGATCACGGTGGCGATGGTCAGCGCGTTGGTGCCGTGGTGCGTCGTACTCAGCCAGCTGCTGCCGTCCACCACCACCGTCGCGCACTGGTCGGTGGCGTGGGTGGGACTGGACAGCGGCGAGGCCCTCGCGGCCGCGTTGACCGCGATCCTCATCCTGCGTAAGGACCCGCGAGCGGCCCTGACCGCGGTCATCGGCGGGGCGCTGCTGCTCGCCGACGCCTGGTTCGACCTCACCACCGCGACCAGCGGCGGCGACCTCCTGCAGGCCGGCCTGGAAGCCGCCCTGCTGGAGGTCCCACTCGCCATCGCGGCCTTCTGGTACGCCTCCACCGCCCTCACCCGCCCCTGACCTCCACCCACCCAGGGTGATGTCCGCATCGACGCGATGCGTGCGTCTGTCTGGCGCACGCATCGCGTCGATGCGGTCAAGCTCGTGCGGGCAGGGGCGGATCTGGCAGCGGCGAGAGGCCAGCACAGAATGGGGGCGAACCGAACTGGAGGAGGACGTGTGGCCACGACCGCGCAGTGGGTGGAGGGGGCCCGGCCGCGGACCCTGCCGGCGTCCACCTCCGGGGTGATCGCGGGCGCCGGCGCCGCCGCCGCGCTGGGCTGGGCGGTTTCTCGCTTTGGCGGGCTGCTGCTCGCGCTGGTGGTGGCGTTGGCGCTGCAGGTGGGCGTCAACTATGCGAACGACTATTCCGACGGCATCCGCGGTACGGACGAGAACCGAGTCGGCCCGTTCCGGTTGGTCGGCAGCGGGTCGACGACACCGGCCACGGTGAAGTACGCGGCGTTCGGCTCCTTCGGGGGGCCGCCATCGCCGGCCTGGCCCTGGTGATCGCGACCCAGGCCTGGTGGCTGCTAATCGTCGGCATCGCCTGCATAGCGGCGGCCTGGTACTACACCGGCGGCCGCCGCCCGTACGGCTACCGCGCCCTCGGCGAGGTCTTCGTCTTCATCTTCTTCGGCCCGGTCGCGGTCCTCGGTACGACCTATGTCCAAGCTCTCCGGCTGTCCTGGCCGGCGATCGCGGCGGCCGCCGGCATCGGCTGCTACGCCTGCGCGATTCTGGTCGCCAACAACGTCCGTGACATCCCCACCGATGCCCAGACGGGCAAGAAGACCCTCGCCGTCATGATGGGCGATCCCGCCAGCCGCACCCTGTGGGCCGTCCTCGTCGGATTCGCCCATCTGCTGGGCATCCTGCTCGCCGTGATCCTCTCGCCGTGGGTGTGGTTTTCCCTCATCGGGATCCCGATGGCCGTCCGCGCTGCCGGCCCGCTGCTGGCCAAACGGTCCGGCCTGGAACTCATCCCCACCCTGCGCGACACCGGCCTCGCCGAACTCCTCTATGCCGTCGGTCTCGGCGTCGGTCTCGCCCTGTCAGTCTGACCGACCGGGCACCAGCAGCCAAAACTCGTTCGCCGGGACGCGAGCCGTCCGGTAACGTCACTCGGCCGAGCGCCCGGACGAGGGCGCCGACCCGTCGAAAGCCGGGCGCCGCGGGTCGCGGAGAGCCAAGGGCAGTGGGACCGTCGAGACACTGCCGGAGGTTGTAGGGATGCCCGAGACCGACTTCGCCGAGGACCAGACGCTGCGCGCCGAGCGGGACCACATGGTCGCCGCACGAGCCGAGCTGACTCGGATGCGCGACGAGGCGAGGAGCCTCCAGACTCACGACGGCGAGTGGTACGAGCGGCTGGCGGACATCCGCGCGCAGGCGGCCGGCGCGACCACCTTCGTGTCGGACGAGGTGCTGGCCAGTGAGCTGGCGAACCGTACGATCAGCCTCGCCGACGACGGCAAGACGCCGTTGTTCTTCGGCCGGATCGACCACGGAGACGACAGTCCTTATCCGGGCGAGAGAGTTTCCACATCGGCCGCCGGCACATCGCGAACCCGGCCGGCGATCCGCTGGTGATCGACTGGCGGGCGCCGGTTTCCGAGGCGTTTTACCGCGCCACCGCGGCGGAACCGCGCGGCGTGATCCGGCGGCGGCGCTTCGGGTTCCACAGTGGACAGTTGAGTTCGTACGAGCAGGAGCGGCTCGACGAGGGCGAAAATCTGGGCCTTGCCAGCAAAATCCTGACCGCGGAGATCGAGAAGCCGCGGGTCGGGCCGATGCGGGACATCGTGGCCACCATTCAGCCGGACCAGGATGCGTTGGTACGGGCCGATCTCGACGACTCGCTGTGCATCCAGGGCGCGCCCGGCACTGGCAAGACCGCGGTCGGGCTGCACCGCGCCGCGTACCTGCTCTACAGCCATCCCGACCGGCTCAAACGTTCCGGTGTGCTGGTGATCGGGCCGAACCAGGCCTTCCTGTCGTACATTGCCCAGGTGCTGCCGGCGCTCGGCGAGGGCGGCGTCAAGCAGCGACCGTCAGCCAGCTGATCGCGCCGGTGCAGGTCCGCGGCACCGATTCCGCGCAAGCGGAGGCGGTGAAGACGGACGCCCGGATGGCCGAAGTGATCCGGCGCGCGCTTTATGGCCGGATCGGCAAGCCGACCGAGCCGCTGGTGATCGCGGACGGCTCGCTGCGCTACCGGATTGGGCCGGCCCGATTGATGCGGCTGGTGGACGACCTGCGCCGGGACGATTTGCGGTACGCGACCGCCCGCGAGCGGCTGCGGACCCGGCTCGGTTACCTGGCCCGTGCCCAGGCCGAGGCCCGCGGCGACAGTCCCACCGAGGCCTGGGTGGCCCGGATTTCCCGTACGAAGTCAGTAAAAGAACTGACAGACGCGGTGTGGCCGGCGGTCGACGCGGCCGGCCTGATCGCCGAGCTGCTGTCCGACCGGGAGCTGCTCGCACGGTCCGCCGACGGCCTGTTGTCCGAAGCCGAGCAGGACGCAATCAGCTGGCCGACCGCGCGCGGACCAAGCGCCAGATCCGCTGGAGCAATGCCGACGCCGTCCTCATCGACGAGGCCACTGACCTGCTCGAACGCAGCGGCTCGTACGGCCATGTGGTGATCGACGAGGCGCAGGACCTGACCGCCATGCAGGCCAGGGCGATCGGCCGGCGGGCCCGGCAGGGCTCGGTCACGGTGCTCGGCGACCTCGCCCAGAGCACCACCGTGACCGCGCCCAAGACCTGGCCGGCGCTGCTGGAGGCACTCGGAAAGCCAACCGCCCGGGTGCTGCCGCTGACCACCGGCTACCGGGTGCCGGCGGAGATCCTGGCGCTGGCGAACGCCCTGCTCCCGGCACTGGACGCTGGGGTAGAGCCGGCGGTGTCCGTACGACAGGCGCCACACTCGCTGGTGATCCAGTCCGTCCCCGAGGTGGCCGCCGCCGTCGCCACCGCCGGCGCCGAAGCACTTGAGCAGCCGGGCTCGATCGGCGTGGTCGTCGCCGACGCGTCGGTACGGCCGTCACCAAGGCCCTGACCGCGGCCGGAGTGTCACACAGCGTGAACAGCGCCGAGGAGGATGTTCCGCTGACCGTGGTGCCGGCGACGCTCGCGAAGGGCCTGGAGTTCGACCACGTGATCGTCGGCGAACCGGCCGCCATCGTGGCCGCCGAACAGCGCGGCCTGCACCGGCTTTATGTCGTACTGACCCGGGCGGTGTCCAAACTCACCGTTCTCCACGCGGAACCGCTGCCTGCGGAATTGGCCGCGTTCGGAGAAAGCTGACATCTGGTCACTAAGAAACAAGAGAGTCTCGACCGGGAGCGTGCGGCGAGTTGAAATATCTACTGATCATGTATGTCGATCACGAGATGTGGGAGGGCCTCACCGCGGACCAGCAACTCAGCGCGTTTCAGGGAGACGGCGATTTCGACCGGTTGATCTCCGAAACCGGGGAACTGGTGGAGAGCAAGACCCTTTCCGATCCTATTACCGCCAAGACCGTACACGTCCGTGACGGCGTGCCGAGTACGATCGACAGCCCGGTGCACAAATCCGATGCTTTCGTCTGTGGCTACTACGTTGTGGACGTCACCGACGAAAAAAGCGCGCGGTCGAGCTGGCCGGCCTCATGCCGGACGCCGCACACGGTGCGATCGAGGTCCGCGAAGTCCTGCATGAGTCCGGTCCGGTGAACGCCTGGTCGCAATGGCCGGTGTGACTCCATGGTCGGTGCGACTCAGACCGCGAAGGAGTCCGGGCTGGCCAGTTTCCAGTCCTGCGCCCAGTCCGCCGGCGGGTCGTCGAGCAGTTGGCCACGACGCAGCGGCGGGCAGAGTTCGGCGTAAGACCGGACGCTTTGCGGGCTGACCCGCCGATAGAGCATGTGCGGACGCAACTGATCTGGATGCGAGACCCCGAGCGAGAACATGATTTTCATCGCACTGTGCACGGTCGCCTGCTGGAAATGGAAAACCCGCTCGGACTTGTCCGGCACGTAGAGCGCCCGCGACCGCCGCGCGCGGTCCTGGGTCGCCACGCCGACCGGGCAGCGGTTGGTGTGGCAGCGCTGCGCCTGGATGCAGCCGACCGCGAACATCATCGCCCGCGCCGCGTTGGTGTAGTCGGCACCCTGGATCATCCGCTTGACCATGTCCGAGCCGGTCGCCACCTTGCCGCTCACGCCGATCTTGATCCGATCTCGCAGGCCACAACCCACCAAAGCGTTGTGAACCTCGAAAAGTCCCTCAGTCAGCGGCATCCCGACGTGGTCGGTGAATTCCAGCGGAGCCGCGCCGGTGCCACCTTCGGCGCCATCGACGACGATGAAGTCCGGGGTGATCTGCTCGTCCAGCATCGCCTTGCACACCGCGAGTACGTCCCGCCGGGTGCCGACACAAAGCTTGAAACCAGCCGGTTTTCCGCCGGACAGCTCCCGCATCTGGTCAATAAAAAGGACAAGTTCTCGCGGGGTGGAGAAAACTCGGTGGTACGGCGGGGAAACCACGGTTTTTTCCGAGAGCGGTACGTCCCTGACCCGAGCGATTTCCGCATTCACCTTCTCGCCCGGCAACACCCCACCCAAACCAGGTTTGGCACCTTGGGAAAGCTTCAGCGACACCATCTTCACCCGCGGGTTCGCGGCTTTTTCCTTGAAAGCGACCGGATCGAAGTCACCGTCGGGCGTACGACAGCCGAAGTACGCGGTGCCGACCTCCCAGATCAGGTCGGCGCCGCCGGCCAGGTGGTAGTCGGACATGCCACCTTCGCCGGTGTCGTGCGCGAAACCACCCTTCGCCGCGCCCGTGCTGAGCGCCACAATCGCATTCGCCGACAGCGAGCCGAAACTCATCGCAGACACGTTCAGCAACGACATGTCGTACGGCTGCTTGCAGTCCGGCCCACCGATGTGGATCCGCGGCGGCTCCTCAGGCGCCGGCTCGGTGCCGGCCTGGCTGTGCTCGCGGATCGGGCCCTTGGCGTGGTGCGGCGACATCGAGTGCGCGAAGAACTCGTAGCCATCGGCGTAGACGTCACGCTCCGTACCGAACGGCGACTCGCCTTCGATGCCCTTCGAGCGCTGGTAAACGATGCTGCGGACATCTCGGTCGTACGGCCGGCCGTCGAAGTTGCGCTCGATGAAGTACTGCTGGATCTCCGGGCGCAACCCCTCGAACAGATAGCGCAGGTGGCCCA
This sequence comes from Fodinicola feengrottensis, assembly GCF_010993775.1. Lineage (GTDB taxonomy): Bacteria > Actinomycetota > Actinomycetes > Mycobacteriales > HKI-0501 > Fodinicola > Fodinicola feengrottensis. Next base: position 24,810 of record NZ_WOTO01000018.1, on the reverse strand, counting down.
GCACCGGATAGTTGCGCAGCACCGACCGGTCGCTCTGCGACAGGTCATAGCAGCCCAACAGGCCGACCGCGAGCAGCGGCACGGCCAGCACCAGCCCACCACCACGAAGTCGCCGCGGCCAACACGGCGAACAGGACCCCAGCTGCGGTGACCGCCAGCACGACAGCGGTTCGAATGCCTGCGCGAAACACGACGAGACAGTAACCCTGTCTGTCACCAGTCGCCGTACTCACCGGTGTTACAAGTCTATGAAGGCAGCCTTAATGCCCGTCCGTATCAGGACTCGCTGTCTAAGAAGTTGCTGTGTTTTGCCGGGCTCAGCGGACCTTTGTCGGCTGTGGAAAACTCGTCGTCGTCGCTCTCCAGGGCGGCCTGCAGCCGGGCCTTCTCGGCCCGCCGACGGCTGAGCACCCGCTCCAGCCCCACCGCGAAACTGGCCCGCTGCCGGCGCAGCAACACGTACGCCAGCGGCATCGAGACCACGATCGCGACCAGCACCAACGCCCACCGGCGGAAGCCGATAAGGTAGAGCACGCCGAGGCTCGCGGCGAACACCAGGATCCGTCCGACGGTGTATCTCAGCACCGCTGACATGGTTGCGCCGCCTCCCTTATGTGTCCCTTAAATGCCCCGGGCGCATCCCGATCAGGCAGAAGTGGACTCAGCCGTTGTGGTATGCGGATGATGCCCAACGTACTACCGTGCTACTCGGCAGTTACATGGCAGGCGGACTCTCGGGGATGGGTGGGTTGAGTCACCAAGTGACAGGGAAGCAGACGTCGCCGGTCGATCGATCGCGGCTGGGCGAGGCGAATTACCCAGGGGATGTCGGTCAGCCTCCTCGCGGGCTGCGCCACCGTTCTGGTCACCGCGTCGGGCGCCGCGGCCGCGCAACTCCCGGCCAGCGCGATGACCAGCACCACACTCGCCGCGTACGGTGCCGCCAAGACCGCGCCGCCACCGGGCGTACCGAACCCCGGCACGGAGGTGCCGCCGGCGCCGGTGCTGCCCGGCGGTACGACCCTGACGCCGCCGAGCGGGCTGCCCGCCCCGCCGCCGTCGCCGCCGGTCAGCCCGGTGGTGAACACCGTGCAGGTGCAGCAGTCCGCGGTGGAGGGGCTCTCTGAGCAGCTCACCCAGCTCAAGACCGACCTCCCTGCCAAGCAGGCGCTGGTCACCGCCGCCGACCAGGAATGGGCGGCCGCGTCCGAGGCGTACCGGCTGGCCCTGCAGGGCGGCAACGCCAGCGGCCAGTCGTATCTGAACCTTCTCGGCACCGCCCCGGACGCGCTGACGCCGCAGAGCGCACCCGCGCCCACCGACCTGAACGCCGCCGCGCAGGCGGTCGTCCAGACCGCCCAGAACTATTCGCAGGCGTACGCGACGGTCGCCCAGATGCAGACCCAGCAGGCCACGCTGCAGGAGCAGTTCACCACCCAGAGCGCATCGCTGCAGGCGATGCAGTCTCAGTACGCCGGCCAGCTGGCCGCCGCGAACGCCAGCTCAGACGCCTTCAACCTGGCCCTGGGCGGCCAGTATCTGTCTCCGCTTGGCCCCGGCGGCGCCGCCGCCCCCCGCAGGCGATGAAGGCGCTCTCGTACGCGATCGCGCAGATGAACGCCCACAAGATGTACGAGTGGGGTGCCGAAGGCCCGGACCGCTTCGACTGCTCCGGGCTGGTGATGGCCGCGTACGACTACGCCGGCATCCACCTCCCGCGCACCGCACGCCCGCAGTTCCGCGCCACCCGGCCGGTTCAGGTGAACGCCTTGCTGCCCGGTGACCTGGTCTTCTTCGCCACCGACAAGAGTGACTGGAACACCATCCACCACGTCGGCATCTACGTCGGCGGCGGCAAGATGATCAACGCCCCGCACGACGGCGTGCCAGTCCAGATCAACGCCATCTGGTGGTCCGAGTTCTTCGGCGCCACCCGCGTCGTCGGCGCCGTCCCGCCCGGCCAGGGCGGCACGTTGCCTGCCCTCCCACCGACCAGCGGAGGCGGTGGCGGTGGCGGTGGCGGGAACAACGGTGGCGGCACCACCACCCCGCCGACCAAGCCGGCCCCGCCGCCCCCCCCAAGCCTTCCGGCGGCGGCACCCCATCCAGCCCCTCAAGTCCGACTGGACCACCGTCGGGATCCCTCCCGCCGGCGACCCCCAGCGCGCCTCCACCGAGCACGCCGGCTGAGTCTTCGGCCCCGCCGCCGGCATCGCCTGCCGCTGGTGGCGGGTCACCTTCCCCATCCGCCTAACGTTTTCCGTCGCCGCGAGGGTGACGTTGTGGGAGTGAAATGCACCATTTCACTACCCAAAACGTCACCCTCGCGGCGTTTTTCGTCCCAATAATCAAGAAAAACTCAGTGGGACGGGCGGGGGTCGGCGCGGTCTTCCCATTTGGTGGACAGCACCACGGTGGTGCGCGTACGGGCAACGCCGCGGATCCTGTTGACGCGGCCAATTGTGTGTTCCAGGGCAGCCACATCGGGCACCCGTACTTTCAGCATGAACGATTCCTCGCCGGCCAGGAACCAGCACGCCTCGATTTCCGGGAGATGCTGGAGGGCTTCGCCGATGTCGTCCTGTTCGCTGCCCTCGGACTGCAGGATCCCGATCAGGGCGGTCACTCCCAGACCGAGCGCGTCCGGGGCCACCGCGGCCCGGTAGCCGGCGATAACGCCGGTCGCTTCGAGCTTGGCCACCCGGTCGTGGACGGCCGGGGCGGACAGGCCCACCTGCCGACCGATCTCGGCGTACGTCTCGCGACCGCGCATCCGCAGCACAGCCAGTATTCGGCGATCGGTGTCATCCATTTTATGCGTCCCCTCGAATCTGCCCGACCATCCTCGCGCAGGAGCGTAATGGCAGGTCGTCGGCCCGAAGCCGGCGGTTCCGGGGGCAGTTGCCTCGATCGATACCGAACCGAGCATTTGTCCGATTGGTAGATGGTTATCCCATAATTGGCCCGGTGACACTCGTCGTCACGGTCAGGGACCTTGTCAAAGTGCCAGTGAAAGCGCCTCAACGATGCTCTAATGACCGCCGGGAGCGAGATTTTTCCGTACCAGAACAACAGTGGACGGCATCAACGAGGGAGGTGCGGGTCGGTGGAGGTCGAGGGAAAACTGCTCACCCCCTGGTGAGGTAGCCGCCATGTTTCGGGTGGATCCGAAAACCGTGACCCGGTGGGCGGCCGCGGGCCGAATCAGCAGCATTCGTACGCCCGGCGGCCATCGCCGCTTCCGTGAGTCGGAAGTGCGCGCCTTGCTGGCCGGCGAAGGTGGCCTGATCGACGACGACGCGCCGACTCGTAGGAACGGCGTTTTCACCCGCCCGCGGAACCAGATCGCGCCGCGGCGAGTCCAAGGGCTTGAAGTCTCCGACTGGCGGGGACGGTGGGCGGTGCGGCGAATGCGGGCTGATGACATCCCAGGACGTTCGTACGGCGTGCGCGAGCTCGCCGGGACAGTCGCGATGGCGGCGGTGGTCGGCATCGCGCTGGCCGGCTGCGCGGGTGGATCGTCGCCCGGCGGGGGCAGCGCGACGACACCGGCTCCGATGAGACCCACGGTGTCGCCATCACTACCCGCTGGGTTGCCGGCCGTCACGTACGCCCGTACGGGCGGCATCGCCGGTTTCCAGGACGAGCTGCGGATCACCCCGGACGGCCAGGTCATCGCGAGCACTCGCAAGGGTGCGGATCGGCACGGCACGCTGACCGCGAGCGAGCGGGCCGAACTCCTTGCGGCGATACCGAAAATCCCGCTCAGCGGGATGACTTCCACTCGTACGGCGGAAATCCCGGACGGTTTCCGATATGTCATCTCGGTAGGCGGGAGAAGCGTGCGTTTCGCGGACCCTTCAGTGCCGCCTCCAGTTAGCCAAGCGGTGTCCATTCTGAACCGCATTGTGTCGAGAGTCGCTGCGTGACTCGCCGGTGACTACACGCATTTCTTTTCACGCGTACCGCGCATAATGCCTGGCTGCCCGATCGGCAAATGAATTTTGCGCGGGTGTCGTAACACGATTTGCCCGTCCGGCGATGAAACGGCTAAGGCGATGTCGTAAGCTTCGCCCCTGTCGGTCGAGAGTCTGGATGCTCAGCCGAGCGTCGCGGCCGACGCCGCCGAATTGATGACTGGCGCGAAATGGCCAGAAGTCGAGCCGGGGACCCGAGTTCCTGGGGTGAATCCACGACCTGGTCGTGGTAGGGCGAATTTCTTCCCGCCCGAATCCGACAGCTAACTCGGCAGGCGGTATTGCGGAAGAAGGAGCTCGCGGGAAGTGACTCGCGCAAGCGCGCTATGGAAGCGCCTTCGTGTCTTCGTGGTGCCCACCGTTCTCACAGCGACTCTGGTCGCCGGAACCCTGGCCATGGCCAGCCCGGCGTCGGCGGATCCCAGCGTCAGTGACCTGACGCACCAGATCGACGCCCTCACGTCCAAACTGGACACTCTCAACGACCAGTACAACACCGCGAACGTGAACCTGGGCAAGATCAAGACCCAGCAGACGGCGGTGAACAAGCAGTTCGCCCAGGCCCAGACGCAGTATGCCGCGCTCCAGGACAAGACCGCGTCGTACGCGATCAGCGCCTACAAGGGTGGTGACGTGAGCATGATGAGCTCGATGATCACCAGCGGCTCGGCGGACACCTTCCTCGACCAGCTGACCACGCTGGACGCCCTCACCGGCAAGAACCGAGACCAGCTGGCCGCGCTCAAGGCGGCCAAGGCCGCGGTCGGCGCCCAGCAGGCCAAGCTGAACAGCCTGGCCACCGCCGCGCAGACCCTGGTGAGCACGCTCGGCACCAGCAAGAGCAGTTTCGACAGCCAGGCCAAGACGCTGCGCACGTTGCGGGCCAAGCTCGACCCGTCCGACTTCGGCATGGACGCGGCCGCACCCGACGCGCCGGTCGGCTCCTCGACCACGGTTCGGTACGCGTACGCGCAGCTCAACAAGCCGTATGTGTTCGCCGCCGACGGGCCTGACTCCTTCGACTGCTCCGGCCTCACCCTGGCCGCGTACCGGCAGGTCGGCATCTCGCTGCCGCACTCGGCGCACGAGCAGTACCAGATGTCACCGCACATCTCCCGCGGCGCGGTGGAAGCTGGCGACCTGGTCTTCTTCAACAACTTCGGGCACGTGGGCATCGCCATCAGCAACAGCAGGGTGATCCACGCGCCGACCGAGGGCGAAGACGTGAAGATCTCCCCCATCGACTCGATGGGATATGTCGGAGCCGCCCGGCCTGTCTGATCCATCCGCACACACTTCAGTGGCCCGGTTCCTGAAAAAGGAACCGGGTCATTGTTTTTACGCCAGTAACCAATAGTGACGACATCACTCGATTTTTGGTACGACGTAACGCTCGTCACCCCCGCGACGATGGGGGAATAAAGGTGATGTCGTAGGCTTCGCCTTTGTCGGTCGAGAATCTGGATGCTCAACCGAGCGTCATTGGCCGACGCCGCCGAATCGATGACCGGCGCCCCGCGCCGGAAAGCGAGCCGGGGACCCGAGTTTCTGGGGTGAATCCACGGTTTTCCCGTGGTAGGGCTAATTTCTTCCGGCCCGAATCCGTCAGCTAACTCGGCAGGCGGTGTGACGGAAGAAGGAGCTCGCGAGACGTGTTTCGCGCAAGCGCGCTACGAAAGCGCCTTCGTGCCATAGCAGTGCCCACCCTTCTGACGACGACTCTCCTCGCTGGCCCGTTGGCGTTGGCCAGCCCGGCCGCCGCCGATCCCAGTCCCAGCAACGTCAAGGCGCAGGTCACCGCGCTGCAGTCAGTCCAAACTGGACACTCTCTCAACGACCAGTACAACACCGCGAATTCCAACCTGGGCAAGGTAAAAGCCCAGCAGACCGCGGTGAACAAGCAGGTCAGCGCCACTCAGACGCAGCTCACCACGCTCGGTCAGAAGACCGCGTCGTACGCGATCAGCGCCTACAAGGGCGGCGACGTGAGCATGATGAGCTCGATGATCACCAGCGGCTCCGCGGACACCTTCCTGGACCAGCTGACCACCCTGGACGCGCTCACCGGCAAGACCCGCGACCAGCTCGCGGCGCTGCTGCGGTCGGCGAAGGCGAAGCTGATCGCCCAGCAGGCCCAGGTGAACAGCCTGGCCACCGCCGCGCAGACCCTGGTGACCACGCTCAACACCAGCAAGAGCGGCTACACCACCCAGCTCGCCGCCCTCAAGAAGCTGCTCCCGCCAGGATCGCTGGACAGTAGCGGTGGCGGTGCGGATGGCCCGAGCCCGGACGCGCCCCAGGCCCCGGTCGGGTCGTCCACCACCGTGAAGTACGCGTATGCCCAGCTCGGAGCCCACTACGTGTTCGCCAAGTCCGGTCCGTACCAGGTCGGCTTCGACTGCTCCGGCCTGACGCTGGCGGCCTACCGGCAGGTCGGCATCTCGCTGCCGCACTCGGCCCACGAGCAGTATCAGGGCAACCCACACATCACCCGCTCCATGGTTCAGGCCGGCGACCTGGTCTTCTTCAACAACTTCGGGCATGTGGGCCTGGCGATCAGCAACAGCCAGGTGATCCATGCGCCGGAAGAGGGCGAGAACGTGAAGATCTCCAGCATTGACTCGATGGGCTTCGTCGGAGCCGCCCGACCGAACTAACTCAGACGCCCGCTTAGGCCCGGTTCCGTCCAGCGGAACCGGGCCTTTTATTATCCGCCGGGAGTGACCAGTCCGGTTTCGTACGCCAAGATGACCGCCTGGCTGCGGTCCCGCAGGTGCAGCTTGGCGAAAATCCGGCCGATGTGGGTCTTCACGGTCTGCTCGGCGACGATCATCGCGTCGTCGCGATCTCGCCGTTCGTCTGGCCGGCGGCGATCAGCTTGAGCACCTCGATCTCGCGGGGCGTGAGCGTATGCACCGCGGCCGGGTTGCCCGGCGGTGGCCGGTCGTCCGGGCGGCGGCGGGCGAAATCAGCGATCAACCGGCCGGTCACAGAGGGCGCCAGCAGCCCGTCGCCGGCGTGTACGACTCGTACGCCGGCCACCAGGTCGGCGGCCGGCGCGTCCTTCAGCAGGAAACCGCTGGCACCGGCCCGCAGCGCTTCGTAGACGTACTCGTCGAGGTCGAAGGTGGTGAGGATGAGCACCCGGGGTGCTCACCGGCTCGGGGGCGGCGAGAATCCGGCGAGTCGCCTCCAGACCGTCCATTTCCGGCATGCGTACGTCCATAAGGATCACGTCCGGGGGTGTGCCAGCGGCGGTGAGCCGCTGGACACCGCTCACCGCTTCCCGGCCGTCCACCGCGTCGCCGACCATCTCGATGTCCGGCTGCGCGGCCAGCAGGGCGCCGAAGCCCTGCCGGACCATCGCCTGGTCGTCGGCGATGAAAACGCTGATCATCCGACCGTCTCCGTCCCGCCGTACGGCATGGTCACCTCAACCACGAAACCGCCGCCCGGCGCCGGGTAGGCCAGCAGGGTGCCGCCGGCCAGCGTGACCCGCTCCCGCATGCCGACCAGGCCGTGTGGCTGCGCCGACGCGTCCGGCAGCCGGACGGTGAGAGCCGTGCCTGTACGCTCCGCGACCACCGCCGGACCGTTGCTGATCGTGACCACCACCGCGGTCGGCAGGTAGCCGAGCCGGACCGCGATCTCCGCGCCGGGAGCATGCCGGCCGGCGTTGGACAGGGCCTCCTGGACGATCCGGTACGCGGCGAGGTCCACCGCCGCCGGCAGGTCCACCGGCGGCCCGTCGACCTCGTGGGTGATCCGCGCGCCGGACGCGGCCATCGCGCTGACCAGATCCGGGATCTGCCCGACACCCGGCTGCGGCGCGAGGTCGGCCGGCGCGCCGTCCCGCAACACACCGAGCAGTTGCCGCATGTCGGTCAACGCGGCACGGGCGGCCGCGCCAATGTCGATGAACTCGGCCCGGGCCGTCTCCGGCAGATCCGTCAGCCGGTAGGGCGCGGTCTCGGCTCGTACGGCCACCATCGACATGTGGTGCGCCACCACGTCATGCAGCTCGCGGGCGATCCGGGCCCGCTCGGTGAGCAGGATCTGCCCTTCCTGCGCCTGCACAGTGGTCTGGCGCTGCTCGCTGAGCTGCTCGCCGGCCGTACGCCTAACATGCAACGCGCCGCCAATCACCAGGCCGGCAGTGACGATCATGGCCGCCAAGCTCACCTTGTCCCACAGATACACCTTGACGATGGCCGGGCCGATAGTCGGCACCACGACCACGAATGTGCCCAGCAGGCCTACCAGCCAGCCACACCGATAGGTGAGCAGGCCGATCCCGGCCGCCAGAGCAACGAGCTTCACGTCGATCCACAGTGTGGGTCATGCCAGGTCGAGTTGGTCAGGGCCAGCAGCGAACCAATCACTTGCAAACGCCAGGCCAGCAACGGAGCGCGGGTACCGAGCACCAGCGGCGCGACCAGCAGCACCCCGATGCCGAACGGCACAACCAACTCGTCTGTGCCACCAGAGATCAGGAGGTAGTCACCGCTGGCCAGCAGAACCAGCAGCGCGCGAAAACGACACAAACAGCGCCGAACAACAACCACAGCGCCCGCATTGACGGCAGTGGCGAACGATCGTCCTTACCCCACAGGAGCTGCGCGAACGCCTTCCCCAGCTGCCCGGTCGCCGTGCTGAGCCAGGCCGAAGGCGGGGCCTGGACTGTCTGAGTTGCCATGGTTTTCACCGTACGCGCAGGTGGTGGCCCTGTCGTCCGACCGCGGTGCGTCATACGACAGGGGTACGTGCGGCCGTACGGCTAAGGTGGGCCTGGAGTCGCCGAGAGGGGGCAGCGGTGTCGGGTGTGTGTTCTCTCGTACTGGCCGGGATAGTTGGCCAGCTGCCGCTGGTGATCGCGTTGCTGGTCGGCGTGGTGATGGCCATCCGGCGGCGGGCCCAGAATCCGCGGGCGGCCACGTTCGCGCTGATCGCCGCTGTCGTCGGCCTGCTCGCCGAGGCCCTCGTGATCATGGTGGTGGTGAGTAGTTCGCTGCTGCCGGAAATTGTCGCCAGTGCGCACGTGCCAGTGGCTTTGGTCGGCGTGGTCTATCGGGTGGTCGGGATTTTCGTGAGCCTGCTGGCGGCGATCCCGTGGATCCTCATCACCATCGCGTTGTTCGGTCGGTCGAAACCGGCCCAGGCCCTGCCTCCGGTCACTGGTTAGGAGCATTCGATGAACTATTCCAGTGGATGGATCGTGGCCCTGCTTTCCACTTTCGCCAACCAGACTCCGCAGCTCATCGCGCTGCTCGCCGGCATCGTGGTGGCGTTGGTCCAGTGGCGACAGGCCGGCCGCCGATCCGCGATCGCGCTGGGCGCCTCGTACTCGCGCTGGCCGGGTTGGTGCTCAGCCTCGGGGTCGCCGGGCTGTCGCTCTATCTCCAGGTCGGCGCCGGGCTGAGCGCGGTGGCCACCGGGATGATCAACGCGGTGGCCAGCTTCGTGGTCTGCCTCTTCCCAGCCGCTGCCTGGCTGCTGATTTTCTTTACTTTGTTCGGAAAGCGCCGGCCAGCGGTCGCACCGAGCTGAGGCCAGCGCCGCGTTGGACACTGGCGTACGTTGCTGTCATGTCGTTGTTGCCGTTAGAAGATGCCGAGTTCCTGCGCTCGCCGTACGAGGTGCTCGCCCAGCTCCGGGCGAAACATCCGCTCGCCTGGGACGAAACGCTCGGCAGGTGGCTGGCTTTCGATTACCAGACCTGCAATGCCGTGCTGCGTGACCGCGATTTGGCGCGGATCTGGAAAGACCGCGAGCCGTCCGCTGATTTTGGGCAGTTCAACCTGATCCACCGCAACGCGCTGCTGCTGGAAATGGAGCCGCCGGACCACACCCGGCTGCGCCGGCTGGTGTCAGTGGCTTTCACCCGCCGGCGTACCGAAGGACTGCGACCGCGGATCGCCACCCTCGCCGCCGCGCTGATTGACGGCCTGCGCGACGGGCCGGTCGATCTTATGAGCGCTTTCGCCGAGGAACTGCCCGTACAGGTGATTGGTGAGCTGCTCGGCATCCCGGCCACCGACTGGCCGTTGCTGCGGCCGTGGTCGAACGCGATCGTCAAAATGTACGAGCCGGCCATCATCGCCGAGCAGCGCGCGGCCGCCGAGACCGCGGCCGCCGAATTCGTCGGCTACCTGCGCGAACTGGTCGCGACTCGCCGGGTGACAGCCGGCGACGACCTGGTCAGCGCGCTCGTACGAGTGCGGGACACCGACGGCGACCGGCTCACCGAGGACGAACTGGTCACCACCTGCATCCTGCTGCTCAACGCCGGCCACGAAGCGAGCGTCAACGTGATCGGCAACGGCATGCTCGCGCGCGCTGTTGGAAAACCCCGCGCAATGGCATGCGCTGCAAGCGGACCCGTCGCTCGTACCAGCCGCCGTCGAGGAACTCATCCGCTTCGACTCACCTTTGCAGCTCTTCGAACGTACGGCCACCGCCGTCGTTTCCCTTCCCAGCGGCGAAATCCAGCCCGGCCAGCAGGTCGCCGCCCTGCTCGGCTCGGCCAATCGCGACCCGCTGGAATTCCCGCACCCGGACACCCCCTGAACCTCCGCCGCGACCCCGCCCACCTGGGCTTCGGCGCCGGCATCCACTTCTGCCTCGGCGCCCCGCTGGCCCGCGTCGAACTCCAGGAAGCCTTCGCCGCCCTGCTCCCGCTCCCCCTCACCCTCGCCGGCACAGCCACCTCCCGCCCCACCTTCGTCCAACACGGCCTAGCCACCCTGCCCGTCACCCTGACCTGACTCCGATGATTGAGTGCACAGGAGCCACTTGAGTCGCAGGGGAAACTGCCGATTCCGATAGGGTGCGGCGCGAAAAACTGTCTACCCCTCCGGCAGATTTGCCCCCACCCAGTGACGGGTGGGGGGCGGGTTCGAGGACCAATGTTCAACTAAAAATTAGAGTCCACCTCTCAACCCACCCCCCGCCCGTTCAAAGGGAGGGGGAAAGAAAAACAGACACGTACGACAATTTCGCGCCGTAAAGCGCCCTTGACACGCGCAAAACGTCGAAAGCGTTAGTGGAAGCGGAAGAGGCGGAGGGAGTTGGTGACGACGAAGAGGGAGGAGCAGGCCATCGCGGCGCCGGCGATCAGGGGGTTGAGTAGGCCGAACGCGGCGAGTGGGAGGGCCGCGATGTTGTACGCGAAGGCCCAGAAGAGGTTGACCTGAATGGTTCGCAGGGTACGGCGGGCGAGCCGGATGGCGTCGGCGGCGGAGCGGAGGTCGCCGCGTACGAGCGTCAGGTCGGCGGATTCGATCGCCACGTCCGTGCCGGTGCCCATCGCGAGGCCGAGGTCGGCGGTGGCCAGCGCGGCCGCGTCGTTGACGCCGTCACCGACCATCGCGACGACCGCGCCGGATTCCTGGAGTCTGCGTACGGCGTCGACCTTTCCGGCTGGGAGGACGCCGGCGATGACGTCCTTCCGAGCGATCCCGACCTCGGCTGCCACCGCGCTCGCGACGGCCGCGTTGTCACCGGTGAGCAGCATCGGGCGCAGGCCCAGCGCACGCAACCGGCGGATCGCTTCGGCGGAGCTGGGTTTGACCGTGTCCGCAACGGAAATCATCCCGGCGGCCACGCCGTCGAGCGCGACCATCGCGACCGTTTGACCGGATTTTTCGGCCGCCGCAACGGCTTCGGCGAGATCTTCTGGTACGACGACGGACTGCTCGGCGAGCAGTTGCGGGCGACCGACGAGCACGGCGTGGCCGTCGACCTTGCCGCTGGCGCCCAGGCCCGGCAGCGCCACGAAATCCGAAACTTCCGGCAGCTGTCCCGATTCCGAAGCACGCGCGGCGATAGCGGCCGCGATCGGATGCTCGGAAGCTGCCTCGACGGCACCGGCGAGCCGCAGGACTTCGCCGCGCACTTGCACGACAACCATTCGGCCGGTGGTGACGGTGCCGGTCTTGTCCAGCACGATGGTGTCCACTCGGCGGGTCGACTCCAGAACTTGCGGGCCCTTGATCAAAATCCCCAGCTGCGCGCCTCTTCCCGTGCCCACCAGCAGGGCCGTCGGGGTGGCGAGTCCGAGGGCGCACGGGCAGGCGATGATCAGCACGGCGACCGCGGCGGTCATGCCCGGCACCACGCCGTTTCCGGTGACCCACCATTCCAGCAAAGTGAACGCGGCAAGGCCGATGACGACCGGCACGAACACCCCGGAAATTCGGTCGGCGAGCCGCTGAACAGCCGCTTTTTTCCGTTCTGGGCCTCGGTGACGAGCTTGGCCATCTGCGCCAGCTGGGTGTCCGCACCGACCCTGCTGGCCCGTACGACCAGTCGCCCGCCAGCGTTCACCGTCGCGCCGACGACGGTGTCGCCGACGCTGACCTCGACCGGCACGCTCTCGCCGGTCAGCATGCTCGCGTCCACCGCTGAGCGCCCGTCCACCACGATGCCGTCGGTGGCGATCTTTTCACCGGGACGTACGACAAACTCGTCGCCGACGATCAGCGCATCGATGGACACCTGATGGTCACGGCCGGCTCGCCGGACGATCACGTTCTTGGCGCCGAGATCGAGCAGCGCCCGCAACGCCGATCCGGCCCGTCTTTTCGACCGGGCTTCGAAATAACGGCCGGCCAGCAGGAAAACCGTCACGCCGGCGGCGACTTCGAGATAGATCTCGTCGGCACCGCGCGTTTGCGAGGCCAGAAACTCAAACGACATCCGCATGCCGGGCTCGCCGGCCGTACCGAAGAAAAGCGCGTAGAGCGACCAAAAGTACGCGACGAGGGTGCCCATCGACACCAGCGTGTCCATGGTCGCGGCGCCGTGCCGCAGATTGACCGCGGCGGCTCGGTGAAATGGCCACGCGCCCCACCCGACGACCGGGGAAGCAAGTGTCAAGGCCAGCCACTGCCAGTTCGTGAACTGCAGCGCCGGCACCATCGACAGCACCACGACCGGGATGGTGAGGGCCAACGAGATCAGCAACCGCTGGCGCAGCGGCGAAGTCTCGTCTGGAGCGACCTTCTCCTGCTCCGCAGGAGGTTTGGCGTCATAGCCGGCGGCCTGCACCTGGCCGATCAGAACGTCGACCGTCACCGAAGGCGGGAATTCAACGTGCGCGGTTTCGGTGGCATAGTTGACCGTCGCCGACACGCCATCGAGTTTGTTGAGCTTTCGCTCGACTCTGTTCGCGCAGGACGCGCACGTCATCCCGCTGATGGCGAGCTCGACGCCGGCGTTCACGACTCGACCAGCTGATATCCAGCCTCGTCGACGGCGGCCCGGATCACCCTGTCCGGCAACGGATTCGCGGACTCCACCGTGACCTCGCCGGTGGGCAGGTCGACGCTTACCGCCTGGACGCTTCCAGGCCGCTGATTTCCTCGGTCACCGACCGGACGCAGTGCTCGCAGGTCATGCCGGACACCTGGTACGTGCTGGTGGTCATCTATGTTTCCTTTCGGAAATATCAGGAACGAACGAGCCGGGCGATCGCGTCGCTGGCCTCTTTGACTTTCTCGGCCGCGTCGGCGCCGCCGGACGCGACCGCGTCCTGCACGCAGTGACTGAGATGGTCATCGAGCAGCCCGAGCGCGACCGCTTGCAGGGCGCGAGTGGTGGCGGACACCTGGGTGAGGACGTCAATGCAGTACGTGTCCTCGTCCACCATCCGTTGCAGGCCGCGCACCTGCCCCTCGATGCGCTTCAACCTCGCCTGGATCTTCGCTTTGTCGTTCGTGTAGCCCGGAGTCATGCATTCACCGTACCCCTAGGGGGTAGGGGATTGCCAGCCCAGTCCGGCGGAAAATCCACAACGCCCCGTTGTCGGCGGCTGGCGCGGGCAACGGGGCGGTGCGGAGTAAGAATGCGTTACTGCAGGCCAGCGTACGAGTGCAGGCCGGAGATGACGAGGTTCACGCCGAACAGGTTCATCATCATGACGCCCCAGCCAACCATCGCGATCCAGGCCGCCTTCGGGCCCTTCCAGCCGGTGGTGGAGCGGGCGTGCAGGTACGCCGCGTAAACGACCCACGCGATGAACGACCAGGTCTCCTTCGGGTCCCAGCCCCAATAACGCGACCACGCAGCCTCGGCCCAGATCGCGCCGGCCATGATGGCGAAGGTCCAGATCGGGAAGGCGAAGGCGATCACCCGGAACGTGGTGCGCTCCAACACCTCCGCGGCCGCAGTCGCGTCGCGGGCCGAGGGTCAGCGGGAAGGACACCGCACGGCCGGCCAGGAACCGCTTGTCGTGATAGTAGCGAATCAAATACATCGCGCTGGCCACGAAACCGACCATGTAAATGCCGCTGGCCAGGGTCGCCGCGCTGACGTGGATCCACAGCCAGTACGAGTTCAGCGCCGGCACCAGCGGAACGACCGGCGTGTAGAGCACCGTGCCGGCCAGGCCCAGCAACAAAAAACGATCGGCAGCATCACGAAAGCGCCGATGTGCCGGATCGACCGCTGCCTGGTGAGGACGACGAGCCAGGCGACCATCGCGACGAAGCACACGGTGATCGCGTATTCGTACATGTTGCCCCACGGCACCCGGCCGGCGGCGATCGCGCGGGTGATCAGGGTGGCGACGTGGGTGGCGACGCCGACGATATTGAGCACCACGCCGATCTGGCCGGCGATCCGCGGCAGCGGGGAGGGCTCGGTCACCGCGCCACCGACCGGCGGCGAAACCGGCGCGTCCGCGACCGTCGCCCCACCCCCGACGGTGGCGAGCACTTTCGCCGACGACTTGCGACTGGCTCTCGCACCAAACGCGTATTCGACGCCGTACGCCAACATCGCGCCCGCGTAAAACAAAATCGTCGCGACCAGAAGATTGTCGGACAGGCTGGCCATCGCGGTCTCAGTCGGCATGCTCAGTTCCTTTCCCGCTCCCGCTGGAAACTGGGAGGGATGTGGTGATCTGTTCGAGCAGACGGTCGAACTCGCCGGCGAACTCGTCGGCATCGGTACGAGAAAGGCCACCGACGGCGACGACAGTGCGAGCACTGTCGTTGGAGTCCGGGGTCAACCGCACCCACAGCCGCCGGCGGCGGATGCGCAGCGAACACAGCAAACCCAGGACGATGCAGATCGCGGCCACCAGCACCACGTTCTGACCGGGGTTCTGGTCGACCCGGATGCCGGCCCATTCGCGGTAGCCGACGAAGGCCACCGTGCTGCCGTCGTCGAGCTTCCAACGATCGCCCGGCTGAAGGAAATGCGTGCCGACCAGCTTGAGTTTGCCGCGGTCGATCTGGTTTTGGTCCAGCGCGTACACCGATTTCGGGATGCCGGAGGACAAACCGGTGTCACCGCGGTACGCGGCGAGAGTCAGCCCAGGCGAGCGCGGCGCCGGGCTGAGCGAGGAGACCTTGGGCCCTTCGGTCGGGGTGGTCGGGGTGAAGACGCCCTGGAACGCGACCTCGACCCCGGACGTACGAGCGGCGCCTGGTTTCTGGTTGGCGTCCGCGAAAACCGCGATTCCGGACGAGGACAGGTTCTGGTCCTGCGGCAGGAACGGGCTCGGCGACGTGAAGGTCTGCCCGTATTTGTCGGTGTAGCTGATGATCGGCGAGTAACCGGTGTCCAGCAGGTAAATCCGGGCGCCCTGGAACCGCAGCGGGTCGTTGACCTCGATGGTGCTGTTCATGCTGGGCCCGCCGAGGCCGTCGTCGTACGTGACATCGGCGGCATATTTGGACGGCTCACCGCTGGGCAGGTAGTCGGCGTGGAACTTTCGCAGGTGTACGCAGAAAGGCGGCAGACTGGAGTCCGTCACGTCCCGGCCGAGCGTGTACTGGTCGTACTGCTGCAGCGAGTCGCAGAAGCCGTCGCCCTCGGTCAGCAGCACATTGGCGTTCCAACCCCACAACGCGCCGGATGCGACCCCGATCAACAGCACCAGCAACGAAAGATGGAAGACCAGGTTGCCGGTTTCGCGCAGATAGCCCTTTTCCGCGCTGACCTCGACGACCTCGCCCTTTTCCCGTACGACCGTGCGCCAGCGCCGACGCCTCAACACGCGACGCAGGTCGGCGGCCAGCTCGGCCGGTTTTCCGTCCGTCGCCGGAAGTTCGGCGTGGTGGCGCATCCGGTCGAGGAACTTCGGGGCCGCCGGCGGGGCCTGCTGGAGCGCCTTGGCGTGCAGCTTGATCCGCGGGTAGAGGCAGCCGATCAGCGAGATGAACAACAGCAGGTAGATCGCCGCGAACCAGGGCGAGCCGAAAACGTTGTACGCCCCGATTTTGTCCAGGATCGGACCCAAAACCGGGTGGTCCGACAGGTACGACTGGACCTTCTCCGGGTTCAGGTCCTGTTGCGGCAGCAGCGATCCAGGCACCGCGGCCAACGCCAGCAGGAAAAGCAGCACCAGCGCGGTCCGCATGCTGGTCAGCTGCCGCCACCAGCGCACCACGATCGCCTTGCCGCGCGGGTTCTTCGGCGCCGGTTCGACCGGCGCCGGAGCGGTGGAAAGAGTGTCGAGACTCAAATCGGGATCTCCCCTGGAGGAAGCCAACTCCGCAGCCAGATGACGACCGGATCCCAGCCGCCCAAAAGCAGCAAAAGGCCAACGACCAGCAACATCGCGCCGCCGATCCGGGTCACCCACACGCTGTGCCGGCGGACGAAGGCGAGCGCGCCGATCAGCCGGCGGAATCCGAGGCCGAACAGCACGAACGGGATGCCGAGACCGAGGCCGTACGCGGCGGCCAACACCGCCCCGCGGGCGACCGATCCGGAGGTGGCCGCAAGGCCGAGCACCGCGGCCAGCGTCGGGCCGGTGCAGGGCAGCCAGCCGAGCGCGAACACCGCGCCCAGCACCGGCGCGCCGACCAGGCCCGAAGCCGGCAGCAGCGCATCCGTACGGTCCGGTCCAGCCCAGGGATCACGCCCAGGAACGCAAGACCCATCACCACGATCAGCGCGCCGACCACCCGCTGCACGATCGGCGCGTAGTCCAACAGCACAATGCCCAGCCCGCCAGCGGCCCGCGACAGGATGGTGAAGACGGCGGTGAATCCGACCACGAAAAGGCCGCTGCCCAGCAGCACCCTGCCCCGCACTCTGGTGGCGTTTGCGGTGCGTACGACCGTGCGGCCAGTCGGGTCGATGCCGGTGGCCGCGTCCAGGTCAGCGCCGGCGAGGCCGGTCACATACGAGACATATCCCGGCACCAGCGGCAGAACACACGGCGACAGGAAGGACAGCAGGCCCGCGGACGCCGCCAGCGCGCGCGCGCCGCCAGCAGTGGCCCGCTCGTCACTGTCGCCGCCGCGTTCACGGTTTCTCACCGGCCAGGGACAGCACGACGGGCTCCAGGTCGGTGGCCAGAACGGCATCCCGGAACAGGGCCGCGACCCGGCCAGAGCGGTCCAACACGATGGTGGACGGGATCGTGGTGGGCGGCGTTTTCCGGGAATTTCACGCCGATCCGGCCCTCCGGGTCGAACAGGCTCGGATACGTGATCCCGTTCGTACGCTCGAAGGCCAGCGCCCGGTCCTGGGTGTCGCGGATGTTCACCCCGACGAACTCGACACCTTTGGCTTTGGTGGCCAGATAAGCCTGCTGCAGGTCGGCGGACTCGGCGCGGCAAGGCGCACACCACTGGCCCCAGAAGTTGATCACCACGACTTTGCCGCGCAGCGCCGAAAGTGCGAAGGACGCCCCGGTCAGGGTGGTGCCGGTGATCTCCGGCGCGGCGACCCGCTGGCCGATCGCCCACTGCTGTTTTCCGGTCCCGGTGGGCACATATCCGCGTTCTCCGCCGGCGCTCTGGTTGACCGCGTCGTTGCCGACCGCGCAGCCCGATGCCAGCAATGTGGTCGCGAGGGTCAGCCCGAAAAGCGTGCGGCGCCGCATCAGGCGCCCTTGGCGGCCGGGTCGGTGCGGCCAAGGAGCGCGGCGGCCGGCTCGGTGTAGTCGATGCCGGCGAGGGTGGCCCCGTCGAACCGGAACGAGGTCAGGCTGGCGAGGCTGCACTGTCGCTTGCGGGGGTCGTGCCAGAGCCGCTCGCCTTCCGCGTAGCGGCGCGCCATCCAGATCGGCATCTGGTGGCTGACCAGCACGACTTCGTGGCCTTCGGCGATCAGCCGGGCGTCCTGCACGGCGGCCATCATGCGGGCCGCGACCTCGCGATACGGCTCGCCCCACGAGGGCGTGAACGGGTTGCGCAGGCGATACCAGTAGCGCGGGTTGGCGAACGCGCCGTCGCCCGGGCCGGTGGCCAGGCCCTCGAACTGGTTCGCCGACTCGATCAGGCGGTCGTCCGTACGCACCTCAAGCTCGAACCGGGAGGCCAGCGGCAACGCGGTCTGCTGCGCGCGCTCCAGCGGGCTCGCGATCACCGCGGTGATGTCGTGCCCGGCCAGCGACTTCGCCACCACCTCGGCCATCTGCTCGCCGAGCCCCGACAACCGGTAGCCCGGCAGCCGGCCGTACAGGATCTTGGCGGGGTTGTAGACCTCGCCATGGCGCATCAGGTGGACGGTCGTCTGCGTCATGCGGCAGCCCCAGCGGCGACCGCGGCGGCCGGGAGGGCGGCCTCGATCAGCTCCAGCTCGGTGCCGCCGAGCGCGGTCGAGACGAACCAGCACTCGTACGCGCTCGGTGGCAGATAGACGCCCGATGCCAGCATCGAATGGAAAAACGCCTTGTACGCGGCGGTGTTGGTTTCCCGCGCGGTGTCATAGTCCCGTACGTCCGTGTCGGTGAAGAAGACGCCGAACATGTTGCCAGCGGTGGAAATTCGGTACGCCACGCCGGCGGCCGACAAGGCTTTCGTGACCAGGTCTTGCAAAATCGCGGACGTACGGTCGAGCTGCGCATAGACCGCGTCCGTACACTCTCTCGCAGGGTGGCCAAGCCCGCCGCGGTGGCCAGCGGGTTCCCGGACAGCGTGCCGGCCTGGTAGACCGGGCCGGCCGGCGCCAGCGACGCCATCACGTCCGCACGGCCGCCGAAGGCCGCCGCCGGCAGTCCGCCGCCCATGACCTTCGCGTACGTGACGAGGTCCGGGACGACTGGGTCGAGGCCGTACCAACCGGACCGGGAGACCCGGAAGCCGGTCATCACCTCGTCCATGATCAACAGCGCGCCGTGTTTGGTGGTCAGCTCGCGGAGCTTGGCGTTGAAGCCGTCGCGCGGCGCCACCACCCCCCCCATGTTGCCGGCAGCCGCTTCCGTGATCACGGCCGCGATCTGGTCCCCCAGCTCGGCGAAGGTCTTCTCCACCGCGGCGATGTCGTTGTACGGCAGCACGATCGTCTCGCCGGTCTGCGCGCCGGTCACACCGGGCGTGTCCGGCAGCGCCAGCGTCGCGACCCCGGAGCCAGCCGCGGCGAGCAGCGCGTCGACGTGTCCGTGGTAGCAGCCGGCGAATTTGACTAGCAGCCGCCGCCCGGTCACCCCGCGGGCGAGGCGCACCGCGCTCATCGTCGCCTCGGTGCCGGAATTGACGAGTCTGACCTGCTCAGTGGGCGTACGGGCGACGATTTCCTCGGCCAGCAACACCTCGGCCTCGGTGGGCGCGCCGAAGGATGTGCCACTCAAAGCGGCCTCCCTGACGGCCTCGACGACCGCCGGGTGCGCGTGTCCGAGCACCATCGGGCCCCACGAACAGACCAGGTCGACATAACGCCGGCCGTCAGCGTCTGTCAGGTACGCACCGGCCGCCGACGAGATGAACCTCGGCGTGCCGCCGACCGCCTGGAACGCCCGAACCGGCGAGTTCACCCCGCCCGGGATGACGGCCTCGGCCCGGTCGAACAGGCGTCGAGAAACCGGCGCCTCATAGTCGTACGGAAGCGGCGGTGTTGGGCGATCAGAGCCGGCTGGAACGTCTGCCACGACCTCTATTCTCGCAAGTCGCTCCGGCCGGCTCGGCCGGGGGTTCGACAAGTTGTCGAAGTTGATCCGCCAGTCACTTCCTGTGAGAACGATTAAGACTTATGCCTGATACATCCGTTCCGCGTGTTATCGGCGATTAGTGATGGTTCGTTCGCCTAGCGTGCCTACGGACGAGAGGAGAGTGCCCATGTCCTGCGGCACCACACACGAATGGTCCGGTGAAGCGTCCTGGTTCTGCTGCGGCGCGTCCTGGGGGCCGTGCTCTGCGGCCGGCAAGGGCGCCTGCCAGACCTGTACGTCCAGCGCCCTGCAGTGCGCGTGGCCGAACGCGTCCAAGGCGTGTTTCGAGATCACCCGGCCGGACCTGTGCCACGAAACCCTGCAACCGCACAGCTGCGGCGACTCGCTGTGGGTCCGGCACTGGTGCAGCGGAGTGTGCGTGCCGGTGAAAGTGGCGGACTGCGGGCCGCGTACGAAGAGTTTCTCTGTGGCGGCCAGACATGTTGCGAAGGCCAGTGCCGGTCGAACCGGGTAGTTGACCTGACCGCGGCGGCCTTCAGCCGGATCGCGAACCTGAACAGCGGCCTGGTGCCGGTCGAGATCCGGGCCTGACGCGATGAGTTCAGTGGATCGACGGACTTTCCTCACCGGCGCGGTGCTGGGCAGCGCGGCCATCGTCGGCGCCACCACCTTTGGCGGCACCGACCCGGCCGCCGCTTTTCGGCGCGACACCTCGGAAATCGCCGCCGGCGCCATCGACCCGGGTTTCGCCGAGGGCCGGGTGACGTCTAACCGCAACGGCGTTCTGGGCGTACGCGGATCGGACCAGATCCTGCACCGGATCCTGGTCACCAGCGCCACCAGTTTATGGAAAATGGACCCGATCCCGGTCAGCCAGGTGGCGGTCGGCGACGGACTTTACGCGCGCGGAGCCCGATTACCCGACGGCACGCTCGCGGCCGACGCGGTCTGGGTCAATCTGGTCAACGTGGACGCCGATATATCGCCGCGATCAGCACGGCCAGGGTGGATCTCAGCCACAACGGCCACCGGATCGTCGCGCATGTCGTCAAGGGAAAGACCGCTGTCACCTACCGAAGCGAGCCGGCCAGCGGCGACCTGTCCAAACTCCGGGTCGGCCATCACGTACGAGTGCTCGGGCTGTGGCATCCGGACACCAACGAAATGAGCATTTCCACCCTGCACAGCATGGCCACCTCATGACGTTTTTCGTTTTACTGGCGTCCATTCAGCCGGTGGTGGTGGGCGCCATGCTGGCCTGGGCCGGCGCCTACAAACTAGCTGGCCGTACGGTCGGGGTAGCGGCCAGCCGGTCCGCGCTCCCCCGGCTGCTCGGCTCGCACCGGCGAGCGCTCGCGGCTTACCGCCTGACCGGACTGATCGAGCTGGTCGTCGCGCTGGTTTTGTTCGGTGGCGGGAAAACCCCGTCAACGGTCATCGTCGGACTGGGATTTCTTTGCTATTTGGCGTACGCGAAGATGGTCGTCGTTCCGCAGAGTTCATGTGGTTGTACGAGCGCGTCCACATCGCCGGTGGGCTGGCGAAGTTTTGGCCGCGCCGCGATCGTCGCGGTCGGCGGGGTGCTCGCGATGCTGCCGATCGCCGTACCGTGGTGGAAGGGTTTTGGTGCGGACCCGATCTGCGCGATGTTCCTTGCCACCGCCGAAAGTTTGCTGGTGCTCGGGCTTTCACCGGACTTCGACCGGCGCTGGCTGCGACCGGCCCGGGCGCTGCGGCTCAAATACGGCCGGCACCCGCTTGTCGATGTGCCGGACACCGTGCCCGTCGCGGCCACCGCGTACAACGTTGAACGCAGCGAGGCTTTTACTCCGGTGGCGCACCTGATCTCGTCCGGGCTACAGGACAGCTGGGACGCCGAAGGCTGGCGAATTCTGACGTACGCCGGCCGGCTCGACGATCGCGAAGTGACGATTGTCTTCGCCGTCGGGATGACGACCGACACGGTGGGTATTCGCGTCAGCGTGGTGGAAGAACAGACCGGACAAATCATTCCAGTCGAGGCATTTCAGCCCGCCGGTTGAGATTCGGATATAGCTGAAACATCCGGATGTTCCTCCCGGTCTGACGGAAAAGTCTGGATCGTTTATCCCGCCTTAGCGGGTTTCTCTTGTTATTTGTTGACAGACTTCGCGAATGCGTTGACGATATCCGCTAGCGACGACTCGTCTTCAGCACGAGAAGGTGATGCGCCATAAGCAACCTCAACGAATCGCACAGTTAAGCGGTCATTCCGCTTTCTTTTACCAGCAGCCGATTTTTGGGTCCCTGCTGGGCATCCTTTGTGGACAGTCGCGTACGCCTTTGGCGTGCGGTCATGTTGCCATACGGGCGTCTTGAGGGAGACGTGCGAGGGAAGGAGACTCACTATGGCTTGCGGTACGGTCAACGAAGCGCGGGGAGAGGCGTCGTGGTTCTGCTGCGGCGCCGGTTGGGGCCCCTGCGGCGGCGCCGGTGGCGGCGCCTGCGGAAACTGTAATTCCGGCTCACATCAGTGCGCCTGGCCGAACGCCTCATCGGCGTGTTTCAACATCACCCGACCGGATCTGTGCGGCGAGAACCTGGCCCGCAAGGGCTGCGGGACCGGCATTTATGTCGCGCACTGGTGCTCGGGCGCCTGCGTGTTCGTGACGGTCGCCGACTGTGGCCCGAACACCCACCAGTTCTGCAACGAGGCGTCTTGCTGCACCTTGAACGGCCAGCGGCTCTGCGTCACCAACCGCGACATCGACCTGACGCCGTCCGCCTACAGCCTGATCGCCAGCCTGAGCACCGGCCTGACGCCGGTCGCCATCGGACATTGAGGAGAGCGTCATGAGTGTCGACAGAAGGCGTTTTCTGTCCGGTACGGTGCTCGGCGGCGCGGCCGCGGTCGTCACCGCGACCGCGTTCGGGGCCGCGGATCCAGCGGCCGCGTTCGAGCGCGACATGCCCGCGCTCGCGCCCGGCGCGGTCGACCCGAACTTCATCGACGGCCGGGTCATGTCCGTCAGCAAGAACGCGCTCGGCGTACGCGGCTCCGACCAGGTGCTGCACCGCATCATCGTCACCGGCGGCACCAGCCTGTGGAAGATGGAGGCGGTCGGGATGGACCAGGTCCTGGTTGGCGACGGGCTCTACGCCCGCGGCGCGCGGCTGCCTGACGGCACCCTCGCGGCCGACGCAATCTGGGTCAACATCGTCAACCTGGACGCGCACATCACCTCGATCAGCGCCTCCCGGATGGAGTTGAACCACAACGGAAAGAAGATCGTCGCGCACGTCGTCAAGGGAAAGAGTGCCGCCACCTATCGCGGTCAGGCCGCCACCGGCGACCTGTCCGGGCTACGGGTCGGGCACGCCGTGAAGGTGATCGGCGTCTGGATCCCGGACACCAACGAAGTGAACGTGTCGACGGTGCACAGCATGGCACCGGCGGCCTGACGATCGGGGGGGGGATCCGTGGTGAGCGTTATCGCATCCATGGCAGCCGCTGGTGATCGCGGCGATGCTGGCGTGGGCCGGCACGTACAAGTTGCTCGGTCGTACGGTCGGCGTGGCCGCCAGCCGGTCCGCGCTGCCCAAACTGCTCGGCTCGGACCAGCGGGCCGTGGTCGGCTACCGGGTCACCGGCGCGGTCGAGCTGACGGTCGCGGTTCTGCTGCTGGTCGCTGGCAGTACGCCGGTGCCGGCGGTGCCGGCGGTGGCCGCGACCGCGGTCGGGGTGAGTTTCCTGGCATACCTGGGATACGCCAAGGTCGCGGTGCCCAAGAGTTCGTGCGGCTGCACCAGCTCGCGGGCCGAGCCGATCAGCTGGCGCGGCTTCAGCCGGGCCGCCATCGTGGCCGTTGGCGGCCTGGTGGCGACGATCGCGGCGATCACGTCGACCGGCTCGCCCTGGTGGTCGGCGCTGGCTTCCCAGCCACTGCCGGCCGTACTGGTGGTGGCCGCCGAAGTGGTGCTGGTCCTGTCGCTGTCCCCCGGACTTCGACCGGACCTGGATCATGCCGCTGCGCATCTGGCGGATGAAGTACGGCCGGCATCCGCTGGCCGGCGTCCCGGACACCCTGCCGATCACGGCGACCTCGTACAACCTGGAGCGCAGCGAGGCGTTCACCGCGGTCTCCCATGTCGTACGTTCCGGCCTGCTGGAGAGCTGGGACGAGGACGGGTGGCGGGTGCTGACGTACGGCGGCCGGATCGGCAAACGCCCAGTCACCGTGGTGTTCGCGGTCGGGCTCGACTCAGCCACGGTGGGCATCCGGTCGAGCATCGTGGATGAGGCCACCGGCGAAATCCTGCCGGTGCCGGCGCCGCCGCACCCCGCTCGTACCGTCCTGCCGGTGGTCGCCACCGCCTGACTCGCACCGGTGTGGACCAGCGCCGCTCCGCACCGGCTCTCCCTCCACTGTGGACGTGTTACGAAAGGGGATCCGCCATGGGATGCGGTACGAATCAGTGGTCCGGCGAGGCGTCGTGGTTCTGCTGCGGCGCCGGGTGGGGTCCCTGCGGGGACGCCGGCGGCGGAGCCTGCGGGAACTGCAACTCCGGCTCCTACCAATGCGCTTGGCCGTACGCGTCAGATTCCTGCTTCAACATCACCCGCCCCGACATCTGCGGTGAGAGTCTGCCGTACAAACCGTGTGGCAGCACCATTTTTGTCACGCACTGGTGTTCGGGCGCGTGTGTCACGGTCTCGGTCGCCGACTGCGGTCCGAACACTCAGATGTTCTGCGGTGAGGCGGTGTGCTGCAACGGAACCTGTCGCACCAACCGCGACTGCGACCTGACTCCAGCCGCGTACAGCGTGATCGCCAGCCTGGACACCGGCCTCACCCCGGTGATGTTCGGCTACTAACCTCCGCGAATGTAACGAAACGGCTCGGTTTGTACGTTGTTTCGTTACATTCGCGAGCGCGCAACGCGTTTCGGCGGTGGTGGTGATTCGTACGAAACCGGCTGGTTGTCGGGGTGATCCACGACACT
>NZ_WOTO01000017.1 GCF_010993775.1 Fodinicola feengrottensis | reverse complement strand
GTTCGACGAACATGGTCAGATCCAAGCCGGCCGCGAGCACGGTTTCCTGGAAAACCACGTCCGTCTGCACGTACGTGCCGCCGCCGGTGCCGGTGATCGGTTGGTCGCGTTCGAAATAAGCACCCTCGATCGCCAAGGTGCCGTCGTCCAGGCGGTCGGTGGCCCACAGCATCTGGTGGATCTCGCGGAGGAACAGCCGGCCGCCGGGTCGCAGCAGCTCCGCGACCACTCGCGCCCAGCGCTGGATGTCGGGCAGCCAGCAGATCACCCCGATGCTGGTGTAGACGAAGTCGAAGGCCCCGGCGCCCAGCGCGTCGACCGCGTCGTACACGTTGGCGGTGACGAAATCGGTGTTGTCGCCCAGTTTCGCGGCCAGACTGCGGGCCTCGGTTGACGGCTGCGGGTGAGAAATCCAGGCCGGTCATCCGCGCGCCGAGGCGGCTCAGGGACAGTGTGTCGGTGCCGATGTGGCACTGCAGGTGCGCCCCACGGAGCCCGTCGACCTTGCCCAGTCGGGGACGGTCGAATCGGACAACATTGCTGAGAAAGGCCGGATCTTCGAGGAATTTGTCCACCTCGTAGTCCGGTGATGCCGCGTGAGCGGGTGCGCGCTCATCCCAGTTTGCGCGGTTCTGGGCCACATAGAGATTCATGCCGGCGACGGTCGCACACCCGGCCCGATCTCGGCCACGGAATTTGCCTTTACGGGCAGCTACTCGTGTCCCAGCACTCGGTGCGGGCGGTAAGGCGCCTCCAGAGTCGCGATTTCCGCCGGATCAAGGGAAATTTCGGTGGCCGCGACGGCGTCCTGGAGATGGGAGAGTTTGGTGGCGCCGACAATCGGCGCGGTGACACCGGATTTTCCCAACAACCAGGCCAATGCGATCTGTGCCGCTGGCGCGCCACGGTTCTGCGCGACCGTACGGACAGCGTCCACCACGTCGTAGTCGCTGTCCTCGTACGTGTCGTCCGCGAGTGGATCGTTGCCGGCGCGGGTGGTGGCCCGGCCGCCGCGGGTGCCGGTGAGGAAGCCGCGGGCGAGTGGACTGTACGGGATGACGCCGACTCCCTGGTCTTGGCAGAGTGGGATCATTTCCCTTTCCTCTTCCCGATAAACCAGGTTGTAGTGGTTCTGCATCGAGACGAACCTGGTCGGCGCGAGCTGCTGGGCCTTGCCGAACTGCCAGGCATACATGCTGGAGGCGCCGAGATAGCGGGCCTTGCCGGATCGTACGACCTCGTCGAGCGCGGCCATCGTCTCGTCGATCGGAGTTTCGTCGTCCCAGCGGTGAATCTGGTAGAGATCCACGTAGTCGGTGCCCAACCGCGCCAAAGAAGCGTCGATCGCGCTGAGAATATGTTTGCGGGACAGGCCTTTGTCGTTCGGGCCGCCGGCGCCCATCGGGAAATACACCTTGGTCGCGAGCACGTAGTCCTCGCGCTGGCCGAAGAGCTTGCCGAGCAGCCGGCCGGTGACTTCCTCGCTGGCACCTTGGTCGTACATGTCGGCCGTGTCGAAGAAAGTCACGCCAGCCTCGACCGCCCGCCGGACGATCGGTTCGGCCTGGTCCTCGGTGAGGTGCCAGCCCCGGCTGGAGTGGTCGCCATAGCTCATCATGCCGAGGCCGATGCGGGAGACCCGCAGTCCGGACCGGCCGAGTCGGGGATAGTCCATGCCGATCATGGTGCCGGTCGTACGCACCTGCCGGAATGGGGTTCTCCAGGCAAAGTCCGCCGAATCCCTGGAAAACGAAAGCAACGGGCGCGGCGGGCCACCAAGGTTCTCCAACGGGTAGTTTACAGACCAGCCACCGGGTTCAGGAGGATTACCGACGATGACCGCGCCGCCCCGACCCTGGTACCGGCCGATGGTGGCCCGCCGGGCGGATGAGGAACACCGCGCGTCGACACCGCTGGAGCTGCTTTTCGACCTGTGCTTCGTGGTCACGGTCGCGCAGGCCGCGGCCGGGCTGCACCACTCGCTGTCCGAGGGCCACGTCGCAATCGGTGTCGCACGGTATGCGGCGGTCTTTTTCGCGATCTGGTGGGCCTGGATGAACTTCACCTGGTTCGCCTCCGCGTACGACACCGACGACGGCATTTACCGCGTCACCACGCTCGTCCAGATCGCCGGTGGGCTGGTGATGGCCGCTGGCATCGCGCGGATCTTCGACCATGCCGACTTCCGGGTGGTGGTGGGCGGCTTCGTGGTGATGCGGCTCGCGATGGTGGTGCAGTGGCTGCGGGCCGCGAGTGCCGACCCGCAGCGCCGCCCGGCGGCGCGGCGGTACGCCGCCGGCATCACGATCGCGCAGATGTGCTGGGTGGGTTACCAGTTCTTCCCGGCGGCCCTCGCGGTGCCGGGTTTCGTGTTTTTCGCGCTGGTGGAGATGGCGGTGCCGATCATCGCCGAGCGAGCGTCGCCGACCACCTGGCATCCGGAGCACATTGGCGAACGGTACGGGTTGTTCACCCTGATCGTGCTCGGCGAGTCGGTGGCGGCCGCGTCGACGGCCATCCAGACCGGCCTTGGCGCCGGGTCCGGACTGGTCGAGCTGTTCGGCCTCGCGGCCAGCGGGCTGGTGGTCGTTTTCGGGATGTGGTGGGTCTATTTCGACCAGTCGGGCAAGCGCGGTCTCGACGAGCTGACCGCCAGCATGAAATGGGGCTACGGGCATCTCGCGGTGTTCTCGGCGGCGGCGGCTGGTCTCGGTGCCGGGCTGCAGGTCGCGGTCGATGGCCTGCGACACGACGCCCATCTGCCGGCGCTGACGGTCGGGTTGGCCGTCACGGTACCCATCGCCCTCTACCTGTTGAGCGTCTGGATCCTGATGATCGGCCCGACCCGCCGAGAGCTGTCCGCGCAGCTCTTCCCGGTCGCCGCGGTGTTGGTGCTGGCCGGCAGCGTGACGCCGGTGCCGGTCACGGTGGCGGCGGTCGTGTTGGCGGCGCTGGTGCTCGTACGGCTGGCGAGTTCCCGGTAGGCGCGGTCGCCGCGCCTGGAAATCGGCACGCAGAACGCCCTGGCCGACTTGGCCGGGGCGTTCTGCGGCGAAACTACTTGGCGAGCAGCGAACGCAGCACGTACTGCAGGATGCCGCCGTGCCGGTAGTAGTCGGCCTCGCCGGGAGTGTCGATGCGCAGCACCGCGTCGTCGAAGTCCACAGTGGACCCGTCGGTTTTTTTGGCGCTGACCTTGAGAGTACGCGGACTGGGACCGTCGTTGA
The DNA here is from genome assembly GCF_010993775.1 of Fodinicola feengrottensis. GTDB lineage: Bacteria > Actinomycetota > Actinomycetes > Mycobacteriales > HKI-0501 > Fodinicola > Fodinicola feengrottensis. The sequence continues at coordinate 131,189 of NZ_WOTO01000017.1, read as the reverse complement.
GTGCGGTCACCCCCGAGATGTCGAAGGTCTCGTCGCCGGACAGGCCGAGGGATTGCGCGGTCTCGCCGGCCGGATACTGCAGCGGCAGGACGCCCATGCCGATCAGGTTCGAGCGGTGGATCCGCTCGTACGACTCGGCGATGACGGCCCGCACGCCCAGCAGGTCGGGTGCCCTTGGCCGCCCAGTCGCGGGACGAACCGGAGCCGTATTCCTTGCCGGACAGGATGACCAGCGGGATGTCCTGCTCCGCGTAGGCCTGCGCGGCGGCGTAAATGGTGGTCTGCTCGCCGTCGGCCAGCCAGTTGCGGGTGTAGCCGCCCTCGACACCGTCCAGCAGTTGGTTGCGCAGCCGGATGTTGGCGAAGGTGCCGCGGATCATCACCTCGTGGTTGCCCCGCCGCGACCCGTACGAGTTGAAGTCCCGCTTGGCCACGCCGTGGTCGGTGAGGTAGTCACCGGCTGGCGAGTCGAGCTTGATGGAGCCGGCGGGGGAGATGTGATCGGTGGTGACCGAATCGCCCAGCTTGGCCAGTACGCGCGCGCCGCTGATATCCGTCACTGGTTGCGGTTCTGGTTGCATGCCTTCGAAATACGGAGGCTTGCGAACGTACGTCGACTCGCCCTCCCACTCGAAGGTGGCGCCGGTCGGGGTCGGCAGCGCGACTTCCAGCGCTCGTCGCCGGCGAACACATCGGCGTAGTCCTTGGCGAACATCTCCTTGTTGATCGCCGAGGCGACGGTCTCCTGGATTTCCTGCGGCGACGGCCAGATGTCCTTGAGGAACACGTCGTTCCCGTCGGTGTCCTGGCCGAGCGGGTCGGTCTCCACGTCGAAGTCCATCGTGCCGGCGAGCGCGTACGCGATCACCAGCGGCGGGGACGCGAGGTAGTTCATCTTCACGTCCGGGCTGATCCGGCCCTCGAAGTTGCGGTTGCCGGACAGCACCGAGACGACCGCGAGATCGTTGTCCTGGATGGCTTTGCTGACCGGCTCCGGCAGCGGGCCGGAGTTGCCGATGCAGGTGGTGCAGCCGTAGCCGACCAGGTGGTAGCCGAGTTTTTCCAAGTACGGAATGAGTCCGGCCTTCTCGTAGTAGTCCATGACCACTTTGGAGCCGGGGGCGAGTGACGTTTTCACCCACGGTTTCACCGAAAGTCCGCGCTCGACGGCGTTGCGGGCGAGCAGCGCCGCGCCGATCATCACCGACGGGTTGGACGTGTTGGTGCAGGACGTGATGGAGGCGATGGCGACCGCGCCGTGGTCGATCTCGCATTCGGTGCCGTCGTCCATGGTGATCCGCGCCGGGTTGCTCGGCCGGCCGTGGGAATTGCGGGCAGCTGACGCGTACGCCGCCATCGGCTCGTCGTTTCCGCTGGTCGCGGGCGCGTCGCTGGCCGGGAAGGACTCGGCGGACGCTTCGTCCACCGTGGTCTGGATGCTGTCACCGTTGGTGTAGTTCTTCAGCGCGTCGCGGAAACCCGCCTTGGCGTGGGAAAGTTCGACGCGGTCCTGTGGGCGTTTTTCGGCCGGCGATCGACGGGACCACAGTGGACAGATCCAGCTCGAGGTATTCCGAATAGGTGGCCTCGTGCTCGGCGTCGTGCCAGAGACCCTGTTCTTTCGCGTACGCCTCGACCAGAGCGACCTGCTCATCGCTGCGGCCAGTCAGGGTCAGGTAGCGAATGGTTTCGTCGTCCACCGGGAAAATCGCGCAGGTGGAGCCGAATTCCGGGCTCATGTTGCCGATGGTGGCGCGGTTCGCCAGCGGCACCGCGGAGACGCCCTCGCCGTAGAATTCGACGAATTTTCCTACCGCGCCATGCTTGCGCAGCATCTCGGTGATCGTCAGCACCACGTCGGTGGCGGTTGAGCCGGCCGGAATTTCGCCGGTCAGCTTGAAACCGACGACTCGCGGGATGAGCATCGACACCGGCTGGCCGAGCATCGCGGCCTCCGCCTCGATGCCGCCGACGCCCCAGCCGAGCACGCCGAGGCCGTTGACCATCGTGGTGTGCGAGTCGGTGCCGACCAGCGTGTCCGGATAGGCCTGGCCGTCGCGGATCATCACGACCCGAGCAAGGTGCTCAATGTTGACCTGGTGGACGATGCCGGTGCCCGGCGGCACGACCTTGAAGTCGTCGAAGGCGGTCTGGCCCCCAGCGCAGGAACTGATAGCGCTCGCGGTTGCGCTCGTACTCGATCTCGACGTTGCGCTCGAAAGCGTCCGGGCGACCGAAAACGTCGATGATGACCGAGTGGTCGATGACGAGTTCGGCCGGCGCCAGCGGGTTGATCCGGGTCGGGTCGCCGCCGAGCTCCGCGACCGCCTCGCGCATGGTGGCGAGGTCGACCACACACGGCACGCCGGTGAAGTCCTGCATGACCACTCGGCCGGGGGTGAACTGGATCTCGGTGTCCGGCTCGGCCTCGGGGTTCCAGCCGGCCAGCGCGCGGATCTGGTCGGCGGTGATGTTCACGCCGTCCTCCGTACGAAGGAGGTTCTCCAGGAGCACTTTGAGGCTGTACGGCAGGCGTTTGGCGCCCTCGACCGCGTCCAGCCGGAAGATCTCGTAGTCGGCGTCACCGACCTTCAAGGTGTTCTTGCTGCCAAAACTGTCGGTGCTGCCGGTAGCCACTCGTACTCCTTCGGTGCGCCCGTCTCTTCGTTGTCCTTGCTCGCCTCGATCGTCTCGCAGGTCGGAGGCCGACGCTGCTCGAACTCTCAACCAAACAGTACGTCCGTCTTGCTATAGTCGTCAAACTGTCCGCATCGAGAATCAGTCGAGGTGGTTTTCGTGATCCATCATGTCCAACTGGCTTGTCCGTCCGATGGTGAGGCTGACCTAAGAAAGTTCTACGGCGACGTACTGGGCATGACAGAGCTCGCCAAGCCTCCAGTGCTGGCCGCGCGGGGTGGCGCGTGGTTCCGGATGCCGGCGCTGGGCGGGGACATCGAGGTGCATCTCGGCGTCGAAAAGGACTTTGCGCCGGCTCGCAAGGCGCATCCTGGGCTGCTGGTCGACGACCTCGACGCGTACGCGGCTCGGCTCACCGCCGCCGGCTATCCGGTCGCCTGGGACGACGACTTTCCCGGGATGCGCCGGTTCTACTCCGCCGACTGCCACGGCAACCGGCTGGAATTCCTCACACCTGCTCCGACGACGGCGGACTGCCAGGAAGGGGCGAGGGACTCGGCGAGCAGCCGCCAGTGCGCGGTGCCGCCTGGATGAGGCCAGGCCGCCGTGCGTTTGCGGTCGCTCTCTATCTCGACAAGTGTTGAGCCGAAATACCGCTGGTTCCGCGCGTCGGCCTGGCCGATCTTGCGTTCCTCCAGGTCACGGCGGGGACCCGCGGGCATGATGTCGAGCCGCGAGGCCATCTCCCGCACACCGTCGGCGATCTTCTGTTGGGTCGCCAGCGCCCACTTCGTTTGTTGGGCGCGCTCATCGGCGGTCGCCGTCCGGTGCAGGATCAGCAGCGGGGGATCGGTCTCCTCGGCAAGTGCGGCGATCAGCCGATCGTGGCCGTCCAGCAGGACATATCCGTCCAGGCAGCTGGCCCACATCAGCAAGACGGGCGGCAAGGTGCCTTCTCGTACGAGTTTGCGATGCGCCTTCACTCGGGCGGCGTCCGACTCCGAAAGCCGGCGCAACGGCAGGATTCCTGACCAGCCGAGGCCGAACCAGTCCAGCTCGGCGGCTGGATGGTCGCGTACCAGCTCGTGTCGCAGCCAGGCGCTGACCGAGTGGCGGTCATGTCTGGCTGGCATCCGGGCCCGCAGGATCCAGTCGCCGCGATGCAGCGGCGTCAGCGCCGAGTCGAAGAGCCAGCCGGCGAACCGGTGCGCCCAACGTGCGTGCCATTCGGGCGTACGCGGCGGTGGGAAGCGACGAGCCTCGTCCGCTCGGATGGGCGGGATCGGGGACGAGTACGCGCCGGTGGCGTGCACGTCGACGCCCGCGTAGTGCCGCTCGATCACGCCCAGAAGTGCCACGTTTTCCGGCTGGGTGAGGAGAAACCGGTTGCCGGTGGCCACCTCGAACCGGGTCGACGGTAACCGCGGCTCGCCGACGGTCAGCCGTATCGCGTACTCATCGACGCCGGTGACCGGCACGCTCTCCCATCGCACGTACGACATTGTCTCCCAGATCGCCTTCTTGAGTGCCGCCGTGCTGGACTATTTTTCTTTATTGGCTGGCCGCTTCCGCTGACGTAGTTTGCCCGCTGTTGTTGGGGTCTTGACAGTGTGAGCCGAAACGCAGAGCATGGACGGCGGCCGATCCTATAGGCCGTACGATATAGCTTCCATCGCGCTGTTTTGGCTGCCCTCAACGACACTGATCGGATCGCTCCGGTCATGGAACGGGAGGAACCGTGACGAACCACCCGCGACGCCGCGTGCTGGGCATGGCATTGGGGGCGGCCGCTCTGGCTGGTGTCCCGGTGTTCGCCTCCGAAGCAGCCTCCGCCGAGGTCGTCGATCCGGTCCAGGGCCGGCCAGAAGCGGCCATTCCAGATCCGGTGCCGGTGTCGCTCGCGAGTTATTTCGACAGCGACGGCCTGGACACGGCGTCCGCGCATGACGGTGATTTCGACGGCTCTGGCTACTGTTTTCCCGGTGATCAGCTGCCGAGTGGGCGGGTAGTCGTTGACGGAGTTCCGTTCGACTTTCCGCTCTCGACGGCCGGTGTGAAGAACAACCTTGTCGCCCTCGGGCAGGTGATCGCGCTGGCGAAGGGAAACTATGTCAGCGCTGAATTCCTGGTCGCTTGTTCGTACGGCAGCACCGGCGGCCCGGCGATCGTGCATTACGCCGATGGGACCACGACCCAGGCTTCGCTGAGTGGCGCCGACTGGTATAGCGGCGACGGCCCGATCACCGCGCCTTTCCGTTACACGCCAGGCGGCGGCACCGATCAGCATCCGGTGTCCATTGGGACCGGCAGGGTGTGGATCGACCCGACGCGGGAAGCGGTCAGCATCACCATGCCCATCACGAACCCGGCCGTCGCTGGCCAGTCGAGCCTGCATGTTTTCGCGCTGAGCCTGCAAGCCGCGGTGGCGGGCAAGGCGATCGCCGTACGGGTGGCGAAATCGACGACCAGCCGGCTGACCGACGGCGGTGCGCAGGTCGTTGAGGCTACCGTGCTGAATCTGGGCACGACCTGGATAACCCCGGTTGACCGCGCGATGGTGACCGTGCAGGCGAAGAACACCTTCACGACGGCTCCCGCACTTGTTGCCTGGTTGGCGCCCGGCGAGGAGGCGCGCGTACGCATCGGCATCAGCAGCCACCCGTCCGTACCGGCCGGGACCGCCGTTTCGGGTCAAGTCATCGGGTACGACCGTGGCGGGATTCTCGACAAGCGACCGACTTCCCTGACGCTGGGGGTGCCGGACTACCAGCCGACGGACGCCTCGCTGGGAACGCATCAGTCGCCTTACTGGTTCAATGACGCCAAATTCGGCATTTTCATCCACTGGGGCGTCTACTCGGTGCCGGCCTGGTCGCCGCCAGGAAAGCAGTACGCGGAATGGTACTGGAACTGGATGCAGGACCCGAACAACGCCGTCTACCCGTACCACGCGGAGACCTATGGCAAGGATTTCAACTACGACGACTTCATCCCGCGGTTCACCGCGGAGAAGTTCGACCCGCGCAGCTGGCTGCAACTTTTCGTCGACGCTGGCGCGAAATACTACGTGCTGACCTCCAAGCACCACGAAGGTTTCGCGTTGTGGGACTCGCAGGTCTCCGGTCGTACGGCCGCCAAACTCGGCCCTCAACGCGACCTGGTGCGCGAGCTTTTCGCCGCCTCTCGGCGATACACCCCGCAGCTGCACAATGGCCTGTATTTCTCGATGCCGGAGTGGTTCAACCCCGACAACCCCTGGATGGGCCACCCGCCGCGGAACCCGTACACGCTGGAACCAGTGCCCTACACCGGCTATCAGTCCGGCCGCGACTTCGTTCACGACTATCAGGCACCGCAGATGCTGGAGTTGGTGCACGGCTACGACCCGGACATTATCTGGTGTGACATTGGCGGAGTCAACGACAGCCACCACGTGATGGCTGAGTATTTCAACCATGCCAACAAACCCGCGGCAGGTCGGCGTACGAGCAAAGAAGTGACGATCAACGACCGGTCCGGGGATTTCGGTGCATGATTTCACCACACCGGAATACGCCACTTACTCGAACACCGTGGTGGCCAAATGGGAGGCCAGTCGCGGGCTGGATCCACGCTCGTACGGCTACAACCAGGCGACGCCTGACGACCTTTACATGACAGCCGAAGAAGTCGTGCACACCCTGGTGGACATCGTCTCGAAAAACGGGAACTTCCTGCTGGACATCGGCCCGCGCGGCGACGGCACGATTCCGGAGATCATGCAGCAGCGGCTACGAGAGACCGGCCGCTGGCTGAAAGTCAATGGCGAGGCCATTTACGGCACCACGTACTGGTCGCGGATGGCCCAGCTCGGCGATCTCCGTTTCACGGTCAAACAAAACGAGGCCTTCTACATCCATTCGCTGGTACGCCCCGGCTCGCAGCTGGTGGTGAACGCGCCGGTCCCCATTCGCGGCAGCGCCACGGTCACGATGCTGGGCTATCACGGTCGGCTGTCCTGGTCGCAGCACAACGGTTCGCTGCTGCGATCGACGTACCAGCCGCCGCTGCCGCCGCCGGCAACTATGCCTGGGTTTTCAAAATCGCCTGGCAGTGAAGCTGTCGCCAGCGGGCGGTCAGCCGGTGAGGCGGAGGCGGCGGGTGATGCGGCGCCGGCGGCGGTGGTCGACGGTCTGGTTGGCGAGTTCCGCGATCACGTCGGCCGGGTCGGTGGGCGGGTGGGCGGCGGCCCGGGCGGCGGACGTGGTGGGTACGCCGGTGAGCGCGGCCTGCAGGGCGGCCGGCAGGTCGCGCACGTGGCGTACCCACGGCACCCAGCCGGCCTTGTCCAGCGCGGCCGCGTTGGCGGCGCCGTGGCCCGGCACCGAGCGGTAGGTCACCGTCGGCAGGCCCGTGGCCAGCGCCTCCAACGAGCTGAGCCCGCCGGCGTTCTGGACGGCCACGTCGCAGCCGCGCAGCAGGGTGGCCATGTCGTCCACCCAGCCCAGCGCGATGGCACCGTCGGCTTCCAGATCCTCCCGTACGGAGGCGTTGCGGCCGCAGACCACGACAGCGCGGGCGAGGCCGGTGTCGGCGACCTCGCGGGCGGACTTGCGTACGTCTCCCATGCCACCAGCCCCGGAGACGAGCACCGCGAGGGGTTCATCCTGGGGGAGGCCGAACTGCGCCCGGGCCTTGCGTTTCTCCTCTTCAGAGAGCGGCGGGGTGGAACGCGGCGGGCACCGCCGGTCCGCAGACCTGCACCCCCTTCGCGCCCCGGCCGCGGGCGTCCTCGGCGGCCACCTCGTGCAGCGCGAGGTGGAAGTCGACGCCGCTGGAGATCCACAGAGGGTGCACCGACATGTCGGTCAGGAAGGTGATGGCCGGGGCGTTCAGCCGGCCGCTTCGGCGCAGCCGGCCGAGGGCCTGGCTGGCCAGCGGGTACGTGGACACCACCGCGGCCGGCTCGGCGACCAGGTCGGCGGTCCGGCCGATGCTGCGCCGGGTGTCCTTGCGAGCCAGCGCGGCCGATGCCGCCCGCAGCATCCCGGCCACCGGGCGGCGCCCGGTCACGTTGGCGACCAGTCCCCAGGTGAAGGGCGCTACCCGCAGCGATGTCGTGTAACTGTCCCGCAGCAGGGCGCCGAAGCGGCCCGGCAGGAAGTCGAGGTAGTCGTACGTCTCGACGGTGAAGTCCATCGCGCGGAGCCGGTGTTCCAGCTCGTACGCCGCGCCGTCGTGGCCGCCGCCGACGCTGCCGGTCAGGATCACTATCCGCCGGGAATGCCGCGGATCATCGGAGCTCATGATCTGACACTGTGCCTTGTCCATCCGTCCCAGGTCTATCCGGGAGGACCCTGATTAGGAGGGTTTACGGCTGGGAGTCGCCGTTCGTTCACCCGCCGGCCGTCAACACGTCCGGCGGGGGTGTGTGACGAACATCTCGGACTCAGCCCGGCAGTCGGATCCCGGCGGCTCGCTGCTCGGCCATCCAGGTCTCCACGTCCGCGGACGTACGCGGCAAACCGGCCGACAGGTTCTCGGCGCCGGCCGCGCGGTGACCAGGATGTCGTCCTCGATCCGGACGCCGATGCCGCGCAGTTCTGCCGGCACCGTCAGGTCGTCGATCTGGAAGTAGAGGCCCGGCTCGACGGTGAGCACGTGCCCAACCGCCAGATCGCCCTTCGTGTACGCCTCAGCGCGCGCGTGCGAGCAGTCATGCACGTCCAGGCCGAGCGAGTGGCTGGTGCCGTGCAGCGTCCATCGCCGGTGCAGGCCGCAGTCCTCCTGCAGCGACTCTTCCGCGCTGACCGGCAGGATGCCCCAGTCTTCGAGACCCTCGGCGATGACCTTCATGGCGGCCTCATGGGCGGCCTTGAAGGGCGCGCCCGGCTTGACCGCCTCAATGCCGGCCTGCTGAGCCGCGTAGACGAGGTCGTAGACCCGCCGCTGGGTGTCGCTGTAGCGGCCGGAGATCGGCATCGTACGAGTGACGTCCGCGGTGTAGAAGTTGTGGTTCTCCACGCCCGCGTCCAACAGCAGCATGTCCTTCGGGTCGACGGTGCCGTCGTTCTGCGTCCAGTGCAGCGTGGTCGCGTGGGCACCGGTGGCAGCGATGTTTCCGTAGCCGACCGCGTTGCCGTCATGTCTGGCCCGCAGCCCGAAAACGCCGTCGATGAGCCGCTCGGAGAATCCGCGGTCCGAAGGCATCGCTCGTACGACATCGCAGAACCCGTCGACGGTCGCGGCGATCGCGTTCCGCAACTGCCCGATCTCCCAGTCGTCCTTGACCAGCCGCAGCTCGCTCAGCGCGCTCGCGAGCTCGTCGTCCCGCTGACCCTCGTCCGCGGCACCGACAATGCCGTCCACGGTCTGGTCGTACCCACGCAGCACGCGGGTGTGCGAAGGATCCAGCTCGGCCAGCGCTTTCTCCAGGTCGGCGATGTGCGCGGTCTCCAGGCCGAGCTGTGCGGTGGTCTCGCCCAGGCTTGGCCGCCGGCCGACCCATAGCTCGCCGTAGAAGCGGTCGCGGAAGAACTCGTCGGTATCTCGGCGAGCGGGGGTGGATGTAGAGGACGGGCGTGTGGCCGCCTTCGCTGGCCGGGTGCAGAACCAGCACCGCGTCACACTCGTGGTAGCCGGTCAGCCAGACGAAATCGCTGCCGGGCCGGAACGGGTAGTCGCAGTCGTCATTGCGCACCTTCAGCCGGCCGGTCGGGATCACAAGGGTGTCCCGGCCGAAGACGTGGCTCAGCGACTCCCGGCGGCGGCTGTGGTGCGGAGCTCCCTCGGTACGGGCCAGTCCGCGCAGCTCGGTGTCCGCCCAGCCGGTCCGCATGAAAGCGGCGAGCCGGGCGGGCAGGCCCTGGTCGTGGCTCGTCGTCCCGGTCTCTTCTTCTGTCGGCTCGTCGGTCATAAGAGCAACGTTATCGCGAGAGTTGGGCGTACGGCCGGAGAGAAGTCGACAGCGCCGGGCCAGAAATACCGGGTACGCCGCGTACCGGGAATTTTTCCCGGCTCGGACGGGCCGCTGACCCCTTCCGCCAGCGCCTTGGCTGCCCGACCATGAGCTGCGATCGCGTATCGACACAAACGTCGACAAGGGTGGCGAGAACGATGTTCAAGCTCATGCGCGCGTTCCTGGTTCTTGTCCTCGCGGCGGCACACTGCTGTCCGTCACCGCCTCCAGTGCCTCGGCGTCCTGTGGCATCACGCCGTACGGCTTAATCGGCAACAAGTGGTACGCGCTCGGCGGCGAGGGGAGCCCGCTGGGCTGCGCCACCGAGGCCGAACACGACACGCCGGGTCGCAATGGCCGGACCCAGACGTTCCAGTACGGCCAGATCGTCTGGTCGCCCGACCAGGGCGGCAACATGATCGTCGCGACCTGGTCGATTGGCACCCGGGTCTTCGTCGACTGGGGTCCGACGGATCCGTTCGGCTACGATTTTTTCATCGTCCGCTGGGATGTGAATGGCTCCAACGTGGGTCAGACGGACATCAACAACGGGCCGCGCGGGTACGGCAGCTTCAGTTTTGACTCGGCGCAGGGCTGGTCGACGGTGGTGGTCGAGGGCTGCGACTCGCACGTCATCGGCTCGTCGACGTGCCGGCAGGGCTGGACTCCGCCGGCTGGTACGTACACGGCGCCGCCAGGTTCGTTCGGCATCTCCGCCGCGACCGATCCGGCGCACGCCTTCGACGGCCTTGACCAGCGTCGGGCCGCCGCCGTCGAGCACTTGGCCTGCACGCGGCTGTTGAACCCGGGTGGAGCGCACGCCGGCGAGAACGAAGGCGTCGAGATGGCCGCGCAGCTGGAGATGGCTCGCCGCTACGGCACCGGCTATCACTGTCGAGGCCAGCTGCCGAGCGTTCAGCTGGTCAACCAGTCGCTGATGGGCACCGGCGCCCATCCGACCGGATCGTCGTTCAGTTCGGCGATCTGCTCGCGAGACGGCGACTATGACACCTTCCTCAAGGGTTTGATGGTCGTCATCTACAAATACTGGGATCTGTTGTACGCCAACACTCGTACCCACATTCTGAACGTGCTGACCGAGAACGGGGCACATTCGGTCGACGACGAGAAAAAACGCCGGTCTGCGGTTACATCGATCTTCCTGAGTCGGAAAACCACCGGCTGCTGATCGAAAGTGCGCGCTATCTGTCGAATCAGAAGCTGTACGACGCGACCGGCAACGCGGCGTACGACAACAACGCCAACGGGATGCGCGCCTATCTTTTGGGTCAGCTGCAGAACTTCGCCAAGTTCGATTTCCTGGAATACAACGCGCGCCCGTACCAGCGCTATTCGATGGACGCGCTGCTGAACCTCTTTGACTACGCCAGGGATCCGTCCGTACGCACCGGTGCCCGGATCGTTCTGGACTACACCACCACGAAGTTCGCGGTGTCCAGCAACCAGCTCCGGCGGGCCGGGCCGTTCCGCCGGCTCACCAGCCGTACGGACGCGGTCAACCAGTGGTACTACGGGAACCAGTCCGATCCGCAGACGGCGTTCTTCCTGATGTGGACGGGACTCGCCGGCAATCTCGGCAACACCATCCCGGACTGGTTCACCAACGAGGCGGTGATCGTCGGGCTGTCGTCTTACCTCCCGCCGCCGGCGGCTGTCTATCGCGCGATGAACAAGGCGACCGGGCCGTACCAGGAGACGTTCTTTGGTGGCTATCGGCCACAACTGAGCTACGCCGGCGAGGATGCCGCTCCTGGCATCGAAATCTACTCCAGTTCGCCGTCTTTCCTGCTGACCGCAGGGGGAGTGTGGCTGCCCAGCGGCTACGGTCGGGACGAGTGGTACGACCGGATCGGCACCAACGAGAACTATGGCGTGCCGCAGTCGACGACTTTGATGCCCAGCGGTAACCATCCGTCCGTCTATCTGACCCGCGACCAGTTCATTCGCTTTGACGGCTACAGCGGCCGATCGCCCGAGGGCCGCGACAAGGTGAACACCTGCGTTTACGGCGGGTTCGCCTGTGGACTGCAACTGCAGGTGCCGCAAGTGTGGTGGAACTGCGCCGAAGTCTCGACCAGCGGAGTGTGGCAGTTCCTCAACCTCAACACGCCCGCCTGCGGCAATCTCGGCTTCTACGTGGTCGTCCACGGCTCCGCGCCGACCACGAACCCGGAGTATGGAACTGTCGGCTTCTTCGACGCTGTCGAGGCTTCAAGCATGAGTTTCGCTGACTTCCGTACGCACACGCTCGACCGGAACCCCGGTATGCCGGCCCAACTCGACCCGCACGCGCAATACACATTCGGCACCCCGGACGGCCACTACTACACCTTCCGGCTGGTGTCGCCCGGCGGCACGAACAACGAGCAGTTGGTGACGTGGGCCGATGGTCAGCAGCTGGGCGACTTCGGCAGCGCGCCGCTGGCCCAAGGCCCGTATCTGAGTTCCTCCGGGCACAGCGGCTACTTGGAGCTGTGGTGGCCCGAAGGGGGAGTACGAACAGTGCTCGACTTCAGAGACGCCCTCAATCCAGTCATTCGCTGATTTTGCGGCATGGACTGCGGTTGGGGGTGGGGGTTGGGTTCGAAACCCTTAAAGGATTTTCGTCGAGTGCGGGACTTTATCCCGCACTCAACAACGGACCTGTTGCCGGTGGGACTGAATTACCCAGCCTCCAACTTTCGGGGTTCCTGGGCGCGAATTCGGTCAGCGAGATCAGGGCGGTTATGGCTGCGGAAAAGCTGGAAAAGTTGCCGGCTGACCTGTTCGCGGGCGGTGGGGTCGAGGTCCTGGTGGTCGAAGTCCGCGACGATTTGGGCCAAGCTGTCGCCGGGTTCGGCCGAGACGGCGGGTTGGCGTTGTTCGGGGGCGTAGCCGGTGGGCTGGGGTTTGCGGGCGAGTACGTCCCGTAGCTGGCAGAAGTGTTCGGCCACTTCCACCATTTTGTCGACTTTGTCGCGTTCGCCGTTGAACCACCAGGCGGTGGCGTGTACGGGGTCGCTGAGCAGGTCGGAGAGGTAGTTGATGGCGGCGCGTTCGTCGTCCCACTGCCACGTACGCTGCCAGGCTGCGCTCTGCGTCGCGGCGGCCTTGGGCGGCCTTGCGGTCCTCGTCGGCGACCAGGACGCCGGTGCATTCGGCCCAGGCGGCGACGCCGCTTTGTTCGACTGGGCGGGCCTGGCTGAGGTCCTTGCTGAGTTTGGCGCGCAGCTCTGCGGTTTCCAGCAGGGACGCCTTCGCGGCGATCGCCTTGACCCGGTCGGCGATGCCGCCGCGGGCGATCCACAGCGCGTTGCCGGCTCGCTGCACGGACGACTGCTGCTGGCGAGCGTTCCAGATCAGCAGCTCGATCTGGAAGGTGAACGGTGACTCGGCGCTGGGCGCGATCATTTCCCACTCGTCCGCGGCCGCCTCGATCTGGTGGTAAGCGGCCGCGTGCGGGACGGCCACCTGGGGCGCCGGCGCGGGCGTACGGTGCTCCGGCGGCGTCCCGGAGATCCGCTCCCACCACTGGCGGAGGCGGACGCTGCGGGGTTCAGGGGCGCTCTGCGGTTGCATCGGGGTCTCCTGACCGGGCGGGGAAGAGCTACCCGACCATCGTCGGGGCCTGGGCGGCCACGTTCTGTCCAGAAGTAGACACAACGGGTGAGAGTTTCTTGGTCGGTTCAGACGGCGTGTCGACTCAGACGCGCGCAGCCTCTCGCTCGATTGCCTCGACGTCAAGAAGCACTATGTGCGCTCGCCCGGTTTCCACCACCCCCTCCCGGCGCCAACGCGCCAGCGTGGACGCCACCGAGCTGCGGGCCAGCCCCAGCGCCACCGCGAGTTCGGCCTGGGACATCGGAATCCGGGCTGGCGACGGGTGCTCCGGACCTGCGCTGGCCAGCACCTCCAAGAGCAGTGAAGCCAGCCGGGCGGCGGTCGGCTGGTGGGCCAGCCGCCAGGTGTGCGCGGCGCTCTGCCGGACCTTGGCCATCAGGTAGCGGTCCAGCTCACGGTAGATCCGGTGAGTACGCAGGAAGTCCGCGAAGCGGTCCTGCGGCAGCGCGTACGCGACGCAGTGCTCTCGAGCGTCTGAATGGTGGCTGAGCGGGGCGCGTCATCCCGTCCGGAGAATTCGCCGATCAGGTCACCGGGTCCGCGTACGGCCAACAGCAGTTCATCGCCGGCCCGCTCGGCGTAGGACACCTTCACCCGACCGGCGACCAGCACCAACAGCCAGCCAGACTGGTCGCCCTGGCTGAACAGCCGCTGTCCCGGCTCGTACTCCCGATGTGCGCCGGCCTGCACCAACGCCGACCAGACCTCCGGGCGTACGAGTGCGCGGAAGCCCTGGACGGCACGTTCGGTGGCGGAGATGCCGCTCACCGCACGCACCGGTGAGCGCTGGCCATGCTGTCTTTCTATCGCTTCTGCGGGGCCGCCGACAGGACTTGCACGGTACGCATATCGGCCATGATGTCCACCTCAGCCGGCGCTCGGCCGCACATCTCGTCCGTACGCTGGGCACATGGCGTGGGCGACGGCTGATGAACCGATCCGGCCGGACACCGCCCTTGACCTCAGCCCGGCCCGGCGCGCGGTCGATGGGTTGGCCCGGGCCGGACAGCGGATCCCTGGCTCCGGACTCTTCCTGATCGGGGCCTTCAGTCAGTACGTCGGCACGGCGATCGCGGTCACGCTCTTCGCGGTGATCCCGGCACCGTCGGTGGCCTGGGCCCGCCTGACGGTCGCGGCGCTCATCCTGACGGCCTGGCGGCGGCCATGGCGGCTGCGCTGGCCGGCCCGGCGGTGGGCGTTGGCGGTCGGCTTCGGGCTCGCGCTGGCGTCCATGAACGTCCTCTTCTACCTGGCCATCGACCGGCTGCCGCTGGGCACCGCGGTCGCCATCGAGTTCAGCGGGCGCGCTGGTGGTCGCCGCGGTGGGTGCCCGCCGGTGGCGGGACGCCGGCGCTGTCGTGCTGGCCATCGTCGGGGGGTGCTGCTGCTGGCCGACGTGAGCTGGGCGGGCAGCGCCCTCGGGGTGGTGTTCGCGCTGGGCGCGGGCACGATGTGGGCCGGCTACATCGTGCTCGGCTCGCGGGTCGCGGCCGCTGGGGACGGCGTCGACGGGTTGGCTGTCGGGCTGCTGGCCGGTGCGGTCGCGATGGCACCACTGCTCGCTGCCGGCGCGCTGCCGGCGATCCAGGACGGGTGGCTGCTGGCCGCGTGCGCCTGTGTCGGGCTGCTGTCCACAGCTGTTCCGTACGCGCTCGACCAGATCGTCTTTCGCCGGGTGGGGCGAGCACGGTTCGCGCTGTTGCAGTCGATGCTGCCGGCGACCGCCGCGGTGGTCGGCGTACTCGTCCTGCGGCAGATCCCGTCGCCGCCGGAGCTGGTCGGGGTGGCTTTGGTCGTACTGGCCGTCGCCACCAGCGCCAGCGGGCGTACCGAATAGCGCAGTGACGTACGCCCTTTCGCGGCGCCCCGGCCCGTCGGGGCGGTCCGGAGCCCGTGCGAGGATGGTCGAATGTGCGGCCTGCTTACCTTCATCAGCTCGTCTTCGGCTGCGGTCAGTCATCAGGACTCGATCGCGCAGGCGTTGGAAAGTCTGCACCATCGCGGCCCGGACGAGACCGGCGTGGTGCTCTCCGGCGACGACGTGGTGCTCGCGTTCAAGCGGCTGTCGATCATCGACGTGGGGGACAGTCACCAGCCGTTGGAATACCTCGACGGCCGGTATGCGCTGACCTCGAACGGCGAGATCTACAACTACCTTGAGCTGCGCGAGGAGCTGACCCGCGAGCACGGTGCCCAGTTCGCCACCAACGGCGACATGGAGACGGTCGCCGCCGCCTATCACTACTGGGGCCCGCAGGGCATTTCCCGGTTGCGCGGCATGTTCGCGTTTATCCTGTGGGATCGGCAGGAGAAGGTCGCGTTCGGCGCCCGTGACTTCTTCGGCATCAAGCCACTGTTCTACCTGGAGACCGAAGACGGTTTGTACGTGGCCAGCGAAAAGAAGGCGCTGATGCCGTTCTCCGCCGCCGCCAAGGCCGGCGACGCGGGCATCGACGCCGCCTCCTTGTCGCATTACCTGACGTTGCAGTATGTGCCGGAGCCAGCGACGATGCACCAGGACATCAAGCGCCTGGAGTGCGGGGAATCGTTTAGTTGGTCGCAAAAAGACGGTCTGTCGATCCGTCGCTACTACTACCGGCCGAGATTCCGGCCGGCGCCGGTTTCCGAGCCTGACAAGCTTTTCGGCAAGATCCAGGACGCCCTGCGAGAGTCGGTCGCGCTGCACCTGCGCTCGGACGTGCCGGTCGGCGCGTTCCTGTCCTCCGGCATCGACTCCACCGCGATCGTGGCGTTGGCCCGTGAGCACAAGCCGGACATCCTGACTTTCACGGCCGGTTATGACGTCGAGGGTTATTCGGAGATTGAGGTCGCGCAGGAGTCTGCCCGCTATCTCGGTGTCAAGTCGATCCCGGCGTATGTCACCGCGGACGACATGATGAGCCAGTTTCCGCGGATGATCTGGCATTTGGACGATCCGGTCGCCGATCCGGCGCTGGTTCCGCTTTACTTCGTCGCGAAAAAGGCCGCTGAGCACGTCACGGTGGTGCTTTCCGGCGAAGGTGCTGACGAGTTCTTCGGCGGCTACGGGATTTATCGCGAGCCGCTGTCGCTGCGCCATCTGCAGGCGCTGCCTGGCCCGCTGCAGCGCGGCCTGAACGCGCTGTCGAAGGTGATTCCCGAGGGCGTACGGGGAAAGTCGTATCTTGAGCGCGGCACCACGCCGATCGAGGAACGTTATTACGGCAACGCGCGGATCTTCACCGAGCGGGAGAAATCCAAGCTCATGAAGACATATGACCCGTCCGTCTCGTACACGCAGGTGACGGCGAAGCACTACGAGGACTCCGCAGGCTGGGACGACAGCACCCGGATGCAGTACATCGACCTTTACACCTGGCTGCGCGGCGACATCCTGGTCAAGGCCGACCGGATGTCCATGGCGCACTCGCTGGAGTTGCGAGTGCCGTTCCTGGACACCGGCGTTTTCGACGTGGCCGCCACGATTCCGCGCGCGAGCTGAAGGTCACCGACGAGGGCATCCGAAAGTACGCGCTGCGCAAGGCCCTGGACGGCGTCGTGCCTCCGCAGATCGTGAACCGCAAGAAGCTCGGTTTCCCGGTCCCGACCCGGGTCTGGCTGAAGACGCTGATGTACGACTGGGCCGCCGACATCCTTTCCACGTCGGCTGCCGGCGAGTTGCTGGACCTTCCGTACGTGCTGCGGTTGCTGGAGGCGCACAAGCGCGGCGACGCCGACTACAGCCGGAAGATCTGGACCGTGCTGGCGTTCTGTGTCTGGCACGCGATCTACGTGGACGGCAGCATCGACCCGCGTCCGGAGCGGGCCGTCTCCCGGTTGGCCAGCTAATACCTCATCAAGCAACGTGACATTCGTTGTTGATCTTGCATAGTTGGTCTACCTAAAAAACGGACATCGGTCTGAAATGTTCTTTTTGGGTAGACCAACTAAGCAAGATCAACAACTTCGAGGCCGTGACGGGGTAGGTCCGACAGTCGAGACGCAAGATCGAGGTCAAGCTGGCAGTCCTACGGCAGCCGTCCGTCGAGGGCGGCATAGGCGCGGCGGATGGCGACCAAGGAATGGTCGGCATTGAAAGGCGATCGCGCCGCGAGTTCGGCAGGACTCCGATCGTCCCCGTAGCCCTCGCGACATAGCCACTCGAGGGCGGCTAGCTCGGAGTGTTGGCGGTGCAGGAAGGAGAGGTCGACGACGGCGCCGTGGCCGGGAATGAGCTGCCAGGAGCCGGAAAGACGGCTGCCGAGGGCGGCCAGAGTGGCGGGCCATTCCAGCGGCCAGGCGTCGCCGAAGGAGGGCGGGGCGCCCTGTTCCAGGAGGTCGCCGCAGACAGCGACGTGGGCGTCCGGGATAAGGGCGACGAGATCGTGGTCGGTGTGGCCGCGGCCAAGGTAGGCGAGGGTGACTTCGCGGCCGCCCAGGTCGAGGGTGCGTTCGGTGGGGACGGCGTCGGTGGGCGGGATGGGCTCCACGCCGGCGCGGTTCGTCGGCGAAGCCAGCGCCGGCGTGGCCGTAGTCGCTGATGGCCGCGGCGACCGGTTGGGCGGTGATGTCCCAGCGCCGGTGGGCCCAGATGTGGTCGGCGGCGAAGACCTCGTTGCCGTACCAGTGGTCGAAGTGGAAGTGCGTGTTGACCAGCTGCAGGGGCGCGGTGGTGGTTTCCCGTACGGCAGAGGCGAGCCGGGTGGCCTGGGCGGGGCTGGAGAGCGTGTCGATCACCAGCGCGGCGGTGTCGCCGACGACGACGGTGGCATTGACGTCCAGCACGGGTTCGCGCCAGACGTAGAGGCGCTCAGCGATCTCTTCCAGCATGGAAGGCAGTGTCTCAGGCTCGCCGAAGAAACCAGTCGCGATCGACGATGACGCGCTCGATGAGGCCCTCGGCGACGGTGCGGTCACCGTCCCGGACGGTGACGTTGAAGCGGAGCGTACGGCCGTCGACCTCGGTCAGTGCGGCGATCGCCTCGACCCGCCGGCCGACCGGCGACGGGGCCCGATGCCGCAGCGACACCTGTGTCCCGACCGAGGTCTGGCCTTCTTCGAGATGGCCGTCGAGGGCGGCGATCGCGGCCGCTTCGGCCAGCGCGACCACACGGGGAGTGGCCAGGGTGGGCACGTCGCCGGAGCCGGTGGTCAGCGCGCTGTCGTCGTCGGAGACGACGATGCTCTGCTGGCCGGACAAGCCGACGTACGGACCCATGAGGCCACAGCCTACTTAGTTGTCCGACAGTTGCCAGGCGACCCGTCGGGTGCTGGCCGACCTGCTGGAATCCGTTCAGCGGAACATCATGAAACGCCTGTTTTGCGAAGATATGGCGCAGCTTTTACCACACCGTCGGAGGTCGACACGCGCCGACACGCGCGAGAAAAAAATCGGACATTGTGTCGAATATGGGACTTAGATTGTCTCTTTGGTCGGATATGTGGTCTCCTGTCAACCACTGTGACAGGAGGTGTCTATGCGAGAGAACAGTAGACGAGTGCTGGTTGTGGCACTTGGGGTCTCTCTCCTCGGACTCTTCAGCGGGTTGCTTCCCTCGGTGGCGTCAGCCGCCCCCACCCCGCCGAACCCGACCAACCAGCAGCTCGACGCCAGCAGACAGCAGGTCGCGGCCGCGTCCGCCCAGGTCGGGGTGATCAACGGCAAGCTGGCAGCCGCCCAGTCGGCGCTCGCGGCAGCGCAGGTGCAGACCGAGGCCGCGATTGAGGCGTACGACACCGCTGTCTATGAGCAAGGCGTCGCCCAGAAGGCGTACACGACGGCCGCGGCGGCCCTGAAGGCTGCCCAGGCGGTGGTCGCCGCGCAGCGCACCCAGATCGACCATCTGGTGGCGGCGACCTACATGACCGGCGGTACGGACACCGCGGCGCTGCTGATGACCGGTGGAAACCCGGCCACCTACGGGCACGAGCTGGCGGTCCTCAACATCGTCAGCGGCGACCAGTCCAGCGCGCTGGCGAAGATGCAGCAGGCCCAGGGCCGGCAGCAGGAGTCCGCCAACGCGGCCACCGTCGCGCTGCGGGCCAGCCAGGCGGCCGCCAGCAAGGCCGCCGCGGCCAAGGCGGCTGCCATCGCCGCCATCGGTCAGCGCCAGCACCAGCAGGCCGCCATCCAGGCCCAACAGGCCACCCTCAACCAACAGCTGGTGGCCGCCCAGCGTACGGCCGGCCTGCTCAATCAGGCCCGTGCGGCGGCTAACGCGCGCGCTGCCGCCGCGCGCAGCAGCTGCTGCGGCAGCGGCGGACAACGACAGCCCGCCGTCTCGCGGTGGAGGCGGTGGCGGTGGCGGTGGCGGCTACTCGGGCAACATCGGCGGCGCTCGCGGCACCATCGTCTCGGCGGCGATGAGCCAGCTCGGCATGCCGTACGTGTGGGCCGCGGCGAGCCCGCGGGTCGGGTTCGACTGCTCGGGCCTCTCCCTCTGGGCGTACGCGAAGGTCGGCATCTACCTGCCGCACTCCGCGCACCTGCACTGCAGTACAGCCTCGGCACCCCGATCTCGCGGAGCCAGCTGCAGCCCGGCGACCTGGTCTTCTGGTCGTACGGATCGAGCTGGACGACCATTCACCACGTGGCGATCTGGGCCGGCAACGGCAGGATCATCGAGGCCGCCGACTTCGGCATCCCGGTGCACCGGCGGACCATGTACTGGGGCGGCTACTTCGGCGCGGTAAGACTCCTCTAAGAACTCGGTTAACAGCCACGACCCATCGCGTTCGGGCTCCGGTCTTCTGGCCGGGGCCCGAATGTCATGTCCCGGGGGATTTGGGCAGGTCAGCGGCCCGGTATCGGCCCCATCGGATTCCGATTGTCACAGTGTCGTCTGTTCACAGTCGACCGTACGAGCCGGCGGCTGGTCTGATATTCAGACAGGAGGCCCCAAAGGACCCACCCCGACGCCGGCCGCTCCCAGCCAAACGTGTCAGGCTTGACGCCACATGCACGATCGGGGCGAGACACTTCTTTCTGGAGGGCCGACGGTGACTGAGCAGCACACCCCAGCGCAGGACGCGACCGAGCTCGAGCGGGTGCTCTTCGAGATCAAGAAGGTCATCGTCGGGCAGGACCGGATGGTCGAGCGGATGCTGGTCTGCCTGCTCTCCCGGGGACACTGCCTGCTCGAGGGCGTCCCTGGAGTCGCCAAGACGCTCGCTGTGGAGACCCTGGCCCGGGTCGTCGGCGGCACCTTCACCCGCATCCAGTTCACCCCCGACCTGGTGCCCGCCGACATTCTCGGTACGCGCATCTACAAGGCGTCCAGCGAGGCGTTCGACGTCGAGCTCGGACCGGTGTTCGCGAACTTCCTGCTCGCCGACGAGATCAACCGGGCGCCCGCCAAGGTGCAGTCGGCGCTGCTGGAGGTGATGGCCGAGAAGCAGGTCTCGATCGGCGGCAAGACGCACAAGCTGCCGACCCCGTTCCTGACGCTGGCCACCCAGAACCCGATCGAGCAGGAGGGCGTCTACCCGCTGCCCGAGGCTCAGCGCTGACCGGTTCCTGATGAAGATCGTGGTCGGCTACCCGACCGACATCGAGGAGCGGGAGATCGTCTACCGGATGGGCGTCCGGCCGCCGCAGCCCAAACAGATCATCGACCCGGAGTCCTTGCTGCGCCTGCAGGCCGCCGCCGACGAGGTCTTCGTGCATAACGCGTTGGTGGACTACGCCGTCCGGCTGGTCCTCGCGACCCGGGCGCCGGCCGAGCACGGCCTGTCCGAGATCGCGAACCTCATCTCGTACGGCGCGAGCCCGCGCGCCTCGCTCGGCCTGGTCGCGGCGACCCGCGCGCTGGCCCTGATGCGAGGACGGGACTACGCGCTGCCGCAGGACCTGCAGGACGTGGCGCCGGACATCCTCCGGCACCGGCTGGTGATGTCGTACGACGCGCTCGCCGACGGCGTGCCCGCTGAGTACGTCGTCGAGCGAGTGATGGCCAGTGTGCCGCTGCCGACGGTGGCCCCCCGACAGAGCGCCGCTCCGCGCCGGCCGGTGCCGGTGTCGGCCCTGCCAGGTCAGCCGGCCCTGCCAGGTCAGCCGGCACTGCCGCAGCGGCCGGGGCACAGCCGACCCTGGGCGGGCCGCCGCCGGTGCCGCCAGCGCCCGGCGCGCGCGCGCATGCCCGGCCGACCTCCGGCCAGCCCACCACTTCGCTGAACAAGACCGCTGACGGCGGTTGGGCAGCGGACACCGAGCGGCCGGCGTGAGACGACTGCGCTCGGTCGGCGCTGGTCGGGCCGACCCGCCCGCGGTGCCTTCGGCGCGACCCGGAAGCCGCCCACAGGACGCGATTGGCGGTGGCCCGCCGCGGCTGGACGACGACCGCGCCGAGGTGGTGCTGCGCCGACTGCAGCTGATGGTCACCCGCAAGCTGGATGGCCTGCTGCAGGGCGACTACCTGGGCCTGTTGCCCGGTCCCGGCAGCGAGAACGGCGAGTCCCGGGAATACCGGCCAGGCGACGACGTGCGCCGGATGGACTGGGCGGTCACCGCTCGTACGACCGTGCCGCACGTCCGGCAGACCATCGCCGACCGCGAGCTGGAGACCTGGCTCTGCGTCGACCTGTCCGCGAGCCTGGACTTTGGCACCGCACGCTGCGAAAAGCGTGACCTCGCCATCGCCGGCGCGGCGGCCATCGCGCACCTGTCCGTACGAGGCGGCAACCGGCTGGGGGCGGTGGTCGTCAACGGCGAAGGGTCCGTAAGACTGCCGGCCCGGCCGGGACGGCAGGCCGCGCAGGGCCTCCTGCGGCGGATCGCCCAGGCGCCGCGGGCCAAGCCGGGGGAGCCGACCGACCTCGCCGGCGCCGTCGACATGCTCAACCGGCCGCCGCGACGGCGCGGCCAGGCCGTGGTGATCAGTGACTTCCTCACCCCGGACGCGGTCGACCCGGCCACCGAGCCGAGCTGGGAGCGACCGCTGCGCAAGCTCGCGGTCCGGCACAACGTGTTGGCCATCGAGGTCGTCGACCCGCGCGAACTGGAGCTGCCGGACGTGGGCGTGCTGACCGTTATCGACACCGAAACCGGGCGTACCCATGAGGTCCACACCGGTGACAAGCGTTTTCGGGAGAAGTACGCTGCAGCGGCACTTTCGCAGCGTGCGGCCATCGCGGCGGCCATCCGCCGGGCGGGGGCCGGGCACCTGCGGCTGCGTACCGACTCCGACTGGCTGGTCGACATCGTCCGCTTCGTCGCCGCGCAGCGTCGCGGCCAGACCCGTGGAATGACTCGATGATCCGTTTTCTCAGCCCGTGGTGGCTGTTGCTGGTGCTCGCCGTGTTGGCGCTCGTCGGCGGGTACGTGTGGATGCAACTGCGCCGCAAGACGTATGCGGTCCGCTTCAGCAACGTCTCGATGCTGGCCCGGATCGCCCCGAAGGCGCCGGGTTGGCGCCGGCACCTCGCCGCGACCGCGTTCCTGCTGTGCATGCTGGTGCTCTCGACCGGGATGGCGAAACCGTCCGCGGACGTAAGGGTGCCCGCTGGAGCGGGCGACGATCATCCTCGCGCTGGACGTGTCGCTGTCGATGCAGGCCACCGACGTGACGCCGAACCGCATCGACGCCTCGAAGGCGGCCGCGAAGCTGTTCGTCAATGAGCTGCCGGACACGTACAACGTCGGCCTGGTGTCCTTCGCGAAGGCGGCTTCGGTGAAGGTGTCGCCCACCAAGGACCATCAGCAGATCATGGCCGGCATCGACGCTCTGCAGTTGCAGGAGTCGACCGCGATCGGTGAGGCCGTTTTCACTTCGCTGGACGCGATCGCGAGCGTGCCGGCTGACGGCGCGCAAGGCCCGCCACCGGCCCGGATCGTGCTGCTCTCGGACGGCTACACCACCTTCGGCCGGCCGAACGACCAGGCGGCCGCGGCCGCCAAGAAGGCCAAGGTGCCGGTGTCGACGATCGCGTTCGGCACCCAGGAAGGCACTGTCGAGCTGTCTGGCCGTCAGGTGCCCGTACCAGTTGATCAGGACGCGCTGCACAAGCTGGCCACCGACACCGGCGGCCAGTATTACGACGCGGTCAGTGCGGACGCTCTGAAGAAGGTCTACAACGACCTGGGCAGCTCGATTGGCTACCGCACCGAGTCCCGCGAGATCACCCAGTGGTTCGTCGGCATTGCCCTGCTCTTTGGCTTCGCCGGCGCCGTCATGTCCCTCATCTGGACGCAGCGTCTGCCCTAACCGCACGGAGTCGGCGAGGGGACAAGGGGCGGATCGACAAGGTGGACGGCGCAGGTTTGTAAATCCCCTGACCATGGGGCGCGGGGCGTACGGATAGCCTGGCAGGTGGACTGAGCTGGGATGTACGTACGAGTGGAGGCGCATTGAGCCGGACCGTCCTTGTCACCGGAGGCAACCGAGGCATCGGACTCGCGATCGCGCGGGCGTTCGCGGAGCGCGGCGACCAGGTCGCGGTGACGCACCGCGGCAGCGGCGCGCCCGACGGCCTGTTCGGCGTCCAGTGCGACGTGACCGACGCGGCTTCGGTCGACGCGGCCTTCACCGAGGTCGAGGAGAAGTTCGGGCCGGTCGAGGTGCTGGTGTCCAACGCCGGCATCACCGCGGACACGCTGCTGCTGCGGATGAGCGAGGACCAGTTCAGCTCGGTGCTGGACGCGAACCTCACCGGTGCCTACCGGGTAGCCAAGCGGGCGACCTCGAAGATGCTGCGCAAGCGCTGGGGCCGGCTGCTGTTCATCGGCTCGGTCGTTGGTCTGACGGGTGGACCTGGGCAGGCGAACTACGCCGCTTCCAAGGCCGGGCTGGTCGGGCTGGCCCGATCGCTGGCTCGCGAGCTGGGCAGCCGGAACATCACCGCGAACGTGATCGCGCCCGGGTTCATCGAGACCGACATGACCGCGGTGCTCGGCGACGACCGCAAGAAAGCCATTCTCGAGCAGATCCCGCTTGGCCGGATGGCGAGCGCCGCCGAGGTCGCCGAGGTGGTCACCTGGCTCGCCTCCGACTCGGCGAACTACGTCACCGGCGCGGTCATCCCGGTCGACGGCGGCCTCGGTATGGGTCACTAACTCTTCTTCACTGACAACGAAAGGTGTGGCCCGTGACGGGGTTGCTCGAAGGCAAGCGGCTGCTCGTGACCGGTGTGCTGACGGAGGCGTCGATCGCTTTCGCGGCGGCCCGGATCGCCCAGCAGGAGGGCGCCCAGGTGGTGCTTTCCAGCTTCGGTCGGGCGCTGAACATCACCCGCCGGATCGCCAGGCGGCTGCCCACCGAGGCGCCGGTGATCGAGTTGGACGTGACGAGCGACGAGGACTACGCGGCGCTGGAAGGGCGCCTGCGTGAGCATGTCGACGGCCTCGACGGCGTCGTACACTCCGTGGCTTTCGCCCCGCAGAACGCCATGGGCGATGGCTTCGTTGACGTGCCGTGGGCCGATGTTGGCCCGGCCGTGCAGATTTCGGCCTGGTCGTACGCCGCCGTGACCCGCGCCTGCCTGCCGCTGTTCGGCGAGAAAGCCGCCGTGGTGGGGCTGGACTTCGACGCTACCAAGGCCTGGCCGGTGTACGGCTGGATGGGCGTGTCGAAGGCCGCCCTTGAGTCGACGAACCGCTATTTGGCTCGCGATCTCGGGCCTCGGGGCGTACGGGTGAACCTGGTCGCCGCTGGCCCGCTTCGTACCATGGCGATGCGGTCGATCCCGGGTTCGGAGCAGTTCGAGACCCTCTGGGAGACCGGCGCCCCGCTGGGCTGGAGCCTCACCGACACCGAGCCGGCTGGTAAGGCGATCGTGGCGCTGCTGTCCGACTGGTTCCCGGCCACCACCGGCGAGATCGTGCACGTCGACGGCGGCTTCCACGCCGTCGGCGCGGAGCCGCCGAAGTAGCCGTCCTGGCCCCGGTCCACCCGAGGTCGTTCGACCAAAGGGCCTTCTATATCAGGAACCAAAAAAAGCCCAGAATTGAACGGGAGAACCGTGCCCATTGGCTGCGGCGAACTCGGGTGTCGTGGTCCCGATCTCTCGCGCGACCTTCCCCATTCGTCGGTCGAAGGTGCCCTCGCGAAACGAGGGGAAGGAATAGGCATGAGCGACTTCACGTTACCCGAGCTTGCCAATAGCGTCGTAGACATAGTCAAGGCAATCATCGCAGATATCCGGCCTCGGCTGATCGAGTCCGCAGTCACGGGCAAACACGGCGAGAAAGACAACCTGCGGCACGACGATAATTTTCTGTCGGAGTTCGATATTCGGTTGCATAAACTCTATCGAAGCATGCTCGAGGAACGGCTGCCCGAGTTTATCTATGCATCGGAGGAGGCCGACCCGGAGGTCGTCGGCAGCAATCCGGATCCAGATCTGTTGGTCTTAATTGATCCGCTTGACACGAGCGAACTTGCGGTTCGCGCACTGCAAGGATACACGCACATAATGGTGTACTCGCGAAAACTTGCCAGGCCGTTAGTTGCGGTTGTTGGTGACATTTTCCATCACGTTCAATTGTACGTAGCCGCTCGAGATGTAGGGCGGGGAAGATCACGCATGTATAGTCATGGCTGGAATGGACCCCATTCCAATGAATGTCCATCCGCTATTAGACGTGCCCTCAGCACTAGTGACCAACTATCTCATGCGACCTTTGGAAAGGTTTTTGCCACTGGCGACGCAGCGCCGCCTTATGGAAAGGCTAAGCGAGACGTCAGGCGACGGTAAGAGTCGTGGACGCATTGGTGTTGACTTCGGTTCCATCAGTCTCTGCCACGTCGCAGCCGGATTCACGGACGCTACGATCGAATTCGCGAAAGGGTTCGCCGTCTGGGATCTCTATCCAGGTCACTATATATTGCACGCCGCTGGAGGGGTCGTCATCGATCTGACGGGCCAGGCGATCCCGCTTAATTATCGTCTCGAGTCGCCTGGAGACGTTGCCGCCGCCATGGATCGGCGCCAAAAATTCATCGCCGCCAGCACGCCAGACCTAGCGAGCGACCTCCTGCACCTCCTCGACATCTGAGGGTGCGGCGTTATCCATCGTCGAGCATCGCGCGTACAAGTTCGGCTGCCTTCCCCAGGATGTTGGAGACCGACCCGAGTCGGTAGATCCTGGCCAGACGCACGCGATGAGGCATTGCGGCCGCTTGGCCGTCAGCGGGCGTGCCACATCTGGCGGGTCATTTCGTACTCGACCTCACCGTGGTCCGCGCCGGGCAGGGGCTCGTCCCAGTCAGGGAAATACGTACGCACATAGCGCATTCCGATGCGTTCCATCACGCCACGGGCCCCAGCGTTGGTGGCCATGGTCTGGGCGATTACCCGGTTTTGCCCGATGGTGTCGAAGGCGTGCTGCAACAGAACCAGGGACGCTTCGCTGGCCAGGCCCTGTCGCCAGAACCGCCGGGCGAGGCGGTAGCCCAGATCGCTGACGGTCGGGTCATCGGGCTGGTCGGGGCCGTGCGCCGGCGGCAGCATGAACAGCCCGACGAACTCGCCGTCATCCTCGCTGGCCGGCGGTGTCGAGCCACCGAACGAACGCCATCCAGAACCCCAGGCCGTCCACCTTCTCCGTCAGGGCCATCCGCCGGCGGTGGGACGCGATGACCTCGTCCCTTGACCGCGGATGGCCGCCGAGGTAGCGGAGCACTTCCGGGTCGGAGTCGAGCTCGATCTCCAGTTCCAGGTGCCGGTCGGTCAGCGGGACCAGCAGCAGGCGGTCGGTACGCAGGATCGGTTGGGGCACCCGAAGACGATCGCAGATCGCGGTGCGGGCCGCGAGCGATTTCTACTGCGTGTAAAACTTGTGGGGTGACTGAGTCGTACGACGCGCTGCTGTTGCTGTCCTTCGGTGGCCCGGAAGGGCCGGACGACGTGATGCCGTTCCTACGGAATGTCGTCCGTGGCCGGGGAGTCCCAGACGAGCGGCTGGCCACGGTGGCCGAGCATTACCACCACTTCGGCGGGGTCTCGCCGATCAACGGGCAGAACCGCGAGTTGCTGGCCGCGATCCGCGCCGACTTCGCGGCCAACGGTCTGGAACTGCCGGTTTATTGGGGAAATCGAAACTGGAATCCCTACCTGGCCGACACCCTGCGGCAGATGCGAGAGGACGGCATTCGCCGGACGCTGGTTTTCGTCACGTCGGCCTATTGCTCGTACTCCAGTTGCCAGCAATACAAGGAAGATCTTGCCAAAGCGCATGCCGAGATCGGGCCGGGTGGACCGGAAACCGTGGTGCTGCGCCGATTTTTCAATCACCCCGGTTTCATCGAGCCGCACGTGGACGCCGTACGAGGTGCGTACGCGTCACTTTTGCCAGCGCGGCGGGCGAAAGCGCGGCTGGTTTTCACCGCGCACAGCATCCCCAGCCGGATGGACGCGCAGGCCGGACCGGGTGGGCACCTCTATTCGCGGCAGTTGCGGGAGGCGGCCCGGCTGGTCGCCGAAGAGGCCGCGCCAAAACGCCCAGTGGGATCTCGTGTGGCAGAGCCGCAGCGGGCCGCCGCACGTGCCATGGCTGGAGCCGGACGTGAACGAACGACCACCTCCAGGCGATCGTCGCGGACGGCGTCACCGATGTGGTGATCAGCCCGATCGGTTTCGTGTCCGACCACCTTGAGGTGTTGTGGGACCTGGACAACGAGGCCAAGGACACCGCGTACAAACTCGGCCTGGGCTTCGCGCGAGCCGCCACTCCTGGAGTGGACCGGCGATTTGTCGAGATGGTCCGGGAGTTGGTTCTGGAGCGTACGAGCGGGAGTGAGCCTCGTGCGCTGGGCACCTTCGGCGCTGGGCCGGACGCGTGCACCGAATCGTGCACAGTGGCGCTACTTGGCCGCTGAGTTCCGTGACCAGGTGTGACATCTGCGGCGTAGATGCGTTCTCTGTGGCGATAAGGGAAATCGCCTGACAGAAGGGTCGCATCATGCGTACTCGAGTCTTCCGTTCTACCGCACGTGCGGCGGTTGCCGCGACAATTGTTGGATTCGCCCTGTTGCTGGCTCCGGCGGCCTCGGTGGCAGCGCCGATCAATGCCAGTCAGGTGGCGACCAAGGACGTCAGCCCGAATATCTACGAAGCACCCCCTGACCAGGTTTCGGTGACCTTCCAGGTGCTTTCCGGTGGTAGCAAATGCTATGCGCTGGCCGGCTCGATAGGGACGGACTTCGTCTCCTATCGCATGTACGGCGGCGCGTTCTACGGCTACTTCTCGGTCAACACTCCGAACGGCTGCTACGTCATCAATTTCGCGCCGGATCAGCAGGTCGACATCCCGGACGGCTACGGCGTGGTCACCAGTGTCGTGATCACCAGAGGTGACTGGTAACCACGATTGACGTTTAGCACCTTGAAACCGGCGTTTCGCTCGTTTTTACCGATACAAGATGACGAAAACGTCATCTTGTATCGATAAATTATCAAACGGTCAGCGCCGACCCAGCGACGTCACATTAATCCGAAGCGGTGCCGGCGTGTCCGTGCTGAATACACCGCCGACCATGTCGTTGGTCAGCTGGTACGCACGATCGAACAGCTCGTACGTCCGCACAGACAACGGCGTGGTCAGATCGAACAGCCAATACCGGGGGATGCCGGCCTCGGCGTACTCGACCAATTTGGTGACGCGATCGGCGCAGCGCGAACCGGACGAGATGACCTCGACGGCGACGACGACCTGGTCCGCTGGTAGTCGAGGCGGATTCGTATCAAGAATCTCCGATGACGTGATCACCACGTCCGGGGCGCGGACGGTGGGTGGATGGGTCGCGTCGACGATGACCTCGACTTCGGGGATCGCCACCCATTCGACCGGCAGTTGACTGTTCAGCACTGCGGCCAGTTGGTGTCTGACGAATTGATGTCGCGGGGTTGCTTTGGGCGCCACGACAAGCATTCCGTCAACCAGCTCGACATGGCGGCTGGTGTCCTCAGGCAGCGCGTCCCACTCAGTGAGAGTCAGCAGATGGTTCGGCCACGCGACCATCACTGACATCCCGTCTTCGAGTTCTTGGTGCTTTCGCAAGGGAAGCGACACTACCAGGCCCACCTGGCCGGATGCGGTCAGCGAATGGGGGAGTTGTACGCGGCCAGTCGTGCCTGCCGGGCGGCGGCGGCGAGTGGCCGAAGCGCCTGGGCCCGCAGGTTGGCCTCTTGGGTGCTGGTCGCGCCGCCGTCGTCCTCGCCGGCCAGATCGACGATCCCGGCGACCAGTTCGGCCCGATGCAGGACACGCTCCGCGCGTGGCGAGTAGCCCGGCGGCAGCTCATGCGAGCGGCCGGCCTTTCGGAGGTCCATAAGGGCGTCGGCGAGCTCCGGCCGCCAGCGGGCCACGTCGAGGTCGACCAGCAGGTCGGTGGTCTGCAGGAGGGCTTGGGCGAGCTGCATTTCGGCTTCCCCGACCGTGCAGAAATCGTCCACCAGCGGCAGCGGGTTGAGCGGGTCGAAAACGATCGGGTGGCAGCGCCACACCACGGTCTCCCACTGCACCCCGGACCCCGACTCGCGCGAGGTCACCTCCGGGATCAGCCCGAACTCCGGGCAGCGAACCACCTCGCCGACCGCGAGGCCTGCCCGGGCCAGCCCGGAGGAGGCCGGCAGGCCACGCGGGTCACCGGGCACCGGCATCACCAGCCGGATGCTGTCCGGCGAGATCCGGGACAGCTCTTTGAGGGCATAGGGCAGCGGCACGGCGTGTGCCGCGCCGGGAAGGTCGGCGACCTCGTGCTCGCCGTCCTCGCCAAGCACTGCCGACACCACGTCGTCGTACGGCACCAGTCCGGTGCGCCACGACCGTAACCAGGCCACCATCCGGCCGGACCGAAGACTCACGTCATCAAGCGTAAGCAATGACGGCGCGTCAGCGTCGCTCCCGTCACCAGAATCGTTAGCGTGATTTCCGTGCGCAGCATGGATTACGGACCGGACATTATGGGCAAAGACCCCAAGGACCCGCGCCGTCGACGGATCGAGACGGTTCCGGCGGAGCGTGACCTGGTCGTCGAGGAGGCTGAGTCGGGCTTCTGCGGGGGCCGTCATCTCCTGCCTCTCGGACCAGGTCGTGCTGGAGGACCGGCGCGGCAACCAGCGGATTTTCCCCTTGCTGCCAGCGAGTTTTCTGCTCGAGGGCAAGCTGGTGACACTCCAGCGGCCGGTACGTGAAGTGGCCGCGCCGCAGCCTCGGCGGACCGCGTCCGGATCGGTCGCGGTGCCGAACGCGCCGGCCCGGGTGGCACGGGCCGGCCGGATCTATGTCGAGGGCGTGCACGACGCGCAGCTGGTCGAGCAGGTCTGGGGCGACGACCTGCGGGTCGAGGGCGTGGTCGTCGAGCCGCTGCACGGCGTCGACGACCTGCCCGCGGTGGTGGCCGACTTCGGCCCCGGCAAGGGCCGGCGGCTCGGCGTACTGGTCGACCATCTGGTGGCCGGCAGCAAGGAAAGTCGCATCGTGGCCGAGCTGCGCAACCCGTACGTGCTGGTCACCGGCCATCCGTACGTGGACATCTGGGAGGCCGTGAAGCCCGCCTCGGTGGGCATCCCGGGCCTGGCCGAAGGTGCCCCGTGGCCAGGACTGGAAAGAGGGCGTCTGCGCCGCGCTGGGCGTTTCGGACGTGCACGAGATGTGGCGCCGGGTCCGCTCTTCGGTACGCGATTTCAACGATCTGGAGTGGGAACTGCTCGGTGCGGTCGAGCGGCTCGTCGACTTTGTTCTCACAGAGGACTGAAGCCATTTTGTAAGAGCACAGCCGGGCCTGCGGTGGGATGATGAACTATGGCCTGGTTGATTTGGCTCGTGCTCGCGGCGGGGTTGGCAGTCGTCGAGATTTTCTCGCTCGACTTCGTCTTCATCATGCTCGCGGCCGGTGCGCTGGCCGCCGCCGGTGGCGCGGCGCTCGGCGCTGGTTTGCCGATCCAGCTGGCGCTGTTCGTGGCGGTCGCGGGTCTCGCCCTGGTGCTGGTGCGCCCGATCGCGAAACGGCAGATCAGTCAGGGACCGACGCTCCGGCATGGCGCAGCGGCCCTGGTGGGGGAGACCGCTAAGGTGCTCCAGCGGGTGGGACCGGAGTCCGGACTGGTGAAAGTGGCCGGCCAGGAATGGACAGCACGTCCTTTCGACGCCACCCAGCAGATCGAGATCGGTGAGACCGTACACGTCCTGAAAATTCAGGGCGCCACAGCCTTGGTGTGGAAGGAACCGTAATGGACTCTATCCTGGGTCTTTTGCTTCTGCTTTTGGTCGGCATAGCCGTAATTTTTGTGGTGGTGTCGCTGCTCCGGTCGGTACGGGTCATCCCGCAGGCCAGGGCCGCCGTGGTCGAGCGCTTCGGCCGCTATCTGCGCACTTTGGAGCCGGGCCTCGCGTTGGTGCTGCCATTCGCGGACCGGGTACGCCCGCTGGTCGACCTTCGCGAGCGAGTGGTGTCTTTTTTCGCCGCAGCCGGTGATCACCGAGGACAACCTGCTTGTCAACATCGACACCGTCATCTACTTCCAGGTGACGGACGCGAAAGACGCCACGTACGAGATCGAGAACTTCATTCAGGGCATCGAGCAGTTGACCGTCACCACCCTACGAAACGTGGTCGGCTCGATGAACCTGGAGCAGGCGCTGACCGGCCGCGACCACGTCAACGGCCAACTTCGGGCGGTCCTGGACGAAACAACGGGTCGCTGGGGCATTCGGGTCAATCGGGTGGAGCTGAAGGCGATCGAGCCGCCGGCGTCCATTCGGGACTCGATGGAGAAGCAGCGCGCGCCGAGCGGGACCGGCGAGCCGCGATCCTCACCGCGGAAGGTGTGTCAAGCAGTCCAAGATTCTGACCGCACAGGGTGAAAAAGAGGCCGCGATCCTGCGGGCGCAGGGTGACCGGGAGTCCCGGATCCTGCAAGCCGAGGGTCAGGCGCGGGCCATCGAGACGGTTTTCCAGGCGATTCATGACGGCCGGCCCGATCCTGAGCTGCTGGCGTACCAATATTTGCAGATGCTGCCGCAGATCGCCCAGGGAGACGCCAACAAACTGTGGATCGTGCCGTCCGAGCTGGGTCGTGCGCTGGAAGGTCTGGGCAATGTCGTCGGCAAGCTCGGCGACGCGGCGAGTCAGCCGGCGGCCGCGCAGCCGGCGGCGCCACGGCCACCGGCCCTGAAGGACTCCGACGCGTATGTGGAGCGTCCAGAGGTGGTGGCGGCGGAGAAGGCGGTCGCCGAGGCAGCCGCGAACGTGGGCGGTCCGGCGATGGGAAAAGCCGGTCCGAACGGCCAGCAGGACTGACGTAGGGGTGGCCTTCGAAACCCTGACCGATCCGGACGATCCGCGGCTGGCGGATTACCGCTGCCTCACCGATGTCGACCTACGGACGGCTTTCGAGCCGCCGCACGGACTCTTCATTGCCGAGGGCGAGTTGGTGCTGCGCCGGGCCGTACGAGCCGGATACCAGCTTCGGTCGATTCTGGTGGACAGCAAGCGAACCGACGCGGTGGCCGATCTCGGCGCGGTCACCGGTGCGCCGGTCTACGCCGCCGACCAGCAAGTTTTGCAGGCCACCACGGGTTTTCACGTACATCGCGGGTTGCTCGCCTCGGTGCACCGGCGGCCGTTGCCGGCGGTCGCCGACCTGCTGGCCACCGCTGGCCGGATAGCGGTCATGGAAGATGTCAACAACCACACCAATATCGGGGCGATCTTTCGATGTGCGGCTGCTTTGGACATCAACGCCGTCCTGTTGTCGCCGTCGTGCGCTGATCCGCTTTACCGCCGGAGCGTACGGGTAAGCATGGGCGAGGTCTTCGCCATCCCGTACGCCCGGCTGGACGACTGGCCCGGTGGGCTGAAAGTCGTGCGGGACGCTGGTTTCCGGGTGTTGGCGATGACTTTGGCGCCGGACGCGGTCGATCTGGACAAACTGAGCGCCGACGATCGCCGGCGACCGGCCCTGCTGCTCGGCGCGGAAGGCCCCGGGCTGACTGCTGCCGCGGTCGCGAATGCCGACGTGGCGGTGAAAATCCCGATGAGCGGCGGCGTCGACTCGCTGAATGTCGCCGCCGCCGCCGCGGTCGCTTTTTGGGAAATCAGCCGCGACCGCTGAGCGTGCGAACGCGGACGCCGCAGGCGAGCGTGGCGGCGGCGAGCGCGACGACCGGAATCCAGTAGGTGCCTTCCAGTGCGGTGGTCAGCCCACTGCTGGCGATCCGCAAGCCGGTGGGTACGTTGGCCAGCCTGATCTGCAGCCAGGCCGCGACCACCGCGCTGGTGAGTGAGTTTCCCAGCGCCCGCAGGGTGTTCATGGTGCCGGACGCGGCGCCGGCCAGCGCCGGGTCGATGTGCGCCATCGCCAGGGTGCCCGGCGGCGCGTACACAATGCCCATGCCCACACCGAAAAACTGTCAGTGCCGCCACCAAACCCTGCCAGTTCGTCAACGCCAGCGGCAGACCGGCGAGTCCGGCCGTCATCAGCAGCAAGCCGCTGAGCAACGGAAGAAATCCGCCGTACCGATCGGTGAGCCAACCCGACAGCCACGCGAAAGGCAGCGAGATCATCGGCGCGACCGCGATGATCAGGCCGGCCTCAAAAGCGCTCAGGCCGGCCACTGACTGGAGATAGATCGCGGTGAGGAACACCATTGCGGTCACCGAGCAGGTCAACGCCGCGCCGACGGCGGACATGAGCGCGAAACCAGGGGATCGCAGGACGGCCAGCGGGACCAGCGGTTCGCGGTCTCGCCGCTGGAACTGTACGACCGCAAAAACCACGAAGATCCCGAGCCCCACCGCGATGATGGCTCCAATGGGCTCAGCCCATTGCCGCGGTTCGCCTTCGATCAGCCCGAAAACGACCAGTGACAGGGCCGCGGTCAGCAGGACCGTACCCAGCAGATCCAGGCGCGGCCGCCGGACGCTGACCAGATTCGGCAGCCAAACAAAGGAGAACGCGAAGGCAACTGCCGCCACTAGGCCAGCCGCGCCGTAAATCCAGCGCCATCCGAGCGTGGACACGACCAAGCCGCCCAGCATCGGTCCGGCCGCGACCGACCGCGAGGCCGGCGACGACGCCCCAGACTCCGAAAACTCGACCGCGTCGCTCCGCTGGGAAAATCCGGGCGATCATCGCGATGGCCTGGGGGGTGACCAATGCGGCCCCGAGGCCCTGCACAGCCCGGCCGAAGACCAGCCAGCCGACATCGGGCGCCAGGAAGCCCAGCACTGAGCCTGCGGTGAAACTCGCCAGCCCCAGCAGCTGCAGCAGTTTCGGGCCGTACAGGTCGCCGAGCCGGCCCGAAACTGGCAGGAGTGAGACGAAAGCCAACAAATATGCGTTGACAATCCACAGACTTCCGGACAGCGACGCGCCGAGGGACTCCGTGGTGGGCTGAATGGCGACGTTGACCATGGTCGCGTTCGCGCCGACCACGAAAACGCCCATCAGCAACATGGTGACCGTGATCCACGGATTCCGGGTCGGGGCCGTGCTCGGTCGGGTTTGGACGATGACGTTCATGAATAGAGGGTGCGCGTCGAGTGGCACATCTTTAAGATCCACTCTTATGGAGGAGACTTGGTCCACTTTTCGGGAGTTACTGCTGCCGGCAGTGGACGGTACGCGACCGGGGCGTGGCTTGGAGCGTACGCTGCGTGACGAAATCCGGGCCGACCGTCTGCACGCCGGTACCCGGCTTCCGTCGTCGCGTGACATGGCTGGGCAGCTCGGAGTCGCGCGCGGCACGGTCTCGGCCGCATACGACCAGCTGGTCGCTGAAGGCTATTTGGTCGCTCAGCGAGGTTCCGGGACGCGCGTCGCACCGCCCACAGCGCCGGAGCGTACGGACGACTCAGCGCCGACGCCAACCGCGCGGCGCGGTTCGTGGCGCTACAACCTCGGCCCGGGCCTGCCGTCGCTGGCGGCCTTCCCGCGGTCGGCCTGGTTGGCGTCCGTCCGCGCGCGGGATGGCCGAGCTGCCGGATGCTGGCCTTGGCTACCCGGACCCGGCCGGGCTGCCCGGACTGCGTGCTGAGCTGGCGAAATATCTTGGCCGCGTACGAGCCGTGGTAGCCGGCGCGGACGACGTGATCGTCACGCATGGCACCTTCGATGCGTTCGGCTTGCTGTTCCACAGCATGCGTACGCAAGGTCACCGCCACGTCGCGGTCGAGGATCCGGGTGGCCCGGATCTGGCCGAGTTGCTGAGATTTCACGGTCTGGCGCCAGTGCACGTGCCGGTCGACAACGACGGTCTGCGAGTTGATGCGCTGGCACGTACCAACTGTCGCGCGGTAGTTGTCACCGCGGCGCACCAATACCCGCTCGGAGTCGCGCTTAGTCCCGAACGCCGGCGTGGACTTCTCGAGTGGGCCGGTGCGGTCGACGGACTGGTCATCGAAGACGACTACGACGCGGAATATCGCTACGACCGCGCTGCTTTGGGCTCTGTGCAAGGAATCGACCCGGGTCGGGTCGCGTACGTCGGCACTGTCAGCAAGACCCTCGCGCCAGCGCTACGCCTGGGTTGGTTGGTCGCTCCGCCGGCATTGCGTGCCGAGGCGGTGATCGCGAAATGGTTCGGCAGCCGCGGGTGCGGCACCTTCGAGCAGGCCGGATTCGAACATTTCCTGCGTACCGGCGGATATGACCGGCATTTGCGCAGCACACGGCCAGAATACCGACGGCGCCGCGACGCTTTCCTCGCGGCGCTGGCGAAACACCTGCCGGACTGGGAGCCGATCGGGATCGACGCGGGCCTGCACCTGGTGATCAGGTTGCCGGCCTCGTACGCGGACGCGGAAGTGGCCGCGTTGCTGGAAAGTCGCCACCAGATTCACCTGGCGGCGCTCTCGTCGTACACATCTGGCGAACCGCTTTTCCCAGGCGTGGTCACCGGTTTCGCCGCGCTGAGGCCGGATCGCTTCGACGAAGCGATCGCGGCCGTTGCCGCGGCGGTTAAAGCGGCGTGATGCCCCAGTTGCCGGTCCAGCGGTCGCCTGGCGCCAGAACGACGAGCCCGTCACCGGAGTTGAATGCGTTGGCAGGGCAGCTCATCGGCCTCGATGGCGACCGAGGCGGGATGGTCTCCGAGCGCGTCCGGGGTGAAGAGCTGGATCCAGTCGAAGGCCGGGCCGAACCAGATTTTGGCTCCGCCTCCGGGATGTTTGACGCCGCCGACAGCTCGTCCGTCGGAATCTCTTTCCAGCGCGGCCAACCCGAGATCGAGGCCGACCTCGGTCAGCGGCCGGCCGGTACGCAGATCGTCCGGAGTCCCGTCGACCGGCTGGGTGCCGGTCGGGATTTTGTTGTCATCGACCAGAACCCTGAGCTTCGCCGGCACTCGTACGGTCACGTCCGCCCGGTCGGCGCCGTTGATGGACAAGTACGGATGAACGCCCAACCCGAAGGGTGCCACCTTGTCGCCGACGTTGACGGCCTCGTGCTCGGCCCGCAGGCCATCGGCGTCCAGCGTCCACGTGGTGCGTACGTCCAGCTGGAACGGATAGCCACCCTGCGGCGGCACGGTCCACGCCAGCGTCACCGAATTTTCGTTCTGAAGACAGGTCCACCGCGACCAGCGGCCGAGGCCGTGGTTCGCGTTGTGCAATGCCGGCTCACTGATCGCGGCCTGATGCAGCTGTTCCATAAAGATGTAAGAGCCGCCGGCCAACCGGTTCGGCCACGGCACGAGAACTGCGCCCGCGGCACGTGGTGACAGCGCGTTTTCTGGGTAGCCGGCGACAATGTCCCGGCCGGCGGCGGTGTACGTCCGTAAACCGCCGCCGACTTCGACGATGACCGCCTCGGCGTCGCCGTACTTCAGGACAAACTGCTTACCCGACAGTGGTTCGCTCACGCTGACCACATTAGACGGTCAGGAGGAGCTTTCCGGTGGTGTGGCGGCCTTGCAGGTCTTTGTGCGCCTGACCGGCGTCGGCCAGGTCGTAACGGTGGCCGATCCGGATGGTCAGGGAGCCGTCGGCGATCCAGCTCATCAGCTCGTTCGTACGGGACAGCAGCTCAGCGCGGTCGCGGGTGTAATGCGGCAGCGCGATGCCGGGTGAGGAAGAGACCCCCGCCGCTGTTCAGCCGCTGCGGGTCCAGTGGTGGAACCTGGCCGCTCGCGCCGCCGTAGAGCACCATGTAGCCGCGGATCGCCAGCGCGGACAGGCTCTCGTCGAAGGTTGTCTTGCCGACACCGTCGTAGACCGCCGCGACGCCTTTGCCCTCGGTCAGTTCCTTGGCTTTAGCGGCGAAATCCTCATATGTGGCGACCTCGTCGGCGCCGGCGCCGCGGGCCAGCTCGGCCTTCTCTGGAGTCGAGGTGGTGGCCAGTACGTGCCCGCCGCGCTTCTTGATGATCTCGGTGAGCAATAGCCCGACGCCGCCAGCGCCAGCGTGCACGACCGCCCAGTCGCCCTGCTGGATCGGGTACGTCGAGGTGGCGAGGTAATGCGCGGTGAGGCCTTGCAGCATGACCGCCGCCGCGTTCTCCGCACTGACCCCGGCTGGCACCGGCACGGCTTCGGCGGCCGGCACGGCGACCTGCTCCGCGTAGCTGCCGGCGGCTTGTTTCCAGGCCACCGTGTCCCCGACGGCGAAGCCGGACACCTCCGCGCCGACCTGCAGCACCTCACCGGCGCCTTCCAGACCGAGCGTGAACGGCGTCGGGATCGGGTAGATGCCGTCCCGTTGGTACGTGTCGATGTAGTTCACTCCGGCCGCCGCGGTGCGTACCAACAGCTGGTCCGGCCCGATCGTCGGCGGATCGAGGTCGACCACGGTCAAAACGTCGGCTCCACCGTGCTCAGGCACCCGCACTGCACGCATCTTCTGGCTCCTCCTCGATAATCGTCTCGCCAGGGCAAACACTACGACGGCCGGCGGTGTTCCGCCGCCGCGGTGCCTTACGGTGAGCATGGGAGGGTGCGTGCAGGAAGAACCCATCGATCCGGACGTCGACCTCAAAGTGCGGACCCGCCAAGGTCCGATCTTGCTGGCGATCGCCGCGGGTGGGGTAGTCGGCGCCGAGGCCCGCTATCTGCTGTCGGTCGCCACTGCCGCACCAACCAACCACGGGCTTCCCGCTGGCCACCTTCATCATCAACGCGCTCGGCTGCCTGCTCATCGGAGTTCTGATGGTGGTTGTCACCGAAGCCTTCACGGTCAATCGGCTCGTACGACCGTTCCTGGGCGTCGGCGTGCTCGGCGGCTTCACCACCTTTTCCACGTACGCCTCGGATGTCGTGGCGCTCGCCGATCATGCCGCGGTCGGGGTGGCGGTGGCCTACCTGGTGACGACGCCGCTGGTAGCGGTGGCGGCCGCGTGGTGCGGTGTCGCGGTGACCCGCCGGGTGTTCGGGAAGTCTGCCGGATGACGGGCTGGAATTTGTTGCTGGTAGCCGTCGGCGCGTCCGTCGGTGCACCGCTGCGCTATCTCACCGACCGGTTCGTGCGGAGCCGGCATCCGTCGCTGTTTCCGTGGGGGACGCTGACGGTCAACGCGGTGGCGTCGTTCGTGCTCGGCGTGCTGGCCGGCGCGGCTCTGTCCGTCCGGTCCGGTGTTCGTGCTGGTGGGGACCGGTTTCTGTGGGGCGCTGAGCACGTACAGCACCTTCAGCTACGAGACCGTGCGGCTGTACGAGAAGCGGGCGAGCGGGCTCGCGCTGCTGAACGTCGGCGGCAGCATCTTCGCGGGAGTGATCGCGGTGGTGCTCGGGATGCTGCTGGGTGGGCTGCTGCGCTGAGGCGTTGTTCACGTCACTTACCTAACGATCGCTAAACGCGATACTGTGCGCTCCATCACTTCCAGCGGCAGGGAGCGGGCAATGACAGGTGAGGAACTGCTCGTCGAGCGGGATGGGCCGGTGTTGCGGGTGACGCTGAACCGTCCCGACCACCTGAACGCGGTTACCGCGTCGGTGCTCGACGGGGTGACCGAGGCGGTCAGCCAGGCCGCCGCGGACCAGGCGATCCGGGTGCTGGTGCTGACCGGTGCCGGCCGAGCCTTCTGCTCGGGCGCGGACCTGGCCGGCCCCAGCGGCGGCGACAGCACGCTGCATTCCGCGAACAGGGCCGTGCTTGCCTTGCGCGAGCTGGGAAAGCCGGTCGTCGCCGCGGTCAACGGGCTGGCCGCCGGGGTCGGTTGTTCGCTGGCATTGGCCGGCGATCTGGTGATGGCCAGGAATTCGGCCTATTTTCTGCTCGCTTTCGTCAATATCGGGCTGATGCCAGACGGCGGCGCGACCATGCTGGTGCCAGCCGCGATCGGGCGCGCGCGAGCGATGCGGATGGCGTTGCTGGCCGAGCGGATCCCCGCCGCGCAGGCCGCCGACTGGGGCCTGATCAGTCATGTCGTCGACGATGACTCGTACGACGACGAAGAAGTCGCCGCGGTGGTGGGAAAACTCGTGCAGGGACCGCCGCTCGCGTACGCTGAGACGAAACGGGCCATTAACGCGACCACCATTGACAACCTGTTGGCCGCGATCGATCGGGAGACGGCGGGACAGGCGGATTTGCTGCGCAGTCAGGATGTCGCCGAAGGGGTCGCCGCGTTTCCTGGCCCGCCGGCAGCCCAAGTTCAGCGGCTTCTAGGCGATGCCGAGCCTGTCCGGTATCGAGCCGGCGACGGTGGGCCGGTGGCTCGCCGAAAATATCGACGGCTTGGTCGAGCCGGTCGAGTTTTCGTTGGTGTCCGGTGGACGATCGAACCTGACCTATCGCGTCACCGACGCCGTTGGTGTCGTACGTGCGCTGCGCCGTCCGCCCACCGGTGGGGTACTCAGTACTGCCCATGACATGCGCCGGGAGTGGCGGTTCGTGACGGCTCTGGCCTCGACCGAGGTGCCCGTACCGGAACCGTTGGCGTACTGCGCCGATCCGGCTGTCACCGGCGCCGAGTTCTACGTGATGGGATTCGTCGATGGGCTGGTGCTGGCCGACGAGGAAGCTGCCGCAGCACTCGCGTTGACTGCTCGACAGCAAGCGAGTTTTGGTCTGATTGAGGTGATGGCGAGGCTGCACGCGGTCGATCCAGTGACGGTCGGACTCGGTGATCTCGTACGCGAGGAGGGCTACGTCGAGCGGCAGCTGCGACGGTGGCGGCGGCAGCTGCACCAGTCCGGTTCGCCGGACCTCGTGCTGCTGGACCGTGTCCATGACGCGCTGTCCACGCACGTACCAGCGCAGCGAACGGGGATCGTGCACGGTGATTTTCGGCCTGGAAACCTGTCTTTTGGTTCAGACGGCCGGGTTTTGGCGGTATTTGACTGGGAGCTCGCGACAGTGGGTGAGCCGCTCGCCGATCTCGGCTGGCTGAGTGCGTCCTGGGGCCAGCCCGGCGATGATGTGCCGCCGACCATTGAGGGCCCGAGTACTGCGCCAGGTTTTCCCAGCAGGGAACAACTCGCCGAGCACTATGCGAAACTCTCCGGCCGGGATGTGTCGGAACTGCCGTTCTACGAGGCTTTCGCGCGCTGGCGAGGGGCGTGCATCGGCGCTGGCGTACGAGCCAGATACCTGGCCGGCGTGATGGGCGCTGACGGGTTTGACGCGGACGTACGAACCGAGCAAGAGCACACTCAGGCGACGATCGCGCTGGAGCTCTCGTGACCGCCATGGGTTACCTGTCCTGAAAGGATTTTCGATGGCCTGGGATTTCAGCACCGAACCGGAGTTCGCCGCGAAAAACTGGCCTGGATGCGTGATTTCGTACGAGACGAGATCATGCCGCTGGAAACGCTCGAGCCGGATCGTGAGCTGTTGGCGAAACTGACCGAGCCGTTGAAGGAAGAGGTGAAGCGGCAGGGGTTGTGGGCCGCGCATTTGCCGCCCGAGCTTGGCGGTGGTGGCTTCGGGCAGGTGAAACTGGGGCTGATGCACGAAATTCTCGGTGCTTGTGCCTATGCTCCCAGCGTTTTCGGGAACAACGCGCCGGATTCCGGCAATGCCGAGCTGTTGGCTTTGGGCGCCAACGAAGAACAGAAGCAGCGCTGGATGTATCCATTGTTGGAAGGAAAACTGCGCAGCGCGTTCTCAATGACCGAGCCGGGCGCAGCAGGCGCCGACCCGACCCTGCTGACCACCCGGGCCGTACGGGACGGCGGCGAATGGGTGATCAACGGCCACAAATGGTTCACGTCCAACGGCTCGACGGCCGATTTCCTGATTGTCATGGTGGTCACCGATCCGGACGCGGCACCGCGTCGGCGGGCGTCGATGATCGTCGTACCAGTCGACACTCCTGGAGTCCGGATCCTGCGCGACATCCCGACCATGGGGCACCCGTACGAACGGACCGGCGAGCCCGGTGGGCATGCCGAGATCATTTACGAGGATGTCCATGTGCCGGTGGAAAATCTGATCGGGGAGGTCGGCGACGGTTTCGTACTGGCGCAGAAGCGGCTGGGACCGGGCCGGATCCACCACTGCATGCGCTGGCTCGGCCAGTCGCGCCGAGCGTTCGACATGCTCTGCGAGCGGGCGGTCAGCCGCTATGTGCACGGGTCGGTGCTGGCCGACAAACAGCTCGTCCAGGACTGGGTGGCCAGCTCCGCGGCGAATGCAGGCCGCCCGGCTGATGACGTTGCACGCGGCCTGGAAAATGGACACCGAGGGCGTAGCTGCCTCGTTAAGCGAGATCGCGATGATCAAGTTCTGGGGCGCTTCGGTGCTCTACAACGTGATCGACAGGGCCATTCAGGCGCACGGCTCGCTCGGCTACACCACCGACCTGCCGCTGGAGGCGATGTATCGGCACGCTCGCGCGGCCCGGATCTACGACGGCCCGGACGAGGTGCACAAGGTGACGGTCGCCCGTCGGATCCTGCGCGACTACCGACCAGCCGACGTGCCGACCGAGCACGTCCCCACCCGCCGAGAGGCGGCCCGCGCCAAATTCGGCTCCCTGTTGGACACGTACGCGTCCAACGAATAAAGCGGGACTGTGCCATGAACGGTGTTTTCGGCCTGACACGCAGGGCGACTCTCGCTGGCGGTGGTGAGCCCGGGTTCGCGGGGCGCCGTTCCTGCCGTTAGAACGGTGGTGGTGGGTATTCGTCCGTTGGGTGTGACGTCGTACGTTCGTCCGGTGGGGCTGGTCCACAGGAATCGTCCTGGTGTGGGTTGGGTGACGGTCCAGCCGTGTTCTTTGATGTCGTTGTGGAATTTGCATGCTGGTCCGGTGCTGTCGTACGCGGTTTTTTACCTTCTGGGTCGCGGAAAGGGATGGTGTGGTCGAACTGGCACGTCGCCGCCGGCCTGTTGCAGGCTGGGCCGCAGCATCGCTGGTCCCGTGCGTTCACCAAATCCCGTAGTGCCTTGGTGGGGCGATAGCGCGTACGGCCATGGTCGATGACCACTCCGCTGACGGGGTCGGTGAGAATTCGGTACCACTCACTGCTTTCATCTCCAGCCAGTTCGCGGGCGCGTTGCGCGGTCATCGGACCATAGCCACTCAAAATAGCTGGGTTGTCGTCCAGACCCATCAGCGTGGTGGCGTCGACACGGAGTTCGATTTTGGTGCGTACGTTGCTGGGCACGCCCAGGCACAGATCGGTCAACGCATCCGCTCGCAAAGCGTCCATCGTCCGAGTCTCGTCTTTGGTTTTAAGGCTGCGGGCGATCGTGTCGATGCGACGGTAGATCGCCTCTGCGGATTCGGCGGGCAGGAACGCGCCCAGTAGAGCCATGCCGTCTTCGCAGGGTTGTTTTTCTACTCGCCTCTCGGCGACTAGTTTCTTGCGGCGGGTTT
Organism: Fodinicola feengrottensis; assembly: GCF_010993775.1. Classification (GTDB taxonomy): domain Bacteria; phylum Actinomycetota; class Actinomycetes; order Mycobacteriales; family HKI-0501; genus Fodinicola; species Fodinicola feengrottensis. The sequence goes on along the minus strand of NZ_WOTO01000017.1, from coordinate 88,317 downwards.
CGGCGGCGGCGGGGTCGATTTTGATGACCTCCCGGCGGGCCCTGTCTCGGATCGATCGAGGCGTCTTGGAGTCGGCGCCGGGTAGCACTTTCTCTTCGACTTTCTGTGCGTCTTCGGGTGAGAGGTGGCCGACCTGGTCCGCGAACGTGAACGCTTTACGCAGGTCAAGGTGACCGTGGGACATCCCGGCCATGGTGCCGGGGAGTTCGTGGACGAGTTGGTACGCCAAATTCAGTCGTTTCTGGGCCGCTGACAGGCTCCAGGTCAGCGAGGCGGCGATTTCACCGGCCGCGTATTTGGAGGTGCGCCTACGGCGGGGCGGGCGTTGGTGAAGCGGTTCATGAACCGCATCTGCATCGCCTGGGTGTACGAAATCACCTTATCCAAGGTTTCGATCGCGGCCAGCGCGGTGTCCGCGTCGGCCCGGCCGTACCGGTCGAGTTCCTCCAGCATCTGCAGAGGAACCCAGCTCGGTGGCATGGTCCGCCACGGCTGCTTGTTCGGGTCGGTGAATTCTGGTCGCCTTCGTTTTTTGCTCATGACCCAATTTTACTGGTCGCTACCGACAGTCGGGGCGTCAGTTTTCGTTTCTGTGGATAAGAAACGGACCACTTAACCCCCCTGTGGACAACTTCCCTTTTAAAGCGCTCTGGCCCGATACTCAACTGCTTGTTTTCTACGAGGCGGTAATGAGGCCGCCCATACGTCTCCACGTGGTGCCACTGTGAAAATCAGACCTGACCCAGGACCTCGCCGGGCGACGTACACCACCGCACCGGTCTTCTTCGCAGCCGCGACAGAGGCGGAATATTCGTCGCTCTTCCAGCTCTGCCCGCCACAAACGGTCGCCCCGGCGACAGGCCCAGGTTGCGCAGCTTCATCTTTTTTCGTACGAGCCAACTAATCAAGATCAACATCTCAAAACAGTGTGGCGGTTGACATGCAGCCGTTCGGCTGCCTATCCTCTGAGGCAGCCGAACGGCTGCATGTGAGGATGGCGAATGGATGAGGTGTTCAAGGCGCTGGCCGACGCGAGCCGGCGCCGGCTGCTGGACAATCTGAACGCGCGGAACGGCCAGACGCTGCGTGAGTTGTGCGCGGGGCTGTCGATGGCGCGGCAGTCGGTCAGCAAACACCTGGCCGTCCTGGAAGCGGCGAACCTCGTCGCGATCGTGTGGCAGGGTCGGGAAAAACTGCATTACCTGAACGCCGAGCCGATCAACGCGATCGCCCAGCGATGGATCAACCAATACGACCGCGAGCGAGTTCGTGCGCTCGCCGATCTCAAGACAGCATTGGAGCTCGAGCCGATGGACGAGTTTGTCTATACGACGTACATCAAAACCACTCCGGAACGGCTGTGGCGGGCGTTGACGGAGCCTGCATTTACCCGTCGATATTGGCAGGCAAACTTTGAAACCGACTGGAAAGTCGGTTCGACGATGACCTGGGAGCAGAATGGCGCGATCATCGCCGATCCAGCCCAGGTCGTCCTCGAGTCTGATCCGTACCAGCGACTTTCGTACACGTGGCACACCTTCACCCCGGAGTTCGCCGAGGCGGTGGGGTTGGCCGAGGACGTACGGGCCGCCCTTGCCGCCGAGCGCCGGTCGAAGGTGACATTCCAGCTCGAGCCACTCGGTGAACTCGTGAAGTTGACCGTGCTCCATGACGGTTTCGAACCCGGTTCCGCGCTGCCGGAAATGATCGGTGGCGGCTGGCCACATCTGTTGTCCGGTTTGAAAACGTTGCTCGAAACGGGTGATCCGCTGCCAGCTATCCCATCAGGAAAGGATGAGGTGAATTCTGATCTGCGATTGACGACCTGGTCGGCGACGGAGACGAGATGGAGCGCGGGATTGAGCTGAACGCTGTCGGTGACCGGCATCCTCGCGGGGTCCACTGACGCGGCAGTCGAATGGCCTACCTCGCTGCTTTCTGGCCGATGGCAGAGCCGCTGCGGGCGGTATCCGTTTGAACGCTAAACCGGCGGCCGGAAGGGGACACCGCTCGGGTGGTGGGTGGCGCAAAAGCGGCATGTCGTACGACGAGTATGGACACCCTAATGACCCGCCTATAGTCTGACGGCTGGTGACTTCGTCGGGTGAGCCACCTTCGGCCTTCCCGTGTTCAAAGGAAAAGTCGATGACATTGATCATGGGTGCGGTCGCGTACGATCCGAAGGTCGTCACCATCTGGAACGGCTTCCGGACGTGGCTGCGGGACCACGACTTGCCGTTCGACTACGTGCTCTACTCGAACTGTGAGCGGCAGGTGGAAGATCTGGTCGCTGGCCGGATCCAGGCGGCCTGGAACTCGCCGCTGGCATGGATCCGGTCCCAGCGGCTGGCGCGAAGCGGTGGCCGGGCCGTGCGCCCGCTCGTCATGCGCGACACTGACCGCGATCTCACCTCGGTGATCGTGGTGCGGAGCGACTCCGCGTACGAGAAGCCCGCCGATCTTAAGGACCAGGCCGTCGGGGTCGGTGCGGTCGACTCGCCGCAGGGTACCCTGATCCCGCGTTCTTTCCTGCGTACGGCCGGATTGACGCCTGGCGAGAACGTCACTATCCGGCGATACGACGTGGGTGTCGGCCTGCATGGCGACCACATCGGCGGGGAGCGGGACGCGGCTCGGGCGTTGATCGCCGGCGAGGTCGAGGCTGTCGCGGTGATCGACGCGAATCACCTGCTGTTCGGCCGGGAAGGCACTTTCCCCGCCGGTAGCACCAGAATCATCGGTCAGACAGCACCGTACGACCACTGCAACATGACGGTGGTCGACGGGTCCACGCCTGAGCTTGGCGACTTTTGGCGAATTACTGCTGTCCATGTCGTACGCGGACGCGGAGGTCAGGCCGTTGCTGGATCTGGAGGGTCTGACCGCCTGGCGGGAGGGGCGTGAGTCCGGCTACGTGCTGCTGGAAACGGCGGTGGACGAGGACGGTTTCTACGATGAGCAGGGGCGGGTGACCGCGGCGGAATACACGCCATGACCGACCACCTGCTGGACCTGGAGAACCTCGGTTTCGAGCGTGGGGCGCACATCCTGCTGCAACAGGCGCTGAAAACCCTGGATCCAGGCGAAGAACTCGTCGTCCACGGCACGGATCCGGCTCTGCGAGTGCATGTGGAGGCCTGGTGCCGGCGGTCCGGGCATCGGATCAGCCAGCGGCTCGACCCCGGTGCGGGAGAACCGGCGCGGATCGTACGAGGGCAGGCTGATCTGGATCGTTGGGCGGGGGCCCAACGAGCCGGCGGTGCGGCCGTCGAGGGCATCGTCAGCAGTCCGTCCGCCGACAGACTGAGGACTGGACTGGCCGCGCGAGGAGCCCTTGTCGAGGGTGGCGGACCGAAGACGCCCTTCGACATCACCGATCGCGACTTGGTGTGGGCGGAGATCGCCCCGGCACTCTACGCCCACGCTGCCTCCGCGCAGTGGGATCCGAACACCGCTGTTGACTGGAATGCGGATTTCGTGTTGCCGTCAGAGATCGAGCAGGCGGTCGTACAAGTGATGACCTATTTGGTAGAAAACGAGCAGGCCGCGCTGGTCATCCCGGCCAAGCTGCTGGCCCGGATTCACCCGCATTTCCGGGAAGTTCTGCAGCTGCTGGCGGTGCAGGCCGCCGATGAGGCGCGGCACATGGAGGTTTTCACCCGGCGAGCGTTGTTGCGTGGTAAGGAAATGGGTACGTCGTCGGCCAGTGGGCGAGAGTCGCTGGCCACCCTGCTGACCGAGGCCGAGTTCTCGATGGCGTCATTTTTGTTGTCGGTGCTGGGGGAGGGGAGTTTTCTCAATCTACTGGAGTTTCTCGACCGGCACGCGCCGGATCCGGTGACGCGTCAGGTCACCCGGCTGGCCCGCCGAGACGAAGCCCGGCATGTGGCTTTCGGAGTCGCACATCTCCAGCACCAGGCCGAAAAGGACCCGTCGGTGCGAAGCCGCATGCGGGCGGCGGTGGAGCGCAGGTACGCGGCGCTGGTGGACACCGCTGGGCTCAACCAGGACGTTTTCGACTCGCTGGTGATCCTCGCGGCCGGCGACTGGACACCGGCGGCGATCGCCAACGGCTATGACGCCGTACAGAAGCTGCAGTCGGAGATGGACGATGGACGCCAACGCCGGTTGGTGCACCTGGGTTTCCCTGCCGACGAGGCGGCCGACCTGTCCGCGCTGCACACCCGCAACTTCATGTGACGCCGGCGCGGTCCATGCGGGAGTTTGTCGCGGCTCGGGTGGATCAATTCAGCTGAGCCGAAATATTCAGTCCGCTGAACAGTGAATTCATGGGTGTGAACGTCTTAGTTTTTGTTGAATAAAAAGGGTGCTCGAAGGTCTTGACGGCCGATGTCCTGGACATGAAACTGAGGCACGTCATCCACGGGTGATCCGGGTCACTTTCAGCCTTCGCCGTCACCGGGGAGTGCCATGTCCAGGAAACGTCCCGCAAAGATCTTCTTGCTCCTGATCGCGATGCTCGCGACCCTGTTCACGGCTCCGCTGGCGACCACGCCCGCGGTCGCCGCGCCGGCCACCTTCGTCCATCCCGGCGTGCTGGTCAGCCAGGCCCAGCTGGACTTCGTACGCACCAAGGTAAACGCCAACGCGCAGCCGTGGAAAGCGGCCTACGATCAGATGATCGGCAGTGCGTACGCGTCTCTTTCGCGTACGCCAAAGCCGCGCTCGGTGGTCGAATGCGGCCCCTACTCGGACCCGAACCTGGGCTGTACGGACGAACGGCAGGACGCGATCGCCGCCTACACCGATGCGCTCGCGTGGTATGTCACCCGCAACACGAGCTATGCCACCGAAGCCATCCGGCTGATGGACGCGTGGTCGGCGACGATCACCAACCACACCAACAGCAACGCGCCGCTGCAGACCGGTTGGGCCGGCTCGGTGTGGCCGCGGGCCGCCGAAATCATCCGCTACACGTACACCGGCGGCTGGCCGAACATGAACCGTTTCGCCACCATGCTGCGCAATGTCTACCTGCCGGTGGTGATCAAGGGCAGCAACAGCAACGGCAACTGGGAACTCGCCATGATGGAGGCGGCAGTTGGTATTTCGGTGTTCCTGGACGACAAGTCGAACTACGACAAGGCGATGGCCAAATACCTGCTGCGGGTGCCTGCGTACGTTTACCTGACGTCGGACGGTTCGCTGCCCAAGACCGTCCCGGGTAGCGGGCTGAACACCAGCGCGCAGATCATCGGCTATTGGCAAGGTCAGAGCACCTTTGTCAATGGTCTGACCCAGGAAACGTGTCGGGACTTCACTCACACCGGCTACGGGATCGCTTCCATTTCCGATGTCGCGGAGACGTCTCGCATCCAGGGCACTGATCTCTACACCGGTGACACTGGCACTCGGCTGCGGTATGCGCTGGGTTTCCAGTCCCTGTACGAGCTGGGCACCGGGCCCCCTTCATGGCTGTGCAAAGGGTCGGTGAACCGTGGCCTCGGCCCAGTCACCGAGGTCGGCTTCAACGCGCTCAGCTTCCGGTTGGGCAACGCCATGGCCAACACCCAGACGCTGACGGAAAACAACCGGCCGGCGGGTACGAACAGCCTGTTCGTCGCCTGGGAAACCCTGACCCACGCACAGAATCCCAACTAGCGGTCAATGCAGCTGGGCAGCTGGGCGGGACATCTGCCCAGCGGCCCGGCTACATTGCCTTGTGACCTCAGCATCGTTCCGGCCACTCGCCGGCCCAACGCTAGAGTAGTGCCATGGGCCAGCCTTTCCCGCTTCCCAGGATTCTTGTGCCGGTGAAGCACATCGCCGGGATGGGTGTGCTGCTGACCGTGGAACTCTGGCCCCATCGGGTGAACCTCCGGATGACCGCGAGCGACGGCCGATCGGCGCTTGGCGTTGCCGATGATGGGGGGAACGGCATTTCGCGCTGTGTCGGGAGCTGGCTGGAGCTCGCATACTCCGGAGGTAATGGATCGGGTTTTCGTCCCTGGAGTCAGCGAAACGGCAACTTCACTGATAGTCCGGTCTGAGGATGAGGCGTACGGCAAGACTGTTGTGCCGATAGACGAGACCTCGACTCGGCTTCCCAGCGGCGCGAGCCTGCCAAGGGTTTTCGTTTGATGGAAGCACTGCCGGAGAGTGCGCTCACGTTCTTGACGATGGAGCTCTGGACGGACCGCATTCTGTTGCGCGCCGCACTTGAACCGACGGCTGCACGCGATCTACCGCTGTTGACAGTTTTCGATGATCTGGATACGGCCTATCGCCTGTCGGCAGGGCAGGTGGGTGGGAGTGGCTCTGAGGAGATAGTGGAGTGGAATTTGCGGCCAGGTATAGCGGCGGGGCGAGCTGGCTAGTCGTCGGATCCGTTCCCTTGGGCCGGCAGATCCGAATTCCCGTTTGAGAGCGGTGGGACAGCGATTAGCGTAGGTGGCATGAGTGAAGTCGAGATTCGGCCGGCTGTGCCGGCGGATGTGGCGGGGTTTGTGGCGTCTTCGATCGCCTTGTTCGCGGAGGACGCGGGCACCCGCGACCCGACGGTCAACACCGACTGGCCGCGCCAGCACGGTGAGCGCAGGTTCGCGGAGAATCTGCCGGACACCAACAGGCTGACGCTGGTCGCGGTGGCGGACGGGCAGGTGGTGGGGCATCTCACCGGGCTGTGGGCTGAGCCGAGCGAGATGCGGCCGGTCAGTGTCGCGACGCTGGCCAGCCTGTACGTACGGCCGGAGCATCGCAGCGGTGGCGTTGGGTTTCGGCTGGCGGACACGTTCCGGCAGTGGGCGCGGGAGCGCGGTGCCGATCGGATCGCGGTGACGGCGTACGCCACAAATCACGATGCGATCCGCTTCTATCAGCGGTTCGGATTTGTGCCGCTGACGACGGTGCTGGAGATGGCGCCCTAGTCTCCCGCTAGCGACTGTTGGAGATGCCGGCGCGGTCGAAGATCTGGTCGCCGCTGCGTTCCACCGCGATGGTCGCCGCGGCCGTGCAGGCCAGCAAGACGATGACCGTGCCGAGCAGGATGGGCCGCCGGCGAGGGGGTGGTGCCAGCAGCGCTCGTACGCGCCGGGGCACGTGCCCGCCGGCGGCCGCGAGGCCGGGGGAGACGCTGCGCCGGCGGGCGAGGGCTGCGGTCGCGACCGCGGTGGCGACGAGGCGGCGGTCGCCGACGACCGTGGCCGCGTCTTCGTCGGCCCACCGCTCCACCGCTTGCGCGATGGCCGTGGCAGTGGGTCTGAGCAGCGGGTTCACCCCGGCGGCAAGGTCGGCGACGAGCAGCCACCAGCTGTGTCGATGAGCCAGGTGCGATCGCTCGTGGGCCAGCAATGCGTGCCGCTGCTGGGCGGTCAGGACCCGTAGGAGGGCCGTGGTGATCACGATCCGGCCGGCCATTTCGGGCGTGGTGAAGGCATCCGCGGTGTCGCTCTCCACGACCGTGACGCTGCCCGGCGAGCCGAGACCGGCACAGCAGCGGCGCACCGCGAGCAGTGCGCGGCCTCGTTGGACCGCGACGACGACAGCGCACCCCGCGGTCCCCCAGGACGACGACGGCGCCACAACCGGCGCTGACGATCGGTGGGAGGTCGGTGCCGGCGCGTACGACCGTGGGCGACCAACCGCCCCATTCCGCGACCTCGCTGAATTGTGCCAGCCCGAGGAAGGCCATCGCGCCGAGCGCGAAAGCGGATGATCCAGCGGTCAGCACGCTGCCGCAGACCAGTAGTCGTACGCCGCCGGCCGGTGGCAGTCGAGGTCCGACTATTGGCCCCACAACAGCGAAAATCGCAGTGGCGGCCAGGCAGGCGAGGACCGCGACGGTCATCGTCGTCCGGTCCGAGCAGGTCGCCGAGCAGCTTCTCGTCGTCGGCGGACAGCTCATTGACAAACCTGGCCAGCACCCGGGCCCGGTCGTCGCGGGCGTCCAGCAGCCGGTGCATCCGCCGCGCGGTCAGCTCGGCCTGGTCGGCGACCGCGGTGTACGCGTACGCACGACCGGCTCGCTCGCGAGTGGCTATGCCCTTCTCCACCAGCCGGCCGAGCACGGTCATCACCGTCGTGTAGGCCAAGTCGCCGTCGAGGGCCGCGCGCACCTGGGCGGGCGTGAGGGGGTGTTCGGCGGCGACGAGGACCTGCCACACCTCGTCGGCCAGCCGCCCGTAGCCGCGACGATCGGTCGGCACCTGCGGTCCCCTTTCGACAGCGCCGAGGTTACCGGCTTTCGGCTTCCTCGACGTAAAACGCGCCGCGTACTTCTCCAGTGCCGCCTCGCAGGTTTGCAACGCCTCGGCGGTCGCCGCGCGGCCGGGTGCGCCGAAGACATCCCGGTCGACGATCTTCGCGAACCAGTTTCGCAGCTTGATCAAGTCCTCTTCGTTCTCTTCCAGCTCGGCGAAGGTGAAATGATTTGCCACGTATTCCTTTTCCAGTTGTGCGAGGAAATCCTGGCATTTGTCGGCGATTTCCTCGTACTCGTCGTCGCGCGCCGCCTGGAAGGCCGCGTGTACGTCGTGCTCGCCCACCAGCACCGAGCAGTTCATCAGCACGGCCGTGCCGGACATGCCGACGATCTCGTGCTGGAGTTTGCGCAGCGCCCGCTCAGCGGCCGGTCCGGCCGGCAGCGCGGCGGCGGCGCTCGCTCTGCAGATAGATGGCGCCCATGCCCTTCAGCCGCCGCCACACGGTCGCGCGCAGCCGAGTCGGCTCGGAAGGCACCTTATAAACCAGCAAAAGCCAGCCACGACTCTCGGTCACGGCCGCCGCCGCGCACGCCAGAGGCTCCAAGGGAGGACGAGCGCGACGGCCACCGGCAGCACCCACCAGGCGGGGCAGGCCAAGACGGCTCAGTCCGTACGTGAGTGCCAGCGCGATGACGACCGCGACGGCGACTCGCCAATCGTCGCCGACCACGAAGTCGTACCAGAAGGCGGCGAATTTCCTCACGGGATGACCTCCAGCGGCGGTGAGGTGCGGTGGAGCAAGGCGGTCAGGCCGAGCGCGAGCAGCGCGATCACCGGAATGATGACCAAAAGCGCGGTGTCCGCTCCCGGCCATTGCGCGCCGGCGCCTTCGCCGGCCCAGAAAATCCCAAAGCCGGTGAGCATCACGCCAACGACGAATTTGAGGGTGTTCTCCGGGACACGGGCGAGCGGCGCCCGAATGGCGAAACCCGCGCTGGCGACCAGGGCCACGGCCACCAGTGCGGCGGCTGCGGCCAGCGGCACATTGTGCTGGTTGCTACCGAAAGTGAGGGCGATGAACGCGACTTCCAGACCTTCCAACAGGACTCCCTTGAAGGACAGGATAAAGGCGTACCAGTCCTTGACAATGCCGCGGGACTGGACGGTCGCGGTGGCCGCGGATGCCCAGCTGCGTACGGAAAATCGCGTCCTCGTCGTGCAACGCCTTGTGGCCGCTGGCGCGGAGCACCGCTTTTCGCAGCCATTGCAGGCCAAAAACCAGCAGCAACCCGCCCACCACCAACCGCAGGCCGTTGAGTGGGACGGCTGTGAGGGCTGGCCCGAGGGCCGCGACGATGGCGGCGAGGGTGAGCAGGGCCGCACCAACGCCGAGGCCGGCGGACCGCCAGTGTCGGGCCGTGCCAGCGGCCAACACGATGGTCACCGCCTCGACCGCTTCGACGGCGCAGGCCAGGAACACCGCAACGAACAACGCTCCACCGGTCACGAGCACATCATAACAGTTGTTATATGTACCTGATGACGACCGTTCGGTATGGCTCTCAGGCTACTACAAGGTTCGTCGTAGTACAGTCTACGACAATTGTTGTAGTAACACTGGTGGGGAGTCGCGTCTATGGGGGGCCTGACAGCACGCTTTTCTTGCAGATCAACCAGTTCGCCGCGGCCACTCCCTGGGTGCACGGCTTTATGGCCGCGTACGCGCTGTGGGGCGGCTTGGTCGGGCTGGTCCTCGTGTTGGGGTGTTGTTGGTGGCGGGTACGCCGCGAACGGGATGGCTATCGGTCGATGGCCGGCGTACTGGCCACCGGTCTTTCCGGCGTGGTCGCGCTGGCGGTGAGCAGCTACCTGCTCGGCCCGCTGATCAACCGGCCGCGCCCGTTCGTGGCGATGCCGCATGTCCTGCAGCTGCTGCCGCATGCCGCCGACAGCTCGTTTCCCAGCGATCATGCGATGGTCGCCGGGGCGCTCGCCGCCGGCATCTTGCTGATCCACCGCCGGCTCGGGTTGGTGGCGGTGGTTTTCGCCTGCCTGCTCGCATTCGCGCGGGTCTACGTCGGCGTGCACTATCCGAGTGACGTGATCAGCGGGCTGCTGATCGGGTTCGCGGTGACGGCGGCGCTGATGATTCCGCTGGTCGCCGCGCTGGCGCCACTACTGGTGAGGCTGGCGCGTACGCCACTGCGTCCACTTTTGGTGGCCGGCGTAGTACGCGACGAGTAGTACGCGACGTGTACTATCCCTCTCGAGCCTCACCGGTGAGGTGTCCTTTCGAGAGAGGGTTTCCTTGACTCGCACCCGACTGGCCTTGTTCGTGTCAACTGTCACAGCGGTCCTGTTCACCGTCTCCGCGTTCGTGACGACGCAGGTCGATTCGGTACGTGCGGTGAGTCCGTGGCAGGACGACCCGTACGACTCTGTCGTGTCCTTTAGCGAATTTTTGGTGCCCACACTGGTAGTTCTGCTAGTGGCGAGAATGTGTCTCGGTCTGTCCGGCCGGATCTGGCAGTTATTGCGGTCCGTCCTGTTGGCCACGCTGCTGGTCGCGCTCACGGTTGCCGCGGACGCGATGGCCGTGCTGGCCGGCGCTGATCGAGTTCACTGGACCGCTGGAACACAGTGGCTGGGGTACGGTCTGGTGGCCTTGGCCGCGCTCGCGGTCGTCAGCTTTTTCCTGCAGAGGTTGGCGTTCCGGGGCGCCGAGCCGGACGGCGACTGGCTCGGGGATGCGGTGACCGTGTTGGCGTGGCTCCGGATCCCGGCGGCCGGCGCCGCCGGGTTTGTGCGGCGGCACTTCACCTTCAGTGCTCTGTTGGTGGCCGCGGCGGCGAGCCTAGTGGTGACCGGCGCGCTGGCGGTGGGCGAAGGTGGCCTCGATCCGCTTCTCTTCGCGGTAGCGGTCTTGACTTACGCGGCTGGGCTGTTCGCCTTCTGCATGATGGCGAATGGGGTTTTGCGGATCGTTCCACGTCCGGCAAGGCTTGGCCGTACGGTCGTGGGTTTCGCCGCGTTGGGTGCGCCGGCGGCCTTCGCGTTGCGCGACGCCGGCTGGGTTTTTGATGGGCCACGACAGTGAAGTTCGTACGGCTGCGCAGTTGGCTGGGATCGTGGCCGTCGGCGCGGCGAGCGGGGCGGTGGTGGGATTTCTCGGCTGGTGCGTGCGCGGTTGGCGGATAAAACGCCGCTGGGTCAGGGTGGTGACGGCTGTGGCGCTGACGCCCGTGTTGCTGATTGCCAGCTATGTCGCGGCGGTGACCGTCGCCCGAGCCCAGCCGTCTGCGCTGCCGGCGCCGACGGGTTTCTTTACAGTGGGTCGAAAATTGCTCGACTGGACGGACGGCAGCCGAGTCGACCCGCTCGCGCCGGTGCCAGGAACCCGGCGGGAGTTGTCGGTCTGGCTGTGGTATCCAGCCGCGCGAGCGACCGGCGCCGCTGGGCCGTACGCACCGGGGCTGTGGTCCCAGCTGCATTTTCCGGTCCTCGGGCCGGGCCTCTTCGAAGGGAGTTTCGGCCTGCTGCAAGGTCATTCGTACGACGGTGCGCCGGCCGCCGGCGGAAAGTTTCCGCTGGTCGTGCTGGAGCCCGGAATGGGTCTGTCCGCGGCATATTTCACCACGATCGCGGAAAACCTGGCAAGTCACGGATATCTGGTCGCCGGCATCACGCCGACCTACAGTGCCAATCTGACGGTCATCGGTGGTCGTACGGTCACCAGTACCACCGCTGGCAATCCAGATGACCCAGATGCGGTCCAGGGGACCCGACTCGTTGACCTCTGGGCCGCTGACGCCCGTTTCGTGGCGGCGAAACTGGGCGGTGGCCGGGTCGTCTACATTGGACACTCATTTGGCGGCGCCGCTTCGCTGCAGGCATGTCATCTCGATGCTCGATGCGGCGGTGCGGTTGACCTGGATGGTGCCCAGTTCGGGAGTGTCGTCAAGGGCGGCGTGCAGGCGCCGATGATGATCCTGGGCAGTGCGAACTCTTGTGTGACCGGATTTTGTCAACCGGCCAACGGGCAGGAAAGTGAGCAGCGCACGATCGCCCGGTCGCTGCTGACCGCGAGCACTGGCCCGACCTGGCGTTACAGCATTTCCGGCACCCAGCATTTCAATTTCACCGTACGCGGCCTTTTATCTGGCGCCGCCGGTGAATACGTTGATCCCGCTGGGTCCCATCGACGGCGATCGAGGGCTGACCATCGTGAATGCGTACGTGGTCGCATTCACGGACCATGTCGTTCGCGGCACGGCCGAACCACTGCTCACCGGTCCGTCCGCACGTTATCCAGAGGTGCTGCCGTCCGGGCGGTGAGGTGAGGTGAGGTGGCGCAGATCGCGCAGAGTAGCGACGAATGCCAACACCAGCAGCAGGATGCCGGTCCCGAGGGCGGCCCCCAACAGGTCGAAACGGCCGCCCGCCACCGAAGAAGCCACGATCACCGAGCCGGGGACGGCGAGCGCCACCGCCACCACCGTGATGCCCAGCAGCAGTCGGGTGGGAGAGGGCGGCACCGTGACTTCGTCTTGCAGTTCGGCGAAAATCCGGCAGCTCTGGATGCCGCCGGCGATCAGGGCGAGCCACCAACACAGGAGGGCGGTGATGCGTACGACGGACGGCCGGCACGGTGGCGGCGTCCACCGAGTTGGCGAGCACGGCCACCGCGGCTCCGAGCGTGGCCGGCACGGCCAGGCCGCGGGTGGCACGCCGCGCGATCGTGGTGATCGTGGCGAAAGTCCAGTGAGGCATGGGCGCGAGCAGGGCCAGCCCGACCAGCATGGCCACGTCGGCGGTGGCCAGCGGCCAACCACGCGCCGTCCCGGTGGGGAACACAGCGTCCAGCTCGCCGACCACATGCCCGAGCAGCCAACCTGAAAACGCGACAATGAGCGCCATCGCGGTCGCGCGATATCGACGCTCCACATTCGACGTGGCCGGCCAGATCACTGGATGCAGCCAGCTGTCGGCGATCCCGAAGAGCAGGCTTGGCCACGACTTCGGTCCGGTACGGCCGGCTTCGGCCGCCAAGTCGGAGCCCCAGCGGTCCCGAAAAGGCCCCGGATAGAGCCTGACCAGCAGATGGATGACCGTCATGCCGGCCGCAACCCGAGCTGGCGCAGGCCCACCTCGGCTACCCGTGCCATCGACCGCAGTTCACGTTCGAGCACCTCGCGACCGGCGAGGGTGAGCCGGACCGGACGCTGACGGCCGCTCTCGCCGAGTGCCTCGATCAGCTCTTTCGCCTCCAGTCGGGCCAAAGCACCATAAAGACTGCCCGGCCCGAGCCGCTCGCCGTTCAGTTCCTCGATCGCCGTATTGATCGCGTACCCATGCAGCGGACCACCGGCAAGCGCGCAGAGCACCAGCGTCTGGGAGTCGTTGGCCTGCAATGTCCTTCTCTTTTCCTCGGCGGACCCTCAGGTCATGGTACGCCCCAAGTAGTACGTGGCGAGTATTAGCGTCGCGACAGCACGCGGACCGCCCATGCCGTCGCCGTACCCAGCAGCGCGGCGAGAATCAGCAGCCGGCGACGAGATGGAAGAACCCAGCGCCCCAGAAATCCTGGAGAACGAAGGCCCGCAGGTCCGTCATCCCGCTGCGTGCGAAGTCGTCGTACGTGCCCTCGGCTCGCCAGACCCGGTCGATGTTCGTGCTCGTACGGAAGAAGTAGTAGCAGAGCAGCACGGTCGGATACCAGACGAGATATTCGGTGATGGCGTTGGAGAAAGCCGCGGTCACGCCGGCTCGTACGGATCCGGCTCGTACGCTCGCGATCACAGCGGCGACAACGCTTGATCCGGCGAAACCCGCCACGATGATCCAGCCGATCGTGACGCTGGCGTCGGTTACCGCTGGACTCAGATATTCCGCCAGGCCTTCGGCGCCGTAGAGGAGCCCGGCGATCGCCCCGACCGTCACGCCGGTCCGCACCGCGACCGGTTCGGCGCGCCGGAGCGACACCGGCCCGTACCCGACCGCCAGCACGCAGAACGCCTGGGCCACGGCCACTCCGGCGAGGCCGAGCAGGCCGCTGCCGCGGGCCGCGGTAGGCGTGAAAACGAGGCCGAACGCGGCCAGTGCCAGTTCCGCGCATGCCGCCACCAGAACCCATGCGACCGGGCGGGGCTTTCATGGCCGGCACAGTACCGCCCTGGCCGGACGCGGCCAGGTGCTGACCGGTGCTGTCGTCGGGGGCGGTCAGTTGCCAGGATGGAAGGCGTACCGCCTGGTCGCCAAATGTGGGTGAGCCTTGGAGGACATCGACGTCTGTTCCATGACGTCACCCGGGAAGTGGGTTCCCGGTGCCTTCCTTGGTCAGTCGTGTCCTGCGGGTTTTCGCCGTCAACCTCAGCACTCTCGGCGCCGGTTTCGTCGCGTACGCATTTTTCCAGTGGTATTCCGGCTAGCTCAGAGCTGGCGGACACGTTTCTCGTACGCGCCACGGGCGGCCTGGTCCGGGGTGGCCAACACCCGCGCGGCGCCGGTGGCCCGTCCCAACGCTTCGGCCCAGCGGCGCGGAAGCAGGGTCGCGGACAAGTAGAGAAAGCGGCCCGAGCGGGGAATCCACCGGTCGAAGCGCGGTTTTTCGATCGTCTTCGCGATGGCCGCAGCCACGTCGGCGGCCTGACCGTACGAGCGCCGCGGACCCGAACCAGGCCGGCGCCGAGTTCGGTGTTGACAATCATCGGGATAACACAGGAAACATCGATGCCGGTGTCGGCCAGTTCGGCGCGGGTCGCCTCGGTCAGGCCAATCACCGCGTATTTGGTCGCGCTGTAGGTGGCGGCGCCGGGAAGCGCGACGCGACCCACGCCAGAAGACACGTTGATGATGTGGCCGCTGCGGCGGGGAAGCATCCGGGCGATCGCGAGTTTGCTGCCCAGCAAAACCCCGTGCAGATTCACGTCGACAATCCGCCGGGTGAGGTCGTCGCTTTCCTCGGCGAAGGATCCCAACGGCATGATGCCAGCGTTGTTGACAAGTACGTCCAACGGTCCCAGTTGGTTTTCGGTTTCGTCCAAGAAGTGAGCGAAAGACGACCGATCGGTGACGTCGAGCTGCATGCCGACGCAGCCCAGCTCGGCGGCGACCTTGCCGGCCAGCTCGCCGTCCAGGTCGCCGATCGCCGCCACCCGCGCGCCAGCGGCCAGCAACGTCCGTGCGGTGGCGAGGCCGATACCGCGAGCGCCGCCGGTGATCGCGACGGTCTTTCCGGTGATCACATGAACCTCCGCAGCATCCGCAGCTTGCTTTCCGTGTACGGCGGATAAAGAACGGCGAGGTCGGGCCAGATGGGCTTGCGTAGCACCGATTTGCGGTGGCTGAACGTCTCGAATCCCCATTTGCCGTGGTAGCTGCCCATGCCGCTGACGCCTACCCCACCGAACGGCAACTGGCTGACCAGCACGTGGAACATCAGGTGGTTGAT
This sequence comes from Fodinicola feengrottensis, assembly GCF_010993775.1. Classification (GTDB taxonomy): domain Bacteria; phylum Actinomycetota; class Actinomycetes; order Mycobacteriales; family HKI-0501; genus Fodinicola; species Fodinicola feengrottensis. Next base: position 72,705 of record NZ_WOTO01000017.1, on the reverse strand, counting down.
GACCGTCCCGCCGTTGCTCACCTCGGCGAGCACTCGCCGCTGCGCCTGTTTGGAAGACGAGAAGAGGTACGCGGCCAGCGGTTTAGGTCGCTGACGTACGAAATCAATGGCGGTGTCGAGCGAGTCGACGGTGAGAACCGGCAGGATCGGCCCGAAGATCTCCTCGGTCATCACCGCGGAATCATGGTCCGGATCGACGATGATCGTCGGCTCACACCGGCGAGTCGAGGAGTCCAGGGTGCCGCCGGTGACCGTACGGCCGCCAGAACTGTCCAGGAGACGTTTCAGCCTGGTCGCCTGCCGGTCGGTGGCCAGCGGCACGCCTTTGCCATCATCCGTACGGAAAGCCGTGATCGCGGCGGCGATCTTGTCGACCAGTTGGTCTCGTACGGGTTCTTCGACCAGCAGGTAGTCCGGTGCGATGCAGGTCTGGCCGGAATTCATCAGCTTCGCCCACGCGATCCGCTTGGCCGCGACCGCGATGTTGGCGTCCGCGGTCACAATCACCGGGCTCTTGCCGCCCAGCTCCAGCGTCACCGGAGTGAGGTGTGGAGCGGCCGCGGCCATCACGGCCTTGCCGATTTCCGGTCCACCGGTGAAGAAGACGTGGTCCAGAGCCTGATCGATCAGTTCCTGTGTCTCGGCGACGGCTCCTTCCACCACGGTGACGGCGGTCGGGTCGAGATATTCCGGGACCAGCCGGGCCAAAGCCGTGCTGACGTGTGGGGCGTGCTCGGACGGCTTGAGGATCACGGTGTTGCCGGCCGCGAGCGCACCGACCAGCGGCGCGAGCGTGAGGTGCACCGGATAGTTCCACGGCCCGATGATCAGGACCGTCCCCAGTGGCTCGTACGCATACCAGGCACGGCCCGGAAGTGCGCCAAGTGGCAGCCCCACCCGTTGGTCGCGCATCCACTTTCGCAGGTTCCCGCGGGCGAACGCCGACTCGGCCGTGGTCGGCGCCAGGTCGACCAGCCAGGACTCGGCCGCCGACCGGCCCAGGTCTTTCTCCAGCGCCTGCGCGAAATCGCTTTCCCGCTCGGTGAGCATCCGCTCCAGCGCGGTGAGCTGCGCGAGTCGCCAGGCAGGGTGTCTCGTACGACCACTGCGGAACGTCGTTCGCAACTCGCCGACCCGATCGGCGATGGACGACGACGTTTCTTTGGTCAGCATCAGGACCTCCTGGGATGGCCGTCGCGGGCGAAAGCCTTTCGCGCCTGCGGGAGATAGCGTACGGCCTCGGGCAGCAACCGCCAGACCGGATCGGTCCGCCGGACCAGCGCCCCGAAGCGTCGATAGCGCCGCTCGTCGGCGGCTGTCCAGGGCAGCTTGAGTTGTTCGCGGGTGGAGGGTGGCATCCCGCCGGTGGTGAGGAACGCGGCCACCGCATTGGCCGGCGGCCGGACCGTACGCCACAGCCAGCCCGGCATTTTCGGTGGCGCCGGCAGCCCTTTGGTCACGTAGCCGACACCGTAGCGGGCCGTTTTGTGCGCCACGATCCCGTCGTCCAGCATCTTCTGCCAGTACGCCTGGAAAGCCGTCCAGTCAGCCGGCATTGTGCGATCGCTCACCCCGTACATCCGAAACCAGACCTTGGACTCCCGATAGATCTCCTCCTTCTCCGTCAACGAAAGGGGGCGAACGAAGGTCTCGATCCCGTAGATCATGTTGTCCAGAAACGTGGCGTGCGCCCAGTAGTACGTTTCTGGGTCGAGCGCGTGATATCGCGTGCCGTCCGGCATTTCGCCCTTGATCTTCAGGTGAAAGTCGCGCACTTGGTGCCCGGTCTGGCGAGCCCGGGAACCGCCGTAGACGGTGTTCAGGATCGGGCCGACCGAGCGGCGCAGGCGAGCGAGGGTCTCGGAGAAGAAGACTGAATGATCCAGCACGCCCTGGCCCAGTGCGGGCAGCATGTTCTGCAGCACGCCGGCTCGGGGCCCGACCAGCAGCATCCGGGTGTCGCCGAAATACCGCCAGGTCAACGAATCCGGGCCCAGTGGTGCCGTCTCGCCAGTCGGGTTGGTGAAATCGAAGGGCATCCGCTTTATGCCGTTGATGAAGTTCGACAGCAGCGCCTCGGGCTCGCCGACCGTACGAATATCCGGCAGCCGGGTGAAAACCTCTCGCAGCAGCACGGTGATTTCCCGGCGAGCCAGGTGCGCGCCCAGGCAGTAATGCGGGCCGGGGCCACCGAAACTCGGTGCCGGTTGGGGGAGCGGGTGATGTCGAAGCGGTCTGGATCCTCGAATACTCTTTCGTCCCGGTTAGCCGAGTTGTAGAACAGGACGACCTTGTCGCCGGCGTGGAATTGCGTGCCGTTCAGGTCGCAGTCCTGCGTGACCGTACGACGGAACTGGATGACCGGCGTGGCATACCGCAGGATTTCCTCGACCGCGCCGGCGATGTGGCCGTCGAAGTTGGACAGCAGCAGGTCGCGTTGATCCTGGTGGATGGTGAACAGATGCAGGGCGTGCGCGAGCGCGGTCCGCGTCGTTTCGTTGCCAGCGACCACCAACAGGATGAAGAACGATCCCAGTTCCTGCGGGGTCAGCGACTCGCCGTCGACGTTCGCGTTCACCAGCCGGGAAATCACGTCATTGGTGGGCTGTCGTCGACGCTCCTGGCCGAGCCTGCGCACCAGCCCGAAAAGATCCCGCCCGGCCCGGATCAGCCGCGCTGAGGCGAACATCATCTCGGTGCGCCCGACAGTGCCGGCCAGCAGCCGGTCTCGGGACAGGCCGATGTACTCCGGATCGGTGTTGCCCAGGATCACGTTCGTACGGCTGACAATCCGCCGGTGGTAGCGCTCCGGGATGCCGAGCAGGTCGCAGATCACCTCGACCGGCAGCCGGGCGGCGACCTGCTCGACGAAGTCACGCGGTCCGGTGGCGATCAGGTCGTCGACGATCCGGGTCGCCCGCCGTTGCAGGTCCGGTTCGATGTTCTCCAGCGTGCGCGGGGTGAACGCCTGCGCCACCACCCGGCGGATTTGCGCGTGCCGCGGGTCGTCCATGTTGATCATCGAGCCGAAGTACGGCGCGAGCCAGCGCGGCATATCGACCATCGCGTTGGCCGTCGGCTCGTTGCTGAACAGCTTCGGACGGTGGCTGGCCTCGGTCACGTCGGCGTGCGTGACCAGCGCGTACGCCCCAGTGCCAGAAGGGAACAAGGGCACTTTGGGGATGTCGAAAAAGGCCGGTTCGGGCTCGGCGCGTAGTCGCGCGAAAGCCGCCAGCCGCTCCGCTTGCGGCCGAACCCAGAACGCGAGCGTCATCAGGTCCGGCTGCGGCCGGGTCGAAGGAACAGCTGTCGCCGTCATCGTCGCCACCTTCCTCTCGTATACAGATATCAAACTTTGTCTCTCTGTATCAAGAGGCTGGTCGATCCGATATGCTCGGACCCCCATGAACTCGTACGACGCACCCGCCGACGACGAGAGCTGACCGCCCGGATCCTGGACGCGGCGCTCGCGGAGCTGCGTGACTACGGCCTGAAACGCACCAGTGTGGAGAACGTGGCCCGGCGGGCCGGTCTGGCCCGCGCCACCATCTATCGGCGCTTCGCGAACAAACCGGAGTTGGTACGGGTAGTGGCCGTACGCGAGGTGAGCCGGATGATGGAGCACGTCACCCGGCGAGTGGCCAGTTTGCCGACGGTCCAGGAACGGGTAGTGGAGGGTTTCGTGGCCGGCGTACGGCTGGCCAGGGACGACTCCCTGCTGACCAAGCTGCTGGCCTCCGAGCCGGAGACGACTCTTCCTTATTTGACGGTGGATTCCGAGGGCGCTCTCGCGGCGATCCGATTGTTGCTGGTCGCGCAGCTGATGGACACCCCGGAGCCGCTGGGCCTGGCCGACCCGGAGGCGACCGCCGAGGTGATGGTTCGGCTCGGCCTGTCTGTTCTTTTCGCGCCCCGCGGCCACATCCCGCTGGATACCGAAGAGGATCTCCGCGCCTTCGCGACCACTTTTCTGCTTCCGCTGCTGCGCTGAGGTGACGCCTGTACCTACTGGTAGGTATAGTGGCCGTCATGAGTACGTCCGAGCGCCTGATCGAAAGCACCCGCGAACTGCTGTGGGAGCGCGGATATGTCGGCACCAGCCCGAAAGCGATCCAGCAGCGTTCTGGTGTCGGCCAGGGCAGCATGTATCACCATTTCGACGGCAAGCCGGACCTGGCTCGCGCCGCGATCAGCCGTACCCGGCGCAGATGCGCGCGCAGATCGACGCTCAGCTTTCCAGGCCCGGGACGGCGATGGAGCGGATCACCGGCTATCTCCGCCGCGAGCGGGACGTGCTCAAGGGCTGTGCGATCGGCGGCCTCACCCAGACCCGGAGATCATCGCCGACGACTCCCTGCGCCAGCCGGTCGACGAGACGTTGCGGTGGCTGCGCGGGCGCCTCGCCGAGGTGCTGGCGCAGGGGCGTGACCAGGGCGAGATAGCCGCGACGCTCGATCCCGCCGCGACCGCCACCGCGGTCGTCGCGGTCCTGCAGGGCGGCTATGTGCTGGCCCGCGCGGCCGGCTCGGCCGAGCCATTCACCGTTGCTGTGGACGGCATCCTCGGCTTGCTCGCGTCCGCGTGAACCACCGGGCGGTTCGGCGGGACGACGATCGATCGACCGATCAGCGATAGCGGCAGATTCGAGCTGTGAGGTTTGACCCGGCCGGTTGGCGGGAACCCCCAGAGCGAAGGCGAGGCTTCGCTGAAAGGGGTGGCGCGTGCCGGCAACGAGAGCCGCGAAGGGGGGGGACCTGGTGGCGGGTCGCTATCGGCTCGCCCGGCGTGTCGGCAGCGGCGGGATGGCCGAGGTGTGGCAGTCGGTGGACAGCCGGCTCGGCCGGCAGGTGGCGGTGAAACTGCTGCATGAGGCCTGTTCGGCCGACGAGCAGTGCCTGGACTGGTTCCGCCGGGAGGCGCGGGCGGCAGCGCGTGTTCACCATCCCGGCGTCGTGCAGGTGTACGACTACAGCGAGGGCGACGAGGTGCCGTACCTCGCGATGGAGCTGGTCGACGGGCCGACGCTGGCCGGCGAGCTTGGGGTGCAGGGGCCGGTGGGCGGCAGCCGTACGCTCGGGCATCGTCTGTCAGGTCGCGGAGGCGCTGCAGGCCATCCACGATGCCGGGGTCGTGCATCGCGACATCAAGCCGTCCAATCTGTTGATCGCCGCCGAAGTCGCCGTGAAGATCGCCGATTTCGGCCGCGCAGGCAGTCGACGAGTCGCCAGTCAGCGGACCCGGCCAGATCACCGGCACCGCCACCTATCTCAGCCCGGAACAGGCCCGTGGCGAGCAGACCACGCCCGCGTCCGACCTCTACTCGCTCGGCGCCGTGGCGTACGCGTGCCTGACGGGTGAGCCACCGTTCGTACGCGACACCCAGACCAGCACCGTGAAGGCGCACGTCGAGGAGGATCCGCCGATGCTGCCGCTGACCGTACCGGCACCGCTGCGCCGGTTGGTGACTTCCTTGCTACGCAAGGATCCCCGGCATCGGCCGACGTCCGCGGCCGCGGTGGCCGGCGCCGCGGAGAGGCTGCTCGCCGCCGAGCAGGCCGCTGGCCGGCACCGCCGCTCGTCGCGCCCGCCGCGGCCGGTGGCCCGGCTGCGGCACCGCCGGATTCGCTCGCACGCGTGTCAAATCAGCGCTTTCTGACAGATGTCATTTGTTTTCCCTGTGATTCAGGAGTACGTCAAGGGCACACCGCCTAACCTGAGGAATGGGGATGCGAATGTCCACTGCAGTCGCGCCTGCGTACCGTCGAGGCAAAACCGTCCTGCGCTGGCTCGTGGTGGCCGCCGCCGGGCTGATCATGGCGATCCCGGCCCAGCCGGCCGCCGCCGCGCGCTGGGCGGGCCGCCGGGATTGGACGTGTCCAACAACAATCCGCCAGTGAACTGGAGCTCGGTGAAAGCCAGCGGGCAACAGTTCGCGTATGTCAAAGCCACCGAGAACCTTAACTTCATCGACGGGACTTTCGGCGCGAACTACGTCGGCGCGTACAACGCTGGAGTCCCTCGCGGCGCGTACCATTTCGCCATCCCGGACGCCTCCACAGGCACTGCACAGGCTGACTATTTCCTTGCGCACGGTGGAAGATGGTCGCGAGATGGGCTGACCTTGCCGGGCGCGGTCGACTTGGAATCCCGCAGTGGCCATGCCACGTGCTATGGCAAGAGCCAGGCTCAGATGGTGGTGCAGTGGATTCGGGATTTCACCACCGAATACAAGGCGGTGACCACCCGGGACGCGGTGATCTATACAAGTAAGGGCTGGTGGGACCCGTGCACCGGCGGCAGCAACGCCTTCGCCGCCACCAATCCGCTCTGGGCGGCCAGTTGGGGCGGTTCCAGCCCCACAATGCCCAGCGGCTTCGGCGTCTACACGTTCTGGCAGTGGACCTCGACCGGCAGCGTTCCCGGCACATCTGGCAACACCGACCTGGATGTCTTCAATGGCGACAGCGCCGGCCTCGGCCGGATGATCAACGGCGGCTGATGCCGTACGTTCAGCAGGATCCACGCGAAGGTGACGTTGTGGGGTGGAAAAATGGGCATTCCATCCCTGCAACGTCACCTTCGCGGTGGGTTTAGAGCTTCTTGAAATACCAGCGCTGGCAGGGGCCCGCCCCAGTACGTCCAGGTGATCACGTCGGCGCCGGGGTTGGCGTCGCAGCCGGCGACGTCCATCGAAAGGCCGGGTGCCGAGTGAGGACACGTTGTAGCTGCCGGTGGTGCCGCTGGGCTCGATCCGCCAGAGTTGACAGTCGTCCGCGTCATTCTCCGTCCGTCCAGATGGCGACTTCGCCATGTGGCAGTTTCGAGCAGCCGGTGATATCCAGTGGTTTGTTGGCGTCCGGGTCGATAATTCGGTAAACGTCGTCGCCGAGGCTCTGTAGTTCCCAGCCCTGGCACGGACTTCCCGGCACCCAGTCCCACATTCGTACGTCGCCGCCATCTTGTTGCTGGCAGTTTGTCACGTCCAGCACCATGTTGTGATTGGTGTCGGTCTCGATCCGGTAGCGGGCGGTGCCGTTCTCGCCGAGTTGGGTGGCGTTGTACGTCGGGCGCAGAATCCACTGCTGGTTCGAAGCCTGACCGCAGGTGTCCTGCTGCACCAGATCGTAGTCGTCGAGGCCGGCATTGGCGACAGTGGCGCACTTTCCACTGTGCGCGAACCGTAGTTGTACGACCGTGTCGGAGCTGGCCCCTTCGACGTACTCGATTTTCACCTGCTGCCAGGCGAACGGCTCACCATTGCCGGCGCCGCAGTCATACTGCTGGACCTGGACGTTGTCGTCCTGGCTGCCGTTGACCACATCCGCGCACTTGTTTTGGCTGTGCATCGGCATGATGCTGTATTGGTCTGTGCCGCCGATGGAATCGAGCCGGAACCGGGCGTTCAGGTCGACCGGCAGGCAGGTGTATTGGATAAAAGGTGCGCCATTGTCCAGGCTCACGTGCGAAACATTCAGGCACTTGCCGCTGTTACGGTTGACCAGCTCGTATTCTCGGTGTTCCAGGTCGAACTTCGGCCCGGCCGAAGCATCTACCTCACCATCCCACCCGAGGGTGGAATCAGCGAACGATGTTCCGGTGGAATGGAAGCTGTAAACCTGTTGGTGTCCGGCCGCGCCGCCGCCAAGGACGATCGCCGCGTCGGCTTTGCCGTCTCCGTCATAGTCACCGGCGGTGAAGATGGCCTGGGACAGGTCCGTCGCACCGCTGCGGCGCAGCCAGGAGGAACTCGTCAGGCTGGTACCGGAGGACTGGAAGACGGTCAAGCCGTAGTCGGTTGCCGCGTATTCGTAGAGCGCGACAATGTCGTCCTTGCCGTCGCCGTTGACATCGGCCACCACTGGTTTGGCCTTCTCCCAGCAGAATCCGTTCGCGCCGGAGTCGTAGACCTTGCTGGCGGCGGAAAAGGAGGTGCCGGTGGAAGTGTAGAGGTCGACCTCGGTCTGGCAGTTACCGAGGCTGCGCATACTCATCAGGTCGGCTTTGCCGTCGCCGTTCATGTCGCCGATCAGCGGGCTGCTCTGCGCCCAGGTGGTGCCGGCCGCGGACATGCCCCAGTTGGCCGGTGCGGAGAAAAATTGTTGGAGGCCAGGAAAACCAGCGCCTGCCAGGTGCCGTCGGCGTTGGCGTTCTGGACCACCAGGTCGGTCTTGCCGTCGCCGTCCACGTCACCGCTGACGATCCGGGCGGTGCTCAGTGGGAAGCCGTTCGGTCCGCTGGTCCACGAGTATGGCATCGCGTTGTAGCCGAGGCCGTCGGACATCAGCAAATAGAGCCAGATCTGCCGGCCGGAGCCCTCCCGGAAGATCGCCATGTCCGTTTTGCCGTCGCCATCGAAGTCACCCTGGACCGTACGAGTGCGATAGAGCGCGAAGCCGCCGCCTTCGTTGCTGTGCCAGCCCATCACGCCGTTGACGAAGCCGCTGCCTCCAGACGTGACGTTCCACACGGACGTACTTCCGAAGCCTTGGTCGAAAACCGCGGTCACGTCCGCTTTCCCGTCACCGTTGGTGTCGCCGCGTACGTGTTTTACCGTGCTGTTGCGCAGTGCCACCAACAGCCAGCCGTCGCTGACGTCGCTGACGTTGCCGGCCCTGTCGACGGCCTGCACGTAAAGCCGGGCCGTCGGCAGGCCAGTGGTTGGCGGGGTGACGGTGATCGGCACGGTCGCGGTGCCGTCGGTGGCGGCGTTGACGCGCTCGTTCACCTTGTCACGTGAGAAACCGTAGTTGTACGCGGCGACATCGGTGTCGCCAGTGGCCGGACTGAAGGTCACCTTGCCGACCGTACGGGCCGGAATGACCGCCGAGCCATTCGGATAGTCGGTCGATTGGATCTGCGGAACGTTCGGACTCACCGAGTCGACGAGAAAATAGCAGTCGTCAGTGGAGGGTCCTTGGACCACGGCGTCGGTGGTAAAGGCGTGATAGTGATAAACCGTGTTTTCGCCGAGGGTCGCGGCGGGCACCGGTGCCCACGAAAATGACGCACCGCTGACTGTCGGACCCACGTGGTCCTGGTAGACAACGGCTCCTGATGAATTGAGAATCTGCAGCGTAGTGGTAATGGAGTCGCCGGCGTCGGGATCGTCTCCGGTGGCGGCGAACTGCGGGGAGGCGGTGTCAATCGCGGTCGGTGCTGTCGCGGTTCCGCAGGGCATCGGCCGTACGAGATTCAGTCCGCGCGGGACTCGCGGCGGATTGTTGTACGTGATGGACATGACCGCGGAGGCTGGGTCGAATTTCTTCCACTGGGATTCGCTGGCACTGTTGCAGCCGCTCTCATTTGGCGCCTTCAGCCCCAGCGAGATCGAGGTGGCTCGGCTGTTCGCCACCGCTTGTACGCTGTTTTTCAGGTTGTCGCCAAGGAATGACATCGGAGTCGTGGTGTTGTGCGCGGCCGCGGACCGCTCGTCGAGATAGGAACCCCAATAGCCGCCGGTGTTGTCCCAGTCGAGTGCGGCATTGGGATCCAGGTCCGGCAGCTGGAAGAGGTCGACCGGGGGCGGCGCCGCTGGTCGGACTCCAGGTGAGGTTGACAAACATCTTCGCGTCGGTGATCTGGCTGCCGGCAATGGTCTGGGCGCCGTTCACGGTGGAGAACTGGAACATCGACCGATAGATGTAGCTGGAGCAGCCCCATGCATAGCCAACCTTCGCGCCACCGTCGCTGCGATCGTAGTTCCGCCCGACTGGTTCCCCATCCCATTGCTCACGTGCAGCCAGCGGATCATTCCACCGCTGAGTGATGGGTCGATATAGAGCGGAAAGTGGGCCGCAGGATTGGTCAGCATGGTTTTGTCCGGTGACACTTGGAATGCGTAGTTTCGCGAAGGGGCCGTGCCGGCTTTGACTGCCTGCTTGACCAAACCGCCGCCACTTAAAGTGAGCGCGACCGGTGCGTGCCGAGGGGCCGGCAGCCCGCCGAGTGCCGCCGCGGCAGCTTTCTGGTCGGCAGTGGTGGGAGCCGGTGGCGTGTCCCACATGTTCGGTGTGGCTGAGCTGAACACGACCTTGCCGGAACTGTCGGCCGCAATCGTCGTTCCGTCTGGTTTTCTGGTCAGGGAAAGCCCGGTCGCGGTCATCGGATAGCTAAGCGAGGTTAATGCCGGATTTACCGCGGCGGCCCGATTTCGTACGACCAACAGGTGCGAGAAGCCGCCGTCGGCGTAAACCTGCACCTGGAGATCCACACCGGGCAGGACGTTCGGATAGGTGGCGGTGTCGCCGGCCAGTACGGGTGTGGGAAGGCGGCCCGACCATCCCAGCTGGATGTGCGCGTTTGGATTGCCGAGGGTCAGCAGGGAGGTGCTTCCGCCTCCGGTAAGGACAATCGGTGTGACGGTGGCCGCTGGCCGGATCGTTCCGTCTGGCAGTTTATGCAGCGTGGTGTCGGGCGCCACCCAACTGCTGCCGCGTCGTACCCGTACCGGTACGGCGTGTTGTTCGAGCGTCTTCGTGCCGTCCGGATTGGCGAACACCTCGCCTGTTTCGGTACGCAGCGTGGTCATCTCCACGCGTTTGCCGGTTGTTCGCGCGGCTGTCATCGCCGTCGCCTCCGGCGAAGCGTGCGACGGAGCCAATGGGGCGCTCGCCGTGCTGTGTGTCGAGCTGCCGGTGGAATGAGCGCCCACCGATGAATAAGTGGCGGTTGGTGATCCGGTAGCCGGAATGGCGAGTACGATTGCCAAAACTCCGGTCATTAAACGCCAGCTATACTTGGCCATACGGGCGCCTCACTTCAGCCGTTTTTTTTTACTTGTCTCGCTGGGTGTTCTTCCCAGTGGACAGTTCGCTGACCACTGTGCCGCTGATCGGTGTTAAGCGCTAAAGCTCCGATGATTATCGAAGTAATGGAACCTGGCCGATCCGAATGCGACCCTCACGACCGTGCCTTGTCGGCCGGTAGGAGGACCGCCATGCCCGCATTTCCCAAGACAACCCATCGACGGTTTTACCGTTTGGTTCAGGCGAGCGTCGCCGCGCTCACAGCCGCGGCCCTGATCCTGCCCGCACCGGATGCGGCGGTGGCCGGCCTTCTCGGCAGTTCGCGAGATCAGGTGGCAAAACCGCAGCACGAGAAGTCTGTTCCGATCACCAAAACAAGCGTCAAGCCACAGCCTGTGGACGCTGGCGCCACGCTGGACGTGAAAAAAAGGCGCCCACGGTGAGCTGGCCAGCGCCGGCCACCGCCGACGCGACGGTTGCTCCGGCTGTTCAGCCAGCGGCCAAGTCCGCGAACGCGGTTCCGCAGTCGACCACCGCGGCGAGCCAGGCCGGCGCTTTGCCGGTGTGGGTGAGTGCACCGGCGAAGGCCGCCACCGCCGCCACCTCGGCAGCGACCGCCTCGCCCCCCAGTCGGGTACGAGTGGAGTCGTTGGGCCGCAAGGGAAACGCCCTGTGGCTGCGGGTGGGCCGCAGTGATGGTGTGAAGCAGGATGGGCAGGTCCACCTGCAGGTCAGCTATCAGCAGTTCCGGAATGCCTTCGGCGGCGACTGGGCCAGCCGGCTGCGGTTGGTACGGCTGCCGGACTGTGCGGTAGCGGCCCAAGCCGCGGTGGATGCTGGAAAGAAGGCGCCTACGACAGCTGGCTGTGTGCCGCAGACACTGCTCACCCAGAACAACGGAGCCGGTGTGTTGAGCGCGGACGTGGCCGCGACCGCGGATGGCGCCACGCCGGCGACCTACGCCGTCCAGGCGGCCGCTTCCGGTGGCTCTGGTGACTTCACCTCGACCGCCCTGAGCCCCAGCGCCACCTGGCAGGTGGGCGGCTCTTCCGGCGACTTCAACTGGTCGTACCCCATGGGGGTGCCGCCGAGCGTTGGCGGGCCGGCGCCGCAGTTCGGCCTGGACTATTCGTCGGGCGAGGTGGACGGCCGTACGTCCACCACGAACAACCAGCCGTCGTGGGTCGGCGAGGGTTTCGAGCTCGCGCCGGGCGGATCGATCGAGCGCCGCTATGCGCGAGCTGCTCGCAGGACACCGGTGGCAACAACGGCACCAAAACTACCGGCGACCTGTGCTGGAAGACGGACAATGCGACCTTTACCCTGAATGGCAAGGGCGGCGAGCTGATCCAGGACGACAAGGACCAGTCGTGGCACCTCGCCAACGACGATGGTACGAAGATTCAGCGAGCCACTGGCGCCGCGAACGGTGACAACGATGGCGAATACTGGATTGTCACCACCAAGGACGGCACGAAGTACTACTTCGGCCTGAACCACCTACCCGGATACGATAATCCGGCTATTCCGGCGGCGCAGAAGAGGGAGACGAAGTCAGCGTTCACCGTGCCGGTCTTTGGCAACAATGCGGGTGAACCCTGCAACAAGCCGGCGTTCGCCGACTCGTCGTGCTCGCAGGCGTACAAGTGGAATCTGGACTACGTCGTGGATCCGCACGGCAACACGATGAGTTTCTTCTACGACACCGAAACGAACAACTACGGGCGCAATGACACCGCGACCGCGGTCAGTTCGTACGTACGAGGCGGCAACGTCGCCGAGATCGACTACGGCCAGCAGGACGGCCAGGTCTACAGCCAACCGGCGGTGGCGCGCGTTTTGTTCACCACCGAGGAACGCTGCGTGCCGGGCAGTGCCTGCACGTACAGTCAGCCGACCACCTATCCGGACACACCGCTCGACCAGATGTGTACGAGTACGACCAACTGTGACCTTAAGTTCAGTCCCACCTTCTTCACCACCAAAATGCTGTCCAAGGTGACGACTCAGGTATGGCGAGGAACGGCGTTCGGGGACGTGGATTCCTGGACGATGCGGCATTCCTTCCGTGATCCCGGTGACGGCACTCGGGCCGGTTTATGGTTGGAAGCGATCACCAATGCCGGCCTGGTGGGCGGCAGTATCCAGACACCCGAGGTGAATTTCGACTCGGTGCAGATGGCGAACAGGGTGGTCGGTACGAACAATGACAACCTGCCGCCGATGAACTGGCTGCGGGTACACGCGGTGAACTACGGCACCGGTGGCAGCCTGACCGTCACTTACTCCGATCCTGACTGTTCCGCGACCGACCTTCCAACGCCGGACTCGAACACCCGACGCTGTTATCCGATGCAGTGGACGCCGCCGACACAGACCACCGAAAGAACGGACTGGTTCCACAAATACGTGGTCACCCAGGTGGTGGAGACCGACCGGTTCTCTGGAACCCACCCATTGTGACGCAGGTGCAATATCCGGGTCCGGCGGCGTGGCGGCACGACGACGAGGACGGGTTGGTCCCCATTGGCCAGAAAACCTGGGCACAGTGGCGCGGTTACAACGATGTGATCGTGCTGAAGGGCAGCAATCCGGCCACTCAGACCAAGACCGAGTCGCGGTATTTCCGTGGCATGGACGGTGATCTCAAGTCGGACGGCACCCACAAGTCGGTTTCCATTACCGACTCGACTGGCGGGCAAGTTCCTGACCAGGCACCGCTGGCCGGCCAGATGCGGGAGCAGCAGACATTCAACGGCACGGCGATGCTCGACCAGACCATCACCGACCAGTGGGTGTCCGCGCCGACCGCGACCCGTGTTCGCCCATGGGCGACGACGAGCGCGTTTCAGACCCAACAGGCCGGAAACCACCAGACGGAGAGCCTGGACACTGGCGGCACCCGGCAGAGCGCGGCGACCAACACGTACGACGGAAACGGCGTGCTGACCGCGCGTCGAATGACCTCCATGACATCATCAACAATCCGAACGACGACACCTGTACGCGCTACGAGTACGCGAGTAACGCCACCCTGGGGATCGCCGAGAAGCCGACCCGACAGACAGTGGCTTCGGTTTCGTGTGACAAGACTCCGACGCAAAGCCAGATTGTCAGTGACACCAAGACCTTCTACGACAACGCGACCTCGTCTGACACCCCGCCCACCAAGGGAGACGTGACCAGGACCGACCGGCTCTCCGGCTTCGATTCCAGCGGCAATCCGACCTACCAGACGGTAAACACCGCGAAATATGACGCGCTCGGCCGGTCCGTCGAGGTTGATGACGCTTTCAACAACAAAACGACGACGACGTTCACGCCTGCTGGTGCCGGGCCGCTCACCAAGGCGGTGACCACCGATCCGAACGGTGGGGTCACCACCACCGAGCTGGAACCGGCCTGGGGCAAGGAAACCGGGATGACCGACCAGGGCGGCCTGCGTACCGAGAGCGACTTACGACCCACTTGGTCGCACCACTGACGTGTGGCTGCCGGGCCGCGCTGGTTCCAGCACACCGGCCGGGGATCCAGCCGCCAAGGCAGGTAAGAACATCGCCGGCAAGGCGGTCACCGCGGATGACCCATCGGTGCCGAATATGCACTACTCGTACACTCTCAGCGACAGTGCGGCGAATGTGGTGACAACCCAGACGTTGCAGACCGACGGTTCGGTGCAGACCACCTACGACCTCGCCGACGGCCTGTTGCGGAAGCGGCAGACCAAAGAGCCGGCTCCTGGCGGCGGTCAAACCCTGACCGATGTCTATTACGACGACCGCGGCCTCGAGGTCAAGGACAACGGTCCGTATTACAACTCCGAACCGCCGACCGACGTGTTGGTGGTGCCGGACGACAAGTCGGTGCCCACTCAGAAGACCCTGCAGTACGACCAGGCTGGCCGACCGACTGTGGAAAGCTTCGTGTCGCTGGGGAAGACGCAATGGTCGACGACGCACACGTATGCCGTGACCGGGGAAGCGTGACGCCGCAGCAGGGCGAGACGCCAACCACCAGCATCAGCGACGTGAAGGGGCAGTTGACCGAATACCGGGAGTTCAAGGGAAGTACGACGACCGGGAGTTACGACAAGACCGCCTACACCTACACGCCGACGGGACAACTGGCCAGTGTCACCGACCCGGCCGGGAATGTGTGGAGTTTCAAGTACGACGTACGGGGCCGCAAGATCGAGGACTCGGACCCGGACAAGGGCGACACCAAATACACGTACAACGATCTTGACCAGATGACGAGCAGCACCGACGCGAACGGCAGCACCGTCGCGTACACGTATGACAGCGTTGGTCGCAAAACCGGGGAGTACGCGGGATCGACCAGCGGCACCAAGCTGGCCGAATGGACTTACGACACCTTGGAAATGGGATCGCCGAGTTCGTCTACCCGGTGGGTGAACGGAAACGCGTACACGTCCCGGATCACCGGCTACAGCCCGCAGGGCAAACCGTTGGGTACCCGAGGTCACCATTCCCGCCTCGGAAGGAAAACTTGCCGGCACGTACGCGACGAGTTCCACCTACAACCCGGATGGCGAGGTCAAGACCTCAACGCTTCCCGCGGTGCCGGAGGCCGGCCTGCCGGCCGAGACCATGAGCTATGGCTACGATGACAACGATCTACCGACGACGGTGTCATCGAACCTCAGCACTTACGTACGGGACACCAGTTACACGCCGTACCAGGAGGTCAGCACCATCGCTTTGGGCTCCACCAGCGGTAAAGAGGTAGACCTTCTCTACGACTACGAAACCGGCACCCGCCGGCTCAGCCACGCCACCACGCTCACCGAGTCGACGACGGCTTCGGACGTGCATTATTCGTACGACCAGAGTGGCAACATCACCAAGATCGCCGACACTCCGTCGCAGACCCCGCAGGCGAACGACACCCAGTGTTTCAACTATGACAACCAGCGGCGGCTGACCTCGGCGTGGTGGACTCCGTCCAGTGGTGACTGTTCGGCCGCGCCGAGCGCCAGCACCTTGGGTGGCCCAGCACCGTACTGGGAAGGGTGGTCTTACGACGTTTCGGGTAACCGCAAGACCGAAACGAACACCTGGGCGACCGGCTCGACGACCGCTACCTACAGCTATCCCGCGGTTGGGCAGGCCCAGCCACACGGGGTGAACCAGGTGACCACCACCGGCACTGGAATGCCGGCCGGCGGCAAGGTCGACAACTATTCGTACGACGCCACCGGAAACCAGATCCAACGCGTTCTCGGAGGTGCGCAGGAGAAGTACACGTGGGACGCGGACGGCAACCTGACCAGGGTCGCCAACGCGGACGGCCGGAACACCGACTTCGTGTACGACGCGGACGGCAACCGGCTCCTGCGTCGGGACACCAGTGGGACCACGCTTTACCTCGGTGACACCGAAATTCTGTTGAAGACCGACGGGACCACGCTCAGCGGCACTCGCTACTACCGGCACGGTCAGCAGGTGGTGGCGGTACGGACCGACGGCAAGCTCGACTGGCTCGGCGCGGACCAGCACGGCACCTCGCTCACCGCGATTGACGACACGCAGGACCAAAACATCACCAGGCGGTGGCTGGACCCGTTCGGCAACACCCGCGGCGCGGTCGCGACGAACTGGCCCGGGCAACGCGGATTCGTCGGCGGGACAACGGATCCGACCACCGGGTTGACCGATCTCGGGGCCAGACAGTACGACCCGACATTAGGCCGTTTCATTTCTGTTGACCCGCAGGCGGATTTCACCAACCCGCAGAGCCTCAACGGTTATGCGTACGCGAACAACAACCCGGTGACCTTCACCGACCCGTCCGGGACCTCGTGGTTCAGCAGCATTGTCTCGGCCGTGACCACCGTGACGCAGGTGGTGGTCGACCGTGTGGTGGACACGGTGAAAGCGGCGGTGCAGGTGGTCGCCCCGGTGATCAACTGGGTGCAGAACAAGGTGAACCAGGCCATCGAGGCCGTCAAGACCTTCGTGCAGAAGACGATCGAGGTCGTCAAACAAGTAGTCAAGACGGTCAAGAAAATCGTCAAGAAGGCCATCAAGATCGCCAAGAGAGTGGTGAAGGAGGTCGCGAAAGTCGCCAAAAAGGTGGCGTCCGCGACGAAGGACTTCATCAAGACGGCCGCTAGACAGGCCGGCGCGTTGGCCACCAAAGTCGCTGGCTCGATAGCCAGAGCGGCCACTGATGCGGCCCAATGGACGTGGAACCATCGAAACGAGATCCTGCACAAGGCGGCGAACATCGGCGCCGGCATTCTCGCCGGGGTCGCGGCGACCGCGATCTGTGGGCCAGCGGCACTGCTGTGCGCGATGGCGGTGGGTGCGATCGCGGGCGGGATCGGCAGTGCCGTGCTCAACACCGCCGCTGCAGAGGCGACCGGGGAGAAGGTCGACGCGGACAAGGTCGCGGGGTGGGGACTTAGCGGGATGATCAGCGGTGCCCAGTCCGGGTTGATGAGCGCGGCCGGCAGCAGTTTTGGTTCGAGTGCCTGGAAGTACGCCAAGGCTCCGTTTGCCCGCGGATCCACTGCCAAGGAGGCATTTGGGGCCGCCACGAAAGCCATCGGTGAGGGCTGGAAGAAGATGGCCGACATCAGCAACTACAAGTGGATCGCCCCGAAGGAGATCGACTCGTTCCTGAAGTAGCCAGATATCGGCGGCCCCGGACGTGTGTCTCACGTCCGGGGCTGTTCGTTGTCAGTCGCGCCGGGCTTTGATCGTCAGGTATCCCACAAAAACGGCGATGATGATGGTCAACCCGAGGCTGACCGTGCCGGTGCCCCAGTCCAGGCCGCCACGGCTGACCGGGAGGCCCATCCAGTCGGCGACAGACGCGCCCAGCGGCCGGGTCACGATATATGCCAGCCAGAAGGCAAGAATGCCGTTCACCCGCAGTTTCCAGTACGCGAGTGCCGGAATGGCGATCAGGACGGCGAAAAGACCCGCGGACGCCAGGTAGCCCAACCGCATGGTCGTGGCGGTCAGGTCTCCGGCGGCGGTGCCCAATGCGAACGTGGCCATCACGGTGGCCCAGTAGAAGACCTCCCGGCGGCGGGTGAAAATGCTGTGGATGGAGAGGGTTTTCTCACTGGCGTACCAGGTCGCGAAGACGGCTGCCAATACGAGGACGAAGAAAGCGGTCGACACGGCGTACGGGACGCCGAGCACGACATGCAGCACATCGGCCGCCATCGTCCCGAAAACGCTCACCATCACCACGGCGAGCCAGTAAATCCAGGGGACGTAACGCCGGAGCACCAACTGCAGCAGCAGCGCGGCGACCAGGCCGGCGCCGGCGATGCCGACCGCGATCGGCGGATCCACGTGATGGGCCAGGTAGTCCGATGTCGTCTCGCCCATACCGGTGGTCAGCACCTTGACGATCCAGAAGATCGCGGTCGCTTCCGGGACTTTCTGGATTAGCCGGCTGGTCGGCGACAGGCGGGGAATCTGTTCGAGATCGCGACTGGTCACCACGGCAGAATGTCACCGCTCCAAGCCCAACCGGTGATCAGGGTCTGAATTGACCTTTTCTTTGGATAGTCAAAGGTGACCGTCAAGCCAGTCGGCTCGGTCTGAGAGAATGGCTGGCGAAACAGTGCATTGAGGGGGTGCGGAGAGGAATGCAGGGCGGTCTCCTGGTAGTTGAGGATGATCAGGTCATCGGTGACACGTTGGTCCGGAGCCTGACGGCCCACGGGCACCGGGTCGACTGGGCGGTCACCGCGGCCGAGGCCCTCGATGCCGTACGAACCACCGAATACGCTTTGATATTGCTCGATTTGGGGCTTCCCGACTTGGACGGTGTGGAGGTCGCCCGGCGGGTACGGGCGCTGCGGCCGGCCTGCGTGATCGTGATGCTGACCGCGCGGCAGGACGAAATCGACGTGGTGCTCGGGCTGGAGGCCGGCGCGGATGACTATTTGCCGAAGCCGTTTCGGCTGGCGGAGCTGCTCGCGCGGGTACGGGCTCACCTGCGCCGCGGGCCGGCGACCAGGCCCGACGAGCGGTTGCCGGACCGCGTCCAGGTGGGCGCCTTGACGGTCGACACGGCGGCCCGCCGCTGCCTGGTCGGCTTGACCGAGGTGCTGCTGCGGGCGCGCGAATACGACGTGCTGGCCCGGCTGGTCTTCTCGGTCGGTGAAGCGGTCAGCCGGGAGACCCTGATGAACGACGTGTGGGACGAGAACTGGTTCGGTTCCACCAAAACTCTGGACGTCCACATCGCCGCGGTCCGACGCCGGCTGGCCGATGCCGGCGTACGCGCCGGGGTGAGCCCGCCGACGATCAGCACCCTGCGCGGGCACGGATACCGGCTGGAGAAAACGGAATAGGCGGGGACGGGTGAAATGGCCACCCGCCCCCTCCGGCCCCGGGTCGTGGTGGCTTCCTTCCCCCGGGGTGGTCACCAGTGGACGCTACAAAGAGGCCGGCCAGCGGCAGGTTAACGGACGGCAAGAAAATGGCTCGCAAGAGGCGAAAGGCGGGCAGCGGATGCGCCAGCAGGTGAGGCTCGCCGCGGTGCTTGCCGCCCTGATCGCGGTCGCGGTTTTCGCCGTTCCGCTCGGTGCGGCGGTCTATCGGCTGTTCGTCGACGAAGAGCGCGGCGAGCTGGCCCGGATCGCTGGTACGAGTGTGGCCGCGGTCGCCGCCGATCCGGCCTTCCGGCGTGACGAGGTTTCGCTGGGCGGGCTGCGGCTGCCGCCGGTGGAGGGCGACATCACCGTCGCCGTTTACCGCCGCGATTCCCGGCTGCTGGCCGGGCCGCCCTCTGCAGTGGCCGGCGGCCTGCTGCCGGTCGCAGCCGCTGGCCGCTGACCGCCGAGGTTGAGACGGCCGGGCAAGTGGCCATCGCCATGCCGGTTCCGGGCGCCGGGCGTACGGCCGCGATCGTCGTCGTCACGTCGTCCAAGCACGATGCGGTGACACGTACCGGCTGGACCTGGGCCGCGAGCCTGCCTCGCGCTGCTCGCACTGGGCACGGCGAGCCTGGTCGCGGGCCGCCGGGCCAGCCGGATCTCGGCACCGCTGGGCCGGCTCGCTGGCTCGGCGCGAGCGTTGGGTGACGGCGACTTCAGCGTACGGTCCGCCGGCAGCGGCATCGTCGAGATCGACACCGTCGCCGCCGCTCTCAACAGCACCGCGGAGCGTCTGGGCGACCTGTTGCGGCGGGAGCGGTCTTTCTCGGCGAACGCGTCGCACCAGTTGCGTACGCCGGTGACCGGCCTGCGGTTGCTGCTGGAGTTGGCGCAGAGCGACCCGGATCCGGCCACGGTCGTACGCGCCATCGGTGTCGTTGACCAGCTGGAACGGACTATTGATGACTTGCTCGCGATGGCCCGCAGCGGTGCGCCCCGGGTGTTGCTCGACATTGATGCGTTGCTGAAAGAAGTGCGGGATGCCGGCATCGGCCCGTTGAGCGCGCGGCCGGCCGCGGCCTGCGGATGCGAACGAACGCGACCCGGAGTTGCCAGCCGCGACCGGAACCCTCGGCGCGGTCCGCCAGGCGGTCGCGGTGCTGGTCGACAACGCGACCGTGCACGGCGCGGGAACGATTGTCGTACGCGCCCGGGATGCCGGCGGTGCGGTCGCCATCGACGTCCAGGACCAGGGATCTGGCCTTGAGCAGGACGCCTTTGACTCGTTCGGCGACGGCCTGCGGCTGGCCCGGGACCTGGTCGAGGCGGACGGCGGCCGGCTGGCGCTCACCAGGTCAGGTCCTCAGCCAATTTTCACCCTGCTGCTGCCCGCTTAACCGAGCGTTAACCATCGGCTGCCCGAGCGTTTACTAAGCGCTCGATAACCTCCCAAAAATAAGCTGAGGCTAACCAACCTGTGGAGGGCCGATGTGGGCTGACGCGTTGCCCAATCTGGTGATTGGGCTGCGGGAAGGGCTGGA
This sequence comes from Fodinicola feengrottensis, assembly GCF_010993775.1. Lineage (GTDB taxonomy): Bacteria > Actinomycetota > Actinomycetes > Mycobacteriales > HKI-0501 > Fodinicola > Fodinicola feengrottensis. The sequence goes on along the minus strand of NZ_WOTO01000017.1, from coordinate 52,054 downwards.
GATCGGGCTGGTGGTGAGCATTCTGCTCGCCGCAGTCCGGCGCGTCGGCGGCGGGGGCGCGACAACCCGGCCAGTCTGGCTCGGAGTGCTGGCCGCGGCCTTGCTGAGCCTGGGCTTTGGTGCGGTGTTGACCTTCTCCCGGGCCGAGCTCAGTGCTCGCGCGCAGTCGATCTTCGCCGGGTTGTTGAGCGTGGCCGCGGTGGCGCTGGTGACTTGGATGATTTTCTGGATGCGCCGGACCGCCCGCGGCCTCTCCGGACAGTTGCGGGCCAAGGTGTCCGATGCAGTGACGGTCGGAGCCGGTGCACTGGCCGCGACCGCATTCATCGCGGTCGCTCGGGAAGGCCTGGAGACGGCGTTGTTTGTCTGGACGACTGTGCAGGCGTCCGGCGACACGGTCGCGCCGCTGGCCGGCGCGGGGGTCGGGATCGCCGCGTCTATCGGCCTGTGTTGGCTGCTCTACCGCAGCAGCGTCAAGATCAATATCGGCGTTTTTTTTTTGCTCGTACGGCCATCTTGTTGATCCTCATCGCGGCCGGCGTGCTGTCGTACGCTGGGGGAGTTGCAGACCGCGGGATGGTTGCCGGGTCACCTCTGGGTCGCCTTCGACCTCTCCGGAGCGATTTCCACCGACGCCTGGTGGGTGTCGATCATCGCCGGCATCACCAATCTGGCACCGGCGATGACCTGGCTGCAGGTCGGCGCCTATGTCGCGTACGGGACGGTCGTCCTCGCGGTTTTCCTGCGTGGCCCAGTCAACCCGCCGGTGCCAAGGACCGCTTCGCGGCCGATCCGTCGCCGCCGGTGGGCCATCGTCGCGGTCGCGATCGTGCTGCCCCTGCTGGCCGTAGGGGCATTCGCGGCCCTCGCTCCCAGTGGAGTGGGGCCAAGCCAGCAAATCACCATCACCGCGTCGGGGTGCGCCTCAGACTGGAAGGGTGGCACCGCCGGCCCGCAGACCTTCACGGTCGTCAACAAATCCGGCCACGGCGGCGAAATCTACCTGATCGAGGCGATCAGCGGCGCGGTCATCGGGGAAATCGAAGGCCGGCCCCGGCACCCGCCGGTCGCTGTCGGTGAACGTCGGCGCCGGCTCGTACGCGTGGCGATGCCTGATCCCGGGCCAGTCGAGTCAGCTTTCGCCGGCCGCCCAGCTCCGGGGCCAGGCCGCCAGTACGGGCGCACCGGCCGCCGTGCTGCCAGTCACCGAAACTGACCTGCGCGGCCCGACGGACGCCTACCGGTCGTACGTCGAGCCGCAACTTTCCCAACTTGCCAATGAAACCAGCATCCTGGAGCAGCAGATCAGTGCCGCAAACCTGACCGCCGCCAGGGGGACCTGGCTGCAAGCGCAGCTGACCTGGGAGCGGGTGGGCGCCGCGTACGGGAGTTTCGGGGATCTGGCGGACGCGATTGGCGGGCTCCCGCACGGACTGCCGACGGACCCGAATTTCGCCGGGTTGCATCGGATCGAATACGGGCTGTGGCACGGCCAGAATGCGGCCGAACTGAGTCCGTACGCGGTGAAACTCACCAGCGAGGTGGCCCAGCTTCGCCAGCAACTGCCGAAGCTGACCGCGGACCCGACCGATCTTCCGTTGCGGGCACACGAAATCCTTGAGGACGCACAGCGTTTTCACCTCACCGGGTTGTCTGATTTCGGGGCCAGCGCCGGGTATCGGAAAACGCTCGCCGACGTGGACGCGACCAATGCGGTCCTGGATCGGCTGGCACCGCTTTTGCAGGCCCGTCGAGCAAACTTGCTGCCGCTCGCGCGTACGCAGCTGGGGGAGTTGGGGACGGCATTGATGGCGACTCAGATCAACGGCGATTGGTTGGGTCCGATGCAAGTGCCGTTGGCGACTCGGCAGCAGGTGGACGCCCGGCTCGGTGCGGTCCTGGAGACGCTGTCCGCGGTGCCGACGCTGCTCGAAGTCCGGCAAAACTAGTGACCGACAGGAAAGGACGATGATGAGCGTCAGTAGGCGGCGGTTCCTGCAGGGAGCCGGGGCCGGCGTCGCCGGCACCGCGTTGACCGCGTTGTTGACCGGCGGACTGCTCGCGGCCGGCGCTCAGGCCGATGCGCAGGCCGCGACCGTGCCGACGGTTGGCGAGGTCGTTCCTTTTCACGGCCCCCATCAGGCCGGCGTCTTTACTCCACACCAGCGGTCCGCGGGGTTCGCCGCTTTCGACGTGACCGCGCCGAATCGTGCCGCTGTGGTGGATCTTTTTCGTACCCTGACGGAAAGAGCCCGTTTCCTGACAGTCGGCGGTACGCCCGCGGACCTCGGCATCGGCTCGCCGCCGTCAGACAGCGCGATCCTCGGACCGCAGGTGCCGGCCGACGGCCTGACCGTGACAGTCTCCGTCGGCGCATCCCTTTTCGACTCCCGTTTCGGCCTGACAGCGAGGAAACCGGCCAAACTCGTCCCGATGCCGGCATTCCCGAATGACGCGCTCGATCCGGCCTGGTGTCACGGCGACCTGATGCTGCAGATCTGTGGCAACGGCCCGGACACCGTGCATCACGCCCTGCGGGGGACTGATGAAACACACCCGCGGCGGTCTGCAGCCACGCTATCGAATGGACGGTTTCGCTTCGGTACCACGGCCGGCTGGCACGCCACGCAATCTGATGGGCTTCAAAGACGGGATTTCCAACCCGACCGTGACCGACGCCGACCGACTGGTCTGGGTGCCACCGGGGAACCCCGAGCCGGCCTGGGCGGCGGGCGGCTCGTACCAGGTCGTCCGGTTCATCAGGATGCTGGTCGAGTTCTGGGATCGGGTGTCCATCAACGAACAGGAGTTGATGTTCGGCCGGCGGCGCGACACAGGCGCGCCGCTGGACGGCAGCGCGGAGTTCGACCAACCTCGGTTTTCCGCCGATCCGCACGGAAAAGTGATCCCACTGGACGCGCATATCAGGCTGGCCAACCCGCGTACCGCGGCCACCGACACGACCCGCATTCTGCGTCGGCCGTACAACTACGACGCGGGCGTGCTGGCCAACGGAAACCTCGACGCCGGCCTGATTTTTTTCTGTTGCTACCAACAGGATGTGCGGCGCCAGTTCGAAACCGTGCAGAGCCGGCTCAAGGACGAACCGCTGGTCGACTACATCCTTCCGTACGGCGGCGGCTATTTCTTCACGTTGCCTGGTGTGAAAGACAGTTCGGACTGGTTCGCCAGCGGTTTGTTCGGCTGAGGCAACCGGCTGTCACCGCACGTGGATGACCGGCAGCAGCTCATGGAGGTCCGTGATCGCGAGATCGCCCGGGTGGCCGCGCAAGGCGGCGACCTGGGCACCGGCGCGGCGACCGGCCTCGATGCCCGGCAGCGAGTCCTCGACGACCAGACACCGCCGCGGCGACACGCCAAGGTGAGTGGCGGCGAGCAGGTAGCCCTCAGGATCGGGCTTTCCGACACGTACGTCGTCGGCCGTCACCAGGATCTGTGGGGTGATGCCAGTCGCCTGTAACCGGGCCTCCGCGAGCCGCCGTCCAGCGCTGGTCACGACCGCCCACGGTGTCCCGAGCCGGGTCGAGTTCGGCCAGCAGCTCGTACGCACCGGGCAGCGGCTTTGTGCCGTCGGCGTCCGCGACCTCGCGGTCGTTCTGCCGATCCACCTCGAGGCGTACGGCATCGTCGTCCAGCCACGGTGCGAGGTGGCGAATGGTGGCGCTGATGGGCCGTCCGTACGCGGCGGCCAGCACCGGCTCGGGCGGCAGGTCGTGGTCCGCTGCCCACTGCCGCCAGGCCAGCTCGACGGCGGCGTCTGAGCCGACCAGGGTGCCGTCCATGTCGAAAAGCACGGCGTCGATGTCTCCCATGCCGGCAATTATCCCTGTTCGTAGCGCGCCGGTCCGGGCGCCTTCGCATCGGGAACCGCCGAGTGGCTGACGTACAATTTCGCCGAATTGCCACCCGAAGCGAAATGGCGACATCAATGAGCGTGTTGGACGGCATTGTGGCCGGCGTACGTGTGGATTTGGCGCAGCGGGAGGGCGAGGTGACCCTCGCTGAGCTGCGGTCGCGGGTCGCCGACCGGCCCGCGGCGCTGGATCCGCTGCCGGCCTTCCGGGCGCCCGGGGTGTCCATCATCGCCGAGGTGAAACGCAAAAGCCCGAGCAAGGGCGCGCTGGCCGAGATCGCCGACCCAGCGGATCTGGCTGCCCGCTACGTGGGCGGCGGCGCGGCGGCGATCAGTGTGCTGACCGAGCGGCGGCGGTTCGGCGGCAGCCTTGCGGACCTGGACGCGGTCCGAGCGGCGGTCTCGATTCCGGTGCTGCGTAAGGATTTCATCGTCACGCCGTACCAGCTGTGGGAGACGCGTGCGCATGGCGCGGACCTGGTCCTGCTGATGGTGGCCTGCCTGGAGGGCGCCGCACTCGGTGACCTGCTGGGGCTGGCCACCGAGCTCGGGCTGACCGCTTTGGTGGAGGCTCACACCGCTGACGAGCTGGACCGAGCCTTGGAGGTCGGCGCTCAACTTGTCGGGATCAACGCCAGAAACCTGAAAACACTCGACGTTGACCGCGCGGTCTTTGGCAAGCTCGCGCCCCGCATTCCTGAGGGTGTCGTACGGGTAGCCGAGTCAGGCGTGGCCGAGCCGGCAGACGTCGCCGAATACCACGGCTGGGGCGCCAATGTGGTGCTGGTGGGCGAGGCGCTCGTACGCGCGGGTGATCCAGGAACGTCGATCGCGCACTTTATCGCGGCGGCTGAACGCTGATCAGCCGTTGCCCAAGACACCGCCGACGGTCTTGAGAAGCGCCTGCAGCATGCCAATGACCTCACCGAGGACATCGCCGAGGTTGGGCAGGCTGGGGACGTCCGCCTGAACGGTGTGCACGGTGCTGACGGGCGCCGCTTCGGCCGGCGTTGCCGTCGCTCCGACGAACAGCACTGACACCAGGGAAGCTGCCACGATCGCTTTGCGCGCTGTCTGTCTACGCACGGGATGGGTCCTTTCCGTGAGCGGTCATCGGGATACAACATGCGATATGCAGGGAGTTCCACCGAGGCGGTGAAGTGCTCCTGCCCTCGCAACTGACGCTTACGTCATACTCAGCGTAACCGAGCTGCCACCATTTGTCTGTATTTCTGGGGCACTGAGATGTTTAATGATGATTGTCGGGTTGGCTATTCGGACAATTAACAACATTTCGGGCAGCGGCTCGACGGGCGGCCCAGGCGGTGACTCCCACGCTCACCAAAGCGGCGGCCAGAATCGCGCCGCCTTCGGCCGGGGTGAGCAGCCGGGTGCCGGTGCCGATGGCCACCGCGGCGACCGGTACGCCCAGTTGCGCGCCGGCCAGGATGGCCAGCGGGAGCGGCTGGCCGAGCAGCCGGGCCATCGCGTGCACGCTGATAGAGGCGATCGCGAGCAGAGTGGCCAGCCCGAGCATCCGCGGATCGCCGGCCAGCGCCCGCAGATCGAGGGACGCGCCGAGCCACACGAAGAAGACTGGGCCGAGGAAGCCGTCCGCGACGGCGAAGAGCTGCCGGGCCAGCCGGCGGGGCTCGCCGGTGGCAGCCAGCCCGAGCCCGATCACGAAGCCGGCCAGCATCACCGAGACGCCGACCAGCTGGGCGAGGCCGGCGAGCCCGAAGACCGCGATCAGGGCGACTCGCAGCTCCAGCCCGAAATTCCGGTTCTTGCTGACCTCGTGCGCCTTCCCGACCAACCCACGTTTGCGCAGTTGCCAAAGAACGAACCAGAAAACGGCGCCGCCGCCGGTCACCGCGAGCACCCCGAGCGCGGACCGGCCGGCGTTCCCGGGATCCTCCGCCAGCGGGAGCGCGATGATGCAGACCGTGTCGGCGATCGCGACGTGCACGATGGTCGCCAGCGCTGCCGGTGTGGACAGCTCGTACTCGCTGATCACCGGCATGATCAACGCGGCCGAACTGGAGGCCAGCAGGACGGCGTAGAGCAGTCCGTGTCCAGTGCCGGTGATGGCCGCGACGCCGAATCCTGTCGGTACGGCCAAAACGCCGACTCCAGCGGCCAGCAGCGCGCCTCGTCGCAGGGCCACTCGCAGCGCCGGATCGCGTAACGGCACATGGCTGCCGGCCACCAGCATGACGAGCGCGAAACCGGCTGAGGCCAGGAACGACAGCACCGGCTCGGTCGGATCCACCCACTGTAAGCCGGTCCGGCCGACCAGCACGCCGACCCACGATTTCCCCGACAACTACCGGCAAACGTGCGCGTTTCGGCGCGGCGAGCAGCGGGCCGGCCAGCCCGGCGGCCAGCACCAGGGCAATGGTGAACAGATTCAAGAGCGACGCCTGGGCCGGACGAAACCGCGGACCACCGAGCGCAGGATGAGGACGAAGCCGAAGAACCCGATCACATATCCGGCGAAGGCGTCCAGCCTTACGTTCGGCGCGATGAGCGGGCCGGCGTCGGTGACGACCAGCACGATCGCACTGACCACCGCGGCCACCGCGACCAGCGCGCTGACGCCGTCGGTGACCAGGCTGGCGAGGAACACCCGGTCGTCCGGGTCGGCGAAGGGCCGGAACCGGACCGCCAGCCGGCCGCTTTCCAGATTCGCCGTGATGGCCTCCAGCCGGCCCGGTATTCGCCTGCTGACGGCCAGAAAAGCGGCCATCCGGCTCTTGGCCGCAGCGGCCAGCTGTTCCGGCGGGAAGAGTTCTTCGCCGAGCCTCGGTGCGATCGAACGGGCGTAGGCGACGAGGTCGAACCGCGGGTCGATCAGGGTCAGCGCGCCTTCAAGGGCGGTGATCGTCCGGAACGCGGCCGCCACATAAGGCGGGACGCCGAGCCGGTAGACCCGTACGACGTCCAGGAACTGGGTGAACACCCCAGCGCCGGTCTGGTAACGCATGGACGTGACGACCGCGCCGAGATCGCGGCGCAACGTCCGCATGTCCAGGCTCTCCGGCGCCTCGGCCAGGAGCAGCAGCGCGTCGGTGGCGGCCGCGTTGTCGTCGTTGTCCACCGCCTGCAGGAAAGCGGCCAGCGCTTCCCGCGTCTCGCGGTCCAGAACACCGACCGAACCGAAGAAGTCGAGCAGCCCGATCGTGCGGTCCTCGCGCAACATCAGGTTGCCCGGATGCAGGTCGGCGTGAAAGACGCCGTGCACCAGGATCTGCCGGAGCACCTCGTCGCACAGGTTCGCGGCGAGCGCCCGTCGGTCGCTGTCTGGGATTTTCGCCAGGGCGGACGCGGCATCGCCGACCGGCACACCGTCGAACCGCTGCATGGTCAGGATCCGTTGGCCGCACAGTGTCGGGAAAACCAGAGGGACAGCCAACAACGACTCGCCGGACGCCTTCCGGATCATCTCCATGTGCCGGTGTTCGGTGCGGTAGTCGAGCTCGTCCCGCAACGACTGGGCGAAGCCTTCGGCGAGTGCGACCGCGCCGAGGTCACGGCCCCAGTCCGTCCGGGTCTCGATCCAGCTCGCCAGCCTGACGATGATGTCGACATCGGCGCGTACCTGCGCCTGCGCGGTCGGCCGCTGCACCTTCACCACGACGTCAGTGCCGTCCGCCAGCCGGGCCGCGTGCACCACCTGGGCCACCGAGGCGGCGGCCAGTGGTTTCGGATCTACCTCGGCGAAAAAAAACGTGTCGATCGGGCCGCCCAGCTCGGCTTCGATGACAGCTCGGATCTCGTCCCATCGCACTGGCCGAGCCCGGGTCTGCAGGTGGGACAATGCCTCTACATACCGATCGGGCAGCAGGTCGCGGCGGGTGGACAGCAGCTGACCCAGCTTCACGAAGGTCACGCCGGCCTCGTTCAGTGCGGCGACCAGCGCCACCGGAGTCCGCTCCAGCTCCGGCTGGGACACCCGGCGACCGCGCAGCACCCGGGACAGGCCATGCCGGGAGGCGATCGACAGGATCGCCAGATATCGCCGGGTCCGGCGCCGCCGCCCGACCAGGTCGCGGACCAGCCTGAGTGGGTTGGGAACGCTGCCGGTCGGCCAGATCGCCTCCACCGCCACCAGCGCGGCCACTCCGAAGGCGAACAGCCAGCCGAAGGCCAGCAGGATGAAGGCGGCCGCGACCAGCACGGACACGCTGAGATGGTCGGGCCCGCCGCGCAGTCCAGCGGCGGCGGCCACGAAGGTCGCGAACGGCGAGCTGCCGGCGTAGACGACCAAGCCGACCACGAACGTACGCGGCCAACCGACCGGGGTGCCGAGCACCCGGCGCGCCACCATCCCGGCGCAGACCGCGAAGAGGGCCGCCGCGGCCACCACCACGACCGTCTCGATCACCACCGCGTTCCCCCTGGTTCGACGCCTGAGGACAGTTTGTCGCAGGGGTGTGACCTTCCGGGCGCGCACCCCGGGCAGTGGCTCAGATGAGGAACCAGCCGAGGCTGAGCAGGCCCGCGGTCACGCTGTAGATCGCGAACGGCGTGAGCGTACGAGTCTCGAAATACTTGGTGAGGAAACGGAGCGAGACATACGCGGCCACGCCGGCGACCGCGCTGCCGGCGAGCACCTGGCCGAGGATGCCGTGCCCGGTCGGTCCGGCCAGCTCGGGCAGCTTCAGGACCCCGGCGGCGAGGATGATGACCGGAGTGGCGAGCAGGAAGGCATACCGCGCGGCGTCCTGGTGCGGAAGCCCGCGCAAGAGGCCAGCGACCATCGTCGAACCGGACCGGCTGATGCCCGGCAGCAGCGCGAAAACCTGCGCCGCGCCGACGCCGACGGCCTCCCACCAGGTCAGTCGGGCAAGCCGCCGGTCCGACTCCAGTGCGGCGGCCGCGTCGCCGCCGCCGTGCGCGGACACACCGCCCTCACCAGCGACACTGTTCGAGGAGACATAAACCTGCGCTCGAGCGCCCCCCGGTGGGTGGTTGGCGGCGCCGACCGACCGGGGTCGGCCGCGGCGACTCCGTCGGTTCGGTGGACAGCGACCGGCGGGTGCGCAACCGCTCGACACTGAACAAAACCAGCCCGTTCAGGGTCAGGAACAGCGCGGCCGGGATGGGTTTGCCGAGCGTACTGCGGAAAAGGTGGTCCAGTGCGAGGCCGGCCAGACCCACCGGGATGGTGCCCACGATCAGCAGCCACGCCAACTTCTGTTCGGTGGTCACTATCTGGCGGTAGCGCAGCGAGCTGAACAGGCCGCCGGCGATCCGCAGCCAATCCCGCCAGAAGAAGATCACCAGGGCCGCCGCGGTGGCCACGTGCGCGGCGATCAGGAAAGTCAGATAAGGCGAGTCTTTGGCGGTCACGTCCAGGTTCGTCGCCCAGTCGCCGCCAATCCAGGCCGGGATCAGAATGCTGTGTCCGAGACTGGACACCGGGAACAGTTCGGTCACCCCCTGCAGCAGCCCGATCACGATCGCCTGCAGGTAGGTGAGGTGCGGCATATCAGCTCCATTGCTGCAAAAAGTCGTTCCGTCCGGGTGACGTTCGGCGCCGAGCAGATGGTACCTAGTGGTCAGGCCGAGCCCAGGGCGGCCCGTACCCGCTCCTGGAGCACCGGGATCACGTCACTCTCGAACCACGGATTCCTGGTCTGCCACCGGAAGTTCAGCGGTGACGGATGCACCAAGGGAATGATGTCCGGCAGATATTCCTGATAAGCCTTCACTGTCTGTGTCAGGTTGGGCTTCAGTCGGTCACGCAGGTAGTAGTTTTGGGCGTACGAGCCGATGAGGATCGTCAGTCGCCGGTGCGGTAGCTCGGCCAGGATCCGCGGGTGCCATTTCGGCGCGAATTCCTTGCGTGGCGGCAGATCGCCGTGATCGCCTTTGCCGTGGTAGTAGAAGTCCATCGGCAGCAGCGCGATCAGCTTCGGGTCGTAGAACTCCTCGTCGGTGACCCCGAGCCACGAGCGCAGCTTGTCGCCGCTCGGGTCGTTCCACGGCTTGCGGCTTTCCTGCGCCCGTTTTCCTGGCGCCTGACCGATGATCACTATCCGCGCGCTGCTGGTGCCGCGGTGTAGAGCGGAAGGTAGCCGGCCGTGCCCACCGCCGCGTTCGCGGGATCGTCAACGATCTCCTGGTAGATCCTGCTCAGCCGGCTCATCCGGACAATATGCCACGGAGCCGGCAGCGGCCTATGCGTTGGTCCCGCGTACGACCTCAAGGTATTCGGCGATGGCGTCCCGGTTGCGGATCAGGCACTCGACCCGGGCCGTCATCCGGTCCCGCTGGTGCTCCAGGGTGGCGATCATTTCCGGTGTGGCGTCTGGAAAGTAGATCACCCGCGGCTTGTCGAGGCAGGGCAGGATCTGCTTGATGATGCGGGTGGGCAGGCCGGCGTCGAGCAGCCCGCGGATCTGCATGACCCGGTCGACGAACCGCTCGTCGTAGTCCCGGTAGCCGTTGGCGCAGCGGTTGGCGACAATGAGCTCCTGTTCCTCGTAGTAACGCAGTAACCTGCGAGGCGTGCCGGTACGCTCCGACAGCTCTCCGATGCGCATGTGCGCCACCTCATATCCGGGCGGATTGACCCTCACATCAATGTGATGGTTCGAGCATACTGTCATGCGAACCCACACCGTCGTACGAGCCGATCCGACCACCAGGTCGGCCCTCCCGTTAGCCGCCTTGCTGGCGCTCGCCACCGCCGTTTTTGTGACCAGCCTGACCGAAACGCTGCCGGCCGGCCTGTTGCCGGCGATGAGTGCCGATCTTGGGGTCAGCCTGTCCGCCACCGGCCAGACTGTCACGATCTACGCGGTCGGCACGGCTCTCATGGCGATCCCGCTGACCGCGGCCACCGCGCGTTGGCGGCGCAAGCGGCTGCTGCTGGCGGCGATGGCCGGATTCGCGGTCGCCAACACGGTCACCGCGGTCTCGACGAACTACTCGCTGACCATGGTGGCGCGGTTCGTCGCCGGAGTCGCCGCGGGCGTCGCCTGGGCGCTGCTCGCCGGCTACGCTCGCCGGCTCGCGCCCGCACACCTTCAGGGCAGGGCGATCGCGATCGCGATGGCCGGAATTCCGGTCGCGCTGTCCCTCGGGGTTCCGGCTGGTACGTTCCTCGGCCAGGCGTTCGGCTGGCGACTCGCGTTCCTGCTGATGACAGTGCTGACCATCGCTTTGCTTGTTTGGATCGGCTGGGCGGTCCAGGACTTTCCTGGACAGCAGCAACGAGAGAAGTCCTCGATGTCGCAGGCGTTGCGCGTACCAGGAGTGGCGCCGGTCCTGTTCGTCACGCTGTTTTTCGTGCTGGCCCACACAATTCTTTACACGTACATCGCCACTTTGCTGGCACGGCTGGGGGATTGGGCGGCTCCGTTGACCTGGTGTTGCTGGTCTTCGGCGCTGCCTCGCTGCTGAGCATCTGGCTGGTCGGCGTCCAGATCGGTCGTCGGCTGCGTACGCTCACCGTTGCCAGCGTTGTTCTTTTCGCCGCCGCGGCAACCATTTTGGCTCTGTTGGGCGGCAATCCCGTCCTCGTCTTTGTCGCGGCGGCGTTGTGGGGGACTCGGCTGGGGTGGCGCCCCGACGCTCCTGCAGACCGCGGTGGGCGATGCGGGCGGCGAGTCGGCCGACGCGGCGCAGGCCATGCTCGTCACGTTGTGGAATGTCGCGATGGCCGGCGGGGGAGTCATCGGCGGGTTGCTGTTGGCCGGCCTCGGTGCGTCTGCGTTCCCCTGGAGCGTCTTGTTGCTGCTGATCCCCGTGCTGGTGGTGGTTCTTGCGGCCCGTATGCACGGCTTCCCGTCACGAGACGTACCGTAGCCTTATGCCCGAGTCCCGCGAGCTGGCTGAACTGCCGTACGCGCCTTATTTGGTGGCCCCCGACGGGGAGCTGGAGCAAGGTGACGACTATGACACGGTGCATTTCCAGGACGTGAGTTTCACCGACGTGAAAGCCGGCAACACGCGGTTCGCCGAGTCGGCCTTTTCCTCAGTGGACTTCGGAAACGGCCATTTTCGGCGGGCCAAGTTCAACGACGTCTGGATACACACCGGGCAGTTCGTGGGCACCGATCTGGTCGAGACGACCTGGCTGGACACCGAGATCATCACCAGCGTGCTGGCCGGCGCGGCGATGTTCGACGCCGAGCTCACCAGGGTGAGTTTCTTCGGCTGCAAAAATCGTGTCCGTGAACCTGCGTAACACCAAACTGCGAGAAGTCGCCTTCGTCAACTGCAAGCTCCGGAGCGTGGATTTCGGTGCTGCCGCCCTGACGAAGGTGACTTTCCCCGGTTCGTCCCTGGAAGAAGTCGAATTCGAGCGCGCCAAGATGAGCAAAGTCGACTTCCGCGGCGCCGCCGAGCTGGGGCTGCACAGCGGACACGGCTCGCTCAAGGGCGCGACTATCAGCAGCCTTCAGCTGGTTGATCTAGCGCCGGCGTTCGCGCAGGTGCTGGGGGTGACGGTGCAGGACTGACCGGCTTGTCGCGGCCGCCGGTACGTTCGGCGCCGATGCCGGCGGTCACCACGAAGGCGATCCCGGCGAGCGCCGCGAGATCTGGCACCTGGTGCAGCGCGAGCAGGCCGATGACCAGCGCGATGGCCGGCTCGAGGCTCATCAACGTGCCGAATGCGGCGGTGGTGAGCCGGCGCAGGGCCAGCAGCTCGAGGCTGAATGGGATCACCGGCAGCAGGATCGCGAGGCCGGCGCCGGCCAGCAGTATCTGCCAGTTGAGCCGGTCGAAGACGAACGGGCCGGCGACCAGCGTCGCGACCACACCGGCGACCGGCATCGAGATGGCCAGCCCACGAATGCCCGAGACCTCGTCGCCGACCCGCTGGGTGAGCAGGATGTAGGCAGCCCAGCAGACCGCCGCGGCGAGCGCGAAACCCGATGCCAATCAAGTCGATCTGGCCGCGCCATGGCTGGGTGAGCAGCACCACGCCGACCGCGGCGAGAATCGGCCAGCGTTTCTGGCCGCCGCGACCGCGGCTGACCGCAACGCCCAGCGGACCGAGAAACTCCAATGCGCTGGCCGTCCCCAACGGCAGTCTGGCCACCGCACACATAAAGAACAGCGTGACGGCGGCCGTCACCACCCCAAGTGCGATCCCGGTCAGCAGGCCGGCCCGGCTGAAACCGGACAGCCGCGGTCGTACGACCACCAGCAGCAAGACCCCCGCCCAGGCCAACCGCAGCCACGCCGTACCCAACGGTCCGAGCTGCCCGATCAGTCCGACCGACACGGCCAGTCCGAGCTGGACGCACGTCATGGACGCGAGGGCCATGGAGGCGCCGGCACGCGAGCTGGAGAAGGTCATGTTCGAAGTAGACGATGCGAAATCATCCATGTCCACGTGCTGATTCTGGACAAGTCGTTCGGGTTTGCTGAACAATTGGGCCGTGGAGACCCGTCGCCTGCGGTTGTTGCTCGAGCTGTCCCGCCTTGGCTCGATGCGAGAGGTCTCGGATGTGTTGGGCGTCACGACGTCGACGGTGTCGCAGCAGATCGCGGTGCTGGGCAGGGAAGTCGGCGCGGACCTCATCGAGCCGGACGGTCGCCGCGTACGACTGACCCCCGCTGGGCGGCGGCTAGCCGATCACGCGGTGAAAATCCTCGCCGCCGTCGAGGCCGCGTACGCGGACCTGGACCCGGGCGCCGAGCCGACCGGCTGCCTCCGGGTGGCCGGATACGTCACCGCGATCCGCCGGTTCCTGCTGCCGATCGTCGCCGACCTTGCCGTCACCCACCCAAAACTGGAGCTGCTCATGTACGAGCACGAGCCGGTCGAGGCGTTCACCTTGCTGGCGGCCGATGACCTCGACCTCGCACTGGTCTACGACTACACGCTCGTACCAGCCTCGATCGATGCGACCGTCGAGCTGACCCCACTGCACACTGCGTCCTGGGGGTTGGGAGTGCCGGCGGAGTCCACCGCCAGCGGCAACGCGCTGGCGGTTTTTGGCCAGTTCCGGGATGAATCCTGGATCGTGAACTCCCGCAACACCGCCGATGAGAACGTCGTTCGCGCGATCGCGTCGCTGGCCGGCTTCGAGCCGCGGATCGCGCACTACATCGATGGCCTCGAACTCGTCCAGGAGCTGATCGTCGCTGGTCTTGGGGTGGGGCTGCTGCCCATCGACTGGCCGACTCTGCCGGGCGTACGGCTGCTCCCGCTCGCCGAACCGGCGGTCACTTTCCGTTCGTACGCGGCCATCCGGCAAGGACGCGGTACCTGGCCGCCGCTGGCCCTGCTGCTTGCTCGGCTGAGGGCGGCTATTTGATCAGAATGTTCAAGAAAATGACCAGCAACCCGAGAACCGCGTGCGCGGCGCTGATCAGCACCGCACCGCGCCACCGGTAGCCGCCCAGCCGCGCCGCGGCGAGGCCCCCAGCCGATCAGCAGTACGACGTTGAGCGCGAGCGCGGTCGTCGTGTACGCCTCGCCGGCCCAGCCGCTGAGGCCGGCGACCAGCAACACGACCAGGGTTGGCAGGCAGGCAGCCACAATCGGGACGCCACTGAGCACGTCGTCAAGCAGATCGCGCCAGAGCTGATGGGTCGGCCCGCCGGCTTGGTGGGTCGAGATGTGTTTGGCGTAGCCGCGGGTGACGGCCGCGATGACCACCGTGATGAAGATCCACTCGGCGTCGTACCCGGGGGAGTACGTGCCTGGCTGGTGATCCAGTGCGGCCAGCAGCGCGCTGGTCACGACCGTGCCGTACACGCCGCCGTAGAGCGCGTTGGAATCCAGCCACTTGCGAGCGGTGTCGATAGTCCTGCCCCCCCATGCGAACGGTGTCCCGCCCGCAATTATGCGGCAGAGCGTCAGATGCTGGACCGCCACATCCAAGTGGTTACCGCACCTTGGGGCGGGGGACGAGGCCGACCGCGTGCAGGAAGGCGGCCGCGAGGCAGCAGAGGGCGCCGGCCAACAGGACGCCGCCGATGGCGTCGCTGAACCGGTGCCAGCCGGCAACCATCGTCGCGACCGCGACAACAGACACGCCGACGGCGCCGGGAAGGGCGATCAGCCAGCGTGCCCACCCGGGCAGCGCGAGCATGAGGGCGAACAGCAAGGCGGCCGCGGCCGCCACATGGCCGCTCGGAAAGCTGTTGTGCAAGGTGGAATCCATCACGTCGAAGTCTGGCCGGGTGATGATGGTCTTGAGGACGCGCCCAGCCACTGAGGCGAGTACGACGCAGATGCCGGCCACCGCCGCCCATGGCCGCCGGCACAGCGCCCCGACGAGCAGGATGACCCCGAAAAGGACCGCCAGCAGCCTGATGTTGCCGACGAACGACAGCAAGGTGGTCGCCTGGTCTGCGAGTCCGTGGGCGCCGAAGCCCTTGGCGTCGGCCAGCAGCACTCCGTCGACTTCTTGACCGGCCGTGGTCCAGATGAAGGCCAAGGCGGCGAAAGCGAATCCCACTAGCAGGACCAGTGCGGTCACCAGCAGCCATCCGGCGGAGGACTCTCGCCGCGGTGTCGTGTGATATGGACGTACGGGGGCTGTCGACCGGTCGCCGGCAACACTGAACTTGTCGTCATATGCCCAATACTGGGCAGGGTATTCGTCTGTACGGTCCACGCGATGTCATCGTTGTGTAACAAGACTTCACAGGAGCCCGAGAAACCCCGGATCCGCGCCGTCGAACTGTTGGCTGACATCCGACGACATGCCGAGCACCTCGTGCATCGGTACGGCGCGGCGACTGGTGGCGGACAGGTCCTGGCGGCCTTCTTTCGACCACAGGAAAGGCACCACGCTGAGCCCCTCGGTGAGACCGACCGCAGCGGACTCGGTTTCCCAGCCAGGCCAGCGAAGGTCCTGGTAGAACTGATTCGTACGCCCCGACAACAACCACGACAACCAGGCGCCATAGCCGGCGCCGAGTGACTCCCACCGCAGGCTGTCCGGTGCGAAGTACGCGATCTCGCCGGGTGCGCCGCGGCCCCACGCCTGGCTGTCCATGCCATTCAGGCTGAACACCCCGCCGAGCACGTCGTGCCCGACCACGAGGCTGCCTGAGGGCGGTGTCGCGTCGTCATCGGAAATGCCGTTTACGCTACGGAGGCTGGGAAAGTCGGTAGCGCCACCATAGATCCGCACCCAACCGTGGTCCAGCAGAATGCCACCGCAATGCAGGGCCATCGCACCCAGCGGCGACCGAGCGGTGACCTGCAACCAGTGCAGGCAAGCCGAACCGTGTTCTTCGTCCGCTGGAAGGGTTTTCACCGTCAATGGACTTTCCGAGATCTCCGCCATAATCGTCGGCCACGCCGGCTCATCGACCTCAGTCAGTTCCGTCAGGCTGCGCACGTCCCCAAGCCTAGTTCCGTCGGTTCAGAGACTGCCGTACGGCCGCACGAGAGGGCGTCTCGGCGGCCGTACGCATCAGGAATTGACCTATTCGGCGGCCTGCTTTTCCACCGCTGCCTTGACTTGCGCGACATGCGGGTCGGTACGAGCGTCGTACCGCCACAGTGAAGGCAGCGCGGCGCTCAGCGTGCCAGCGGTGATCAGGGTGGCGAGGCCGCCGATCCACAGCGCCGGTCGGATGCCGAACCGGGTGGCCAGCGCGCCGGCCCGCAGGTCGCCGATGGCCGGACCGGCCGATCCGGTGATCAGCTCGATGCCGGCCAGCCGGCCACGCATGCCGTCCGGGATCGACTGGCTCCAGATGATCCCGCGGAACACGTCACTGACCCAGGTCGCCGCGCCGGAGATCGCCAGCATCACGATGAGCACCCAGATGTTGGGCACCAGGCCGGCAATCGTCACTGCCGCGCCGCAGATCACCGCACCGAGCAGGATCATTCGCCCGTGCCGGTGCACTCGGCCAGTCCAGCCGCTGGTCAGGCCGGCGACCAGGCTGCCGGCGAACATCGCCGAATAGAGCAGGCCGAGCGCCCACAGCGCGTGAAGTTCGGTTGCCAGGAAGGGAAAGAGCGCGATCGGCAAGGCAAGCACGGTGGCCGCCATGTCTGCCGCGTACGTGCCGACGAGTTCCGGTCGGCTCCACGCATAGCCGATGGCCCGGCCCACCCCGCTAAACGACGGCGACTCCGCTTCGGGGGAGGCTGGCACCGGGCGTACGAGCAGAAGCAGCGCGATGGAGATCGCGAAACTCACCGCGTCGACGGCGAATGCCGTGCGTACGCCAAAACTCGCGATCGCGACGCCGGCGATCGCCGGGCCGACCACCCCCGCCACCGTCCATCGCGCGGCGGTGACGGAGATCGCGGCGGGCAGCTGGTCGTGCGCGACAATCCGCGGGGTGACGGCTTCCAACGAGGGTTGTTGGACGCCTTGCAGTGCGGCGGTGGCCGCGGCCGCGACGTACAGCGGCCAGATCATCGGTTGACCCAGCAGCGCGTTTCCCAGCAACCCCAACGCGACCAGGCTGAGACCGAGCTCGGTGGCGAGGATGACCTTGCGCCGGTCGAAGGCGTCCGCGATCGCCCCGCCATACAGTCCAAAGAGGACCACCGGGATCAGCTCGGCGGCGCCGAGGGCGCCGACCGCCAGCGCCGAGCCGGTGATTTGCGCGACCTGCAGCTGCAGCGCGATCAGGGTGAAGACCGACCCGATGCTGGTCACCAGGCCGGACGACCAGACCAGCCGGAAGTCGCGGGAGACCCGCAGTGGGGTCAGATCAGGGAGCAGGCCGCGCAAGCCCGCTCGCTTGTCAGCAGTGTCGTTTTTCGTGCCGTCCATTGAGCGAAGGTGTCCATTCGTGCGTACGGAAGATGTCAGTCGTCATATCCGCGACGCACCTCATAGGACCCCACTTCGCTCGGCAGCAGACAGCCCGAGCCACGATAGCCACTCTGCTCGGATCGCGCATCTCGATTTACCAACTCGGACGCTGGACGTACTTTTCTTTCGGCAACTAACTGAACGAGGCTCTGTAATGGCGCGTTACGAGAATTTGGACGGGTCCGTCGAATCGCACGGAGAGTGTCCATCGTGGCCACATGAGGACATTCCTAGATCATATATCCGATTTCCGGTTGGAGAGACTCTTCGCTGCTCAGCGGCCATTCGCGATCTTGGCTGGTCGGGATCCGGCTATTTGAAGCCCTCCGTCAAATTCCATCGGACGCGTTGACAGTGGACCGGTCGCTGTTACATTCCCGGCAGATATCCGATATCCCATCTTTTTCCGTTTCGCAACCCCCCGCTTGCGACCGCTGGATGAGGAGGATCATGAACCGGATTTCCCGGTGGATGGCCACGATCTTGGCTGCCACTACGGCCCTCGCGATAGTGGCTGGCGTGTCACCCGCGCGCTCGTCAGCCGAAAACACCCCCAGCACCGACTGGTCGGTCGCGGTGGTGGAGTCGACCATGGCGCGCTACACACCGAGCACGATCGGCGGCTGGTCCTACCCGGTCGGGCTTTATCTGTACGGCCAGTACCTGGTCTACCAGCGTACGCACAACGCCCGCTATCTGAGCTATATCAAGAGTTGGGTGGACCGATTCGTCGACGCGTCCGGAAACATCAACCAGAGCTTCGACAGCCTGGACAGCATGATGGCCGGGCGGCTGTTGGTGATCATGTACGAGGAGACCGGGCAGGCCCGTTATCGTACGGCTGCCGCCAAAATCCGTAAGAGACTCACCACGTACCCACGCACCTCAGATGGTGGCTTCTGGCATGCCACCGCGAGCAGTCGGGCGCACCAGCTGTGGGCCGACGGGGCTTTCATGCTGAACCCGTTCCTCGCCGAATACGGCCGGGAGTTCGGCGATTCGGCCTACACCAACGACGAAACCACGAAACAACTGCTTGTCTATGGCACCCATCTGCAGGTGGCGAACGGCCTCCTGCAGCATGCGTACGACGAGTCGAAGACCCAGAGTTGGGCCGATCCGCGGACCGGGCTGGCGCCGGAACAGTGGTGCCGGGCGATCGGCTGGTACGCGATGGCCACGGTGAACATTCTCGACATCGTCCCCGCCACCCAGCCGCGCCGAGCGCAGTTGCTGACCATCCTGGGAAATCTCGCCGCTGGAATGGAACGCTACCAGGATCCGGCCACCGGCCGGTGGTTCCAGGTGGTGAACAAGGGCACCCGCGCGGGCAACTGGACCGAGACTTCGTGCTCCAGCATGTTCTCGTACACGCTGTCGCGGGCGGCCCAGCAGGGCTACATCGACCCGCATTACACGGCGGTGGCGCAGCGTGGATATCAGGGCGTGCTCGGCAAAATCTCGCTCGGCTCGGACGGCCGAACCAACCTGACGGACATCTCCATCGGTACGAATGTCGGCGACTACGCCTACTACATCGCGCGCACCAAGGCGACCAACGATTTCCATGGACTGGGCGCCTTCCTGATCATGTCTGAACAGTTCAGAGGACGATGATGACCAACGAATCTCGCACATTCTCCCGGCGGACGGTGTTGAGCGCGGCCGTGGGCGGCGCAGCGGCGGTCGCGCTGCCTGGTGCTGCGCAGGCCGCCGGGACCTGGACACTGCGTTGGTCACCGGACGCGGCCAAGGGCGGCCTGGCGGCCTTCGAAACCGTCGAGGACGACCGGGCCCACTCCCATCCGGCCGGCCATCCGCATATTTTCCCCGAAGGCAACAACTTTCGCTTCACCATGCACACAGTCGACCGGGACACCAGCACCGACCGGAAGCGGCAGGAAGTCACCGGCAACCGCACCGGCACCGGCACCAACTCGTACTTGCAGTGGAAATTGGGCGAGACCTGGCGGCTGACCTATTCG
The DNA here is from genome assembly GCF_010993775.1 of Fodinicola feengrottensis. Lineage (GTDB taxonomy): Bacteria > Actinomycetota > Actinomycetes > Mycobacteriales > HKI-0501 > Fodinicola > Fodinicola feengrottensis. The sequence goes on along the minus strand of NZ_WOTO01000017.1, from coordinate 32,432 downwards.
TTGTTTATCCCGAGTTCCCTGAAGGCGACCACCACTTTCACCCACATCATGCAGATGAAGCAGCCCGGCGACGGAACTTCGCCGATTATCGTCCAATCACTGCGCCGCAACGGCAGCACGCCGACGATCGAGCTGAAGGTCGTCGGTTCTGACACGCTGGTCGGGCGGACGAACCTCGCCCCGTTGCAGGACAAATGGATCGACATCGACTTCCAGCTCAAGATTGGCAACGGCAACGCCGGCACGGTGCGGTGGATCGTACGCTCCGGCGGCACGACGGTGATCGACGCCAACAAGACGAGTGTGGACACGTTCCTGGCCGATCGGGTACGCCCGAAATGGGGCATCTACCGCTCACTTGGCGACACCTCGGGGTCGCTGCAGAACTGCTATCTGCTGCTCTCCAACCTGCGCTGCTACCAACTCACCGGAGCGTCTTCGTGAAAAGACCCTGGCTATTAGTGATTCTCGCGTTAGTGCTGGTGGTGGGGCTCGTTGAGCCGACTGGCTTCGCGGCTGGGGCGGCGACGGTTTTCAACGTACGTGACTACGGCGCCACCGGGAACGGGTCGACCAACGACAGTACGGCGATCAACAAGGCGATCACCGCTGCGAACGCGGCCGGGGCGGGCGGCGTCGTACGAGTGCCGGCCGGCACGTACAAATCCAGCAACTCCCTGCATATGAAGAGCAATGTGACGCTTCAGCTGGATAGTGGATCCACGATCAAGGGATCGAATGCGAAAGGTTACGACGCGGCCGAGTCCAACGCGTACGACAAATACCAGGACTATGGGCACAGCCACTTCCACGACGCGATGATCTGGGGCAGCGGCCTCACCAATATCGGTTTCGTCGGGGCCGGCACGATCGATGGCGGCGGCAACCTCATCACCGGCAATCCGGGCGCTGGTCAGGCCGACAAGATCATCTCGCTGACGCGCTGCGACAACCTGACCGTCAGTGGCATCACGCTGCGCCGAGGCGGGCACTTTGGCATGTTGATTAACGGCTGCACCAACGTCACGTCCGACCATCTGACGATTGACACCGCCGCTGACCGCGACGGCTGGAACGTCATCAGTACGACCAAAGTCACGATCACCAACGCCACCATCGCGGCCAATGACGATGCGCTCGTTTTCAAAAGCGACTACGCGTTGGGTGCCAAGCTGCCCAACGGCAGCGTCAGCGTCAGCGTGACGGACTCGCAGCTGTCGGCGCGGTGTTGCAAACGCGCTGATGTTCGGTTCCGAGACATGCGGCGACTTCACCGGCTACACCTTCCAGCACATCACCATCACCGGCGCGCAGAAATCGGGGCTGGGCATGGTGTCGATGGATGGCTCGACCATCTCCGACGTGCATTACCGTGATATCACCATGACTGGAGTGCGGTCGCCGATCATGCAGAAGATCGGCACCCGAAAACGATGTGGAAACAGTCCGGGTGTTGGTCACATCAGCAACATCACGTACGACGACATCACCGCGACTGGCGCCAGTCCGTCCTTCAGCCCGACGCTGTGGGGTGAGTCCGGCGCGAACCGGATCGACGGCGTCACCTTCACCAACGTGAACATCACCGTGCCAGGTGGAAACGGCACGATGAGCACGGGAGTGCCGAGCAACGACGCCACTGACTACAACCCGAACAGCATCGGCGCCCGGCCGGCTTTTGGCTGGTACGTGCACAACGCGAACAACATCAAGTTCGTCAACAGTTCGGTACGGTTCGCGGCCAACGATGGCCGGCCCGCGGTCATCGTCAACAACGCCAGCGGGATCACTTTCGACCATTTCACCGCCCAACGCGGTTCCAGCAGCCCGTACGACTTCGGCTTCCAGACCGTGGCGGGCTATTGCGTCAGCAACAGTGCCACCACCAGCGGTGGCGCGCTGCGTACCAATGCCACCGGTTCGACCATGTCCTGTCCAGAGCGGAGGCCGTAATGGGACGGAAAATGCTAGGGGTGCTCGCTGCCCTGGTTCTGGCCGTCGGCCTGGTTCCAGGCCCGGCCCAAGCCGACCTGCAGAATCCGCGACAGGCATTTCTGCGAGGTGCCGTCGCTGGCCTTTTCCTGCACTGGGGCGAACGCACGGCACCGGCGCATACCAGCTGCAGTGGCTGGGAGTCCGATGTCACCAACGGTGGCTGGACACCGAACTACTGGGTGTCCGAAGCGCAGAAACTGCATGCCCAATATCTGGTGCTGGCGACGTTCCACAGTCGCCTTGGCTATGCGAGGCCCTGGCCGTCGGCGATTCCGGGCAGTTGCAGCACCAAACGCGACTTCCTGGGGGAGCTGATCGCGGCCGCCAAGGCCAACGGCCTGCGAGTCATCCTTTACATGACCGACGACCCGCAGTGGCACGCGGACGGTGGCCACGAGTGGCTCGATTCCAAGGCCTATTCGACCTACAAAGGTAAGACCGTCGATCTCACCACCCGGGACGGTTTCGGGCAGTTCTCGTACGACAACTTCTTCGAGGTCATGAACCGGTATCCGGACCTCGGCGGCTTCTGGATCGACAACGACAACGACTACTGGTTGAGCCACAACCTCTACGCCCAGATCTATCAGAAGCGTCCGAACTACACGATCAGCAACAACAACGAAGACACCCCGATCATGGACATGATCAGCAACGAGCAGAAAACCGGCATGACGCCGTCGTACGACTATCCGCAGGCTGTTTACACCGCCGCGCCGCGGCTGACCGAGGCCGACTTCAAACTGCCGTCGACCGGCGCCTGGTGGTACGACGGCTCCAACCCGACAGTGGACCGTACGCTCACGCTGGGCCGATTGATTACCAACGCTGGCTCTTCCGTCAAAGCGTTGATGGCCGAAACCGCCCAGGTCAACGGAAAGTTCCCGAGCAACCAGGAGTCTTTCAACACCTTCGCCAACAGCTGGCTGAACCCGATCTGGGAGTCCCTGTCCGGCACCGAAGGTGGCGGCTACCTGTACGGCGGGATGCAGCCCGGCGCCTGGAACGACGGCGCGTACGGCGTCACCACGGTCTCCAAAACGGATCCGGATACGCAGTACATTCACGTCGTCACCAAGCCGTCGACCAGCACTCTGAAGATCCGCGACAACGGCACTCGGGTGACCAGTGTACGGAACCTGCGGACCGGGGCAGCGATTTCCTTCAGCCAGGGCGGCGGTTCTCTGACGCTGACCGGGCTCAGCGGCTGGGATCCGTACGACACCGTTTTCCAGGTCACCACCGCCGGCCGGGAGGGAATCGACTCGGCGTCGATGAGCGCGACCGCTTCGGCGAGCGGGCACCCCGCGTCGGCGGCTGGGGACGGTGACTACCTCACGTACTGGGACAGCAACAAAACTCTGCCGGTGTCACTGCGCTTCGACCTCGGCTCGGGCAGGAAGATCCAGTATCTGGGGATCAACCAGCGTGAGGATTCGGTGAGCTACGCCAGATCCGCGACCGAACAGTCGGCCCGGATCAAGAACTACAACGTCTATTTCAGCTCCGACGGTAAGAACTGGGGGAGTCCGGTCAAGTCCGCCACCCTGCCGAGCCGCCGGGGGGTGCAGTTCATCGATTTCGCTGGGACAACCGCGCGGTATGTGCGGCTGGAGGTTCTCAACACGTACGCAGCGTCCAGTGATTCGGCGCATTACCAGCAACTCCGGGTCGACGAGGCGTGGATCGGCTCGTCGTACGTCACTGGGAGCGGAGCATGAGACGCCTGTTTGCGGCAACTCTCGGCCTGGCCTGCGTGCTGAGTCTGTCGCCCGTACCAGCGGTCGCTTCCGATAATGGGCTGTCGATCCGGCCCGCGATGGGCTGGAGTAGCTGGAGTTGGGTGCGTCGGACACCCACCGAGGCCAAGATCAAGGCGCAGGCGGCCGCGATGAAGAGCAGTGGTCTTTCCGCGCACGGCTTGTCTCCATCAACCTCGACGATTTCTACCAGAAATGCGACGCGAATGGCTTCCAGGTGGATGGCAACGGCCGCTGGCTGGTGGATCCGGCCAAGTTTCCCAACGGCATCAAGGCGCTCGCCGACTACGTCCACGGTTTGGGGCTAAAATTCGGCTTCTACGTGACGCCCGGCATCGCGCAGAACGCAGTCACCGCCAATACTCCAGTCGCTGGGACTTCGTACCACGCGAAAGACATCGCGGACACCTCGAAAAAACCGAGAAGAACTACAACTGCAAGCATATGTACCGGCTGAATTACAGCAGCCCGGGAGCGCAGGCGTTCGTTGACTCATGGGCCGCGCAGTACGCCTCCTGGGGCGTTGACTACCTCAAGATCGACGGTGTCGACGCGACCACAATCGATGACATACAAGCGTGGGCCAGCGCCTTGCGCAAGACCGGTCGGCCGATCACTTTCGCGTTGTCCAACAACTTGCCGATCGCCAACGCGGCTACGTGGGAAGCAGCTCGCCAACAGTTGGCGGACACAGGGCGATGTGGAGTGCTATTGCGGACCCGGCCCAAACGGCAGCGGTTATCCGCTGACGACCTGGTCCCGGGTGACCGGTCGGTTCGCCTCCGCCGCCAGCTGGCAGCAGTGGGCCGGTCCGGGCGGCTGGAATGACCTGGATTCGCTGGAACTGGGCAACGGCGACCAGGTCGGGCTGACCGCGGACCAGCGCCGCTCGTATTTCACGCTGTGGGCGATGGCCGCCTCGCCGCTGTTGCTCGGCACCGACCTGACCGCGCCGAACAGCACGGACATGGCGATGCTGACCAATGACCGCCTGATCGGTGTCGATCAGGATGGGGCAGCGGCCGGCCGGATCGTCACCAGCGGCGTCCAGCAGGTGTGGCGCAAGCGCGAGGCGAACGGCGACTACGTGGTGGCGTTGTTCAACACCGGCACGTCCGGCAACGCGACCGTCAGCGTCAAGTGGTCCCAGGTCGGCTTCAGCGGCAGCGCCGATGTCACCGACCTGTGGTCCGGCGGACACGTCGGTACGGTCGCCGGCTCGTACGCCGTGACCCTCCGGCCAGGTGAGACGCGGCTGATCCGGGCCAGGGTTTTGAGTTCCCAGTCCAGTGTCGGAAGGCAGGGCAGATGAAACACAGGAGAATCCGTCAGGTCGGGGTCCTTTTGGTGGCCCTGCTGGCCGCCAGCGGACTGCAACAGGCCACTGCGGCGGCCGCGGCGACTACGGCGTACGAGGCTGAGAACGCCACGATCGTGCAGGGCACAGTGGCGAATAACCACACCGGCTTCACTGGGACCGGTTTCGTCGACTACACCAACGTCACCGGCTCGTACGTGGAGTTCCACGTCAGCGTGGCCGCGGCCGGCAGCAGCTCGCGCTGACCTTCCGGTATGCCAACGGCACCACCGTCAACCGGCCGATGGACATCGCGGTCAACGGCACGGTGGTGGCCGCCGGAACCGCCTTCCCGGCCACCACCAACTGGGACACCTGGGCCACCAAGGCGGTGAACGCGCAGCTCACCGCGGGGTCCAACACGATCCGGGCCACCGCGACGACGGCGAACGGCGGGCCCAACCTCGACGACCTGACCGTCAGCGGTGCGACCGACAGCCAGCCGCCGCCCACCACGCCTGGCACCACGTCCTGCTCCGATCTCGGCGAGAACCAGCTCACGCTGCACTGGGGCGCGTCGACCGACAACATCGGGGTCGCCGCGTACGACATTTACGACCACGGCAACAAGTTGGACGAGGCCGCCGGGACCGTCACGTCCAAGGTCCTCACCGGGCTCGCCCCGAACACCACGTACACGCTGGCCGTCACAGCGCGTGACGCCGCTGGGAACGCCTCACCGGCCACCTCACCGCTGACCTGCACCACCTTGCCCAGCAGTGACAGCACTCCGCCGACCGCGCCGAGCGGCCTCGGGCAGTCCGCGGTGACCGCCACCAGCGTCAACCTGAGCTGGACCGGCTCGACGGACAACGGGCGGTGACCTCGTACGACGTACGCAGCGGCACGACCGTCTATAAGAGCGTGACTGGTACGCCGCCGCCACACCTCGACGACAGTCACCGGGCTCGCCTGCAACAGCCCGTACACGCTGAATGTGGTCGCGCACGACGCGGCCGGAAACACGTCGGCGCAGAGCAACACGGTGTCTTTCACGACGAATGCATGTAGCAGTGACGGCGGCGTACCGTCCTCGATCACCACCATTTCCACCGGCTGGGCGATCCCGTGGGGCACGTACTGGATGCCGGACGGACAGACCGCGCTGGTCACCGAACGTGACAGTTTCAAGGTGTTCAAGGTGACCCCGAGCGGAGCTAAGACGCAGGTCGGCACGGTCCCGAACGCGGTCACCACGAACGGCGAGGGCGGCCTGCTCGGCGTCGCGATCGACCCGAACTGGGCCACCAACCACTACATCTACCTCATGCACACGGCGTCCGAAGGCAACCGGATCGTCCGCATGACGTACAACGGCACCTCGCTCACTGGCTACACGATTTTGCTGCAGGGCATCAAAAAGAACCAGTATCACAACGGCGGCCGGCTGGTGTTCGGGCCGGATGGTTACCTGTACGCGAGCACCGGCGAGGCCGAGACACCTGATTTGGCCCAGGACAAGAACTCCCTCAACGGCAAGATCCTGCGGCTCACCACCGCGGGCCAGCCCGCGCCGGGCAACCCGTTCGGCAACTACGTCTACAGCTACGGCCACCGCAACCCGCAGGGCCTCGCTTTCGACCGCAGCGGCCGATTGTGGGAGGCCGAGTTCGGCAACTCCAAGTTCGACGAGCTGAACCTGATCAAGCCGGGTGGCAACTATGGTTGGCCGACTTGTGAAGGCACCTGCAGCGTTTCCGGAATGACCAACCCGAAGGCCACCTGGCCCACCGGTCAGGCGTCGCCGAGCGGCATCGCGATCGTACGCAACGTTGTCTATATGGCCGCGTTGAAGGGCGAGCGGCTCTGGCGGGATCCCGATCAACGGCGACAGCGAGAACGTCGGCACCCCGTCGGCGTACTACGTCGGCACGTACGGACGCCTGCGTACGGTCACCAAGGTGCCCGGCGCTGACCAGCTGTGGCTGTCCACCACCAACTGCGACAACAACGGCAACCAGCCGGACGGTTCGGACGTGATCTTCCGGATCTCGATCACGTAGCTGCGCTTCAGCGGCCGCCGAGGGGGTGAGACAGGAAGAACTGCCAGAGGATCTCGGTGGCGGAAATGGTGTGGGTAGCCGATCCGGGACCGCTGTCGACGAGTTCACCAGGCCAGGTGTGGCCGGCGCCGGCGATCCGGTAGTGCACGACGGCGGCGTGTCCAGCGCATCCCTGGAACGCGATTTTGGTGACATCGCTGCCAATGGCGGTGCTTGTCGGGGAGCCGCAATGGTCATGGTTCGCCCAGCCCTGAATCCAGTCCATCATGGCCGGGAGCGGTTCGCCGTGGCTGCTGGCCTCACCGTTGTAGTTGACGGTGGGGTCGGCGGTGCCGTGGAAGTCCACCAGGGACACCGGAGTGCCAGGTTCGCAGCCTTCGCGGGTTTCCGGATAGAAAGCGCCGGCTACTGTGCCGAAAGCGGCGATGCGATGGGACAGCCGGCAGCCAAGCAGAGCGGTGAAACCGGCGCCGTTGGACTTGCCGGTGGCATAGATCCGGGCTGGATTCACACAGAGCGTGGCCTGCAGGTGATTCAGCAGGTCGCTGGCGAAAAGCACGTCGTCCGACGGCGGCTGGTACGGCGCGCCCTGCCACGCTGTTTCGTTGCTCTCGCCCGGAAGGCCGACCGGATACACGACGATCGCGTCCAGCGCGTCGAGGCCGGAGAAGGCCTCGACGTCGGTGCCGTTTCCCTTGCGGCCGTGGAATGCGAGGATGACCGGTAGCGGTTGGGTGGGGCGGTAAGTGGCCGGAAGGTGCAGCAGGTAGGAGCGCTGGTATCCGCCCGATACGAGCGTACGCACCACTGTCTCGCCTTTGGACGCGTCCGGGGCGTGCAGGCATCCCGTTGTGGGTACGGGGAAATCGACCACGCCGACAGGTGGGCAGCTGGCCATTGCGGTGGCGAGCGCGATCGCCATGACAATGCGAGTAAGCATCACGGCACCTCGTTCAGAAAGGCGCGCAGCCGTGGGCTGCTCGGCGCATCGAAGAACTGATCCGGTGGCGCGGCCTCGATCAGGTGGCCCTGGTCGAGGAAAACCACCTGCTGGGCGACTTCGCGGGCGAACCGCATCTCGTGGGTGACGACGATCATCGTCATGCCCTGCGCGGCGAGGTCACGCATCACCGCGAGCACTCCCTTGACGAGTTCCGGGTCCAGCGCGGAGGTGGCCTCGTCGAAAAGCATGACTTCGGGTTTCATGGCAAGAGATCTGGCGATCGCCACTCTTTGTTGCTGACCGCCGGAAAGCTGCGCCGGCCGGCGGTCCTGGAGGTCGGCGAGCCCGACCGTTGCCAGCTGCGCTACGTACGAGCGACTTCCACTGCCTCATCGCGAGACTTTCCGAGCACCTGACGAAGAGCGAGGGTGACGTTGTCCAGCACGCTGTGGTACGGGAAAAGATGGAATTTCTGGAAGACCATGCCAACGCGCGTACGAATCCGGTCCACGTCAGCGCCCGGGTCGGTGATCGCGTCCGTACCGATCAGGATGCGGCCGGAATCGGGGCGCTCCAACAGGTTCGTACACCGCAGTAATGTCGACTTGCCCGATCCCGATGGCCCGATCACACACGTCGTGGAGCCGCCGGGAATGTCCAGCACGATGTCCCGCAACACTGGAGTGTGGCCGAATGATTTGCTGATCCGCTGATATTTCACCGCGGTACGGGAAGACACCGCACCCTGGGTGGTGGAGGTCTTCATGCCAGCGCCTCCGCGGTCCGTACGGGCCGGATTTTTCGCCGCGGAGACTGGGGTTCGCGCATGCGCCGGTCCCAGGCGTTGACGACGTAGGTGAGCGGGACAGTGATGGCGAGGTAGAGCAGCCCGGCCGCGACCAGCGGGGCGAGCGAGGCGTTGTTGACCGCGCTGTCCTGGGCGAGCGCGAACATTTCCCGCTGCCCGGCGGCAAGTCCGAGCAAGTACACCAACGCGGTGCTCTTGACGACCAGGATGAACTGCCCGGTCAGCGCCGGCAGGATCCGCCGGACACCGATCGGGACCACGATCAGCCGCAGCGTTCTCAGGTGCGACAGGCCGAGGCTGCGGGCGGCTTCCACGATGCCGGAGTCCACGCTCTGGAAGCCGGACCGGAAGATCTCGGCCATGTACGCGCCTTCCATCAGCCCGATCGCCAGCCCGGCGTAGCCGTACGTCCAGGTGCCGAAGATGGTCAGGCCGGCCAGCGGAAGACCCTGGCCGATCAGATAAACCGTCAGGATGTGCGGCAGGCCGCGCAAGATGTCCACATAAACTCGGCAGGGCAGCCGTACGACCCGAAGCCTGGACATCAGTCCGGCGGCCACCCAATTCCCACGACCAGGCCGATGAGGCTCGCGAGCACTGCCAGCAGCAGGGTGTTGAGCAGCCCTTCCGTCAACAACTGGGCCAAAGTGCTGCCGATCAGCGGCAGGTCGAAGAAGGTGTCCAGGAAGCGTTTCAGGCCGTCCATGGCAGTTCCTACCTCACGAGCCGGCTGGACGCTGGTGCATGCCGGGGTAGGCGGCCAGCATGGAGGCCGGGATCAAGACGCCCGGCGGATTCCATTTGGCGAAGAGTTTCGTGTACGTGCCATCAGCGATGATCGCGGTCAGCGCGGAGTTGAGTGCCTTTTTCAGCGCCGGTCGGTCTTTCGCGACCGGGAAGGAGGTTTGCGCGGTGGTGATCGCCGGGCTGGCGCTGAAGTCGGGGTGCTGGGTGAGCAGTTGCGCGGTGGTCGTGGTGCCGGTGAACAGGCCGTCCACCTGGTGGGCCGTCAGCGCGTTGGCGCTGGCCGCGATGTTCGGGAACTCCTTGACGGTGATCCCCGGCATTTGCTTCTGCAGCAACGGAATCAACTCACTGCCTCGGGTGATCGCCACCGTCTTGCCGTTAGCGGACTGGATAGTGGGCAGCTGAGCGGATTTGCGCGAGATCAGTTGCGCCTGACCAAAAGACACCGCGCTGGTGAAGTCGGTGACCTGCTGGCGCGGGGGAGTGACCAGGGTGCCGAAGGCTGCCGAGTCGTACGTGTGGTTGCGGACATTGGGTAGCATGCTGGCGAAGTCGGTGGACACGTACGAGACGGTGACACCCATCTTCTTCGCCATCGCCTGGGTCAGCTCGATCATGAACCCGGCGGGTTTGCCGTCCTGGACGAAGGAGGTAGGCTTGTCGTCCGAGCGGAAGGCCAGTTTCAGCTGGCCGGCCGTGATGGTGCCAAGCTCGTTCCGGCCGGCGCCGCTAGCGCCGCCGCAGGCAGCCGTCGAAAGCGCGGCAAAGGTCGCTACGGTCGCGAGGATGAAACGTCGTCGGGGCAGTGCCGCATTCATGATGCCTCCACGTGAATGCTCGGCGGGTACGGGCTGGGCAGGCGAGCCGGCAGATTGGCTAGTTCTCCGAGGAATGTGGCGATCCGCTCGACAGCGGTCTGAATGATCCGCTCGCCCGCCTCGAGGGACGCCTGCCGTGCGTCGCCGAGATTTCCGGTACGCGACAGGACGTCGTACGCCTGCGGGAAATGGATGCCGGGATGTGCGCGGCTCAGCTGTCCGGCGGGATCGAGATCCGCCAGGTCGGCGCTGCCGCGCTCAAGACGCTCCGGGAAGACCAGGCTCGGATCCACGAACATGGCCTGGGACGTCTCGATTTCACAGCTGTGGCCGCGAACCTGGCTGGTGGCGAGGTCGGCCACCACGTCGGAAACGACTGCGGTGATGCCACTCCAGGCGATATGTAAGTCGGGAAAGTCCGCGCGCAATCGCGAAACGGCGACTTCCACGGCCGCATTGTTGCCGCCATGGCCGGTCAGCACGAACACTTTCCGCCAGCCGTGCCGATAAAGGCTGTCGACCAGCTCGTGCACCACTTGTTGCAGCGTCACGGCCGACAGCGTCAGGGTGCCCGGAAATGCCATGTGATGCTCGGAAACCCCGACCGGAATGACCGGTGTGACCACCACCTGCGGGCTTAGTCGCTGGGCCACCACATCGGCCACCACCTCCGCGCGAGTGGTGTCGGTCCGCATCGCCATGCCAGGCCCGTGCTGTTCGCAGGCGCCCAGCGGCACGATCGCGATCGGCGCACGGTCGGCCAGCGCGGCTATTTCTGGCCAGGTCAGGTCGGCCAGCCGGTGGGTACGGTCGGTGTGCATAAATCACCCAGTTCTTCGCAGTCCGAAAGGGAAATCAGGCGATGCGAGCCGCGATGTCGGACCGCAGCTGACGCAGGTGGTCGCGGGTGAGCCGTTCGGCGCCGGTCGCGTCGCCGGCTCGTACGGCCGCGAAAATGGCCTGGTGCTGGTCGTAATCGCGGCGCCGGTCGTCGATGAGCAGCCGCACCATCCGCTGTTCGCGGCCACGAACCGCCAGCAGCGAGTCCACCACCTCGAACAGCACCTGGTTGCCGCAGGCGTGGGCCAGCTCGCGGTGGAAATTCAGGTGCGGCTTGGCGTCCGTACGGTCCTGCAACGCCGTGTCCAGCGCCAACTCCAGTTGCGCGAGGTCGTCGTCGCTACGGTGTTGTGCCGACAGAGCCGCGATGCCCGGCTCGATGATGAGCCGAGCCTCGACCAACTGCAGGACCATGTCGTCCTGGATCGGCGCGGAGTTGGGATTGGGCAGCAGCGTACGGAAAAATCCCGCGGCCGACGTAGACGCCCGAGCCGTGCCGCAACTGCACCGCGTCGGTGGCTTGCAGCCGACGCAAGGCCTCCCGCATCGTCGGTGGTGTCACCGAAAACCGCGCCGCGAGGTCGCGGACCGTGGGCATCGGGTCGCCGGGCCCGAGGTGCTGGTCCGTGATCAGGTCCAGCAGGCCGGTGACGAGCCGCTCGGACAGGGTGATCGGTTCGGTTCCCGCCATGGCGCCTCCCACCCTCGGTCTCGGCAGATTGACTAAATCACTTAGTTAATCCCGGGTCAAGGGTGGGAGGAAGCATGACGCGGATTTAGTTGTTTTCGCAGAGCTCCCGGGCCTGGTCCATGGTGGTGTACGCGGCTTCGGGGCTGCGCCGGCCGAGACCACAGGCGGCGGCCACATCGACAGGGTGGCCGACGGCGTCCTCGATCATCGCGAGGATCCGCCGCTGCTCGTCCAGCGATCGGCCTTCGTGCAGGAAGCCGGCGACGAAAGGCGTGCTGGGCGGCAGCCGGAGGCCCGCGAGCGGGCGGTAGAACTCCGGATCCAGCGACGGCGGCTGGTCGCCCTGGGCGAGCGGCGCATGCACGTAGTCCAAGGGCCGGCCCGCCGGCCAGCGGGCGGCGACCGCGTTGGCGAGCTTGACCAGCGGTGCGGCCGTACGCAGCTTGCCCAACGCCTGGTGGCCGAGGTCGCCGAGGCACAGGTGCACCCCGAAGCGGGCGCCGGCCGGTGCCGCCTTGGCGAGTTTCACGACGCTGGCGGCCATCCAGCCGGCGGCGAGCCCCCGTAGCGGCGCGGGCGCCATGGTCACCGACACCGTCTCGGCCGGGACCTCCAGCTGGAAGACCACCTCACCATGGGACTCGGCGTGGATCTGCCGCAGGTCACGCAGGGTCGCATCGGTGAAGGCCGGCCGGGTTCGCAGCATTCGGGTCGGGCCGGTGGCGAACATCGCCAAGTTCAGGTCGCCGGGGATGCCGACCTGGTACGTCGGCCGCACGCCGGCCTCCTCGGTCAGCCGGTCAAAGACGGGCCGGCTGTCTCGGTACGCGGCGAGGTAGCCGAGGTCGAGCTTGTCGCCGGTGAGCTGATGGCCTTTGCGTACGCGAAAATGCAGCTGGCTCTTGTAGTCGTGCATATCGCCGTCCTTGGCCACCTCCAGGTCGGGGTGGTCGCGGAAGCCGCGGATCAGCCCGACGATCCAGACCCGCCGGCTGCCGGTCTCGCCGTCCGGCAGCCGCCGCAGGTGCGGACCGAGCCGGTCGAGCGCGGCCCGCATCGCCTCCTCGGTGGAGTCCCCGGGAAGGGTGCCAATCAAGACCGCATGCCGTGACGCCATAAGTGACCATGCCCTTAAGCCAGTGGGGAAGATCCAAAGAGGGAGAAATCTGCCATATCACTGCGCTGGCGTACAGGGGCTTAGGACCGAAAAGTTCAGATCAGGGTGCGACGCTCGCGCCTTGGATGTGGTGGCGTTTCATCGCTTCGGCCACGAAACCGCTCGCCTTCATCTCCTGGACGAAGGCGGCCAGTAGCGCCTGCGCGTCGGCGCCCCGGCTGCTCGGCGTGCCCATCGCCTGCTGGATCACCATGAAACGCCCAGGCAGGACGCGTACGCCCGGAGCTCGTAACGTCTCGCCCTCGAGCACCTGCCGGATGCCGGCGGCCACCTCGACCTCGCCTCGCCGTTCGCAGGGCCGCGAGCGCGGCCGGCGCGCCCTGCAGTCGGACGATCTCGGCCTGGTGCAGCTCACGGGTCAGGAACAGGTCGTACGCGCTGCCCGAACCGACCGAAATCCGCTGGCCCGGGCAGTCCACCTGGGCGTTCTCGGTGAGCGCCGAGGACTCCGGAACGAGGTAGCTGCCCTCGATCAACACGTACGCGGCGGTGAACCGGAGGCCCTCGCCACGGGCCGGATCGATGGCGAAGAAGCCGATGTCGGCCTGTTCGCCGCGGACCGCCTCGACCGACGCCGCCGCCTTCTCGAACACCACCAGCTCGACCGGCAGCCCAAGCCGGCGGGCGAATTCACTGGCCAGATCGATCGAGACGCCAACCGGGTCGCCGCCGGTCGCCGGCCGGTTGGCCAGGATCGGGTTGCCGACGTTGATGGCGGCCCGCAGGGTGCCAGTTGGCGCGAACGCCTCGACCAACGCGGGAGTAATGGCCTGCTGCGAAGTCACGAGAAGAACCTTACGCAAGGCCCCATCAGCGCCGGCGACTGCCGAACAGCCCGCGCTCCCGGCGGGTGGAGGCGTGCGTACGCCCTGTTCAGCGCCCGGCATCGGCCCACCCGGGCCACCGAGATCCAGGACGTACTGGCCGCGCAGCCGACCGTCGACTGATTTTCGGGCGCGGGATTCTGGGCTGCGGGCGGAGATCCAAAGGTGGGTGAGGCGCCGGCCGGATTCTGGTTAGCTGTGGGCACTTGTCCGAGGCTTCGGCGCGTACCGTTAAGGATCCCAGATGCCCCAGTTGTCCGGCGCGCATGCGGTGATCACCGGTGGCTCGAGCGGGATTGGGTTGGCTACCGCGCATGCATTCGTGCGGCGGGGAGCCACCGTGTCGCTGATGGCTCGCGGCAGCGAGCGCCTGGAGGCAGCCGCGGCACAGCTCCGGCAAGAGGGTGCCACCGTCGCGACCGCGGCGGTCGACGTGTCGGACGCTGACGCCGTACGTGCCGCCGTCAAGGAGGTGACAGCGGCGCAAGGGCCTTGTGATGTCTTGGTGGCTTCGGCCGGTCAGGCCCGGCCGGGTCGGTTTCTGGAGCTGGACGACGCCATTTTCCGGGACATGGTCGAGGTGGACTATTTTGGTGTCTACCAAGCGATTAGGGCGGTCGTACCGTCGATGGTCGAGCGCCGGCGGGGTTCGATCGTGGCGATTTCCTCGGCCGCCGCGCTTGTCGGCATCTACGGCTACAGCGCGTACGGGCCGGCGAAGTTCGCTGTTCGCGGTTTGATGGAATCGTTGCGCGGCGAGTTGAAACCGCACGGCGTCCATGTCGGCTGCGTTTTCCCGCCGGATGTGGACACGCCTCAACTTGTCGAGGAAAACCAGTGGAAACCGGCCGAGACCGCGGCGATCAGCGGCACAATCAAGCCGATCCATCCGGACCGGGTCGCGCTTGCCATTGCTCGCGGGATCGAACGGAACAAGTTCGCGGTTTATCCCGATGCCGGTACGGCGGCGATCGCCCGGCTGATACCGCTCGCCGGATCACTCTGGCGGCGGTTCGAGGACAGCCGCATTCGCTCGGTCACGAGGAAATAGCGGCTGAACTCAGAGCAGCGTGACGGTGCCCTTCGCCCCGTCCACCCGGATCCGGTCGCCGGTGGTCAGCCGGCTGGTGGCGGTGCCGCAGCCCACCACCGCCGGGATGCCCAGCTCGCGGGCGACGATCGCGGCGTGCGAGAGCGGAGCCCCGACATCGGTGACAATGGCCGCGGCGCGGGGGGGAAAAGTGGCGTCCAGCCGATGTTCGTCACGGTGGTCACCAGAATTTCGCCAGGCTGCAACGCATCGCCCTCTTCCACGGTGCCTATCACCCGCGCGAGGCCTTCGACAATGCCGGCGGCGCCCGGAAATCCGGAGATCTCACGGCCGGTGACGGGCGCCGGAGCGGACGACTCGTGGTAGATGTCGTTGCGTCGGTGCGGATCCGCCGCCCACCCCGGTGGGTCGAAATGGCCGCGGATGTAGGTGGGATAGGGCGGCAAGGTGCGATAGAGGTGGTATGCGGCCCGTCGACTCGGCACCGCCGCGAGTGGCGTCTGGTCACCGGCCAGTACGGTCAGAATCTCCTCGATAGGCAGGAAAAACAGGTCGTCGCCCCGGCCGGTCAGCGCACCGGCCCGTACGACGAATGCCCGCAACACCCAGAACCCACGGACCATTTCCGATCGGGCCCGCTCGCGAGAGCGCGCCCCCATGGCGGCTCGGTCGAGGCGGCGACGGATCCGATCGGCCTTGCTCGGGTGCGCGACCCGCAGCCGCTGCCAGGCTTCGTCGCGGACTTTTGCCTGCCGCTCCAACAGATCCTCGGGATCCTGCGCGGCGCCGCCGAGTTGCCGGTCCAGCCAGGCCGGGTCCTCGGCCGGCCGCGACACCGACACCTCGAACTCGTCCGCGCACCGATGACCCC
The DNA here is from genome assembly GCF_010993775.1 of Fodinicola feengrottensis. Taxonomy (GTDB): domain Bacteria; phylum Actinomycetota; class Actinomycetes; order Mycobacteriales; family HKI-0501; genus Fodinicola; species Fodinicola feengrottensis. Next base: position 16,547 of record NZ_WOTO01000017.1, on the reverse strand, counting down.
AGGTGCGCGCGTACGTGTCGCGGTCCAGCTGGCCGCGCTTCAGCCGGGCCAGACCGAGGACCGGTCCAAGGCTCGCCAACTCGCCGGAATCACCGTGCAACCCGGTCAAAAGCGTGTTCGCGTCCGCATCGCCGACCAGCTTGGGCAGCGACCGACGCAGCTTCGCCGACTGCCCGATGCCGGTACGGGCGCCCGCATCCAGCGTCTTGCAGACGATCCGCAGCATCGCGTCCACATCGGACTTCCAGAGCGCCAACAGGTCCGGCGGGGTCGACGTTTTGCCGATGTATTCTCGCAGTTCTTCGCATCGGGCCGGATTCGTCTTCAGGAGGTTCGCGAGTTCCTTTCGGTACGCACGCCCCTGTCGCAGGAACCCGATAGCGGTCGCGACCGCGGCCCGTACCACCGCTGGCCGGGACATCGGCAACAACGGCACCTCAACTTCGGCCGGTAGCCGGCCAAAAGTCTGCTCGCTGGTGCGCCGGACCAGCGAGCCGAGACCGACCGCGACACCGGCGGTGATCGGCAGGCTGAGATTCAGGTAAAACCGGCCACCGATGTTGCCCGACGACGGGTGACCGCCGAGCACCGAGTCCGACAGCGTCCGTACGAACGACCAGGTGACCGGGGTCATCACCGACGGCACCGCCTCACCGACATTGACCGAGGTCCACAGGTAATCGCCGCGAAGGCTGTCGTTCCACACCTCGATCGGGGTGCGCAAGTGGGTGATCGGCCGGGCCTGCAAAATGTATGACTGTCCATTGTGGACGGCCCATTCCACGTCCATCGGCAGGCCGTAAAGCCGCTCGATGCGCTCGCCCAGCGCTGCCAACTCGGCTGTACGCGCCTCGTCCAACACGGCCGCGTGCCGCAAGTCGCCCGGTGTCGGCTCCTCACGGGTGCCGTCCGGCGTACGCACCGTCATCACGGTTTTGTCTTGTACATTACGGGAGATCTCCCGGTGACTGCCGCGAGCCAACACGTACGTGTCCGGGCTGACCTGGCCGCCGACCACGGCCTCGCCGAGTCCCCAAGCCGCGTTCACGACGAGTTCGTCGCGGGCGCCGGTGACTGGGTTAGCGGTGAACAGCACGCCAGCCGCGTCCGCTGGCACGAGTTGCTGAACGACGACTGCGATCGCCACGTCCGTGGACGGAATCCCGTTACGTCTGCGGTAGTCGACGGCCCGCGCTGTCCACAGCGACGCCCAGCACCGTCGTACGGCCACGAGCAGGGCACCAGGCCCGACGACGTTGAGAAAGGTGTCATGCTGGCCGGCGAAAGACAGCTCTGGGAGGTCCTCCGCGGTCGCCGACGACCGGACCGCCACCGGTATGTCGTCGCCGAGGGCTTCGTACGCCTGAAGAATCGCGGCCGCCACGTCCGCCGGCAGGTCGTGGTTTTCGAACGCGGCAAGGACATCGGCTTCTGGTGCTGCCTTGATTGCCGGGCCGAGCCCTTCGGCGACGAAGGCGCGATAGGCATGGGTGGTGACGTGGAATCCCGGTGGGACCGGCAGCCCGGCCCGGCCGAGCCGGGCGAGCGACGCGCCCTTGCCGCCAGCGGTTCCCAGCTCCGCGGATTCGTCGGCAAGAGGCAGCACGAGCGCGTTTTCGGTCACCCCAAAAGCCTCGCAGGCCACTTGATGACTCTCCAATGACCCAGCCCGATGGTGCAAGTCGGCTACGTCACTGGAGTTGCCGTACGCGTCGCGGTGACCACCACCGCTGTGTAGTCCATTTCGAAGGCGCCGCCGGCCGCGTCGATGACGGCTCCGATGCCGTCGGCCAGCTTTTGTTGCTGTTCTGGCGAAAGCGTGCCGTGGCCACCGAAGGTCGCCAGCTGGTCCAGCCATTGGTCTCGGGTGTACGACCGCGCCCAGTCGTAGCGCCACTGCTCGGACTCGGTGAACGCCCCCGCCTCCCGCATCCCGTCGGCCGCTCTGTCGAACAACGCCGAATACCCCTGCAAGCTGGGCATCGGGCCGCGGCTCATCGGGGAGTCGGGCAACACTTCGCGATAGACACGGGAAAATGCGCGCGATCTCCGGCGACGACTGGAAGACGTACCAGAACAATGCCAGCCGGCCCCCAGGTCGCAGCACTCGCGCCGCCTTCGCCGCGCCGGCCACCGGGTCCACCCAATGCCAGGCCATGCCGGCGACGACGGCGTCGAACGTACGACCGGCCGGCTCCCAGGCCTCGAAGGTCGCCACCTCGGCGGGCACTCCGGTGCGCCTCGCGAGGTCGGTCATCCGTTGGTCAACATCGACTCCGAGGACTTGGCAGCCGGCCGCTTGGAACTGGCGGGCGACGATTCCGGTGCCGCACCCGACGTCGAGTACGTAGGGACCGGGGCTGGCGGCCACGATCCGGGCCACCATGGCGTCCGGGTAGCGAGGGCGGGCCCGGTCGTAGCGCTCGGGGTCGGTGCCAAACGACTCGGCGTACTGGCGGACCTGATGCGGTTTGAGCTCGCGCTCCGGCGGTAGGGTGACCATCCGCCCACTTTAAATGGGCGGCCGCCCACTCGACAAGCCGGAGCGCTCCGATCAGGGATGAAAGAATGCGTGGCATGCCAACTGGGGTAGCCATGCGGGACGCGCGGGAGCAACTGTTCGAGGCCGCCGAGCGCATTCTGCTGCGGGCGGGACCGCAGGCCCTGACCAGTCGGTCGGTCACCGCCGAAGCGGGCTGCGCCAAGGGGGTGCTGCACCGGCATTTCGCCGACTTCGACGCCTTCCTGGCCGAACTCGTCATCGATCGCGCCGCCCGGATCCAGTCGCAGTCCGCCGCACTGCTCGCGGCCGCTGGGACTGGCACTGTCGCCGGCACTCTCACCGGCGTCCTTATGGACCTGTTTCAGTCGGTCGCGGTGGCGATCGTCGGCCTGATCACCTTCCGGGATGACCTGCGGGCCAGGCTTCGCCAGGCCTGGCCGACCGGGGTGCCCGTACTCGCCGAAGCGACCGCCATGATCCGCACTTATCTCGCGGCCGAGCGCGACCTTGGCCGGATCGCGCCGGGTGCCGACATCGCGATGCTGGCGCCGATGCTGATCGGCACCGGGCACCTGCTGTTCGCCGACCGGGAAGGACCCACGCCGGACCGGGAAGCGGTCGCCAAGGTGGTGACCGCCGCGATCGCGGGAGTGGTCTGTCTTTGATTTGGCACGGCGGCTCCGGTGCAAAGACAGAACCACTAGCTCGAACGTATGTTCGATGAAAGGGTAGGGTGGTGACTATGCCGCCCGATGCCCTCCTCGATCAGATCGTTCGCACTCAGCGCTTCACCTTTGGAGTCCCTGACAAGTTCACTGTTACCGCGGATGGCGCGGTGGTGCTGTTCCTGCGCAGCAAGGCCGGCGACGATCCGGCGGACTGCTTGTGGGCGCTCGACGTCGACGCCGGCACCGAGCGCCTGCTGGTCGATCCGATCGACCTGCTCGGCAGCCGGACGCAGGGCATCGGCGCGTACGCGCTCGCCGAGGGCCACTGGCCAGATCGCGTTTACGCTGGCTGGTGGCCTGTGGACGGTGCACCTGGAGGGCGGCCCGGCGCAGCAGCTGCCGACCGAGCGGCCGGTGGCCGACCCGCGCCCGGATCCCACCGGCCGCCGGATCGCCTACGTGAGTGCGGGCGTGTTGCGGGTGGTCGATGTGGACGGGATGGGCGACCGTACGATCGCGGCCCCGGATGGGCCGGAGGTCACCTACGGTGTTGGCGAGCTCAGCGACCGTGGCTTCTGGTGGGCCCCGGACGGCATCGGGCTGCTGGTCCTGCGAGTGGATCCGGCCGGCGTCGAGCAGCGGTATCTCGCCGATCTGGCCGAGCCGACACAGGTGCCGCCGACCGTTCGCTACGCGGCAGCGGGAAAGGCGAATGCCGAGGTCACGCTGTGGATGCTCGGGCTCGGCGGCAGTCGCACGCAGGTGCGATGGGACCGGCACGCCTTCGAATACGTGGTGGCCGGAGGTTGGGACTCGCACGGGCCATATGCCGCTGTGCAGTCCCGCAACCAGCGGACGGTCCGCTTCCTCGGCGTCGAGCCGTCCGGGCGTACGACGGTGCTGAGCGAGCAGCGGGACGACTGCTGGGTGCAGTTGATCCCGCAGCTGCCGGCACGGACGGCATCGGGCGCGCTGGTCGGGCATGCCGACCTGCGAGGCACCCGGCATCTGACGGTGGACGGCGTCGCCGTCACGCCGGCCGGCGTGCAGGTTCGGTCCGTGTTGGGGATCGAGGACGAGACGGTGTTGTTCACCGCCTCGGAAGAACCGATCGAGACGCACCTGTGGTCGTACCAGCCCGGCAAGGGTGCCCGGCGGCTCAGTACTGAGCCGGGCCTGCACTCTGGAGTCGGGCGCGGCGGCACGCTGGTGCGGGTCGCTCGCCGGCTGGACCTGCCGGGCGGCCGGGCCACCGTGGTGCGGGACGGGAAAGCCGCCGGCCAGATCACCTCGCTGGTCGAACGGCCGGCGCTGGAGCTGCATGCGACTTCGCTCGTGCTGGGGCCGAGTGAATTACGTGCGGTGCTTTCCGGCCGTCCTGGCACCGAGCCGGCCAGCGGCTGCCGATCCTGCTCGACCCGTACGGCGGCGGGAGCTATCAGCGGGTCACCGCTGAGCTGGAGTGGCGGTCGCTGGTGGCGCAGTGGTTCGCGGAGCGGGGTTTCGCGGTGCTAGTCGCCGACGGTCGCGGCACACCAGGCCGCGGCCCGGACTGGGAGCGGGGCCGTCTACGGCGATCTTTTCGGGCCGGCGCTGGAAGATCAGGTGACCGCGGTGCGGGAGGCGGCGCGGTTGCACCCGGACCTCGACCTCGCCAGGGTGGCCATTCGCGGCTGGTCGTTCAGCGGCGCGCTCGCGATGGCGGCCGTTCTGCGGCATCCGGAGGTCTTCCACGCGGCAGTGGCCGGAGCGGGCGTCACCGACCAGCGGTTCTACAACACGCACTGGCGGGAACGGTTCATCGGTCACCCGGACGAGTTCCCGGAGCGGTACGAGGCGGCCTCGCTGATCCGGGATGCGCCGAAACTGAGCCGACCGCTGTTGTTGATGCATGGTCTCGCGGACCGCAACGTCTTTCCGCTCCACACCTTGCGGATGTCGCAAGCGCTGCTGGCCGCCGGCCGCGATCACGAGGTGCTCCTGCTGCCCGGCATCGGCCATCGACCGATCGGCACAGCCGTGACTCGGCAGCTGCTGCGGCACCAGGTGCGCTTTCTTCGGCGGCAGTTGGGTGTGGAGAGCCGGAACAACGGCCACAATACGAGGAATGACATGGTCTCCCCGTAGCGGTCTGCCGGTGCCGCGCCGAATGATGCTGAGCTTCGGGCTTTTCGTCCTTTTCGCGGCGCCGCGTCGTTCTCGCACGGTACGACGCTTCTCGGCTTGCTCGGCATCGGGTTGGAGGCGGCCAACACGGCACCGTCCTCTTTCGGATATGTGTTGATGTTTCTCGGAGTCGCCGGTGTCGGCTATCCGATCGTCCGCTCGGTCCGACGGACCTGGACCGCCGATCGTGCGCTGCTATAGCCAGTTCCGGCGTTTGAACACCAGGTAGAGGGTCACGCCCAGCGCCAGGATAATCCCGCTGCTGAGCAGGAATCCCCATTCCTTGCCGAAGCCGGGATAGGGCACGTTCTGGCCGAAATAGCCGGTCACCGCGGTCGGAATGGCGATGATCGCGGCCCAGGAGGTGAGCTGTTTCATGACGGTGTTCAACCGGGCGTCCTGAAGTGACAGATTGGTCTCGAAAATCGCCGAGACCATGTCCCGGAGAGATTCGGTCCACTCGGCCGCACGAAGGACATGGTCGTAAAGATCGTCGTACCAGGAGTCGAGCTCGCTGGCGGCATGGATGTCCTTCCGATGCCGCAGAACCGCGTTCACGACCTCGCGCATCGGGAGCACCACGCGGCGCAACTCGACCAGGTCTTTGCGGGCTTGGTAAGTGCGTTTTTGGACCTCTTTGTTGCCCGCGTGGTCGTCGAACAGGACGTCCTCCAAAGACTCGATGAGGTCGTCGAGACATTGCACCGCATCGAAATGCCCGTCGACCACCTCGTCGAGCAGTCCGTGGACAAGAGCGCCGACGCCATATTTCAACAGATCGGCATTGTCGTCCCAACGTTCTGTTACCTGGTTGATGTCGAAGCCGACTTCGGTGCCGGTACTGTGCCGGACCGTGATAATCCCCCGGTGCAGCACAAAGGCAGAGATCCTGCTGATTTCCAGAGCACTGCTCGCGTACGGACTCTTGCCGGCCGGCTCAGGGAGAGCGATGGAGTAGACAGTAAGGAAAGTATGAGTGCTATAACGGGTCGCCTTGGCCCGCTCCTTTCTGGCGATGGCGTCCTCGACCGCGTGCGGGTCAAGGGAAAGCTCCTCGGCCAGGTCGGTCAGGTGCGCCAGGTCGGGGTCATGCAAATCGACCCAGACCAGGCATCCTTCCTCGTCCAGGTAGTCCGAGATCAGCTCGAACGGGAAATTCTCCGCTTCCAACACGCCATCGCGCCACAGGCGACTGCGTACCACGCACTGGCTTTCACTCATCTCCCCAGTGTGCCTCACGCGACCACCGCCCGGCCGTGCGCGTTGGGGCAGGTCGTCGTATCGATGGGGCGAGGGAAGACGTCGGATCGGTACGATGCCGAAAGATTGTCCGGCACTGTCGAACGCAGGAGGTCCTTCGGTGAGTTGGCCGCCCACTGTGCCGTTTTGGCAGGTCACCCAACGGATGGGATTCCAGCCGGTGCCGGCCGATCTCGCCGAGTTTTCCCGCTGGGCCGGCTATCTCTGGTACGGGCCGCCCGATCCGTCTGGTCAGTGGCCGGGGGTGGTGGTGAAGTCCGACGAATGGCGCGGAACGGTGGACGGGGCGGGTGTCTCGGTGATCCAGCTCGCTCAACTGAAGGGCTACCATCGGTCGTATACCCTGCTCGACAGTGCTCTCAACGCCGGCCACACCGAGCTGTTTCTCGGCGTCCGAGTGTCGTTGCGGCACTCGGCCGGCACCGGGAAGCTGGTGGCGAACCGGCTGTTCCCGGTGCCGATCGTGCCGCCTCCCACCATCGTCGAACATTTCTCCGTACTGACCAGCGAGATCCCGCTCCTCGAGCTTTTCGCCGACCTGGGCGTGCAGAATGTGCTTTCGAATCTTCTCGACACCTGGATTTCGGTCTATTACGAGACTCTGGTCGTCCACATGCCAGATTTCAACGACCCGAGGGTTGAGCAGCGATTGCATACCGTGGTAGCGCTCGCCGCGGCCATCGACGCGTACCTCGACCGGCAAGCGCCAGCCTGACGTACGAGTCGAGGCGGCGGTCAGTCTATGACCTTGATTTTCTTCATGGTGGGCTGTGAAATGACGCGGGCGACGCCAGGAATGCCGATGATTTTGCCGGTCTGGAAGGCCTCGTACGCGGCATAGTCCGCGACCAGCACGCGCAGGTAGTAGTCCGGAGTGCCGAACATTCGCCGGAAGTCGACGACCTCGTCGTACCCGGCAATGGTCTTTTCCAGGCCCCAGCGTCTTCAGGTCGCTGACCGAGACCTCGATGGAGACGATAACCTCCAACGCCCGGCCGGCCGCCGTCGGGTTGATGCGAGCCCGGTAGCCGGTGATGACCCCGGTCTCCTCGAGCCGCTTGACCCGCCGCAAACACGGTGGGGGAGTGAGACCGACGCGCTTGGCCAACTCGACGTTGGTCAGCCGGCCGTCCAGACTGAGGTGAAACAAAATATCACGATCGATCTCGTCGAGTGCCCGTTCATTGCTCATTCGTCCATTCTACGGTCATATTTCGAAACCAAATAAGGCGGAAAATTCTCTAGAATTACGATGTGCCAACATCACCATCTGAAAGCTCTCGTACGAACGACCTCGCGCTGGCGCTCAAGGACTCCGGATCGGTTGGGCTTGGCGCCTTCCCGATGGGAGTGGCGTTCGGGGTGCTGGTCGTCCATTCCGGCCTGCGCTGGTGGTGGGCGAGCGTCTTCTCGGGCTTCATTTATGCCGGTTCGCTGGAGTTCCTTCTGCTGGGATTGGTGCTGGCCACCGCGCCGCTCGCGTCGATCGCAGTGACCGCTTTTCTGGTGAATTTCCGGCATATCTTCTATTCCCTGTCCTTCCCGCTGCACCGGGTGCACGGCCCGCTGGCGAAGGCTTACAGCACTTTCGCGTTGTCTGACGAGGCGTACGCGGTGACCGCCAGCGCGGCCGCCCAGCGGTTCGCCCGACGCCGCATCCTGTGGCTCCAGGTGTTCATCCACCTCTACTGGGCCGGCGGTGCCACCACCGGTGCCCTGCTTGGCTCGGTGATCCCGGCCAGCGTCACCGGCTTGGACTTCGCGGTCACCGCCCTGTTCACTGTGCTCGCGATCGACGCCTTGCGCGCCCGGCGGGACATCCGCACCGCGGTCCTCGCCGCCGGATGCGCCCTCATCGCGCGATGTGTCTTTCCCGGCCAGTTGTTGCTGGTCGCCTTCGTCCTGTTCACCGGCGCCCTGCTGACTCGATATGCCCTCGTACGGAAGAAGCCCGAGCATGCCTGACGCCGGCTACCTGATCGCGGCGGTCGCCATCGCGGTGATCGTCACGTGGACGCTGCGAGCCGTGCCTTTCGTGGTGCTCAGCCCGCTCCGCTCCAGCCCCCCCCTGATCGCCTATCTGAACACCGCGATGCCGATGGGCGTGATGGTCATCCTCGCCACGTACACCCTGCGTGCGTTCAGCCCGTACGTGCCTGGCAAGGCGTGGCCGACGGTGCTGGCGCTCGCCGTGACGGTGGCGCTGCACCTGTGGCGACGCAACGTCTTGCTGTCCATCTTGGCCGGCACCGCGGTCCACGTCGCCCTGGCTAGCACTGTCTTCGCCCCCCCTTGACGGGCCGGTCCGCCGTTAGATCGCTGTTGCATGGTCATGCAGCGATGTGCATAATAATTCCCATGTCCAAAGTGCTTACCTCCCTGCCCGTCGGCGAGCGTGTCGGCATCGCGTTCTCTGGCGGCCTCGACACGTCCGTAGTAGCGCGCCTGGATGCGCGCCAAAGGCGCGGTGCCCTGCACATACACCGCCGACATCGGCCAGTACGACGAGCCTGACGTCGGCTCGGTGCCGGGCCGTGCCGGCACGTACGGCGCGGAGATCGCCCGGCTGGTCGATTGCCGGGCGGCCCTGGTGGAGGAGGGGCTCGCGGCGCTGAGCTGCGGCGCGTTCCACATCCGCTCCGGCGGCCGCGCGTACTTCAACACCACGCCGCTCGGGCGAGCGGTGACCGGCACCCTGCTGGTACGCGCGATGCTCGAAGACGGCGTGCAGATCTGGGGCGACGGCTCGACTTTCAAGGGCAACGACATCGAGCGGTTCTACCGGTACGGGCTGCTGGCCAACCCGTCGCTGCGGATTTACAAGCCGTGGCTGGACGCCGACTTCGTCACCGAGCTCGGCGGCCGCAAGGAAATGTCGGAATGGCTGGTCTCGCACGACCTCCCTTACCGCGACAGTACGGAAAAGGCGTACTCGACCGACGCGAACATCTGGGGCGCGACGCACGAGGCCAAGGCGCTTGAGCACCTCGATGTGGGCATTGAGCTGGTCGAACCGATCATGGGCGTGCGGTTCTGGGACCCGGCGGTCGACATCGCGACCGAGGACGTCACGATTGGCTTCGAACAGGGCCGTCCAGTGACGATCAACGGCAAGGAGTTCGGCTCGGCCCTGGATCTGGTGCTGGAGGCCAACGCGATCGGCGGCCGGCACGGCCTGGGCATGTCCGACCAGATCGAGAACCGCATTATCGAGGCCAAAAGTCGGGGCGTGTACGAGGCGCCGGGCATGGCGTTGCTGCACGCCGCGTACGAGCGGCTGGTCAACGCGATCCACAACGAGGACACCCTCGCCAACTACCACAACGAGGGCCGGCGCCTGGGCCGGCTGATGTACGAGGGACGCTGGCTCGACCCGCAGGCGCTGATGGTGCGTGAGTCGCTGCAGCGCTGGATCGGCATGGCCGTCACCGGCGAGGTGGTGACCCTGCGGCTGCGACGCGGCGAGGACTACTCGATCCTGCACACCACCGGACCGGCGTTCAGCTATCACCCGGACAAACTGTCGATGGAGCGTACCGAAGACTCGGCTTTCGGCCCGGTGGACCGGATCGGCCAGCTCACCATGCGCAACCTCGACATCGCCGACTCGCGGGCGAAGCTGGAACAGTACGCCGGCATGGGCATGGTCGGCAGCTCACACGCGGCCCTGATCGGCGCCTCGCCGGCCCCCGCCAACCGAGCTGATCGGCGCGATGCCCAAGGGCGGCGCCGACACGATCGCCTCCCGCGGCAAGGTCTCCGGCGACGATGAACTCCTCGACCGCGCCGCCATGGAATTCGGCACCGATTAACGTGTCTTCGTTGTTGGTCATGGAGCTATCCAGCATTTTCTCGAAAAAAGTGCCTGATTCTTCCATGATCAACGACATCGATAGTGCGTGCCAGCAAGGAAGTGGTGCCGCTCAGGGTGAGGCGTACTGGGGCTATGCCGTGGCCGAAGGACCAGTCGATGGACTCGTTTTCGGTGAGGGTGACGAAGACATTCCGTGGTTCGGTTTCCGCGTACTCCTCCGCCAGTTCGGCGATGCGCCGGTAGAGGGCCTGCTTCTGGCTGGCCGTACGTCCCGATCGCATCGTGATCGCGACATAGACGATTCCGTCGTCGCGGTGGATGCCGAGGTAGTCGTCATAGCGCAGCGTGCTGTCGGTCCCGTTGTGGCTGGTCAGGATCTGGAACCGGTCATTGGGCGGGAAGCCGATCGTCTCGACCAGGGCCTCATGTACGGCACGGCCGATCGCGTCGAGCCGGTCATTGTCGGCGTGTAGTGCATCAATGCGAACCAAGGGCATGTCGTTCGAATCCCTTCCTTTGTCACTCCGTACGTACTAGTAGGTACAATACGCTATCGACACACGACGGCTACTGCTCCCAGTGGCTAGTGAGGTTTCTGGACAGAGGCTGTTACGGCCACGTGGGGGCCCGGTCGATGGTCCTGGATCCGCACTGACAACGATGGCCACGCGGTGGTCAGGCGGGCCAGGTCGTCGACCGGCGGGGCGCTCAGGGCGCTGTCCGGGCGGAACCGTACGGTCGTGCCGGTCGTCCCGTCCGGTTCGATCGGGACCAACTCGGTGACCGGCACACCCTGCTCGTACCGCTGCGTCCACGCGCCACCCTCGCGGCGGTTGGTGTGTACGAGCCAGTCGCTGAGCGCCGCGACGACGGACATGCCACGACGCGGTTCGCCGTCGGGCAGCGGCGGTGCCTCGGGGAAATCGAAGAAACGGAGATCTTTTGTTGCCATCACGGGCTTTCTGATGGCCCGTCCGTGGTCGTCGAGGCGAGTGTCGGTGCCTCTCCCGTCGTCGGCGACGGATACCGAGCCGTCCGGATGCAGGGTGACCACGCATTGTCCGCGGCCGGTGTGTTCGGCCTCGTCGGCGGCGTAAGCGACGACCTCCAGCACGAGGTGCCGAACGCCGCCGGGAGCGAAGGTGCGCGGGTCCTCGCGGATCCCCTTGAGATGGGCGAGGTCCACCGCGCTCGCCCAGTCGTGGGTTGTCGTAAGGGACCTGATTTCCGCCTCGTCCATGCCGAAAAGTGTCCCAGCTTTAGTGGATCTTGCCCGTACGGCTGCCCGAATTTCCGGGACGCTGGCCGGAGGCGTCGCATAGGCTCGCCGGCGGCGGAGTCGTAGCGCAGAGGTCGTCGCGCCTTGTCTGCGAGCAGGAGGACGCCGGTTCGAATCCGGCCGGCTTCGCCCCACACCTGACGAGGAGGCGGCTTGACGGACGACGCGCCGCCCGGCATGCCCGTACGCTGTCCGGCAATCACTCATCCGGAGGTCGGGCTCGCCGATCCCGCCGACTTCGACGCACTGCTGGACCGGCTCGCGAACGGACAGCCAGTCACCGAGGTGGAGCGCTTCGATCGCGGTTTGGTACGCCCTGACGGACGCGTTGACCTGTGCAAACAGGGGATCGGGTCGGTTCAGGTCAAGCGCGTGGTGCAGGCCGCCGTACGCTCACCGCATGCCGTACACCTGCTGTTGGGGACGAACGGATTGGGCGCGGCCGGGGCGGCCGCGGTCGCTGAAGGCCTGACTCCAGGGCACCAGATCCGGACGGTCTACCTGGGGTGCAACCGGATCGACGCCGACGGGTTGGCGGCTCTCGCCGACCGAGTGGCCACCGACCGGACCGTACGGGCGTTGTGGCTCAAGCGAAATCCGATCGGCGACGCCGGGGTGGTTCGGTTGTCCCAGGCGTTGCGGGAAAATACCGCGATCCGGACGCTGGACCTGGTCAACACCGGCTTGGGGCTGGCCGGGCTGGACGCGCTCGCGACAACGCTGGCCGAGCGGCCGCTGCGCCTCGAGCGGCTGTTTCTGGGCGGCAACGGGCTGCGACCTGACGCGGTGCCGATGCTGGTACGAATTATCCGGGACGGTGGCGTGCGTGAGATTTATCTGGCCGCGAACCACCTCGGCGACGACGGGACCGCTCAGCTGGCCGCGGCCGCTGAGCCGTACCAGATGACTTTTGGCCTGGGTGGCAACAACATCCGCATTGACGGAGTACGAGCGCTGGCCGCGAACATGGGTCGCTGGCGGACCCTGGACCTGGGGGCCTCGGCTGTCCGAGCGGCCGCTGGGCGCGGTGTCCAATGTGGTCGGTGACGAGGGAGCGGCGGTTTTCGCGGCCGCGTTGCCGGGCAGCGAGCTGCGCCGGTTGGACCTGCGGCGGTCCGGGATCACCGGAGTGGGCGCGAGATTGCTGCTCGCGGCGGTCGAAGCCGGCACCAATCTGACCTATCTCGGGCTGCTCGGAGATGTACCGAGGCGGATCAAGCGGGCGCTCACCGCCGCTTGTGGGCCGGTTGAGCCGCCGCACGAGGACATTGGTGCGATCGCGAGTGCTTACCGGTGAGCAATGAGGACCCTTCGGAGCTGAAGGCGTGGCGGCGGATCCGGCGGTACGCCGTGCCGCGGCAGATGATTGACGAATGCACTCTGGCCCGGTACGAGGGTGACTGGCAGGCGACCTGTGCAGCCGGTCGGGTGGACGTTGCTTTCCACCCCGGCGACCTGCGGACCCGGTTCGGCGTGCGGCAGGCCGAGCGGCTGGCGGCGGACCTGCGTTCCTTCGCACCCGACCTGCTGCGTTGGCACCTGCCCCGCGCGATGGGCGGCTACACCACGGTGCTGACCGATGCCCAGCTCGTGTTGTGGCCGGCCGCTGTGCCCATCAAGAGGACGACACCACTGCTGGTCGTACGGACTCCGAAAAGCGTGCTGGGTACTCAGCGGCTCGTGCTCGACATCGTGCTGAACAAGGAGCTGCGCAACCACGCGATCCACGTCGCCGCGCATCGATGGGACGTACGCGCGGCGGCCGAGCTGCGGACGGTCGTCGGCGGGTCGAACGATCGGTTGCCTCGGTTCGCCCCGGACGGCACCCCGCTGCCGGTACGGCAATGGGGAGCCGGCGACGACATAGCGGCTCGTACGGAACGCGTCCTGGCTCATCTCGAGCGCGGTGAGGACCAGGCTGCTTGGGAAGCGGCGGGCATCGCGTTGACTATGGCCTTCAAGGCTGGGAAGGTGCCGCCCTGGTGGCATCGGGAACCCAATCTCACGCTGATGGGTGCTCCTGTCGACCCCACCGCGATCGTGGCGGAGGTTCGCAGCCTGGCGGCGAACCGCGGCGAGTCCAGCTGGGCGTTGACGCTCGACTACCTGACCCGTTTCCGCCTGGAAGTCGAGGCTGCTACCGGCGCGGTGACGGCCCGGTTCCAGCCCTACGAGGGCCGCGAAAGCCCATTCGACAAGCTCCCGCGGATAACCTCACAGTTCATCCGTCGGCTCCCCGACCTGGACTTGATCTGGCAGGGCCGGATGACCGCTGGCGAGCTGCATCCGCTCGTACGAGACGCGCTGTTTCCGGCCGCGCCGCCGGCCGGTGCCGAGCCAGCACCAGAAGAAGCGATCCGCGTTCGTTGCGGCACTGACTGGCATTTCGTCGGTCAAGACTCCGGCCGGTTGCGGATTGCCGAACATGACGATGCCGAGGTCCAGCGCGAGCGGGTGATGCGGGCGCTCGGTGGCCCGATGGGCGGTTGTTTCGCGGTAGATCAAGCGTGGACCGCACCCGTTGGCCGGCTGCCCAAGGAACTGCATCGCCAGCGTCAAGGCCTGTGGATGCGGATGCTGCACGGCGGCACACGTACGGCGGTCGAGCTGCTCGACACGGGCATGCCCCCGCAGCTGTGCGACGGCCGTGGACGGACCCTGTTGCACATGCTCGGGACGTACGATCACGCCGTTTTGCTGCCGCGGCTGCTGGCGGCGGGTCTCGACGTGGACCTTCGGGACGGCGAGCTGCAGACGCCACTCGCGGTGGCTGTGTCGGAGGGCTGGCCGCCGGCCGCGATCATCGCGCTCGTCGACGCCGGTGCCAACCCACACCTGACGGTCGCGAACGATATTCTGTCCTGGATTACCTCGACCGCGTCCTGCCCAGCCGTCAGATCAGCAAGAACGCTGACTTCATGGCCGCTGTCGAGTACGTCAGGAAGCGGGCGTGAGCGCGGACCAGCTGGCCGCGGCCGACGCGCTCATCGACGCGCTCGGTGCGACTCGCACCGAGCCGGCGGTCGATGCCGGTGCGGCGGCCCTGGCGTTGGCCGTCGCGGCGAACCTGCCGGTGCTGCTGTGGGGCGAGCCGGGCATTGGCAAGTCGGCCACGTTAAGCCAGCTCGCGACCGGTCTGGGCGTGCCGATGGAGACGGTGATCGCCAGCGTGCACGAGCCGTCCGACTTCGCCGGCCTGCCGATCGTCGGCGATGACCCGGGCACGCACGGCGTACCGATGGCCCCGCCGGACTGGGCGGTGCGGCTCGCCCGGCACGGTCGTGGCGTGCTGTTCTTCGATGAGCTGTCCTCGGCGCCGCCGGCGGTGCAGGCGGCCTTGCTGCGTGTCGTCGTCCTGGAGCGTCGGGTGGGCAGCCTGACCCTGCCAGCGGCGGTACGGATCGTGGCTGCCGCGAACCCGCCGGCCAGCGCCGCCGACGGATGGCATCTGAGCCCACCGCTGGCCAATCGGTTCGTCCATCTGCATTGGACGCACAACCCGCGGGTAGTCGCCCGCGGACTGGCCGGGACCTGGCCCCACATCGCGGTCCCGACCATCGACGCCGCGCTCGCCCCGAGCGCGCTGGCCCGATCTCGCGGGGTCATCGCTGGCTTCCTGACCGCCCGGCCCGGACTGGCCCACCAGCTGCCGTCGGATGCCGAAAGCCGCGGTGGTGCGTGGCCTTCGCCGCGTACGTGGGACATGGCCCTTCGGCTGCTGGTCTTCCATTTGTGCGCTGGTACGTCCCGAGACGCGCTCAGCACCGCGTTGACTGGCGCGGTCGGGGACGGGCCTGGCCTGGAGCTGACCACGTATCTCGAAGAGCTGGACCTTCCCGACCCGGAGCGGGTCCTGGCCAACCCGGAGGCTTTCGCGTTGCCTGATCGAGGCGACCGCCAGCTGGCCTTCCTCACCGCGGTGGTGGCCGCGATCGACGCCGAGCGGACGCGGCCGCGGTGGGAGGCTGGCTGGGCCGTGCTGGCGAAGGCGGTCGACGCGGGCGTACCGGATGTTGCCGCGCGGGCCGCCTTCGACCTGGCCCGGATGCGGGAGCCGGGGTGGCCGGTGCCGGCGGCCGTCGACGCTTTCGTCGACCTGCTCAGCGCCTCCGGCTTGCTCGCCCATGTCCAGTGAGGTGCCGCTGGACCGGGTGAAACTGCTGGCCGCGCGGTTCCGGGCGAGCAGCGACCGGCCGTACCTGGCGTCCGCCCTCTACAGCCTGACCGTGGTGCCGACGACGGCGATTCAGACGATGGGCGTGGACCAGCATTGGAGGTGTTACGTGTCGCCGGCGTTCGTCGAACAGACATCGGTGACCGAGCTGGTCGGCGTGTGGATCCACGAGGTTGCGCACTTGCTGCGCGACCACCATGGGCGAGCAGACCGGTTGACCGTACGCGACCACCATC
This sequence comes from Fodinicola feengrottensis, assembly GCF_010993775.1. Lineage (GTDB taxonomy): Bacteria > Actinomycetota > Actinomycetes > Mycobacteriales > HKI-0501 > Fodinicola > Fodinicola feengrottensis. Next base: position 447 of record NZ_WOTO01000017.1, on the reverse strand, counting down.
GGGTGAACCTCGCGCAGGACTGCGAGATCAACGACGACCTGCTCGCGGACGGCCTGTCGCTGCCCGCCGGGCGGATCGAACCAGCGACTTTCGGGCTGCCGACGGGGAAACTGTTCGAGGAGTATGTGCTGTCCATCCCACCGACACCGGACGCCCCGAACTGCGGCTCCGGCGCGCACGGGCAACCGGCGCCGTGGGAGTCCACCGGGCCAGGGGTCGGTGCGGTGGAGGCGGCGACCATCCGGCGGCAGACCGCTCAGTCCGTGCGGGCGAGCGTACGGGCGCGTGGACGGGTGCCGGCGGGATGGCGCCGCTGGGCGGACGGCGTACTCGAACCGGTCGTGGACTGGCGGCGAGCGCTCACCGGTGCCGTCCGCGAGGCCACCGCTGGGCGTCCGGAGTCCGTCGACTACACGACCGCCGCCATCCCGGCGGGGTGCCGCGCTG
>NZ_WOTO01000016.1 GCF_010993775.1 Fodinicola feengrottensis | reverse complement strand
TTGTGCGGAGACCGAGGCCGTGGTGTCCGTTGGGTGAACCGTCGTCGAGTGACGCGTGTCCGGCGTCTCGGGTGGTGCGATTATTTATGTGTTTCCAGCCTAGAAACGTATCCCCGGGTAGACAAGGGAAACTGGCCTGGACAATCCGACACTCGAATGCGTGTTCATGGGTTGAGCTGCGAAATCGTCCGTATTGCTGAACAAATTAATTTCTGTGCGGGTGGCTGTTCATTCTTTAGCCGCGGTCTTGTCGAGAATGCTCACGTCAAGGAGCTCGCGGGGATGCGCCAATGTTGGCGTCGGCAGTGGCTCGGCGACGGGAAGTTCGGCCAGTCGTCGTCGCCTCCCCGGAGCGTTGGCAAGCGCCCAGATCGCGCTGGCCGGTTGGCCGCCGGTTGAGGTGTCGCGGGCGGCGGTGGCGATGGGGATACGTGGCGCTCTGGTTCTGGTGTTCGCGATCGCGGTCCAGAGGTTTTTTTTCGCGTTGTGTGGAAGGGAGCCAGAACAGCACCGGGTGCGGTGGCAGGTGCCCGGTGGCGGTTGTTTGCTCGTACGCCTCGATTTTGTCGAGCAGGACGGACTGGGATTCGGTGCCCGTGTCGTACTCCAGGTAGAAGCCGACCGTACGGCCGTCCTCGCGCCAGGCCCCGTGGCCGTCGCAGCGCAGCCGCGCGTTGTACGGCGGGTACTGCTCGTGCGTTTGTTCCGGGTTGAGCCAGGCCACCAACTGCCCGCGGTGCGTACGTGAGTACGCGTACAGCTGGACGAAAAAAACTCGTTCGCGCCGACGCGGTGCGCCAGCTGAGGGCTGGCGGCCAGGACAGCGCGGCGTACCCGCAGCGCGTTGCCACTGGCCAGGACGAGTTCGCGTTCGGCCGCGATCAGCGCCGCGCCGGCGTCGTCGATGGTGTAGTGCCACGGTTGCGAGCCGCCTGTGCCGGGATGCCACCGGAACCTGGTGATCAGGCCCGCTCGTCGCAGCCGGTTCAACCGCATCCTGGCGGTTGTCGGACTCCCGAACAATGCCGCTCTCACCTGATGGGTCGTCAATACCCGATGATCGTGAATCCATTCCAGAAGAAAACGATCACGAGAGGTAAGGCAGGCAGTGGAGGAGAGAAAAACAGGTCAGGAGCAGGCATACCGATAAACGCCTCCAAGCCCGAGAGAGATGGAGATAGTTCGTCGGGTTTTCTGCGGCATCGCGCCGGACACGGCTGACCTGGGCATTCGCCGGCCACGAGGGTGCTGCTGCTGCGCGGTCGGGTACAGCGCTCGGTGTGTACCCAACGCCGACGCACCGCTGGGGGCACCCACGCCCCCGGCCGCGCAGCACGTTCTCGCGCCCGCCCGCCGCGATTGTTGGCTAGCTGTCATCGTCGGTCTCGTCGTTGATGACCCCGTCAGAGATGTCGCCGATTTCGCTGTCGCCGGTGTCTGGATCGGGTTTCTCTTCGCTGGCCAATGTTCGGGGCAGGCCGAGGCGGCGGGTGGCCTTGGCCGTGTTCTCGGCGAACAGGCGTTGAGCGCGATCGGTCGCCTCGGTGGCACGTTCCGCGACCCGGCGACGGATCTGCGCAGCGTGGCCCAGCGCCTGACGGGGAGGATCGGTGTGCAGCGTGAACGGGTGAGTGTCCGCGCCGCCTTCGACCACCGTACGACAGGCCGCCGTGTACGGATCGGGGTGGGCGAGGTCGTACTTGTTGAAAATCGGTTCGGTGTGTTGTTCCAGATTCGGGCGTCTTCCGGCGAGACACCAAAATAGATTTTGTTGCGGGCGTTCGCCGAAATCGCTGCCTGTGTTTCCGCGGAAAACTGCGGGTTGTGTTGATGCGCGAGAACGAGATTGAGATGGTAACCACGCGCTTCGGCGGCGATTTCGTCGAGTGACCGTGGAAGGTTCAGAAAGTTAGGTGCCTCATCCAGGATCAGCGTGCAGTCGCGGCGCTCGGACTCCGGGACCGCCGAACGGGCAGTCACCGTCTGCCAGATACGCGAGACCAACAGGCTGCCCAAGAGCTGGCAGCTGTCACTGCCCAGCAGACCTTTAGGTAGCCGTGCGAGCAAAATCCCGCCCCGGTCCAATACCTGGGCGAAATTCAGCGTGCTGTACGGCTTGCCGATGGTCTGATTCACGAAGTCACGCAACAGAAACGCGCGCAACCTGGACAGTACTGGGCCGATCACCTGCGCTTGCAGACTCACCGGGAGGGATTCGTACCAGGCCCAGTAGGACCCGAGACCGTCCGGGTCGTCCAACCCCGCGGTGATACGTCCGCGGATCTTTTTGTTGGACAGCAACGAAGGGATCATCGACAGGTTGGCATGGGCGTGCCGGGTCAATGTCAAACATGAGGTTCGCAACGTGTCATCTGCCCTGGGTCCCCAGAATTTACCGAATACTTGGGAAAAGACCCCGCACAACTGGTCGGCGGCGATATTCGGTTCACCATCGAGTGGGTTCCACCCCCACCGTGGTTCGGGCTGCGCCGGGTCGATCAGCACGACACGGTTTGCCGCCGACTCGGGCAGGCGGTCAAGGATGTCGTCGATGAGATCCCCGCGCGGGTCCAGGACGACGACGCCGCGTTTGGCATCGGCCTCGTCGAGCGCGAGGTTGCTCAGGAATGTGGATTTGCCTCGTCCTGTCGTGCCGATCGTGTGGATGTGGTGTCGCGCCGCGTCGTCACCGACAAGCTGATCGGTCGACCGCCGTGACCGGTTCCCAGGCGTTTGCGCCCAGGCCCGGTGATCGTGGCGGCCGCGGGCGGCGCGACCGGGCGAGCATTCGCACGCTCAAGTTCGGCAATGGTCCGGTCGACCGGGACATGCGCGAGCGCAGCCAACTCAGTAGTCGACAACGCGCTGCCGCCGCGCAGCCGCCGCTGCGTGAGGGTGGGTGGCGATGTTGGTGTCGCGGCGGCGCTTGAACCAGTTGTGCCCCGAGTACAGGGCGAACGAGGTCGCGATCGCGTGCGCGCGTCCCCGCAGGCGCGGATACGGGTCCTTCGGCGCCCGGCCGCCAGGAGCGGTCGTGACGGCGACCCCGTACTGGACTGTGACCTCCCAGGACGGCGCGATCATTTTCTCCGCCGCGGCGGATTGCTGCCGCGCGGCGACTGGGCTGCGAGCGGTCGACGGCGTACGGGTGCGGCGCACGGTGGGGTCGATCAGGTCCAGCAGGCCCATCAGCAAGGTGCGGCCGATACCGTGGCGTGCCGACTGCCGTACGCCGGTGGTGGACGGGAGCGGGCGGGCCAGCACCTGCACGACGGAGACATCGCTGTCTTTGCCGTCACCGCAGGCGGCCAGCAGCGGCCGGAGCGGATCTGTGGTGTGCTCGCTGGCCAGGGGCAACTGCCCGCCGGTGGCCAGCACCAGCCGCCCACCTTCATGCGGCGCGCCCGCAGGCAGCGGCGGCAATGTCGCGCTGGTAACGCGGGCGATGCGGGTGGTGGTGCCCGGCCAGGCCGCGGTGGCCGCGTCGGCGATCAGGGTCGGTGGGACTCCGGCCGGCACCCACACCGACAGGGTGAGCTCCCGCCCGACCCAGGTGAACTCCCACGCCACATGCGGCTGCCCGTACAGCCACCGCCGCCAGGCCGGTACGTTGAGACCGCGCAGGTGCCGCCAGAACGCGTCGGCCGCGTCCACGTCGACCTCCGGCGGTGGACGCAGAATCATCTGATGCGCCCCGTCGCGCTGACCCGTCTCACGGCGCCGCCGCGCCACCAAGCGCGCCACCTCGCTGGCGACAACAGCACCAATCAACAACAGAGCGATGCACGCAGCATTTTCGCTCAGCCACCCGACAGTCGCGAGAATGCCATCAATTGCGCCCCGGGACACATCCGCCGTAGCAGGCCCGGCGACGAGATCAGCGACAGCTGGCCCACTGGAAGCGGCGGCGAGCATCGTGGCGATGGTCATGACGCGTCACCGCCCGCCGTGCCGAGCCGTACGCCTCGTGCAGCCATGAACGGCACCGGATCGATCGCGCCGGATCCGGAGGCGTTGTTGTGCAGGTGCACTTCGAAATGCACGTGCGGACCGGAGGAATTACCGGACGAACCTTCATAGCCGATGGGCTGCCCGACGGTGACGATCTGTCCAATGTGGACCAACGGGCGGCGAGCCATGTGGCAGTAGCGGGTGATCACGCCGCCGACGTGGGCGATGTCGACGTACCAGCCGCAGCCCATCACGTTCAGGCCGCCGTCGACGTCACAGTTTCCGGTGCTGGCGTTGCACATCACGGTACGCACGACACCCGCTGACGCGGCGTGGATGACGGTTCCGCGCGGTCCGCCCAGGTCGACGCCGTTGTGCGTCGGCCGCGACGGTGGCCGGAACCTCGACACGATGGGCGCAATGATCGGCGCCATCCATCCGGACGCTGCGATCGGCCCCGCCGCATCAGCGTCCACGCACGACCCGCCGATGGTGATCGGCCCGGCGATCGGGATACGTCCGGACGGAAGGGCCGGACTTGAAGCTGGGCCGTTGGCCGCTACGGCGGCGCCGACGGCCAACGCGTCGACGATGGCGGTCGCGTGCTGTTCGTGTTTCGCGTACGCGTCGGGATATGCGGAGATCTGGACCCGTTGCGCGGCCACCGACACGGGCAGGGACTGCCAGCCACGGACTTTTTCCAGCGCTCGGTAGAACTTCGCCGCGGACGTGGCAGGCGTCATGAGTTCTCGTACTGTTCCCCAGTTTCCGTCGCCTTCGACGGGACGCTGTTGGAACAACCCGACCGAGTCGTGATCGGCGCCGACCCCGTCGTGCGGCAGCGCCAGACTGGCCGCGACGACCTTGGGATATCGGGGATTGTTGTTCGCCGTGTTGTGCAGATCCGATTCCTGCAACGCGGTGGCGATCGCGATCACCCATCCGCGACGCGGGATCCGCAGCTGCGCGCCGACGGCGATGATCGTGGCAGCGTGCCCGGCCTGCGTCGCCGACAATCCGGCTACCGGGGACACGTGCTGGTCACCGACCGCCGGACCGGCCGTTCCCGCGCCGCCGCAGGAACCGTACGCGGAGCTCACCGCGCTCACTGCACCCATCGCCAGCACCAGGACCGCCGACATCACAGCAGCCACGACGAGAAATATCCGTCCCATACCGACCTCACCTCCCAGTGTTCTGATCGCGGTCATCCACAGCTCGGTCCACAGCGCGGCCGTCCGGATCGTCGTCGTCGAAGTACTCGAAGCCGTCATCGGTGGAGAGATCGGCGAACTCGTTCAGATCGCCGCCGTCGCCCCACGCGTCCACGCGCGAGTCGGGGTCCGACTCTGCTGCCTCGGCAAGCGCGGCGAGTTCAGCTGGGTTCGTTGTCGAGGCCCAGTACTCGTTTTCGCTTGCTATACAACGGAAAGCAGCGCGCACATTTCCGGCAAGCAGGAGTGCGTCTCCGCATGCGGCGGCCAGAAGCATGCTGCGCTCACCCGCGGTGAGCCGGAACGCGTCGGCGACGGTGGCGATGGTTTGCGGGGCTTGGCGCATCAGGATCTGCGTGGCCGAGTTGGCGATAACGCGACGACCAATGTCGGTAGCCAGCACGTCATCGACATCGGAGGTCACCAGCGACAGACCGGCCCAGCGTTTCCTGAGCAGTTTCGCGAATTTCAGCAGCCAGCTCGCGGCCTCAGTCGAGGCCAGCAGCTGCCACGCCTCGTCGACCACCACGAGGTCGCGGCAACGAGTGTCACTGGCGCGCTGCCAAATCGCGCGGACAGCGCGAGCATCATCCCGACTGGCCGCAATTCTTCAGGCAGGTCGCGAATCGAGTACACCACCAGATGCCCGTCCGCGTGCACGGTTGACGGCCCGGCGACCAGCGAGGCGTAGCTGCCGTTGATCCACGGCTCCAACCGCGCGAGCAACCCGGCCGCCGCGCGATCCTTGTCCCTGCGCAACATCGCGGCAAGATCGAGCAATGTCGGGGCGGGTCGGGTGTGGGTTCGCGGGTCGCGGGTGACGCCGGCGCGGTGGTAGGTGCCGCGGATCGCGCGGTCCAGAGCAGCGGTGGAAAGCGCGTCGATCCGCCGCTCCCCCAACATGACCGCCATCAGCGAGTGCACGAACAACGCCTGGCGTCGCAACGCATCCGGGCCGCCGGCGCGGGGCAGTTCCAACGGGTTGATCCGCACCTCGTCGGCGCCGAGTCGGACCACGGTCCCGCCGAGCTGCTCGGCCAGCCGCCCGTACTCATCCTCCGGGTCAATGACGTGGCCGCGTACGCCAGCGATCAACGAGCGCATCAAATCCAACTTGGCCAGGAACGATTTGCCCGCGCCGGAGCGCGCAAGGATGACCGAGTTGTGGTTGTCCTGCGCCCACCGGTTCCAGGTCACGATCCCCGGTGAGGACAGATTCACCCCGTACAGCACTCCGCCAGGGTCGATCGGGACATCGGGTGAGGCGAAAGGGAACGCTGCGGCGACCGCGTCTGTGTCGGCCGTACGCCGCAGGTCGATCGCGTCGGCGGCCAGCGGCAGCGCGGTCGCCCAGCCCTGACCCTGCCGCCAAGTCAAGACCGTGGCGTCCATCAGTACGCCGGCGGCCAGCGATCGGACCTCGGTCACGTCTGCGGTCAACTGTTCACGGGCTGCCGCTCGTACGGTCAGGTAGACACCCATCCGGTAAAGGCGTGCGGCGCCGCGGGCCAGCCGCGCGGCCAGGTCCGCGGCGTCGCCGGCCGCGGCGTCGACCTCGGGGTCGTCCAGGCTGCCGCCGCGGTCGGCCAGCGTACGGCGTGCTGACTCCAGCCGGGACCGCTGCTTGCGCAGCCGGGTCGCCGCGACCTCGGCCGGCATCGGGTCGACGAACAGGCTCACGTCCATCCGGCCGGGCCAGGCGAGCAGCGGTTCCAGCCACCCAAGACCAACCTCGCCGGCGAACCCGGTCACGGCCAGGCTGGTGGCGTACCCGTCCCCCGCCCGTACCGCGTCCGCCCCAATCTCCAGGCAATGCGGGCCACCTATCCACGCCCGCGAGCGATCGACCCTGGGCCGCGAGCCGACGCCTGACCACCGTGTATCCGATCGCGGATCTGGCCGTGGCGGCCGGCGGGAGTTGGTGGTTGCGTCGTTGACGGTGGCCTCTGGGGGCGGCGCGAATGGGTCAGCCGCCGATCGCAGCACTTCCTCGACGTCGCCAGGGGGCAGTACGTGGGCGGCGACCTCGGCGGCACCCAGCGAGGCGATCGCCTCGGCCGCGTGGTCCAGAACCCGGCCGCGCCGGCGGTCCCGGATCACCAGCAACACCTGGCGCGTCAGGATCTCTTGTTCAGCGTCCAGCGCCGAAAGGAAGTCGGCGTGATCCCGTGCCGCCGACTCGATCGCCGGGTGCACCGCCGCAGCGGCCTGCTCGCGTACGTCGGAGGCGATGCCGGCCAAGTTGACGGTGTGGGAGCGGACCAAGATCTGGACCGAACACTGGTCGAGCGAATGCAACCAGCGGGCCATTGCGCCGACCAGCGCCTCCTGTTCCTCCGCCGTACGCAGGGCGAAGTTCACCGGCGCGCATTCTACGACGATGAGCTCAGCGTCGCCGACATCGATCACCCCGTTCGGGTGGATCGCCTGGTATGGAGCGGTCAGAGCCGCGAGCCGGCCGCGAGCGCCGCGGAGCTGCGTACCGCGTCCGTAGGCCGGGATCGGGGGCATCGAGTCGGCGGGCACCAGGCGGCGAGGCGCACGGAAATGCGCTGCGGCGGCCAGCAGCCACCGGTCCAGGGCATCATCCCGCGCGCCGGCCCAGGGTGATCACGATCGCCAGTCCCATGACAGGTATCGCCACCGCCAACGCGACCAACGCCGGAACCACGTGGCCAAGCACCTGATACGCCGCCCACAGGCCAGCGGCGACCCCGCCCAGGATCAGGCACTGGCGCATCGTCAAACCGAACGCGATCCGGTCCGGCCGATCCACATCGGCCGGCATCGGGACACGGATCTCACGCTGCTCAGACATGGACAGCCTCTATTTCCCGGGAGCGCGCTCAGGCGCACCCGACGACGGCGACGATGGAGAGGACGTGGGTGGGGCCGTCTGCGAACTCCGGCTACTCCCCGCGGATCGGCCCGGTGGCGGCGTCGGTTTCGCCGTCACGCGTCGCCGCGGCGCCGCAGTAGCGGAAGGAGCGTTGGAAGCCGCCTGTTCTGCGCGAGGCGGCCCGGACGATGGCCTTGTTGATCGCCTGGGTCGTACTGGCGGCGGTATTGGGAGGGAACCGGATCCGCTGCGACCGCGCTTCGCGCGTCGGGCCGCCGACATGCCTGCCGCTACAGCGACACCAGCGACCGGTGTTCCCACCGACCCAGCGGCACCAGCGGCAGTGGATTTGAGGCCGGCCGCCGCACCGGCCTTCACACCGGTCCTCGCCGCTGTCGCACCGGCCGCCTTCGCGGATGCTGCCCGTGTGCCGCTGCCGGTCGCGCTCGCCGTACGGGTCACGGGCTTGCCCAGACCGGGCAACCCCCAGCGACCGCCCTGTCGCTTGGCATCGGAATCCGTGACATTGCGCCAAACGCCGTTCTGGTTGATCTTGCCGCGCACCGGATTACCGGTCAGCGAACCTGCGCCGGAGTTCCTGGGGCCGGTCCTGCGGGGACGGGGGCCACCTCCGCCGGGGCCTTTCGGGCCGCTACTCGGGCCGCGGGACGAACGCCCGCGGTTGTCGGATCCGGAGTCGTCGCCTCCGCCTTTACCGAAAACCCTGCGCCACCGCTGAGCGCAGCCCGCGATCGGCCAGCCGCTCGGTGAAATACCGCATCGGAGAAATCCGCAACCGCGGCGCCCTGCTGCGCACCGTACGCAGACACCAGAACGGGATCTTCCACAGCAGCCACAAAATCACGATCGCGGCGAGGACCTTCAAAATCGGCGAGGTCCCAAGCGACAGCAGATTGTTCGGCGGCGACAACAAAAAAATCGGCGTCGCCGCCGTCAACACCACCCCCTGCGCCAGCCCTGTCCCCAAGCAGGCCGCGAAGGCCCGCCACCACCAAATCGCCACCGACTCCACACCCGGCAGGGCATGGCAAGTCAAGGCCAGCGGCGCGACACCGATCAGAAGGATGAGTAACAGGACACGGACGAACATCGTGATCGTCAGCAGCAAGACGCCGACGAACATGATCAATACCAAAAGCACTACGGCGATCCCCGGCGTGAACAACGCCCGCGCTCCGATGTTCTGCAGCACTGAACCAAGAACCGCCGGCGTCACCGAGCTCGACATCGCCAAGGTGAGCGCATTGCAGAATCGGATCGCTTGCGAGCACAGTGGGAAACTCAGGTTCGCCAACAAGAATGCCGCCACCAGACGGACCGCGATCTCACGGACGGTGTAACGGGACTGAACGGTCTCGTATCCCATCGCCGTCGCTGCGCCGATGACGATCAGCAGAACGAAACAAGCGTTGGCGACCACCTGCGACGTCGACCACATCGTCGACACGTCAGACAACGCCGTCACATCCGGCGTCAACGCCGAGAACTTCCCCAACAGAGACAGGAAAAGCAGACCCGTCCCGAGCGTCACCGACAACAACCACGCCGAAATCGCGCTCGACAGCAGGTCACCGGGCACCCCTCCCCCAGAAGACGACGGCGGCGCGACAGGTGGCGCCGGGGTGATGGACGGAGTCGCGGATTTCTGCGGCGCTGGCGCCTTCACCTGCGGTGCACTCGCCGCCGCTGGCATGGGCTGCGTTGTCGGTCCGGGAGTGGCCTCAACCGATCGAGGACCGTTGCCGTGGCCGGTGCGACGAAAACCAACAGAACCGCGGCCAGCACAGCTGCCAGCCCAGCGAAAAGTACGACAAAACCTCGCCGCCCAGCATTGCCCCCTGGCGTGGTGCCAGCTCTCCGTTGCCCGGTCATGATCCGAACACCACCGCGTACAGAATGTCGAACAGGACCTTCGCCAAGGCCGCGATCACGTATCCGACCGCCGCGGCCTTCAGGGCCGACTTCGCCTTCTCGACCTCGCCCGGCTCGCCAGCCGAGAGCCAGCGAAAGCCACCAATCGTCAAGAACAATGAGGCCAGCGCCCCGAGAAGAACAATGATCGCAAGCCGCAGTCGGTCAATCACGCCGATCAGCTCTTTTTGGTCTGCCGTCGGACCTGGCGGCTTATCCAAGGCAAAAGCCGGCGACACGTCGATAAACACCGCGACCGCAGCGGCAAATAGAGCAACAGCGCCAACGGTCGCCGCAAGGCGACAGCCGCGTCGTTGAGCTGTACGGCGAACGAGCGAATTGAATTTCTGTGAGCAGGAGGGGCGCATCGGGGCTCACCCCCTTGAATGACCGAGCGCCTAAGGCGAACCCGGTGCCAGGGAGCAAAACGCGACGCTTCCTCCTTTTTTTTTTAGGTGACAAAAGAAATGTCGATATCTCACCGCGGCGCTCCCCGACACGGGCCGGCAGGCGACTGGGCGCCTACACCCTCAAAGGCCACGGAGACCCTCAGTTCTTTACTTGCTTCAATCAACGAAAATTTCGGACACAAAGAGATTCACGACTGAAGCCGGCGACACAAGAACGCCGCGAGCGCAGCAAAAGGGTCGATGAATGCGCATTTCCGCGAAGCGAGAGAAAGGAAGGATTTTCCGAGTGTCGTCTAGCGGTTCATGAACTGTCCAACCCGTCGCCTGCGTCGTTGCGCCTTACGACAGCAAAAGCGCCACGCCAATATAGACCCGACATGAGGTCCGTGGCTGTGTGTGGCGCTATGTGCGCGGGATCGATGGCTACCTGATGAGGGTTTGCGATTCGGCGACCTGCCAACTAGTCGTCGCGCCGATGCGAAGAGGTCCGGTTCAGTTCCGGAGTACGGGCCGCCGGCCCAGCTAATCCGCCAACGGATGGTGGCGCGCACCGTATAGCGCGTTGATGGCGCGCCAGCTGACGAACTGTCGTAAATGTATCCGCAGTCCGGTGACGCCGCGGCTCCGCCACGTGCCGGTGTCCACGGTGTTCCTCGTGAGTGGCAGGTCAGCCAGCCGCCGTCTCCCATTGACCAACTCACCGCCACTGGACGTGCTGTCGCTGTGACCGTCAAGGCCGGAACGCTCGCCGTGGCGGTCTGGGTCTGCCATGAGTCGCGGCTGACCCACAGCCATACCGGCAATCGGACCAGCTTTACCCCTGTCGGACTCGCGCCCGTACGAACCGCTGGCAATTGAAGGCGGGAAACGGCCTCCTGCGCCAATGCGTAAGGATCAGCTGGCGCTGGCGCTGCTGGCGGGAATCCGCAGTCGGGCAATCGGCGACGGGGAAGCTCTGATCCATCCGCCTCGCGGAAATAGCAGCCGGGTCGCACTCCTGGCACATTGTCCGGTTGTTGGTTTGGTCGGGTGACGCTCTGAGCAGGTCGGCCTTCATTTATTGGGGGCTGCGGCGGATTCTCGCCGGGAACGGGTCGATCGCCAGCGACGACGCGGCACTGCGGGGTCGGCGACTCGTGACATGAGGCCCCGCCGTACGGATCGGCCCACGCGGGGGTTGTGGTCACCAAGATTCCGCCGATCGCACCAGAAACGGCCGCAATGAGCCGTAAATGCTGTCTTCTCAGCATGAGTTCGCTGGTCCGATCGTGTACTCACTCACCCGCCAGCCACCGCCAGCCCGGTTTACAGTCGCCGTGAATTTCCGACGCGCACGCTTTTCGCCGGCGACCAGGTCTCCGGTTTTCGCGTAGTAACGCAGCCAGGTGGTTGAGTCTCCCGCAATCGGTCAATGTCACCGTGGTCGGATTCCCTGCTGGAGAGACAGATTTGGCCTGCGGATGCTGGACTGGGCGTCCTTTCGTGACAATTCCTTCGCGCCGCCACTCCTGGAGGGTTCCTCGAAGGATGGTGAGGGCGTCGCCGGTGGCGTAGTCGTCCAACAGTCTGCCGTCGTAGTCGGGAATTTCTGCCGAACGCGCCAGCGCCGCCCACAGTCCGCTCCAAGCAGACAATGCCGCCTGCTCGGGCGCGCTCGACTGGGTCGGCGACGGCGCGACCGCAGACGGAGGATAACCAGCAAACGTCGGACGCGACGACGTGCCTGCCGGAGATCCGGCTGACGAGCACGCCGACACAAACGCGACCGTCATCGCCACTATTAGTACGGCCCACGCAGACTGGTGACGCATTCTGTACACCCCCGTTGGCTACAGACAGCTGTCCTGGGTCCTTGCTACTACAGTCAGGCCGCGCTTGGCAACGGTCACCGCCGAGCCAAGCCAAAGCCCCTGCTCAGCGCCCATCTCGATCAACTGTTCAAGATCTGTCCAATGGCTGACCTGGGCAGATTTCTCACGGATCCAGCAGAGACTCGACACGGCAGCCCGCAACGAGATTCTTGGGATCGACTCGTCCGACCTGCCCGCGGCGACGCGCTTCGCCGGCAGATTGAAATTCCTGCCACCGATGGATTGTCATCTTCCGAACAGGACTGGCGGTCGAGGTGCGCACGGATCGCGCGATTCGAAGACCATTGTCGCTGTTATCCAGACAAGACCCGACAAGCCGGATACGGTTTCTTGGTCAGCTCAGCCGCCGGCAGCGTGCAGCCGTGGCCTGACTGGCGGCGCATCGCGAATGGCGGCGAGGCGAACGGGGGCTAGGCATGGCGCGAGGTGCGAAGACTGGGCAGGAGCCGGATAGTCCTGGCTCGAGCTCTGTTCCACGTCAATCTTCGGTGTCCGCAGGTAAGGACGCGAGTATCGGCCTGATAGCGGCGTTTAGGTGTTGCTGAATTCCGGGCGATGTGGGCAGCGGAGGCGTTGTCTCAGGCCGGTGACCAGCTGGCGCGAGTGGCGTTGTCGGTGCTGGTGTACGAGCGGACCTCGTCTGCGGGGCTGACGGCGTTGGCGTACGGGTTGACCTATCTCCCGACCGTGCTGGGCGGGACGCTTTTGGGGAGGCTCGCGGATGTTTTCCCGCGTCGCGGGGTGATGGTTGTCAGCGACATCTTTCGGATGGCTGTGGCAGCAGCGATGGCGATCCCGGGGATGCCATTCGTGTGGCTGTGTGTCCTACTGATCGCGTTGACCATCGCCGGCGGGCCGGCGCGAGCTGCGCAACTGGCACTGCTGCCGGCCGTACTTTCCGGCGGATCTGAGCACCGTCGTCGGCGTGGTTCATCCGCGGTCGATCGGCGTGACGACGACCAGAATGAGCAGTTGTATGTCGCGGGGCTCGCGGTCCGCAATATCACTATCCAGTCCGCGCAGGTAGCTGGTTTCGCGGTCGGTGGATTGGTGATCGCGCTGATCGGTCCGTACTGGGCGCTGGTCGCGGACGCCATGACATTTCTCGCCTCGGCGTTGCTGGTCTGGTGGGGCGTACGCCCTCGGCCAGCACCTGCGGCTGGCAGGTTCCGCGGCAAGCATGCTGAGCTGCAGGAACGCGAGGTGTCCGCTCAGTCCAGTTGTGCGCCCGGTCCTAAATCCAGTGCCTGGTTGTCCTGGGTAGGCGCCGGCGCAGTGGCGGTGTGGGCGGTCCCCGGCGGCGCGGTGTTGTTCGGACTGAAGATGCTCGCCGGTCTGTACGTCCTGCCCGAAGGTCTTGCCGCTCCGTATGCGGCGCAGCTTGGTGGTGGCTCCGTTGTAATTGGACTGCTCTTGGCCGCAGATCCGATCGGGTCGGTAGTCGGCGCTTGGGCGTACGCGCGATGGGTTCCGGCCGCGTGGAAACCGCAGATGACCGGCTGGCTGGCGGCCGGCGCCGGAGTACCGCTCATCGGGCTACTCGCTCGTCCGGGCGTCGTGTGGTCGGTGGCGCTGATCGCGGCAAGCGGATTGTTATCGACTCCGTACCAGATGCAGGCCACCGCGATGGTCACCCGGGCTGTGCCCGACGGCGTGCGTGGGCAGGTGTCTGGATTGCTGTCCACGGCTTTGGTGGCCGTGCAGGGCTTGGGCATCGTGGTCGCCGGCGCCGTTGCGCAGGTAACCGGGACCGCCGCGACGCTGGGATGCGCGGCCGTAGTCGGAGCTGGATTGGGCGTCGCTGGAGCACTCGCGTGGTCGCGAGTGGCTGGCGCTGTCGCCCAACCCAGAACCACTTAACGGAGGGAGTCGTGACCGACATTGTCCCCCGGTTTTTGGCAGCACCGAAGCGCCCGACTGCGCGGGCGCTGTGCGGATCCGCCGATAAGGCCGTTTGGTCAGGTCAGAGCGCAGAGGACTCTGACCTCGACGTTCGCCCTAGTCTTCCTTTCCACGCATGGCTCGACCCTCCCTTCCACCACGAAGCCCCGAAGGGAAATCGGCGCTGTTCACATGGTCTCTGGGCAGGCAATACTGTGTCCAGGTAACACAGCGAAGCCAATTATGTACGGAGGGCGATTTCTGGTGAGATGCATCGGCGCGCGTAGTTCTGCAGCGCGCAAGACCACTCCAACGGCACCGTGCACGAGCGCCAAGAGCTGCATTCCGGCGTGGTGTCGACGGCCAGACCTGTAAGCGTATTCACTCAGCATGGGGGCGCAGATATGGGCAGAGCAGAAATCTCAGCTGGCCGAACATCTCGGTGGGCCATGCGTACCGCGCCGAGGGGGGTGCTTCCGTACTACCTAGGGACTGAAGTCGCCGCGGTGATCTTGACGCTATTCGCGTCTGCAGCTGCCTCGATGACGACGGTGAACATGGTGGACTGGTCCCGGGCGATGGTTCTGGTTGCGATCGGGATCGCCCAGGCTGAGTTGTCCCGGCGCACCGAGCGAATCCGTCGCTACGTGGCCGAGACGCCGCACGTCAACATGACTTCGGTGTGGATCGGCGCCGGCGCGTTGCTGCTCCCGCCGGCCCTGGCGGCTTTGGTGACGGTTGCCATCTACGGGCATCTCTGGCTACGAATTTGGCGGACGATGAGCACTCGTCCCACCTACCGGGTGGTATTCAGCGCTGCGACGATGGTCATCGCATGCCTGACCGTGTCTCCCGTACTTCGCGCCTGCGGCGTCGGCAGCACGCTCGGCACCACTGATCACGACCACACGAGTTTCGCGACACAGTGGTTGCGATCGGCGCGGCGATCGCGGCATTCACCGGCGTCAACAGTTTGTTGATCATGATCGGTTTGAAGCTCCAGAACCCGAAGCGAGCCTTCCTTCCCCTGTACGGGTCACTAGCCGACAACGCCCTGGAGATCGCCACTCTCTGCCTTGGTGGCGCCGCCGCCCTGCTCCTGGTCGCTCACCCCGCAGCTGCGGTGCTCGTCCTGCTGCCGGTGATCGTTTTGCACCGATGCGTCCTGATGCGTCAACTCACCGAGTTGGCCACTCACGACGGCAAAACCGGCCTGCTCAACGACACAGAATGGCGCACCCGCGCGACCACCGAAATCGCCCGCGCACAACGCCAGAGCCAACGCTTCGCCGTCCTGCTGATCGACCTCGACCACTTCAAAAAGGTCAACGACGCCCACGGCCACCTCGCCGGCGACGCCGTCCTGCATGCCGTCGCCGCCGCGATCAGCACCGAAACCCGCGCGTACGACACGATCGGCCGATTTGGCGGCGAGGAGTTCGTCGTCCTGCTACCGGGTATGCATACCGAGGCCGCCCACGCAGCCGCCGAGCGTATCCGCGCCGCCGTCGCCGAGCTCATCGTCACCACCAGCATCGACGGCTGCACTCACGTGATCACCGGGGTTACTGCCTCGATCGGCATCGCCACCTACCCGGACACGGCCGTAGCGATCGACCACATTCTTCACGCCGCGGACACGGCGATGTACCGTGCCAAAACCCAAGGTCGTAATCAAGTCGTTGCGTACTCTGTCGCCGCACCCAACTAAGTTAACTCTCCGTATTTTGTCGGTGGCTCGTGGCATAAAGGTGGTATGGACGGACATCACCTGGGGTCGAAACGCCACGCACGCTCGCCGTACGCACCTCAGCGGCGAACGCTCTGGGTCGAGCACGACGAGGATTGGGCGTTCATGTGCCGGGACCCACGTCCCCGGCTTGAGTGCCCAGAACCTGGCTGCGACATCCGGCTGACCGCTGTCAACGCTAGGAATAGGGCACGCCACCTCCGGTTTGTCACGACCTCAAAGTGTGATCACTGGATCCCCCGCGGCGGTGGCGGCCCGGAGTCTGCGCAGCATCGGTGGATGAAGACCAGGCTGGCCAAGATCGTCGAACACCTCGGATACGAAGCGACGCCTGAGCATCCGCCGACCCATGCCGACGTATTCGTCCACCAGGCACAGTTCTGTCTGGAGGTCCAGCTGCGCGAAACCTCGTTCACAAAGCGGACGGCCACCCGCGAGCGAGCCGATGCCAGGGTGTGCTGGTTGATTGGTGACGACGCCAAGCTCGACTCGCCCAAGCTTCGCGACGCACTATGGAATCAGCCGGCCGTCCGATTCCGCGTCGTCGACGACCGGCGACCGTACGCACCAGGTCCCACACCATGGCACCAACCGTTCGACCACGAACTCAACGATCACAGCCGCATCCAAGTGTTCGCCAACGTCGCCTTTCGAGCATCTGAGCGTCCCCGGCACATACCCGCGGATGCGGCAGGTTGGTTCGTCACCGCTTCGATGGACGTCGAGCACTTCCTCCGAGAAGTTCTCGACGGCAGCCGCCGCTACTATCAGCCCGGCGTTCTGGCCCGACGCGGCCTCTGGGCTCGGGTGAAAGACGTGCAAGCGCTCCACGGCATACAGGCCGACCGCACAGCAACCGAAACGACCATCGACGTACCTGCGGTGACCGAACCCACCGCACCAACGCCGTGGTCCGCGCCATCACAAATTCCCATTGCCACACCTGCGCCACGTCTCAGCCCAGAATCTCCACGGACCGCGCCGTGGACCGTCGCCCCGGCATCTCATCCGTGCAGGACAGAACCGCGGCTCGTGGTCACCCATGAACGCGATCGCCGGCCTTGGTGGAGACAACTGTTGCCGTGGCCTCGCCGATGACGTACCGGACTCATAAAAGGCGACCCAGTCGCGGCGCGCCTGCTACTCCCCCGATCTCGGCGCGGGCAACAGTTGCCGAAGGCGTACCTCGGCACGCCAGCGGCGGACAAACATCGTGGATTCCTTCATCCCCGCCTCACGGGCGCAAACCGCCATCGACACGCCGTCGACCCGCGTCCGTCTGATCAACTCAGCATCAGCCGGATTCAGAACAGACATCGCCGCCTGTAGCGACTGGCGCGCCCGCTGGGCACTGTGGTCCACATCGACGGAGTCGTCAATGCCGTCCTCGCCAAGATTCTCAACGACGACTTCCGCCGCGCGGTTGCGTCGCAGATAGCGGCGGCCAGCGTTGTAGGCGTCCGCCAGCAACCGCACGATCGGTTGCGGCTCCAGGTCGAGATCGCCAGTTTTCAACGAGGTCAGAAAGCCGGCTAATAGCTCAGCGTCGAGGTCTGCGCTGTCCAGGTGCGCCGCCTGCCGGGCAAGAGCATCGGCTCGACGCCGCAGGCCGGGTAGTGCGACACCGACGCATCCAAGCGTCCAACTCGTGTCGCCAGCACGGGCACGAGCGATGAGTTGGCGCCAGACCGCAGCCCACATGCGTCGATCCACCCAGACCACCATGAGGCCATCAGCTAACTCGTCCAACGGGATACGACGGGCCGGGAGGCAACCGCCAAATGCGGCGCCGTCAATCGAGAGCGGTTCAGGCCCCTCGAGCATGAGCCGAAAACTACGTTCAGCTACGTCCAACGGCGATGGGCTAAAGGCCGCCTCGTGGGCGGCGGAACGCCTCGCACGCGCCATTTTCGTGGTCCTCCTCGACAACTGCCGATCGCCGATTGCAACCGGTCGCCGTCGATGAAGACAGGGCCGAAACACAAAAATTGCACACTCATGGTTACGGCCGGGACGTTGAAGAGGTGTTCAACAACCCCCTGAATCGCTTAATAAATTGGATCGAATGGCGTAGGCGGTTCAGACGTTGACCTCGCTGTTCAACCAGGCCCGATCCGTCTCACTAACTCACCTCAGCCGTACAGATGCACAAAATCGAATATCACTGGTTGTGATGCCTTACGTCAATTGCCACGGCTGCACCGAACTTGCTATGTCCATACTTGGAGCAGCCAGTTCAATGCCGTGTTGATCGACCGTCCATCCGGGTGTTCGTTTGGCGGTACCGTCACCTGGCGTCCATCTACGTATTCTCCGATTTGAAACCCGCCATGAACATGCGACCGAACCTCCCCGCAGTCGCGCTTGACAGGGTGCGAAAGTGGGCAGACAGTCGTCGCGGACGGACGCTGGCGCCGACCGGCCTTCGCGGTCGAGGGAGACGTGTTCCAGGTTCTCTACTTGCGCAGGTATTCGCCTAAGATGCGACTGGCGTAGCCCAACCTTCAGCGTGGCTGCTGAGGATCTGACGCAGAATTCCTTCGCCGAACTCTCCGGGCGAGTTGACACACTGACCGCCCCTACGGCGTACGTGCGCAGCATTGTGACGAACCGCGCCACCGTCGACGGGTAACGGCCGGAGCGATTCGCGACTCGATGCCGCCGCCATTGACGCGTACGTGTCGACACATTTGCCTCACGAGGCATCCGGGCGCACGGATTCGCCGATGCGGCTCGATCATCTCGGCCCGCAGCAAGTAGCGAAGATTGATCTCGCCGACAGCGTCAGCCACGAGACTGAAGCTGACAACGGCCATCCATGCGCCGTTCGTCGTACGCACCCATGCGTGTTGCAGTCCGGGGACGCGGGGCCGCAACCGCAAGCCTCGCGACCGGGCAATCGCGGGGCGGGGCTCTGCTTGCCGCCGCCCAGTCCACTGGCGAATACCTGCTCTAACCGCACCCACACCTTGCGAGGTGGTTCATACGTACGCACGAGGTGCCGTCGAAGGTTGCCGAGGCCAGACACCATCTTCTCGTACATGTGTTCGATTACGCAGTCCACTGGAAGCGTCCGCGTACCTGCTCGTGCAGAGTTGCTGTTGACGCTCGACGACCCGTACGCCGTTAGCGTTGAACGCCCGTCCTGTCCCGCGCAGCGCGGGGCGCATCCATCAGCTTCGAGGTGGATCGCCAACGATCGTGACTGGCTGATCGGGATCAAGTTCGATCCGCTCCCCGGTATGTAGAACCAAGACCACACGCTGGCTCGTGGTCAGCAACTGGCGGCTGACGATCTCGGACCCACGGGCCAGGCGCATGCCCGGTTGGACACTGCCTGCGAGTACGACGCGCATGCCGGTCATGGTTGCAGGACGGTACGACAAGACTCCACCAGCGGCGCGCACGTTTCACGACGTGGCGTCAGATGCCCCTGAGCCTGGCAACGGAGCCTAGTTCCACGAGCCCGGCGAGATCACCGGCAAGCGAGTCGAAGCGAGATCGCAACCGGGACGGGTTGGTCGCCGGACGGCGTCGCCCCAAAGCAGATCAACAAAGTCCCCGCCGACCACGGGGAGAGTCGGCGGGGACCAAGTAATAATCTTGTCATTACGCGAGCACGCAGAGCAAGTCTCTTCGCGACACCACCGATCGGACATGCGTCCGATTCGGGTAATGGCGTCGTTGCTCAGTCGAGGTTCGTACCGCGCTCCAGGTTTGGCTAGAGGTAGGTGAGTGCGGCGTACGGATCGCCGCTGACGCAGACGAGCCCATTGGCAAGCTGAGCAAAGCCGTACGTTACGAAGGCTTCGTAGTAACCACTGGGATAATTGGCGTCGCTACTGTGTCCACCGGCCCACGAGTAGCGGAATGCAAGTCCGCCGGAGGCTGAGTACGAGTAGTCGTAGCCCCCGTTGTACCGGTCGATTTCCGCACGCCATTTGTACGAGACCGCCGGCGGCAGTGGTTTCCTGATGGTGAATCCAGTGGTCATCTTGACCGGGTGACCGTTCGACTTCTCATGCACGTAGATATTGGAACTGCCGCAAGGCCCGTTGACGGTAATGTCGGGCTCCATGCCAGTGGAGGTCCGGCGCATGGCAATACCGGTGGTATCGGGATGCAGCACGCGCGTGACACTGCTGGCCGGCACGGAGAAGCTGCTGCCGTCGGACAGCAAGACCGGCACCTCACCCGTCGCGTCTGCGGCGCCGACGACCTTTACCGCCGAGGCCAGGTGCATGGGTGCCGAGTTCACAAATGTGGAGTTAGCCGTCGCGAACTTCGAAGTTGGCACGGTCGTGGCCGACGCGCCTTGACAGGCGGCTACCGTCGCTCCCGCCGCAACCAACGCAATCAGCACCGTACGCACGCGTAGAGTCCTTCTGTTCATCGTCTTCCTCTGTTTTTTTGGAGTGCGGGTGGCCGATCGGCCACCTGGGACATGCGTTCAGCTCGACGGCGTCGGGCAGGTTTGCCTTTCCTTCCCGACACCCGGATCACCAAACTGCCGCCGGGATCGGCGGAAGTCCGGCAAACTGGCTCAGCTCACCGTCCTCTCGGTCACGTGAGCAGGATCGCTGCGGCCGATGGTTGGCGCGGTTGTGAAATCCTTGCGGTGCTGGTTACACGGCGATGGCAGGGGCGGACAATGAAGTTTCGGCTGCTGGGACCGGTCGAAATCTGGACTGCTGGACGCCGGGTGGACGCCGGGCAGCCGCGGCAGCGCACCGTCCTGGCCGCTCTACTGGTCGACGCGGGCCGAGTTGTCTCCGCTGAGGTCCTGATTGACCGGGTGTGGGGTGAGGAACCTCCCCAGGAAGCACGTAACAGCCTGAATGCTCATCTCTCCCGGATTCGGCACATCTTGGCCGATGCGGGAAATGACTGCCGCCTGCTGCACCAGTCCGGCCGCGGATACCTGCTGGACGCCGCACCCGCCGCGATCGACGCACTGCACATGCGACAACTCATAAGCCAGGCCCGCATGTCCGGGTCCGACTCTGAACGAATTGCCCTGCTGCGTGCGGCGGTGCAGCTGTGGCGAGGTGAACCGCTGGCCGGCCTGTCCGGTTCGTGGGTGACCAGAACCCGCCTCGCGTTAGGTCAACAGTATGTCGACGCGATGGTCGCGTGGGGGTTGGTCGAGGTGCGGATCGGTGACCCGACCGCGGCTGTCGGTCCGCTGACTGAGCTGGCGGGCGAGTTTCCGTTAGCAGAGTCGGTGTCCGGCGCGCTGATTCAAGCGCTCGCGGCCACCGGTCGGACTGGTGACGCTCTGAATCTCTATACGACCGTACGGCAGCGGCTGGTCGACGAACTGGGCACCGACCCCGGTGCCGAACTGCAAGCGGCACACCAGCAAGTGTGTGCGTGGCCACCTCGGATCAGCGCCGCCCGTGCCGTTGCCACGGATCACCGCATCGACTGGACCGCATCAGTTGCCGCCGACGGTTCCGCAGTTCGCCGGCCGAGCAGCCGAACTGGCCGCGCTGACCAACCAGGCGCACGCCAATGGCACCGTGCTCATCACCGCGATCGGCGGCACCGCGGGGGTAGGCAAGACCGCGTTGGCGGTGCATGGCGCCCACCAGATCGCCGACCGATTCCCAGACGGTCATCTGTACGTGAACCTGCGTGGATTCGACCCGGCCGGACCGCTCGATCCGGCCGACGCTATCCGTGCCTTCCTGGAGGCGCTCGGCGTTGCCTCGCAACGGATTCCGCTTGGCCTGGATGAACGGGCGGCCCGATATCGCAGCGAAGTGTCCGGTCGGCGGCTGCTGATCCTGCTGGACAACGCGCGCGACACCGCGCAGGTCCGGCCGCTCCTGCCGGGCACGCCGTCCTGCCTCGTCCTGGTGACCAGCCGCAACCAACTCACCGGCTTGGTCGCGGTGGACGGTGCGCGACCGGTGTCCCTCGATCTGCTGTCCGAAACGGATGCCGTACGGCTATTGATAAACCGCCTCGGCCAACATCGCGTCCAGACCGAGCCGGCGGCTGTCGCGGACATCATCACCCGCTGCGCACGCCTACCGCTCGCGCTGGCCGTGGTCGCTGCTCGGGCCGCACTGCAGCCGCACCTGCCACTGCATGTCCTGGCCTCTGAATTGGCCGACCACCGCCTCGACCTGTTGGCTGGCGATGACCCGAACTCGGATCTACGCGCGGTCTTCTCCTGGTCCTACCGGGCGTTGACACCACCGACGGCCAGACTGTTCCGGTTGCTCGGTCACCACCCCGGCCCGGACATCACGGTTCCCGCGGCCGCCAGTCTCGCCGGCGTGTCGCCTACGGCCGTACACCAGTCACTCACAGAACTGAGCCACGCCAACCTCATCGTCGAGCATCGCCGCGGACGGTATGCCTTCCACGATCTGCTCCGCGCTTACGCCGCAGAACTAAGGGACGACGAAGATCCGCAGGCCACGCGCCGAATGCTCGATTATTACCTGCACGCCGCGTATGGCGCCGACCGCGTGCTCCATCCCACCCGGGATTCGATCACATTGGACCCACCGCGATCGGACACGATCAAAGAGGATTTCGCCGATCCGGACCAGGCTTTGGCGTGGTTTACCGCAGAACACGATGTGCTACTCGCAGCCGTCGAGCACTCCGCCGCGACCGGATACGACGCGCATACCTGGCAACTGGCCTGGGCCTTGCTCAGCTACTTGGACCGGCGCGGCCTTTGGAACGACTGGGTCACCACCAGCCGCACTGCCGTCACCGCAGCGGACCGCCTCGGCAACCCGGCCGTACAGGCCCGCACTCACCGCAACCTCGCGGCCGCGTACACCGAACTAGCCCTCTATCCGCAGGCTCACACGGAGCTCCAACAGGCGCTCGCCCTCTATGAGAAAACAGGCGACCTGGCCGGCCAAGCCCGCACGCACTACACGCTCGCCTTCGTGTGGGGGCGACAAAACGACCAAACTCGAGCCCTCGATCATGCCGAACAGTCACTCCTGCTGCACCAGGCGACCGGTCATCTGGTCGGTCAAGCCGACGCCGTCAACGCGGTCGGCTGGCACCATGCCCAACTCGGCGACCACGACCAGGCTCGCGACAGGTGCCAACAGGCACTGGCCCTGCACGAACGGCTCGGCAACCGCGATGGCCAAGCACACACCTGGGACAGTCTCGGCTACATCCACCACCACCTCGGCAACCAGACCGCGGCCATCAACAGCTACCAGCGGGCCGTCGCCATGTTCCGTGAACTTGGCGACCGACATGGCATGGCAGCCACCCTGACCCACCTCGCCGACGACATCCAGCACGGCGCCGGCGACGACCAGAACGCGCTCACCGCCTACCAGAAGGCCCTAACCATCTTCGTCGAACTCAACCACCCCGATGCCGACCAGATCCGCACCACACTCGCCACCATCGCGCGAGCCGAGCAATGACGCATCACCCCCGAGGTACCTGCCGCAGTTCTGGCCCGCATGCTCGGCATCCACATCAGAGTCACCGTCGCCTGGCAACAGGCGGCCTCCGGTGACAACCGCTTCGGACACCATCTATTGAACTTGGCCTAAAGCCTTATCTGGGGGGGGTGGTTCACATCGAACCGTATGTGACCTTGGGATTTGCGTTACGCAGTAGTCCTGGTGCGTACGCGGTGCTGCTTGGCGCCGGAGTATCGATTGCCGCAGATGTGCCATCGGCGTGGGCAGTACAGGAGGATCTGATCCTCAAAGTGGCACAGACCGAGGGAGCTACGCCAACAGATCCTTTCGACTGGTACCGCGATCGATTTGGCAAGCTGTCAACGTACGACGATCTCCTGGACACACTCACACGTACGCCCTTGGAACGTCAGGCGCTCCTACGCGGCTATTTCGAACCGACCGAGGACGAACGCGAGCAGGGCAGCAAGCTCCCGACCGCCGCCCATGCAGCCGTTGCCAGGCTTGTCACAAGTGGTTTAGTCCGAGTCATTATCACGATCAACTTCGATCGGCTGACCGAAGCCGCGCTGCGCGAAGAAGGCATCGAACCCACTGTTGTCACCGCACCCGCCGACATCGCTGGCCTAGCCCCTCTCCACACCCTCCGGTGTCTGGTAGTTCACCTACACGGTGACTACCTCAGTCCGGCAAGCATGCTCAACACGGCCGAGGAACTCAGCACCTACCCTCCGCAGTTGAACGGTCTGCTCGATCGAATCTTCGACGAGTACGGCTTGATCATCTCCGGCTGGTCTGCAACCTGGGACACTGCGCTACGCGAAGCTCTGGCACGCTGCACAACCCGCAGGTTCGGCACCTACTGGGCCGACCCCTTCCCCCTCGGAGAGACGGCAAACGATCTTCGCCTCCAGAGAAGCGGTGTCTACATTCACGCCGATGCGGACACATTTTTCGGCAAACTAGCCGACACGACAGATGCATTAGCCGACACCGAACGCCAACATCCCGCAACTACGGCGATTGCCGTAGCAACAGCAAAACGCTCGCTATCCGGAGCCCGAGTCGCTGTGCCCTTACACGACTTCATCCGCACCGAATTCGAACGCGTACGCACCTTGGCGCCTTTGATTCCGGAGCGCTGGGACGCCCCCAACGTCCAGTACGAACATGAGCACAGACTCGCCCAACTGGAGACAGGCATCGAGGTCCTGCTCGCACTCGTCGCAACTACTGTCTACTGGGGAAATGCAGACACAGACCGGTGGTGGTTTGCTGATATCGAACGACTAGCGCGTCCCGTCTCCCAAAGCGGCTCGACGTCCCTCCTACATCTCGTACGCGCACCAGCAACCATGATGCTGTACGCAGCAGGTGTGGCGGCGACAGCCGCCGAACGATGGCCTCTCGTAGTCCGCTTGCTCCGCGAACCGACGACTGTCGACCCGCGCACAGGAAAGCTCCGCAAGGTCGGCCATATCCTCGGTCCACAGGAAACTATGTCCCACGCGACTGCGTCGAGACGGCTCCACAACTCACTGCTGCCAATCTTCACCAGCCATCTCGCGCTGGGGACAACCGCCTACGCCGACCACTGGGAACGATTCGAATATCTGCGGCTCGTCTCCAAAACAGACGAAGCGGTCCAAGATAACCTCAGCATTGGCTCCGACGTACCACACATTCGGTCCACCGGACGACTCGACGAGTACACACCCATACCCTCGGCCTGGCTAACGCAAGAGCTCGCAGAACAAGGCGATAAATTGCATCTACTCGAGGCAGGACTCTTCGACGGCCACGCCCAGCGGCTAACCGCTGCCCAAACGGAATACGACAATCAATACGCGACATGGGCCAAAAACGCTGCATACTCGGCAATACCGGCCGTCAGCGCCGGCATGCTCCCCAGCAGCGACCACTGGTACCCCGACGAATACGGGCGCTGGGCAACCACTCAGTGAACCAATCATTGCTCGTGGCTGAGGGAATCTCGCGCAACCCCAGTCTTTATGACGTGGCCAGGACGGAGCACGAGCCAGGACGAACCAAATGACAACGCGCGCGCAGGTGGGATCCTGGGTCAAGAAGTACCTACACGAGTGGGAGACAGCAGCGCCGGCGTACCCCTTGAGGCGCTGTTTGGCGAAGACGCGGAGTATCACGAATGGCCGTACGAGGTTCGCGGGTCGGCCGTTCGGAGATTGTCGAGGGCTGGCTCAGCAGACAACAGTGACAGGAGGGGTGTTGGAGTTTTTACTGGAAGATTCTAATGATTACTGGCGACACGGCGGTCCGTGGCACCAAAGTTTTACAAAAAGCTTGGCACTTTTGAGAATCTCTGAACAATGACCTTCGACGACAGCAGCTGCGTCATGTTTCGCATGTGGAACAACCAAATCTGAGTCAGCGTCAGATCAGCGACAACGGTGCTGTGGCGCTTTTGCTGCCCGGCTCCAGAGTGCCGACCAGGAGCTGCTGGCCGGGTGCGTCGTGGACATCGAAGGTCTGATAGGTCAGCTCGATCCGGCAGGCTTCCGGGTGGACGAACACGTTGAACGCGTGTCACGCTGCCAACGCTCTGCTCCTCTCAGAGCGTACGAAAGTCGGCCAAGACTATTGGTTTCATCTCCCGATGTGCTCGCGGTGATTCTCCTGCTTCAGCCGCCACCGATCTATTTCTTGAGCGCGGGCGGCAGTCCTGCCGTCGACCGATCCTACTGACCAACGGTGCCGGTGTCAGTTGGTGCAGGTCCACGTTTCGACGACGCGGACGAGACACTAGACACCACCCGCCTGTCGTTTGACGTGATTGTTGTGGAACTGCGCCAAATATGGCTCACATGCGCATTCACCGTTTGATTCAGAAAGGGTCACTGCCGAGTTGGACGGTGAGGGTGGTGATGGCTTTGGTGAGCAGTGATCGAGCATTGCTGCGGTAGCTGGCATTGGTGCGCAGGCCGTCGAAGAGACGGGCGTAGAGCTGGATTTTCGGTTTTTTAGTGACTTCTAGGGTGGCGGTGGGTGTTTCCAGGGCGGCGAGTGTGTCGTTGAAGATCCAGAATCCGATGGAGGGAACCGGTACCGGGCCGCGGGCAGCGTCGGTCGGGATGATGCCCAGGGATACGGTGGGAAAGTCCATGACGGTCAGTAGCCGGTCCAGTTGCCCGATCTGGGTGCTGATGGAGCCGAACCGTTTGTAGAGGGCGTGTTCGTCCAGGACGATCTCGAAGCGTTTGCGTTGGTCGTACAGTATTTTCTGGCGTTCCAGGCGGATGGTGACGGCTTCGTCTAGGTCGTTGGGGGTGTCCAGGAAGTCGATCCAGGATGACAGCATCGCGGCGGCGTAGTCGGCGGTCTGGAACAAGCCTGGGATGACGTTTTGTTCGTAGACGCGGAATCTGCGGGTGGTCGCGTACCGCTGGTTGGTGTGCGCGCCGAGCACCCGTTTCATGCCGGCTTTGGCTTGTTGTTTGAGTTCCAGGTACGCCGTGCTGATCCGTCGGACTTCAGTGCGCAGGCTCTCGACCTGGTCCAGGGCGCCACAGGCGGTGCACCAGGTCACCAAGTCCTGGTCGGTGGGTTCCTGGACGCCGTTTTCGAGTTTGCTGACCCGGGTCGAGTCCTGCGCGGTGGCCTCGCCGAGTTGCCGACCGGTCAGCCCGGCGGCTTTGCGGAGTTGCCGCAGCCGCGCGCCGAGCTGGCGTCGGTCGTGCTGTACGGAACTCGACGGGCTGTTCGACCGGCTGGCCGGGGAAGTTTTAGGTGGGTTGGTAGTCACGGTGGGGGGTGGCGAGTCTCCAGGCGGCATCGAACGCGGTGCGGCACAGCTTGATGTCGGCGGGTTCGCGGGAGGCGAGCCTGTCGACGGCTAGGCCGTTGCCAGCGTAGATAAGGAACACCACGAGGGTGTCGTCGAACAAGTAGAAGTCGTTGCCCGGTACCGCGATGCTGGACGCCAAGCGGCGGGGCACCCATCGGATATCTTCGCCGGCGGCGACCATCGGGTACGCGATGCTGTGCGACCAGCGCTGGTAATCGCTCAATGGTTCGCACACGACCCTGGCTCGCCGTACCGTCCTACCCGCTGCGACATGGCCGCGGACGGTGTCGCACCAGCCGTCCAGCCACGCCAGATCATCTGGCTCGCCCGCGGCCCATTGGCCCATGTGCGGGAGTTCGACTTCGGTGCCGTACGCCTCGCGCATTTCCAGGTGCACTGAGCTGCGCTCGAATGCCGTCAGCAGGTTTTCGAAGTCGGTCGCGCTGATCGAGGTCGTCATGCGCCTGTCTGGGGGAAGAACTGGAGCATCCGGTCCGGGATTTCCACCGCGCTTTCACCCTCAGGGATGCCCATCTCCGCGAGCGCCTCCGGGTCAGTGATCACCCAGCCCTGCACCACCCAGGTGTCGCGGTCGGTCTTGTAGACGGTGGGCGATCCGGACGGGTTGGAGTTCGGATCCTTGCCCACGAACGTCAGCTTCATAGCAGCTCCCGAGTCTCAGAGTTGCGGATAGTTGCGGCAAGACTGATTGTTACCGATCAGATCCAGGCAGTCAAGATCAACGCCAGTCTGCCAAATTTTTCGCGTATGTAGCCGTCTGGTCGCGGCTGATACGGCCTTTTATTAACGGGTCGCAACTCTCGCAACCCCGCACAGGGCAGCTCGATCGTGCCGTACATTCGCGTCGCTGAATCAGTGAGCACTATCGCCTGCGCGCTAAGGGAAGGCCAAGTGACTGTGACATCACCGCCCGACGTGGCAGAACTGGCCGCGGCCCATCAAGCGAGTGGTGCGTTGCGGTCCCCCGGCCCAGCGCACCACTCCACTAACTGCCTGGAAGCTCATCCAGCTGCGTCACAGACAGGACGATCCTCTTGGGCGAGGCACCACCGGTGACTGCAGTGACGAGTCCGAGCCTTCCGCGATCGGCCGCCAACCTGGCGGCGCTGGGCAGCTGTGCTGCTGTCGGCGCCCAGTCATTTCCACGACACCGACACGGCAGCCGCCCGTGCGGCGAGGTTGGTCGATGCAGCACATGGCGGGAAGGACAACTTCGCCGACGACCAGGAAACCCTCGCGCAGCTCCTCGCGGTCGCGCCGGACTACTGCGAGGCCGTCGGCCAGGCGTACGCGTTCATCGCGCGGGTGACTGCTCATCTACTCGATCGCGGCCTCACACGTTTCATCGATTGCGGTCCACAATTTCCTCGACGTCACAACAACATTTCATGAGCGGGTCCTGCAGACTCGCCCATCCGACGCCGCCGTCCTATATGTGGCTTCCGACAGGGTTCTCGCTGCGCATATCGACGCCTTGATGCTGGACTCTGGCCAAGTCACGCACAGCAAGGCAGACCCGCTGTTGGCAACATCGATCGCCAACGACCCCGTGATTCAGGCATTCCTGGAACCACAGATCCCCGTCGCCGTCCTCTACCCGCACTCCCTGCACCACGCGCCCGATCCAGCGGCGGCCATCACCCACGGCCTGGATCAGCCAGCTCCCACCCGGGTCCTACCTCGCACTAACCCTCCCCCCCACCCCCCCGCCGAACCGTCGAAGCTGGCCGCCACCGCCGCGGGCCTGGAACAGGTTCTGACCCGACGCATCGGCCCTACGACATTCGGGACTATCGCCGACCTCAAAGACCTCTTCCGCGGCACCGAACTCGTCGACCCAGGACTGACCTCACCCGACAAATGGTGGCCGCCTGGCCCCACCGTCTCGCAGCGCGGCCCCACTCACGAGCTCATCGTTGCCGGGGTCGCCCGACTTCCATCCGACGATGACCAACAGACGAGTCCCTGACACATTCGAATTCTCTTCGCATTCCAGCCTTCCAGCGACGGGTCTGGAAACGAGCCGCAAGCCGATCAGCGCGTTGTCCGACCGGCGATGCGTCTTGATCTGGGCACAGCAGCCGAGCCCGGCTAATGGGATCACGTACGAAACCGATGGATTACCAAGAGAGGAACCGCCAAATGAGTGAAACCAGTACTGATATCAGCGACCTGTTTGCGCTCGATATCCAGGTGATCACCGATGCGCGTCCGGGCGAGATCGAGGCGCCTTGTAGCACCAACGACGGGTGCGCGGCGAGCTGTGCTTCCTCCTGCGCGAGCCGGGGATAAATCGGTGGGCGAAGCGGTCAGTCAATGTTCCGACCGGAGATGACCGACCGCTTCCCCTCTTTCTTTCTCCACACCTCACGTAAGAACGGAGCCTTGGGGCGGATGCGCGTTCCCGACGACAGCCGCCGGCTGTATCGGCACACAGGCGTCGCGTTGCTGCGCGCAGCGGTGTGGCCGACGACCCGGATCACCAGCGGATGGCCGGATCCCGCCGACCTCCCGGGCTGCCTAGCGTGGCTGGAAATGATCTGGTCGAACCCACAGTTCGCTGACGCAGTCGGACACGCCAGTCCGTCGTTGCGGGCACAAGCGATGGCACTCCTGACTGCCGACACCGCCGAAGGTCGGCCGGACAAGCAGGTGCGGCGTGCCACGGTGGCCAGCGCTCGGTACCTGCTGCGCGCGACCGGTCGCCCGACCCCTTTTTGGACTTTTCGCAGGTGTAGCCCCGGTCGTGATCGCTAGACCGACCCACGTGCGGTGGGGAACTGAGCATCGTCCCATCGCGCGGGCGGATAGCCAGTGGCTCGTGGAGATCATCGATCAGCTGCACGCGAACCTCGAAGTATTGGAGGAGCTTAAGGTCCAGTTCACCAACCTAGCTGTGCGCCGAGGCGATCGGCTGGACGTCCCGCAAGGGGCTGGCCGTGTCACGATCCGTGACACACCGCTTGTGCGCGCGGTCCGCGACTACGCCGCCTCGCCCATACTGTTCAGTGTCCTGGCCGACAAACTCACGGAAACCTTCGGCGGTGCCTACCGGCCACGAGTCGTTCGAGCCCTTGCCGAACTCGTACGTCAAGGTTTCGTCCTCAGCTCTCTACGCGCTCCGGGTACCACTGTCGACCCGCTCGCTCACTTGCTGCAGCAGTTGCGCATGGCGCCGATGCTCGACGACCTACGTGCGATCAACACCGCTCTGCGGCGCCACAATGACTCGACCTCGTCCGACAAGGTCGTACTAAGCCAACTGCGCTCGAATGCCGTCAGACAGCAACGGAACCTCTCGGACGCCGGACGCACACCGCTGGCGGTCGACATGGCCCTAGACTGCGCCGTTCAGATTCCCGACAGCATCGCCGACGAGGCCGCACACGCGGCGAGCGCGTTACTGCGGCTGACCCGATATCCGACCGGCCGGCCAGCGTGGCGGGACTACCATTCCGCGTTCTGTGACCGGTACGGCATCGGCGCGCTGGTCCCGCTCGTCGACGTCCTGGATCCGGGAGCGGGGCTGGGATATCCAGCCGGATACCCCGGCAGTGTGCTCGCCGTGCCAACCGAATCGGTGACTGCGCGAGATGGCCGGCTGTTGGCCCTGGCCTGGCAGGCAGCGGCCAAAGGCAACGGAGAGATCCTGCTGACCGACCACAACATCAATGAGATCGCTGGCGGCCAGCTCGATGGAGCGTACGCGCCACCGCATGTGGAGATCGCCGCCCGGATCCACGCCGCGAGCAAGGAGTCCGTGGATCGCGGCGACTATCTGCTGACGGTCGCGCCGGCTCGTGCTGGCGGTGTTCTGACCTCCCGGTTCACTCCCACCACAACCGGCGCCGGCTTGGACCAGGTATACCGGGACCTTCCCCTTGCCACCAAGGGAGCGTTGGCGGTGCAGATGTCGTTCCCACCGGCCTACTCCCACGCGGAGAACATCTGTCGCGTCCCGGCGTACCTTCCGCACCTCCTATCGCTCGGCGAGTTTCGAGCAGCCGCAGACGAACAGGAGTGCGTCCCTGTCGATGATCTGGCGCTAGTGGCGGCTAGAACCAAGTTGCACCTGGTCAGCATCGCCCGCCGTCAAGTCATCGAACCGCAGGTCCTCCACGCGCTGGACCTGGACAAGCAGCCACCGCCGTTGGCACGGTTCCTGGCGCACTTGACCCGCGGATTCGCCGCCGCGTTCACCGTCCTGGACTGGGGCCTACCAGCTGAGGCACTCCCCTATCTGCCGCGTGTGCGCTACCGCCGCGCCATCCTGGCTCCGGCCCGATGGCGGCTGACTCGCAACTGCCTACCACCCGCCTCCGCCAGCGATGACATGTGGCGAGCTGGACTGGACCAATGGCGCGGGCGGTGGCACTGGCCGGTCGTAGTCGACCTACGCGAGGACGACCGGACCATCAGGCTCACCTTGGACGAACCGCTGCACGCCGCGATCCTGCGCACCCACCTAGCCCGCAAAGACCACGCAGTACTCACCGAGCCACTCGCATCGAGCACCTACGCCTGGTTCGACAACCACGCCCACGACATCGCGTTCCCGCTCGTAACCACCCAAACGCCAGCTCCGTCACCGCTGGTCGGACCACTGCCGATCGTCAGGAACCGTCAGGCAGACTCACCTGCCGGACCCGACGCGCGGTGGCTGTACGCGAAGATCCACACCCATCCCGAACTGTTCAACGACCTCATTGCGCACCACCTCCCTGACCTACTAGCCGAGCTCACCGGACCTGCGTACGGCGATGCGGGCGCTGAACCGTCGTGGTGGTTCATCCGCTATCGCAGCGCCCACGAGACCGACCACCTCCGGCTGCGCCTGCGTGTACCGGAACCGAGCCAGTACGGCGCGTACGCCGCGGCCGTCGGGGCATGGAGCGCGCGACTGCTCGAGACCCAATGCGCCGGACGACTGGTATTGGACACCTACTACCCCGAAGTCGGCCGGTACGGTAGCGGGCCCGCGATGACCGCAGCCGAAACAGTGTTCGTCACGGACTCACGCGTGGCCGCCGCCACCCTCCGGCAAGCGCCTCCCACGACGATCGCACCGGCGGCAATGGTTGCGGTGAACATGGTCCATATCGCGACCGGGCTTCTCGGATTCACGGGGGGAATGACATGGCTGGCTACCCAACCCACACTCGCCACCCCGTCCAAGAAGCCCGGGGATCGTACGATCGCCACCCGCGCGATCGAACTCGTCCGAAGCAACAATCTTCCGGACTTGCCAATGAACGTCCTCGCAGCGTGGCGGGAACGAAACTGTGCCCTCAAGACCTACCGCGAGCATCTGACCACCGAAACCGATATCGATACGGTCCTGGAATCACTGCTACATATGCACCACAACCGGGCCGTCGGTGTCGATCCGGACAGCGAGAAAAAGCGTGCCGGAGGCTCGCCCGCCAGGCTGCGCGTGCATGGGCATCCTCACCGGCGAACACCACATGAATGGCCGCCCGACATCGCTGCCCCCTGCGAACCCCGATCCGGGCTGGAGCGCCGACCTCTACGCCGGCGCGCCCGGCATCGCACTGTTGCACATCGAACGCGCCCGTACCGGCGCCGCCGGGTGGGGCACCGTCCAGAAATGGGCCCGGGCCATGACTGCGCATCCGGTGACGGCGCACGCGGACGCGAGCGGACTCGACCGCGGCGCACCGGCCGTCGCCTTCGCGCTGCACGCAGCGGGCCACCACGCCTACAGCGGTGCACTCACCACTCTCGACCACCACATCGCCAACACGACGCGTACCCGTTTGCGCCGAGCCCACGCGCGCATCGAGGCCGGCCAACTCCCGGACGCAAGGGAATTTGACTTGATCCGCGGCCTCGCCGGCATCGGTGTCTTTCTCCTGCACCGCGAGCGAAACACGGACCATGGACAGCGCTACCTGTTACGCGAGGTCATCGCCTACCTGGTACGTCTGACTCAACCGGTCACCGTCGACGGCGACACTCTCCCCGGTTGGTGGTCGCACCAAGCGCCGCCTGATCGACCGCACGGTGACCCGCGCGGCGGGCACGCCGACCTTGGACTGGCCCACGGGATCACCGGTCCCCTCGCCCTATTGTCCCTGGCCTCTCGTCGCAAGATCACTGTGACTGGCCACGCCGACGCGCATCGATCGACCGCATCTGCCGATGGCTGGACCAATGGGCCCAAGGCACTGCTGCCGCGACGTGGTGGCCGGAGAGCGTTTCGCGATACGAGCACCATGAACAGACCCTCGCACGTCGAGCGCCCGGTCGGCCGTCCTGGTGCTATGGCACTCCCGGTATCGCCCGCGCACAACAACTCGCGGGTCTGGCCCGCGACGACTCCGACCGCGCGCGCCGCGCCGAACAGGCTCTCGCTGAATGCCTAGCGGACCACCACCAGCTCGCCCTCATCCGCGACGCGTCGCTGTGCCACGGCTGGGCTGGACTCCTTCACACCACCGCCCGCGTTGCCGCCAATGCAACCGACGATCGGCTGGCCAGCACGGCACTGCCCCAGCTGCGGTACCGCCTAAGTGAGCACCTGCGTCGCAGTGGCCTCCCAGGCCACGATGGGCTGCTCACCGCGCGCCGCCGGCGTGCGACTCGCTCAGTACGGCGACCAACAGGCGTCGCACTCATGGTGGGACGCCTGCCTCCTGCTCGACGACGACTCGGCCCTATAGAGCGCCACCGTCAGCCTTGGGGTCCGAAGCTCGCTAGCCTCCGAATGTCCTTGGAAGGGATCACATGAACGACACCGCCACCAGCTCACCGGAGACTCTGCGCGCCCGCATGGTCGACCACATCCAGCACGGCTTTTGGCCCGCCTGCGAGCGGGTCGCCGACGCGATGCGAACCGTTCCTCGACATCTGTTCGTCCCGGATGCGACGCTGGAGGAGGCGTACGACGACCAGAGCGTCATCACCAAACGCGACGCCACCGGTGCCGCGCTCAGCTGCGCCTCTACCCCCGCGATCGTGGCCATGATGCTCGACCAACTCGACATCCAACCTGGACAGCGAATCCTGGAGATCGGCGCCGGCACGGGCTACAACGCCGCACTCCTTGCTCACCTCACAGGACCCAACGGGTATGTCACCACCGTCGACATCGACCCCAACATCACCGGCGGCGCCCGCCGCGGCGGCTGGCAACAATGGCTACCAGCACGTCCACGTCGCCACCCGCGACGGCGCCCTCGGCGACACCGAACACATCCCATCCCATACGACCGGCTGATTGTCACGGTCGGAGCCTGGGACCTCCCTGCCCCTTGGTGGACCCAACTCGCACCCGGCGGCCGGCTCGTCGCGCCACTTCGATGGCGCGGACAAACCCAGAGCGTCGCGTTCACCTACGACGGTGCACAGATGATCTCGGACTCGATGGGGCTGTGCGGTTTCGTCCCGATGCTCGGCCAAGACGGCGAACACACCGGCTACGTCGACCCGGACGGCCATGTGTCCCTGTACTGGGACGAAGATCAGAACATCGATACAACCGGGCTGCTTGGGATCTGCACCCAGCCCAAAGCAGCCACGTGGTCAGGCGTCACTGTGCGCGGCGAAGAACCCTTCGACCGGATCTGGCTCCACCTCAGCGCCACCGAACCCGGCACCTGCCGCATCGCCGCTGACAAAACCGCCACCACTAGCGGACTCTGCACACCAGCCGTTGGCATCCGCAGCCCCGCCATAGCTGAAAACGCGTCGCTGGCCTACCTCACCACCCCGCCGGCTCCCGGACGCCGACGACGCACGCTTCGAACTCGGAGCGACCGGCCACGGCACTGTCGGAGCAGATCTCGCTGAGCGACTCTGCGCCCAGATCCGCAACTGGGACACTGACCGCACCACCCCTCCCACCATCACCGCGTACGCCAACAACACCAAGCCCGACCACATCAATCTCTTCACCATCCGGAAAACGGACTGCAGGCTCGTTATCAAATTTTGACCGGTAGCCTAGTTTTGGCCTGAAGAAGGAAATGTACTGCGTCGCGAACCTGCCCCGTCCAACTTCTATGCTTCCGCGATCCGTCCGGCACCGCCACTGTCAGCCTGAGCACCGCCGCTGACGTACGACATCCGCTATCGAAGAATCATCAGTACGAAATTTGCATTTACTCGCCCGTCCGTGAGGCTCATAAATGACCAATCACATAGCAGGGAAACTCAGGCTAGACCGCTTGCGTGGAGTTCGTAGATGGCGACCAGTTCGGCGGTGGTGTAGTCGGGGAAATGCAGTCGTTTGGGAATCGGGATGCGAGTCCGGGTTGTTGCTGTGGAGGAAGGTCTCCATATTGGGGGCGTAGCCGGCTCCGATGACGACGAGATCGGCGCGGTGCTCTTCCATCAGTCGCAGCAGGGTGGCGATGGCTTCGGGACCGAAGTCGTGGCTGGTGCGATCGCTCAGTGCGTACGCCTCATCAATTTTGCCGACCGCCGGAGTCCGGAACTGACCCTTGACCTGCTCGGATACGTAGCTTACATGTTCTCGAAGGGGCTTCACCTGCTGGCGCGGGGAGATCGATGCGAACGATGTTTGCGAGTTGGGCAAAGGGGGTCGGTTGTGCTGGTGAGCCTCTACGGCGAGCGACTGCCGGTCGGGGGTGGCGGATCGCCCATCGCCGACGACCACACCGGCGCTCCCGGCTGGTGTTCTCACCATCGGCAGCGTTGGGCTGGCCATGTCCAGCCTCAGGAGATGGCTGTGGCGGTGGCGGCGAGCCGGTCGTCACACAGGTTCGCCATTGACGCCCGCCATTCCTGGTGGCCATACGGAGTCGCGTGGCCCTAGACGCATGAGTCGTCGGCTTCGGTCTTGGTCTGATCGGCTTTACCCCGCAGGAGTTTCCGTGCCGCCAGTGCCGCCAGTGTGAGCGCGAGGTGTGCTGCCACGCCGATTCCGGCGATCACTAGGCCGGACCGGTAGCCGAGTCCGATGTGGACAGCGAGTCCGACGATGATCAGCAGGGTGACCAGAACGTGGACAAGGTGGCGGTTCATGCGTCCGCGCCCGGTTTCACGGCGCGCTTGTGGTGCAGGAACCCGCCGACCTGGCTGACCGAGACGGTCTCGAAACCGGTGGCGGCAAGCCCGGGAGCGATCTGTTCGTCCGGGTTGTCTCGCATCGCCTCGCCCGCGGCGCGATCACGTGCCGGTCCAGTCGCCCATGCGGCGGCCGGAGATCCGCCGGCAACACCAGTCCGCCCGATGTGAGCAGCCGCCGCATCTGGGCGAAGGCCGCGGCGCTGAATTCTCGGGGATGTGGTGAACCGCCAGGCTCGACAGCACCACGTTTAATGTGCCGTCCGCCGCGTCGAGCGGCTCGGCTTTGCCGCCATGGAAGGAACAGTTCATGCTGGTCCGGTGGCGGTGGTGAACGCGCCGGTCAGGCACGGAGTTGGTGGCGGATGAGCTGCCGGACAGGGGGGACACACGGTGGCACGCATCGAAAGGTCACGGGCGAGCAGACGGAGCCGGTTCGTGGGTGCATGCAGGCGCGCGTTGCGGCTGCCGCGTCGCTGGCTCGCTGTTGTCTCTGGTCGCAGCTTGGTCTCCCAGGTCCGCAGCGCGGTCGGGATGTCCTGCTGGTCGAGGGCGGTGGCGAGCTGGTCGGCGCCGGCCAGGGCCAGGGAGGCGCCGTAGCCGCGAACAGGCTGACACACCAGGCGGCGTCACCGAGCAGGACGACCCGATTGTCGGTCCAGCGGTCGATGACGAGTTGGCTGACGGTGTCGAAGTATGTAGTCGCGGACGTGGGCAGCTGTGTGAGCACGTCGGGGATGACGGTACGGAAGTCCTCGTACGGAGTGGCGAGTGCGGCGAAGGCGGTCTTGCCAAGTTCGCTTTGTGTGTCGTTGGTGGTGTAGTCGAAGAACGCCGCGCGATGGTCGGGGCCGAGGTTGGCGATGGTGGCTGTCCGGCCGACCGCCGTGAAGGTGCTCACGGTGCCGTCGGGTATGCCGTCGGGTGGCTCGTGGAGCGTGGTGGCGGCGAGAGCATGTGGCCTAGGTCGCGTCGAAATCCTTTCTCGGGGCCGAAAACCTGGCGCCGGGTGGCGGAGTGCAGTCCGTCCGCGGCGATCAGTAGGTCGGCGGTCAGCGTGCCGCCGCTGGCGAGCGTGACCTGTACGCCGGTGTCGTCCTGGGTGATCTCGTCCACCGTCTGGCCGAACTGGAGGTCGACATTGCCGGGAATCGCGTCGTACAGCACCGATTCGATGTCGCCGCGGAACAGGATCACGGCGTCTTGGCCGAGGACGGCGCGCATCGTGTCGCCGGGTACGCAGTAGCCGAACCTGCCGGCCGCATTGGCGTAGCGGAACTCGACCGGGTTCAGGGCGCGGGCCGATAGCGCCGCAAGCAGTCCCATCCGATCCGCGCTCTGATAGCCGAGCCCGGTCAGCGCGAGAAGATAACCGCCGCCGCGCCGTTCGGGTGCCTTTTCCGCGACGACGACTTCCCAGCCGATCTCGCTGAGTCTGCGGGCGGCCGCCAGGCCGGCGATGCCGGCGCCGACGATGACGGCTTTTCGTTGCGTGGTCTTGGACATTTGGTCATTCCTTCGGTCCGTGGTTTCAGGTGTCGATGCTGGATTTCTGCAATTCGGTCACGTCGATCCGTTCGCCACGCCCCTGTTCGCCGAACAACACCGCGCCCAGGACCGCGGCACCGAGCATCAGGGCACCGGTAATCGCGAAGCTCAACCCGAAGCCGTCGGTGAGGGCGACCGCGAGCGGACGTCCGGCGGCCAGCTCATTGGTCGTGCGCTGGGTGACGAGCCTGGCCAGCACTGCCAGTCCGAGGGCTCCGCCGAGCTGGAGGCTGACGTTCTGCAGCGCGGACACGACGCCGGCATGCTCGGCTGGCGCGTTGCCCAGGGCCGCGATGGTGGTGGGCACGATGACGATCGCCAGCCCGAAGCAGACCACGACCGACGGGACGATGACGTCCAGCAGGCTCCCGTTGGCTGATATGCCAGCGAACAGCACCATCCCGGCGGCGGCGATGAGTGAGCCGGCGACGACGGCGAGGCGAATGCCGATCCAGCGCACCAGGATTGGGCCGAACGCGGCGGCGACGATCAGGATCGCGGTCATCGGCAGGTAGTTGAGGCCGGTTTGCAGCGCGGAGTAGTGCAGGACCTGTTGCTGGTAGAGAGTGGCGAAGAAGAACAGCGCGAACATCGCCGCACCTCGCAGTGCCGATACGGCCGTTGCGCCGGCGACCCCCAGGCGCGCGCGCAGGAGCCCGACCGACACCAGCGGCTCGCTGGCGACTCTTGTCTCGTGGACGACAAAATACCCGAGCAGCAGCAGCGAAGCCGCCAGCAGCGCGAGAGTACGAGCCGATCCCCAGCCACCGCCATCGGTCTGCAACACCGCGTAGGACAGCAGCCCGACACCGGCGGTGGATGTCACCGCGCCGACGACGTCGAACCGGCGGTGCCGGCGGACCGGCCGGTCGCCCGGCACGTACGCGATGGTGGCCAGTGCCACGGCGACGCCGATCGGTACGTTCACGAAGAAGATCCACCGCCAGCCGGGCCCGTCCACCAGCAGGCCGCCCAGCAGCAGACCCAACGCGCTGCTGATGCCGTACGAAGAGGCCCAGGCCGCGAATGCGCGGTTGCGTGGCCGGCCGGCGGGAAAGATCACCCCGATCAGCGCCAGCGTCATCGGCGCTATCAGCGCGGCCGCCAACCCCTGGACGGCACGCGCGCCGATCAGCTCCCCCGGGTTTTGAACGACGCCGCTGACCAGCGAGGCGAGAGCGAAAAGCGCGACGCCGGCCAGGAGTACCCGGCGGCGGCCGTAGAGATCGCCGACCCGGCCCCCCAACAGCAGGAACCCGCCGAACATGACCATGTACGCGTTGACCACCCAGGGCAGCGCGCTCGCCGAGAATCCAAGATCAGCGCGGACCGCGGGAAGTGCCACGTTGACGATGGTGATGTCGATCCCGTCAAGTACCTGCGCCAGACACAGGATGACCAGGGCCATCGTGTGCCGCGCTGTCCAGCGGAACTCGCCGACGCCGTTCGCGTCCACTGTCACGGCCCAGTCTCCTCACACGGTGATGAACAGTTGTTCATAGTTAATCTATGAACAACTGTTCATTCTGGCAAGGCCCACATCCGGGAACGGCTAGGTGGGGAGTTATGTCGCCACGTGGAGTCGCGATCCCGGAGGTACGCGAACGGCTGTTCCTGGCGGCCGAGCGCGTCCTGGACCGGGACGGGCCGACGGCCCTGACCGGGCGGGCTGTGACCAGGCAGGCCGGGTACGCGGCGGGTCTGCTCTACAACCACTTCGAGACCTTCGACGACTTCCTCGCCGAGTTCGTTCTGGACCGGGCTCATCACCGCGGCGCGGACCTGGACGGACTCGCGGCTCGCACCGGCACGCGTACGGTCCGCCAGAACGTACGCGAGGCAGCCCTGTCACTGCTGGGTTCGAACATGCTCGCGCTCGGCGGCCTCGTACTGTCACGTCCGGCTCTGCTGGCGCGGCTCGGCACGATGATGGCGGGCGGCGCATTCGATCTGCGCGGCGGCGAGCGCGCCGTCGCCAACTATCTGGAGGCCGAAAAGCAGCGCGGTCGGGTGTCTGGCGACATCGACAGCGAGGCGATAGCGCTCGCCATCCTCGGCGCCGTGCATCAGGTGATCCTCACCTACGGGCCTGGCGCGACCGACCTGCGCGACCGCGCGGCACGTGTGGTGGACGCCGTTGTCGCCACCCTCGGCCCCGACACCGGCAATGGTTAGTCGTCGTCCGGTTAGTCGTCGTCCGGTTAGTCGTCGTCCGGTTAGTCGTCGTCCGGTTAGTCGTCGTCCGGTTAGTCGTCGTCCGGTTAGTCGTCGTCCGGTTAGTCGTCGTCCGGTTAGTCGTCGTCCGGTTAGTCGTCGTCCGGTTAGTCGTCGTCCGGTTAGTCGTCGTCCGGTTAGTCGTCGTCCGGTTAGTCGTCGTCCGGTGAGGCCGCGTCCGCGTCGCCACTTTCTGCGGGGCGATAGCCGGGGGCGATCACATTCATCCCGTCGTCCTGCCCAGCGCCGCCTGATGTTTAGGTCTCGACTCTCACCCTCCAGAATTGCCCGACACGGCCTACCTAGTCGTGGTCTGGTTCGCCGGTGAGTTGGTGGTCGGCGGCGTTGACGATCTCGGTGACCAGTCGTCGTACGTGTCCACCGCGCACGCTGTAGAGGGCGTGGCGGCCGTCCCGGCGTACCCGCACCAGGCCGGCGAGTCGTAGCTTCGCGAGGTGCTGGGAGACGGCCGGGCGGGCGGCGCCGGTCGCCGCGACCAGGGTGCTCACGTCCATCTCGGCGTCCCGCAGCAGCCAGATCAGCCGTAACCGGGTCGGATCACCGAGCATCCGCAACGCGGTCGCTGCCGCGTCAACGTGCGCGTCCGAGGGCAGGTCTTGCGGATGACTGCCGCCGGATTCCTGGGGTGCGTACATAAGCACAGATGATGGCTGCGGCCCTCCGGCCTTGTCCAACGCGGCGCCACCAGCTTGTTGTTGCCGCAAGCTGGTACCAACACCGTTGTCGCGTGCGTACATGAGCACGTATAGTGGCCGGGTTGCCACGTTCGCATGGATGGGAGCTCAGAATGTCGACGGCTGATCAGCATGAGCCGCTAGCCACGGACGAAGGCCACGGGCATGAGCACGGCCATGGGCACGCCCATGGCCACCAGGGTTCCGGTCGCTGGTGGCGGCGGATTGCTCACCTGCTGACCCCGCACTCACATGACTCGGCCGACAAGGTCGACACCGCGATGGAGTCCAGCCGGGAAGGCATGCGGGCCTTGTGGATCTCGCTGACCGTTCTGGCCGCGAC
Source organism: Fodinicola feengrottensis (assembly GCF_010993775.1). Taxonomy (GTDB): domain Bacteria; phylum Actinomycetota; class Actinomycetes; order Mycobacteriales; family HKI-0501; genus Fodinicola; species Fodinicola feengrottensis. Next base: position 97,708 of record NZ_WOTO01000016.1, on the reverse strand, counting down.
GGCGGCTCTGCAGGCAGTAGTGGTCGTGTTCTCCGGCTCGGTGGCGCTGCTGGGTGACACGCTGCACAACGTCGCGGACGCGCTGACCGCGGTGCCGCTGGGTCTTGCCTTCCTGGTCGGCCGGCGGGCCGCGACCCGCCGCTACACGTACGGGTTTGGGCGGGCTGAGGATCTGGCCGGGATCGTCATCGTGGTGTTCATCGCCGCGTCCTCGGCGCTGGCCGGGTACGAGGCGGTCCAGCGGCTGATCAATCCAGCTCCGGTCAGCCACCTGTGGGCGGTCGCCGCTGCCGGCCTGGTCGGGTTCGTCGGCAACGAGCTGGTCGCGCGTTACCGGATCCAGGTCGGACGCAAGATCGGGTCGGCCGCGTTGGTGGCCGACGGGCTGCACGCGCGTACCGACGGATTCACCTCGCTCGCCGTTCTGGTGGGTGCCGGTGGCGTCGCGATCGGCTGGCAGTGGGCCGACCCGGTGGTCGGCCTGTTCATCACGGTGGCGATCCTGTTCGTCCTGAAGGACGCGGCCAGGGAGATCTACCGGCGACTGATGGACGCCGTCGACCCCGAGCTGGTCGAGCGGGCCGAGCAGACCCTGCGCGCGGTCCCGCACATCATGGATGTCGGTGTCCTGCGGCTGCGGTGGATCGGACACCGCCTGCACGCCGAGACGAACCTGACCGTGGAACCCGACATGTCGCTGACGGGCGCGCACAGCATCGCGGTGGACGCCGAACACCAGCTGCTGCACGCGATCCCTCGACTGGGAGGGGTGACGGTGCACATCGATCCCGCGCCGGTGCACGGCGACCAACATGACGCGCTCAGCCACCACCGCCAGCCGTCCGCCGGGTGAGCCCGCCAGGCCCCGGGTGAACCATGGACAACCGGAACTAACGGCCGGCGCGTGGCGACCACCTCCATAGACGATTTTTTTGGGTCGCATCTTTCAAAGGAGCAAGATGTCCAGCATCCATGGCAGGTCGGTGCTCGTACGTGCCGGCGCAGTGGTGGCCGCTGCTGCCGCGCTCGTACTCTCCACCGTGGCGGCGCGGCGTCCGCGCACATCACCACGGACCCGACCGTGGTGACGCGGGCGGAGTACAACCAGATCTCGTTCCGGGCGCCGAACGAGTCGGCGACGGCCAGCACGGTCAAGTTCGAGCTGACCTTCCCGACCGCCACACCGATCACCTCGGTGCGTACGGCCCCGTTGCCAGGCTGGAAGGCAGTGGTGACAAAGGGAAAGCTGCCCAAGCCCGTGACAATCGAGAATGCGACCATCACGCAGGCAGTGCTGTCGGTGGTGTGGACCGCCGAGCCCGGGGTTGGGATAGCACCTGGCCAGTTCGGGCTGTTCCAGATCCTGACCGGGGCGTTGCCCGTGTCGGTGGTGACACGCTGGTGATCCCGGCCACCGAGACCTACAGCGACGGCAAGGTCGTCACATGGGACCAGCCGCCGACCGCCAACGGCGAGGAGCCCGAGCAGCCGGCGCCGGTGGTGAAGCTGACCGGTTCGGCTGACGAAGGTTACGGCGGCGGCGGGCACGCGGCGGACCCGTCTGCCTCAACCCCAGCCGCCAGCGCGGCTGGTTCGGCTGGCGGCGCGGCGCTCTGGGTCGCCGTCGCCGCGCTCGTGGTCGCCGTCGCCGGCGCGGTCCTGGCCGGTCTGACGTTCCGCCGCGGTCGGGAGCACCCCACCACCGATCAGTCCAGCTGAGGCGCCGGAGGTCGGCGATCAGCAGCCGCCCACCTGGACGGACGGAGTACGCGTCGCATCTCACCCAGCGCGGCGGGCCTACCGGCTGACAGTCGACGAACCCGCCGGTATCCCTGAACAGCCTGGGCCGCTCCTGGTTTGGCCGCAGTGAACAATGGCGCTCTGATCGGCTATTGTGCGGCCATGTCCGACGGCGGGTGTAGTCCCGGGCCGGGTAGTGCCCGGCGAGCGAGATGGTGGCTGGTTGACAGGATGCACCCGATGCGGGCGGCCTGGAGCCTCTGATGGTGCAAGCGATCGGACTGGTCGCCTTCGGGCTGTTGACGATCGTCGTGCTGACGGCGGCGACCGGGTACTTCGTGGCACAGGAGTTCGCGTACGTCGCGGTTGACCGCGGCCGACTCCGGGTACGAGCCGAGGGCGGCGACCGGGCAGCGGCACGGGCGTTGCGGATCACTGGGCGACTTTCGTTCGTGTTGTCCGGCGCGCAGCTGGGAATCACGGTCACCGCGTTGCTGGCCGGTTACGTCGCCGAGCCCTATCTCGGTGAGGGGCTCGCCGCCCTGTTCGGGCTGGCCGGGATCCGGAAGCCGTGGGCCTGTCCGTGTCCGTGGGCATCGCGTTGCTGGTCGCCACCGTCATCCAGATGGTGGTGGGGGCGAGCTCGTACCGAAAAATCTCGCGATCGCTCAGCCCGACAGGTTGGCCGTCGCCCTGGGACGAACGACGGTGGTCTATCTGGCGATCGCCGGTCCGGTTATCCGGCTGTTCGACGCGACCTCCAACCGGCTGCTGCGAATGGTCGGGATCGAGCCGGTCGAGGAACTCGCCGACGCTGCCACCACCGCGGATCTCGATCACATCATCGCGGCGTCCCGGGACGAGGGGCTGCTCGACGCAGACCTGTCCGCGCTGCTGGAACGCGCCCTGGACTTCGGTTCGCGATCGACGGTGGAGGTGATGGTGCCTCGGGTCGACGTCGTCACAGCACGCGCCGATGCTCCAGCGACCAGCGTCATCGACCTCCTTGACACCGGCCACAGCCGTTTTCCCGTCATCGGCACCGACATCGACGACCTTGTCGGCGTGGTCGCCGTCGCGGACGTGATCGCCATCGACCCCGCGCATCGGTCGGCCACCACCATCGCCTCCCTGGCCACCGATGCCCTCGTCGTACCGGAAACGCTGTCGCTGCCCGATCTGCTGGAGCTGCTTCGATCAGCGCGCCGGCAGCTGGCCGTCGTGATCGACGAATACGGCGGATTCGCCGGCGTGGTCAGCCTGGAGGACATCGCGGAGGAGCTCGTCGGCGATATTCGCGACGAAACCGACCGGCCCGAACCCGCCGCGCAGCGGGAATCCGACGGGTCGTGGCTGGTTCCCGGCCGGTGGCGGCTGGACGAAGTCGCCACCGCAACCGGAATCTCACTTCCCGATCACAGCGTCTTCGACACCGTCTCCGGCCTGGTCCTGCATCGGCTCGGCCGGACAGCGGCGGTCGCCGACGACATCGCCGTCGCACTCGCGCCGACCCTCGACCCTGACGGATATCCCGTCGACCAGGGGATGGCCCAGCTCACGGTGACTGCCGTACGCCGGCACGTACCGGCGACCGTGCGCCTACGCCGCCTTCCACCCGAGGGTGTGACGCCGGCGGGCCGCGGCGCGGACCGGTCCGGCCAGGTCGGTGAGTCGGCATGAGTACGACCTGGGCGCTGTTGATCTCCCTGTTGCTGCTTGCATTCAACGCGTTTTTCGTCGCGGCGGAGTTCGCGCTCGTCGCGGCGAAACGACACCGGCTGGAGGCGGTCGCGGCCACCGGAAGCCGCGCGGCGCGCGCCGCGCTTGCCGCCAGCAGGCAACTGTCGCTGATGCTCGCCGGCGCGCAGCTCGGTATCACCCTGTGCACCCTCGGCCTGGGTGCGCTCGCCAAGCCAACCGTGGCATACCTGCTCGAACCCGCCTTGGCAGCCATCGGCCTTCCGGAGTCCGCCGGGTATGTCATCGCGTTCATGCTCGCGATCGCGCTGGTCGGCTTTCTGCACGTCGTCATCGGTGAGATGGCACCGAAATCCTGGGCGATCAGCGACCCGGAACGCTCAGCTCTGCTGCTCGGGCAGCCGTTCGGCTGGTTCACCCGCCTCGCCCGGCCCGTCCTCGCCGTGCTGAACGGACTCGCCAACGCCGCGCTGCGAGCCATCAAAGTCACCCCGCAGGACGAACTCGCACAAGCCCACGGCCCCGCGGAACTGCGGCTGCTGCTCGAGTCCTCCCGCGACAGCGGCACGCTGCCCGTACGCGATCACCGGTTGCTCACCTCGATTCTGGGTCTGCAACACACCACCGTCGACCAGGTCATGACACCGATCGCCGAAGTCGTCACCATCCCGGCAACCGCGGGCGCCCGTGAGATCGAACTGACCGGGCACCGGCACGGCCGGTCTCGCCTGCTCGTCACCGCCCAAGACAGCCAGATCACCGGCATCGTCCATGTCCGCGACGCCGCGCGCGCGCACCACCAACGGCAACAACGCCATCGCATCCGACCTGATGACCACGCCGCTGTCGATGCCAGCAGACACCAGCGCTGCGGCCGCGCTACGCACCATGCGGGAAAAAACGGAGCCAACTCTCCCTCGCCACCGACAACGGGACCGTCACCGGAATCGTTGCGATCGAAGATCTCCTCGAACAGATCATCGGCGACTTCGACGACGAAACCGACACCTCACCAGGACCCCGCGCGCCTGTCTCGCCAATTTCCTCTTAACCACATTGACTGGCCTGCTCACGCGGCCGGTGTCCGCGAACGGTCGAAACCGCGCGGGGAGGGTGCTGCGCCACGCATTCGGCCGAGACCGGTTGAGGAATTGCAAAACAACAAATGCCACAACCATCCACGCGTATCGCGACGTGGCGATCGTCAGTTCGGATCGGACGGTTTGCACAACTGTCACTACCGGTCGTTAGTGACGGCACGTCCGCCGCCGGACGGGTCAAGGTCCGTTGGCAGGTTGGTCGGCTCGTTTCAAGGCGGCTCGCAGAAGTCGGAGGCCGTTGAGGCCGACGAGGATGGTGGACCCTTCGTGCCCGGCGACACCAAGCGGCAGCGGCCGGGTGCCGATGAGCCCGCGAGGCGCCAATGGGTTGGCCGGCATCGACACCTTCACATGCCCGAGCAATGAGCGCCGACGGTCCGCCCGCGACGGCAGCCTGGCTTGGTCGAGCTGTTTGCCGAGTGTTTGCTGATCCCACGGGATGCCTGATGCAGGTAGAAGCCTTTCAGACACGCCGCCGCCGTTGACAGCGCGTCTTGCCCGTACGGTCGTTTGCCCGTCCGCCACGGCTCGCCCAGCAGCGTGGCCACCTCGGCGCCGACCAGACCCATATACCGCTCCAGACCCCGCAGCGTCACCACCTCAATGCCGAGACACTCTCGCTCCAGCCACCTCAGATGATCCACCAGCAGATACGCATACGTTCGCTGCGTCCCGACCCCTCATGGCGCCGTAGAAACCCGTCCGCCCCGGCGTGCAGCACCCCTTCCGGCCACACGATCGTCCACGACCGCCGCCCGCCAATCCTGGCCAACTTCTGGACTCGAAGCTGACCGACTACAACCTGCCGCACCATCCGACCTCCGTACCGACGCTCGCGAACATCGCGGACGTTCCGGGCCAAGTCGGTAAATGATCACGTAACGTCCCATAACGCAAGCCGTACGGACATCACGAACACACTCAGTAGCGGTCGGTAAAGTCGATGAACAAGACGCCGCCGATGGCGCGTTCGTCGATGGCGCGTTCGACGATGACGGTGACTTGGGGAGCGGTCTGCCCGACACACTCACCGACGAGGTCGGTACGACTGACCTCGACTAGGGCGTGTCTGCTTATTTCGGCGCGGCCGGGTAGGTGATCATGAATGGATGCTGCGGACGGGCGCTATTTCAGATGAGTTGTGGGCAGTTATTGAGCCGGTCATGCCGATGCGTGGTGGCCGGCGGGGACGGCCGTGGAATGATCATCGGCTGACGTTGGAAGGGATCGTGTGGCGGTTCCGGACCGGTACGCCTTGGCGTGATGTGCCGGATCACTTCGGGTCGTGGCAGTCCCTCTGGGAGCGGCATAATCGCTGGTCAGTGGACGGAACCTACGTGCGGATGTTCACGACTGTGCAAGCGGGGACACCGGATGGTGGCGCTGAGTTGATGCGATTGCTGTCCGTTGATTCAACCAACGTCCGTGTGCATCAACACGCCGCCGGCGCCCCTAAGCCGGACACAGGGGGCTCCCTCGAATGACAAGAATCGGCCCGATGAACCTGCCGACCACGCGATCGGACGATCCCGCGGCGGGCTGACGACCAAGATCCACGCCCTGGCCGACACCCTCTGCTGCTTGGTCACCGTCCTGCTCTCGGCCGGCCAAGCCGGCGACAACCCGTATCTGATACCGCTGCTCACCGCTCACAAAGAGGGCGACGACAGGAAATTCCGGCTGCTGGCGGACAAGGCATACTCACACCCCTCGACCCGCCAGCGGCTGCGTGATCTCAAGATCCCCCACACGATTCCTGAGCGCAGCGACCAAATCCAGCATCGCAAAGCCAAAGGCTCAACCGGCGGCCGACCACCAGCCTTCGACCCCGAGGTCTACAAAGAACGCAACACCGTAGAACGCGCCTTCGGCGGCATCAAACAATGGCGCGCCATCGCCACCCGCTACGAGAAATACGCCACCAACTTCCTCGGCGGAGTCCTCCTCGCAGCCCTCATCACCTACCACCAGGCACATCAATTAACAGACACGCCCACTAGGTGCCCGCAGGTCTGCAAACCCAGGTCAGCGTAGATGCGGGCGACCAGACGCGCGACGACGGTCTTACCTGTTCCCGGATTACCGGTGAAGACCATATGCCTCATGGGTGCGGCGTCCGGCATACCCGCTCGCCACCACAGCTTTTCGCTTTCGCTCAGCGATAAGAAATTCGACCTCGTGCTCGATGTCGGTCAAACCGATTAGCGTCGCCAGTTCTACGAGCGGTTCAGCGGCAGGGTAGCGTGCGGACCTGCGGCTGCCACCGGCCCTGTGCGATCGGTATTCCGATTCTTGAACCGCAGCGGGAACGTGCCGGCGATCGTACGCTCGGGGTGTGCGGGTGCGAGTTCATCACGCCAGCCCACTTCGATGCGCTGGGTTTCCAAGTCCGCGACGCGAACCATAAGCTGGTCGATGGCGTCTTGCTGAATTTCCACCACTCTGACGAGCATCTGGTACCCGTTCCTGAGTTCGGTCTGCATGTCCGGGTTGTCAGCAGAATGAGCGCCTTGACGTGCGTTCTTGATGAGATTGACGGCCATGCTCCGCTACTTTCCTACTCGATACAGCGTTTCTGACATCCTCCCGAGTGAGCACAAATTCACCAGGAGGAATCAATGTAGCGATTGGTGGCGACAACTTTCTTTGCGGAAGCAACAATAGGCGATGAGGTGGCCGCGCTTATGACGCGCGAATTCCTTGCGGCCGAGAGCGGGTACGCCCTACGCGGTTGCGCCTGAGGCTAAGCATCGAATTCAGGGTAGATCATTGCGGATTCACCTCATCCGATCTGGCGTGCCGCTCTCGCCGCGGTGACTAGGTTGGATGGTGAGACAGCTGTCGCAGACCAGCGGACCGAGGTAACGCAACTCAGTAGCGCCGCCGTGGCCGTGGATCGTGAGGATGTCCTGCACTCGCTCCCACTCGGTGATCTGCGCGATGCCGTACCGATCGCCGCTCCACTGCGTTGCGGCGTGCCCGTCCGGCCATTCCACACCCCACGCCACGCATCCGGTCCCGGATACGCCGCTAGGGTCCTTGGTCCGCCAGAGGAAGAACACCCGCGGCGGCGGCTGCGGGCCGCCGCGAGGCTGGATGCGGACGGGTGCGCTCGTCGGGTCCGTTGTGACTGTGGCACTCATCAGGACTCGCTTTCCTGGGGCATCGCCAGATGTGCTCCGCTGGTGACGACCACGGCATCGCCCACCCGGGACGGCTCGAATCGAGTGATGGTGTGCACCCAAGCCGCGCGAGAGTTCTGATAGATGATTGGGGTTCCGCACGACTGGCAGTCGCTCTGTGCGCCATCCTGCGGGTTGTCGTGGGCTGCCGCAGGCCGCTGCGCGACAGCGGTCACGGGGAGATTCGTTCGTACGTCGGGTTGCGCGCGGGACCCCAGGATTCGCGGCCGTGGACTTGGTCGGAGTCGCCGATGTTTGGTCCTGGGAGCAAACCCCTGCGCGGTCGGGTCGACGACGAGCCTTGCCGGGGCGGCTCGGTCCACGTTGGACGGTTGTGTGGAGTCAACCTGCCCGAGGCTGCTCTGGACAGCCTCAAAGATCGGTGTGCTGACTCGGTCTGCGCCCGAGGTTCGGGTGAGATAGACCTCGTTGAAGATTCCCAGCTCCATAGCCGGCGCCTCCGTTTGCTGTGGTGTCCGTACGACTGGTCGCCTTTTCATTTGGTCGTCCTTGCCACCAGGGATGCCTGCGGCACCAACAAACCCAGGCCGTAGCCGGGGCACGTACCGCGCTCTCCCGCTACGTGGTCGCAGTCCTCGCAGCACGGCATCATGACTGCTCACGCTGCTTGGTCATCGCAATAGCGGCCGGATCGAAAAGCTCATCAGCCGCGCGCCACTCCGAAACGATCGGGCGCGTGTCAGGGCGCCGCGTCAATTGCCTCGGCATCACCGGGATGAGGCCGACGGCAATCTCCAGGCGGGCCTGCACGGCCTCCGGGTCCGTCGGGTAGTCGGTGGTGGCGACGTCGCACAAGACCCGCCAGTCGATCCGCCAGATCTGCGACGCGAAAGCTTGCAGGGCTGCCACCCATGCGTGGAAGAGCCGGTCGGAGACGTCACTGGTCAGGTACGAGGGTGCAGCTGCAGCGAACACGTTTCGCAGGCCCTGTAGCGATGTGGGGCCGTCTTGCTGGTGTTCGTGGGTGAGGACGTGGGTCACGTCGCCTCCAGAGAGTGAGACCCAACCCGCGCGGCGATGGGGATCGGTCTTGCGCGGGCTGGGCGATGGAGGGCCCGGCCGGTCCCGGGTGATCGCCTGCACCAGGACCGGCCGACCGGCTCTTACAGGAGCGGCGTGTCGACGACCAGGCGCACATCAGCTACGTGCTCGGTGTCCTGGCGGGCGTCCGTGTATGCCAATCCCAGATCGAGGTCCCAGTCGATCGGGAACGGCCTGTGCACAGCACCCCAGGCATGCAGCTCGTGGAACCACCAGCCGCGGATCTGCGGCAGCGTCCCGGGCGTGAGGGTGAATCGCTCGTCCGCCAGCCGCTGGTCAATCTGCTGGGCCAGCCTCTCGGGCTGGAGCCGTGCTGGCAGGTTGTGCTCGTACCTCGGGCGCGTCATGACTGGCCTTCGGTGAACAGGTCCCCGCTCAGGACGGTCCGGTATGCGCTCAGCTGCCCGCCGATGAAGTCGACAGCCCGTATCTCGTGACGCGCTCGAGCCAGCTGCAGGCGGACGTTGGCGTCGTCGACCAGTTGGGCCAGCTCTCGATGGATCTCCCGGACTCCAGGGCCCATCACCACTGTTGCTTGGATCTTGTGCGGTTCGTGCTCGCGTTGGTACGGCACCTGTTGCCTCCCGTGGTTGCGCCGTTGCGGGATGCGCATGAGAGTGCACCGAGAGGGCTACTCTTGCAATACTCATATCGAGTTTTTCATCATTAGTGCAGCTAGATGGGTACTCGAAAAGGAACTTCATTGCTTCGGGTGACGGCGTGCGATATTCATACGGCGTGAAACTCACCCGAGATGAAAAAGGGAGGTGAGCAATGACGGAACCGGAACCGGCAGGATCCGCCATCGCCAGGCGCCAGCTCGGTCGTACGTTGACCCGGCTGCGCGAGGCCAAGGGACTCCGCCAGGAAGACCTGGCAGGCAAACTGGAGTGGAGCCAGGCCAAGTTGTGGCGGCTGGAGAGCGGCAAGAACGGCGTCACCGTACGGACGATGGACATCGAGGCGCTGGCCCGATTCACCGACGCTGACGAGGACACCACCGAGCACCTAGTGACCCTGCTGGCCCAGACCAAGGTCAAGGGCTGGTGGTACGACTCAACGGCCATCCCGGGCTGGTTCCAGCTGTACCTAGAGCTGGAGGCGCTCGCCTTTTCGCTGCGGGAGTATCACACCGAGTTGATCACCGGAGTCCTACAGACTCGCGACTACGCCAGTGCCGTCGTCCGAGCTGACGCGGAGGGCCTGTTGATCACCGAGACCGAGGTACGGGAGCTGGTGGACGTACGCGCCCGCCGAGCTGGACTGCTCACCCGGCAGAGGCCCACCGCGCCGAGATTCGACATCGTGCTGAACGAAGCCGCCGTCCGCCGACCCGTCGGTGGCGAGGAAGTCATGGCCGCGCAGCTGCGGCACCTCGTGAAGCTGATCGATGACCTGCCGAACCTGACGGTACGCATCATTCCGTTCAGTGCGGGCATCCACCGAGGCGCCTTGGCGTCCGGGTCTTTTGTGGTGCTGGACTTTCCGCCGGACTCCGAGCCGACCACGGTCTATTCCGAGGGCCTGACCGGTGCGGCCTACCTCAACAAGCCTGCCGAAGTCGAACGCCATGTCTGGGCATTCGAAGGCATCACCAACAAGGCTCTAGACCGCAAGTCTTCACGAGAACTGCTCACCCAGATCGCAAAGGAGTTCGAGACATGAGCAACGAACAGGCGTGCGTCAACTGGCGTACGTCGTCGTCCGGTCCAACGGACAAGGACAATGCGTCGAAGTGGGATCAAATGACCAGATTCTCATCCGTGACACCAAACTTGGCGAAGCGTCCCCAGTTTTATTCGTGCTCCCAATAAACTGGCAATTATTCGTCGACCACGTGCGCACGGGTGGTGTCCTCTCAGGTTTCCCGACGGTCGAATTCGCGGGAGGCGAGATCCGCATGCGTACGGACTCATCAGGCCCGGTGCTGTCCTACTCGCCGGCTGAGTGGGATGCATTCGTGGCCGGAGTCGAACTGGGCGAGTTCGACCTAGACCAGGAGGGCAAGCTGCCAGCCTTGGCACTCTGACAGACGCCAAAGCCGCCCCGCCGTACCGGCCGGCAGCGGGGCGACTCCGCAGCGCGAGGCGTGGCGCTCAGCCCTGGCAGTACCCGGATCGCATGCGCTGGCGGGTGTCTACGGACCTCAGACCGGTCCCCACATTGTCACCAGTCGAGCGCCACATCCTCATACATCTCGGCGCCACCCCGGCCAGGAAATCAGCCAGCAAGCAGTGGCGGACGAGATGTTCTGGTCGAAGGGCCGGCTTTCCCGCCAGCTGACCCGCATGGAAGCCCATGGTTGGTCGCCCGTACGGCGAACAGCGCAAGGGGCTGGCGACCGGACAGGACGTCGGTGAGTGCGGCGCCCAGCCGTTTTTCTTATCCCGTCATGCCGGCGAAGGGGCAGCACGTAGAGGGTGCTGCTTTCAGCGCAAGTCACTGTAATCGTCATCCTCGTCGGGAATATAGCCGTCACGAGGTGAGAAGTTGCTAAACTGATCCGCTGTATCTCTGTTTGCGGCGCCCCGCTCTCGCGAGACGCTGGCCTGAGCGCCTCGACCGCTGGATCATCGCTCTGTTCGGCATTCAATGACCGACCAGGCGAGTCGTCCTCTGAGGAGGTGCCCGGAAAGTACTCCGGAATGCCTTTCCCGACGAGCTGGCGCTCGAAAATCGCATGGATTGGGAGGACTGCGTCCTTGTGCGGGGGCGGGTATTCACCTCGCGACCCATCTTCGCCTCCACTTCGAGAATAGTTTTTCATCTTGCTCTTTTCTAGTTCAGCGGTCCAGTCATCAGGCGACTGTTGAGGGGAGTTGGGCATAGAAAGGACCACCGGATAGAATCCGTTCTCGACAAGCATCTTGTTGAGTACGAGGTGATTCGTACGAGAAGTTCCATCATTGAAGGCGTGGAGGACTTCAAGTTTTGATATGTGATGCCAATAAGCCTAAGCCGAGAGTTTTGAGACTCTCGGGCTTCAGCCGGTCTCCGTTCTTTGATTAACCTGAGATTGGCGTAATAGTCGTCAAAGATTCGTTGTATTGACTCTCGGATCGCCTCTTCGTCAATGACGGGAACCGTTGCAACATAGCGACTCTTGAGCGGGTCCTTCTCTAAGCCCAGGCCGTGTTCGCGCAAGGCGCCGACCATGCTGACTACCAGAAAGGACCGTATTTTTCCCGAGCGGAGATCAAAATGATCGCAACACTGGACAGCGACCAGATCGGACCGAGTCTTTGCACAGCGACTGGATCCCCCAGTGACCTGAGGTTGAGTTGAACACGATGCCAATTGCCGTTCGACGGCGGAATGTTAAGACCGCAGAGAAGCCGCTGGAGCTGACCAAGAATCGAGGGTTTGGCGGTGGAGTCTGGGATAACGGGTTGGAAGGAGATATGCCTGGGCATTCCCGGCGTCGATGGCGCATCCGGAGTCGTGGTCACGGGTGGGTTGGTCACCGGCGGTTTGGTCGCGGACAGACTGCTCGTCGGCGGTTTCGGACTGGGGGCTCGGTTTGCGTGCCTCGTGACGGGGTTCCGTCGCTGGCCGGGAAGCTGGGGATGGTTTTCGGATTGGCCCGGCGGCGCCGCGCCAACCACCCGGGTGGCGGCGAAAAAACTCCGCCCACCAGACGGGCGCGATCGGGACAAACGTCGCCCGATTGCGGCGTGTGGATCATCTTACCGTTCCCGAGGTAAATCCCGACGTGGTGAATGGTGTCCCAGTTATTGCGGTCTGTCGCGAAAAAGAGCAGGTCACCGGGCAGTAGTGCGTTGACCTGCCCCGACCGGGTGATGCGCCGTTGCGGGCCGGACCGTACGTGGCAGCGAGATACCCGTGTACCGGTATGACTCCTGCACCAGGCTCGGACAGTCATACAAGTCGGTGCCCGACGCGCCGAACACATACGGCTTGCCGCGCTGGGCGAGCGCGAACGCCACTGCCCGCACGGCGGCCGGCGGCCGGAACGGGCGCGCCACTCGGGCCGAGCGCCGGACAAATACTGGTCACCCAACTGGATTGAAGGTATCCATCGCGCTGCGGCGGCGCGCGCGCGAGCGCGAACGCCACTGCCCGCGGGCGAACGCACGGCGCGCGAGCGCGAACGCCACTGCCCGCACGGCGGCCGGAACGGGCGCGCCACTCGGGCCGAGCGCCGGACAAATACTGGTCACCCAACTGGAGATTGAAGGTATCCATCGCCACTGCGGCGGCGAGCTGGGATGCGTACGTCCTTTCCAGCACCGCCAAGGCGGCGCTGCGGCTGGTGAACGCGTTTGCAGCGCGGGGTGCTGGATCTGAGCCACGGCGGCGGGCCGCCCACAGCTCGGGCCGCATGCGCTGGCCAGCGGGGAGACATTGGTGGCCACGCTGGGCTGCGTTGGCGTGGACGACTCATGCCGATTGCCGCGCCGTCAACGCATACGTGATTGGCGCGGTGCGCCGGCATCGAATCCCGCATCTCACGATGACATGAGACCGATGGACCTGACCGGTCAGGCGGGAGTGGTGAGGCGGCGGCTGAACTGATCGGCGGTGAGGGTCATCCGTACGGCAGCGGCTGCCTCGTCGAGCTGCGCGGCGGTGCTGACGCCGACGATGGGACGTACGGCCGCGTCGGCGAGCAACCATGCAAGGACGGTCTGATGACGGGTGGCGTCGAGCTCGCTCGCCAGCTCGTCCAGCGCAGCCAACCTGGCGGTGGTGCCTGGATGCTCGTACGCCTCAGGAAGGCGCTCCGGTCGGGTGTACCCGCCCACAAGCAGAGGGCTGTACGCCCACAGCTCGAGGCCCTCGGTGTGGACGTGGTCCAGCGACTCGTACGTCGCCCAGCCGTGCTCGTGGACGTTGCCCGGCACTAGCGCCTCCGGTCGCGGCCGGAGGTACGAGTAGCTCAGCTGCACCGCGCCGTATGCCGCCCAGTTGTTCGCCGCAGCCACCTGGCGGGCCGCCTCGACTCTCCAAGCCGGCTGGTTCGACGCGCCCAGCCGACCGACGACACCGGCGCTGACCAGCTCGTTCAGCGCTCTGGAGACCTCGGTCAAGGACACCGACCGGTCGTCCATGTGCGTCCAGTACATCTCGACACGGTCGACGCCCAGCCGGCCGAGGCTGCCCTCGACGGCGGCCTTGATCGCGGTCGCGGACAACCCTTCCCGGTTGGCCGGCCACTGCCCGGTCTCGCCCGGCTCCGCGCCGACCTTCGTGCTCAGCTGGATCCTGTCCCGCATGCCCGGCCGCTGCTTCAGCCACCGCCCGATCAGTGCCTCGCTCGTACCACCGTGGCCACTGGGATCGCTCCAGAACGCGTAGCAGTTGGCGGTATCGATTCTGGTGCCACCGGCGTCCACAAATCGGTCCAATAGCTCAAAGGAAGTCCGCTCGTCCAGCCGGGTGCCAAAATGCATCGTGCCGAGTACAAACATTTTTTGCTCCTCAACGAAAGTCGTCACGGACGCAGAAGCCTGCTACCTGGACCGCAGTCCAGGTCAAGCCCCCAACAGGACCGATTGTTTGGGTGCACTGAAGGGTATGAATCGCTACACACCCCGGTGAGGTCGTCGAACAGACTGCACCGAACCAACCTTGACAACACACGCAAGCCCTTAACTAACCGGCATTGCCGCTAACTGTGGCTGCCTTGCTGGGTTTGCGCGGCGCGGATCAGTTTCTCCACGTTCTGCGGCAGGGTGGTCTGAAAGTCCTGCAGGCGCGCCCATTCCGGGCGGATGGTGATCCGCACCATCTGCGGATAGAGCGACCGTACGCCCGCCTCCCATTCCGCATGCCCCGCCGGCGGCGCGATCTTGTGCGAGGCGTCGACATACTCCTGCGGAATCCCGTCCACCAGCTCGGTGCTGGCCGTGCCACGAATGAGCAACACCCGCGGCGGGAAACCCTCGGTGTCGATGGTCAGCGCCACCTTCGGAAACTTTCGCAGCGCCGGGTATTTCAGTGAGTTTGTCGTGGTGCACATGACGATGTCCGCCGCGTTCCAGTGAAACGCCATCGGAACGACCCGCGGAAAGCCGTCTTCACCGTTGAAAGCGAACCGTGCCGGAATGGCCGAGTTGATCAGTTACTGCGAGATGGGCTTGGTCAACTCGTCCATGACCTTTTGGTGATCCATGGGAGTATTCCCTTCGAGAGATGGAATGTTAGTGGCGCGGGACGGGTCAGACAGTAGACCAGAACTGGCAGTGGTGGGTGGCCTCCAGATCGACGCCGCGCACCGCGCCTGGCGCCAGAGACTGCGCGTTGCGGCCGTTGAATGGCGCCCAGTGTGGTTGCCCGGCGCGATTCGGATCACCGTTCGCGGCGAAGGTCGCCCAGTAGCTGATCAGCTGGTCGGACAGTAGCCGCTGGTCGGGCCGAAACGTGTACGGGAATCCCTGGTCGAAGAAATAGGTCACCTCCGATGAGTGGTAGGCGCGCGACGGGGGAAGCCAGGCGGGAAGGCGAAAAAAAAGCGGTCGGGGCGTCACGGTCGGCGAACTCGTACGCGTAAACCGTGGTGTGCAGTGCGAGCAGCCGGTCGTCAGTCAGGTGCCCGCAGGTCCAGACCCGGTCGGTGTGCGCGGAGGTCAGCGCGACCGCTCGGGTCGCCCACGGATCGGTGTCTTCGGCCGGATACGTAGGTTGTACCAGTGCGTAGTAAGTCAAGGAAATGTCCGGTCTCCTTCTCTTGCAGCACGCCGCTGTAGCTCAGCCCATCCAGCCGCAGCACCGACGACGGAGCTTTCCAACCGCGCCGGAGCGAAGACCAGCACGCCTCCCACTCTTACGTCACGTGGGTCGATCGTCGCCTTCGAACCGCCGCCGTAAGTCCGCCGAACTGAACACGGCCCTACCAACTTCACCGGCGGCCGCACCCGTTCACGGCGGCCGGTGAGGACGACCCGCCGCTGCTTCTGTGCGGTGAACCGGCGCTCTATCGGTGACGAATCTCTTGCTGAACAACGAGCGCCTGGTCACCGACCAACGCCGGATCCTATGAGGGAGTGGTTATGGATGTCGAGCGTACCTTCACCGTTCGCCAGCCGGTCCGGCCGCTGTTTGACTATTTGAAGGATTTCGCGAACACCGAGGTGTGGGATCCTGGGACCGTGACCTGTACGCGGGTCGGTATCGGGCCAATCGAGGCTGGCGCGCAATGGCACAACGTCTCCGAATTCCGGGGCCGTCGAACTGAACTCACCTATCGGCTCTTCCACATGGAAGAGACCAGGCTGATTTTTGTGGGCAAGAACAAGACCGCGACAGCAACGGACGATCTTGCTTTCACCGCCGTACCCGACGGGACCACGATCACGTATCACGCAACGATCGTGTTCAACGGCATCGCAAGGCTGGCCGACCCATTCCTCAAACCTGGCTTCAACGCCGTTGCCGACAACACAGTGGCCCAGATGGTCGCGGTACTCAATGCCCTCTGAACCACCGAGCAACGGTGCTGAGTGCCCTTCGACGGGAGCTTAGAGACCACGGAGCAGCCGCTGGAGCTGAGTAAGAATCGAGCGTTTTGGCGGTGAAGTCTGGGATGGCGGGTCGGTAGGAGGTTTGCTGGGCATTCCCGGCGTCGATGGGGTGCCCGGAGGCGTCGATGGCGCATCCGGAGGCGTGGTCACAGGAGGTTTGGTCACAGGTGGCTTCGTCATGGGCGGATTGCTCGCCGGCGGTTGAGGAGTGGACAGTTCGGTTTGCGTGCCTCGTGACGGGGTTCCGACGCTGGACGCAAAGGTGGGGATGGTTCCGGATTGGCCCGGCGGCACCGCGCCGACCACCCGGGTGGCGCCGAAGAACTCCACCCACCAGACGGGCGCGATCCGACAACGTCGCCTGATTGCGGCGCGTGGATCATCTCGCCATTCCCGAGGTAGGTCCCGACGTGGTGAATGGTGTCCCAGTTGTTCCGGTCTGTCGGGAAAAAGTATGTCACCGGGAAGTAGGCGTTGACCTGCACCGGCCGCATGATGCGCCATTGCGGCCGGGCCTTACGTGGCAACGAGATGCTTGCGTACCGGTATGACTCCTGCACCAGGCTCGAACAGTCATACGAGCCGGTGCCCGACGCGCCGAACACGTACGGCTTGCCGCGCTGGATGAGCGCGAACCCCACGGCCCGCACGGCGGCCGAGGCGGGCGCGCCGCCCGGGCCGAGCGCGGACAAATACTGGGCCCCTAACTGGAGATTGAAGGTATCCATCGCTACCGCGGCGGCGAGCTGGATGCGTACGTCCTCTGCAGCACCGCTAGGGCGGCGCTTCGGCCGTTGAACTGTGTTTGCAGGGCAGACTGCTGGACCTGAGCCGCGGCGGCGGCCGCGCACGCCTCGGCATACTCCTGTCCGCTCTGTACGACGCCTAGGCGGCTGCGTTGAGGTCGGCCGGCTCTGCCCAGTAGAGGCGTCGGCTAGCCCATTGCCCAGCATGCTCAGGTCGGGCACCCGCTGGTTCTTCGACGTACCGAGCAACAACTAGGCCATATCGAAACGGGCCAGCTCGATGGCGTGAGCGAGTGCGCGGGCTCCGGCGTCGTTCGGGTGAAGCCCGTCGCCGGAGTCGTAATAACCGGCCAGCCGATTGCTGTCGGTGGCGTCGGCGACAGCGGCGGCGAAATCGACGATTGGCCATTCGGTCTGTGCTCTTAGGGCGTCGTTGACGGCCAGGCGTACGTCCTGATTGCCGGACGCGACAAAGTCGTCGATACGGCTGATGCCGACCGGCGTGATGGTGCCCAGCAGTGGCCGGATGCCGCGCTCCTGGGCGCGGCGGGCCAGCGTACGCAGGCCTTCCACGAGCTCGGCGGCGCTCGGACGGGTTTCGCCCAGCATTGCCGGCAACGCGATGTCGTTGATCCCACCCATGATGATGACGTGGGTGGCCTCGGCGACAGACAGCACGTCGCGTTCGTACCGTTCGGTCATGGGTGGACCGAGCTCCGGTCGCAGCAGCCGGTTTGCGCCGAGGCCCGCGTTCAGTACGACCGCGCCGTTCGGCAGTCGCCGTTGCAGGTGGTCGGGATAACGCTGGTCCGCGTCGGTTGTCGTGCCGTCTCCGCGGGTGATCGAGTCGCCGACGGCGACGAGCACCGGACCTTGCGCAGGTGTGTCGACGAGAACACGGCCGATCCAGTAGACCGACGAAGACGTCTCAGCCTTGGTCAGTTGCCGTTCGCACAGCTGGTTTCCGGGCGCGATCTGGGCTGTCCGCTGGGCCGAGTGCAGATAGGTCGCGGGCTCGGTCCGAGTGGCTACGAAGCAGCTGATCGTCAGTTCGTCGGCGGCTTCGACCGTCACGGGGACCGGATCGCTGATCGCGGTTGCGCCGGCCGCGATCTCCCAGCGCGCAAGGCCCTTGCGGCCGACCGGCACATCGCGTTTGGACGGGCTGCTCAACACGATCTCGTCGATCACCAGCGGCTCACGCCCGAATTCGTTGCTCGCACCAGTCGTACCGCCGTGCCGCCGCGCCGCAGCCGGACCGTCTGGCGGATCGTCTGGTCGGCGAACGTACGCGTCCGCGGTGGAAACGGGAGGGTCAGGTCCGGCCCGGCGAGAGAGGCGAGAAAGGACGTGGTCCAGGCGTCAGTTGCCACGGGCACTCCTTATGTCGACAGTCATCGAACAGTACGATGGACATCGACTAAAGGCCAGCCTAGTTTGTACGTATGAGCAGTGATGGCAGGCACCCGCCGATCGAGACCGTCACCCTGACCGACGTATTCGGCGCATTGGCCGACCCGGTCCGCCTCCTCGCCGTACGAACCCTCGCCGGCTTGGGCTCGTCACCCTGCAACGACCTCTACCGGGCCGCCGGGCTCACGATCGGCCGCTCCACCTTCTCGCACCACCAAAAGATCCTGCGCGAGGCCGGTCTGATCCATGAACGAATCGACGGCGCTCGCCGAATTTTGAGCATACGCACCGACGATCTGGACTCACGCTTTCCTGGCCTGCTCGCCGTCATTGCCACGGAGACCGCGCCCCACGACGGCACCACGACAGGGAGATCCTGAAACTGGACCACCGGACGGCGCGGTATTTGACAGCCACACCCCCACCTTGGCAGGTTCTCGCGGCCAGCGTTCGAAGCGGTCACGAAGCCATCCGACGACATCGACATCGCAGAACCGACTTTGCGCACCGGTTTCCTCCGCATACGACACATCGTGGCCAGTACGGAAGATGATGGCCGTGTGAGTGCGAACTGGAGGGAGACGATCTCGGCGCGGGAGGCTGAGGTGCTGGCGGCGATTGGCGAGCACCAGACCAACGCGCAGATCGCCGAGCGGCTGCACCTTTCCATCCGTACGGTCGAAAGTCACGTCTCGTCGCTGCTGCGCAAGGCCGGGGTCACCGACCGCCGGTCGCTGGCGACGGCCGTGCCGAGGTGGGTGGCTGTGCCCTGGGCGGCCAGCAGCTTCGTCGGACGGGCCACCGAACGTACCGAGCTGCTGACGTCCTTGACCCAGAACCGCCTGGTCAGTCTGCTGGGGCCCGGTGGCGTCGGGAAGTCCCGACTGGCCATGGAAGTCGCACCGGCCGGTGCCGCCTTTGTGGATCTGGTGCCGGTACGGGCCGGTTTTGTGGTGCCTGCGGTGGCTGCCGCCATCGGGGTCGTCGAACGGCAGGGCCAGCCGCTGACGAACGCCATCCTCGACCAGCTCGGCGACCAGGCCGGCGTACTCGTGGTGGACAACTGCGAACACGTCAACGACGAGGTTGGGCCGCTGGTTGAGCGGATCCTGGCCGGCTGCCCGGGCATCACCGTGCTGGCCACCAGCCGGGAACGGCTCGGCCTGCCAGCCGAACGGACGCTGGTCGTGCCGCCGCTCGCTCGGCGTCGAAGCGCAAGAGCTGCTCACCGACCGCGCGCGGGCCGTCGACCGTACGTTCGCAGCTGAGCCGGGACTACTGGCGGACGCGTGCTCGCGGTTGGACGGGATCCCGCTGGCGATCGAGTTGGCCGCCGCGCGGATCGGCTCGCTGGGCATGGACGGCCTGCGTACGGCCCTGCGTGACCGGCTGCGGCTGGTGGCCGGAGGTTGGGGTACCGATCAGCGGCACCGATCGCTGCGGATGGTGATCGGCTGGAGCCACGACCTGCTCGACCCGCGAGAGCGGTCGCTCTTTCGCCGGCTGGCGGTTTTTTTTTGTCGGCGGCTTCGATCTGGCCGCGGTCACCGCCACCAACCCGGGCCAGCCTGCTGGCGAGCTGGCCGACGTACTTGGCCGGCTGGTGGACAAAAGCCTGGTCGTACTGGGGGCCGCAGGACGCTGGCGGATGCTGGAGACGGTACGCGCGTTCGCCGCCGAGATGCTCGCTGCCAGCGGCGACGACGACGTCCCTACCGGCTAGCTGGCCTGGGCCACCAGCGTCGCCGCGGAGCTGGAGGGGCCGGCTCGACGCACGGCCAGTAGTCCACCCTGACCAGCGCGCGAACGCCACGGCGGACGACATTCAACTGGGAAAATGATCTAGCAACAATGGGGAATTTAGCTAGCCCGATCACCACATCCGCCGGCGCCGGCACAGCCCCACCCGGAGCCCGCTCCACTGTCACATCAGTCGCTGGTGCCTCCTAGGTCCCAGGAGCTATACCAATAAACACAGCCCCCAGCAACGTGTCTCTACGGGCGGTGTCAAGTGCCTCCTGCGCCCAGTTCCTACCTTCTTGCTTGCTGAACGGGCTGTCGGATCGGCGGCAGTGCCGGCCTGAAGGGGACCGTGTTGTGGCGGGTTGTCCTTTATCCGATCGGTCGGTAGCAGCGCTGGAGCGCCGGAGGTGATGTTGTGGTGCCTGGTGATTCGGTGAATCCTGAGGTGACGCTGCAGCGCCATGAGCGGCGCACGCTCGGCCAGTGGGACGTGGTGAGCTGCATCCCGGTGTCCAGCTGATCCGCGGGTATGTACGAGGAATCGGGCCGCCAGCAGGGACTCGTTGGCCCGTGCTGCGCGCGTGGTCTGGTACGGATGGTCCGGGGTAGGCTGCCGAAGGCGCAGCGGTGGCGTTGATCGAAGTGCGTGCGGCGATCCGCGGCCTACCTTGGATTCATGAGACGGAGACTGCTGAGCAGTACGGCGCAGATTGTGTTGTGCATCGTGATTATCGGCTTCAATTTCATGAGCGGTGGCTGGGACAACCTGATCCGACGCGGACTTACGGTGTTGATGATCGGCTTGTTGGTCGCGGCGATCGGTCAGTTTGCCTGGCGACTTAGGAAGACCCGGTGATCCTACGAAAGGCCCACGGTTACCGCGTCGCAAGTTGCCACTATCCAGCATCGGCTCACTGATTCATACCTGAACAGTGGTCAACCCTGGTTGGTTGGCTTGTTTAAGTAGTTGCACGCAAGCGCCGGCAAGTGGGTGCTATCAGGACGTGCACCGGATTACCGGCGACGATCGCTGGCTCTGCCGGCTACATTGCGGCCATGGCCCACAGGAACGCGAGGACTGCTACGAACGGACAATCGGCAAGGTCTTCGTATGGACCTTTGCGCTGATAGGGTTAGGGATCATTCTGCAAATCGTGCTGCCCATTTGGTACCACCGTGACGATCGCCTGGAATCTGGCTACATACCAACGGCTCTCGCGTCCGCCGCTCTCTTCCTGGTCGTGATCCTCGTCGTGGGGATTATTCGCTGCGGACCGCCACCCTGGGCCTGGGTGTTGGGCACCTTGTGTATCAGTGTCGTCGCCGCTTTCGCAGTCATCCTGCCAGCCTTGACGATAGCGAACTGCGCACTCGATGCGGCTCCCCGGCGCGATGTCGTCGCGACCGTCACACGTGAAAGTAAGGGCGCGGCCATCCTCGTGGTCGATCCGGGCCAGCCGTACGCGGGCGAGCAGATAAGTAGCGATTACGGCTTGCCGGGAGACCACCAGGTGGGCCGGAAATGGACCCTGAGTGTTCATCCAGGACGCCTCGGATATCCCTGGGCCAGCTCGGCGCACCCCGACTGAGAAAATCACGGACCGCACGCCGCATTTCCTTCAGCGGCATTAAACAATGGCGCGCCATCGCCACCCGCTACGAGAAATACGCCACCAACTTCCTCGGCGGAGTCCTCCTCGCAGCCCTCATCACCTACCACGAGGCACATCAATTAGCAGACACGCCCTAGTAGTACTTTGTTAAGTTTGTAGGATTTGGTTGCAGGTATGGCATGCGCCGGCCCAGGTGGCGAGGATGGTCTGGATTTCTCGGAGTACTTGGTAGAGGGTCAGGGGTGGGCCGGCGCTGTTGCTTTTGGGGCAGTGAGTCGCATTTTGGTGATGAAGAGGTGGGCGGCGCTGGTGAGGGTGACGTGGTGGTGCCAGCCGAGCCAGGAGCGGCCTTCGAAGTGGTCGAGGCCGAGGCCTTTTTTGAGTTCGCGGTAGTCGTGTTCGATGCGCCAGCGGAGTTTGGCGAACTGGACGAGGGTCTTTGGTTTTGTGTTTGCTGGGAGGTTGGACAGCCAGTATTTCGTTGGTTCGTCGTTGTTTTTTTTGGGCCATTCGGCGATCATCCAGACCGCTGGCAGGCTGCCGTCTGGTCGGCGGGGAATGTTCCGGTTTGCTGGCCGGACTCGGAGGATGATGAATCGGGAGCGTAGTGGCCCGATGGTTCCGGTTCGCCAGGTGATGGTCCGGAACGCTTTCTTTGGATCGCGTTGGACGGCGAGCATGGCGTGTGCTTTGAGGCTGATGAGCTCGGTGCGGTATCGGGCGGTTCGGGGTCGGCCGGTGCCGGTGTAGGGCGGCCTGGCTGGTGACGACGGTTGGGCATCGGCCGGATGCGCGCTGGTTTCCCCTTTGACTCCAAGGACATATGACAGGCCACGGTCGGTGAGTTCGGTCCGAAAAGGCGAACAGTCACCGTAGCCGGGATCGGCGCATATCACCCCAGGCATCAGGCCCCAACTGATCGTTTCGTCAATCATTTCCATACCCATTCGCCATTTCTCCCGGTGTCGCTCACCGTCAGGGATCTTCGCCGCGACACGCCGGGCGGCGATGGCATCCACCTCGGATTCCTCAGCAAGCGAGTCATCCCAGCGCTCGGGAAGGAACAGTCGCCAATTCACCGGCGCCGACGCCTCGTCGGTGGCCAGGTGCAGGCTGGGAGCGACCTGACAGTTCCCGATCTTTTTCCCCAACGTGCCGCTGTACTGCCGCGCCACACCCGGAGAATGCTTCCCATCCTTAGGAAAGCCCGTGTCATCCAGCAACCATCCGATCGGGTCGATCACCTCATCGGCCAGTTGCGCCAGCCGCTCCCGAACCGGCTCCACCGACCAGGTCGAGGACGACACAAACTGCTGAATCTGCTGGTAGTCCACACCGATCCGGTCCGCCATCGGCCACATCGACTTCCGCTGACCATCAGTCAACGCACCACGCAGATACGCCAGCGCCTTACCCCGTTGATCGGCGCGCGGCAACGCACCGAAAAAACATCCAACACGTACTCCTCAAGCTCCCCGCGAATGCCACGCCGTAAACTCATAGATGAATTGTCCAGGAAAAGAATAGAAAAGCCGTCACGACATGCCGACCCGACCTAACAAAGTACTACTAGTCGCTGTCGCTGATTATCGCCGGCTTCGTTGGCCTGGAAGCCATTCGGCGGGTATCGGCCGGTGTCAGGATCCGCAGATCAGTAATGTGTTCATTAATCCTTCCGTGGTCTGACTGTCGTTCTTCGCATATAAGTACCACGTTTGATTGCTCGCCGGGTACGAGTCGGTAATCCTCTCGACGTGGTTGCCGTAGTCGGCTTCCCCGCTGCCGCTCACCACGACCGTTCCGGCCGGGCAACTCACGGATTCCACCGCGTACCCCGCTACCCCGAAATGTTTATCGCCACCGTCGATATGCTGGTAGTTGTTGATACCGTCGCCGCATATCGCTTGGGCGGTGATGCTCGCGTTGGTGGACCCGTGGTTGACGACGGCGTACCCCCACTCGGTGACATACTCCTCCGCTGATCCGGTTAGGTCAACAGTCCATGAATCGGACCAACCTCCACCTCCGAGGAGCTGCCCGTTCCTGCAGTCCGCTTGCGCGGCCTCGAAATTGCCGGAGACAACAGTGTTAACACTGGTGACGAGGTGGTAGTTGGTCAGGCCGCTGAAGCACACGGCGTAAACGGTGATCTGCGCGGTGGTTGTTGAGTCGTTGCGGACCGACACCAGCCACGAGGCGCCGCCGTTGTAGGCGTATGTGTCAATCAGCGTGACCCCAGCGTTGCTGTCGTTGGATTCGCCGCCGCTGGTGGCCAGCATCCCAGGTGGGCAGTCCTTCTCCACCCCGTAGTCCTGGCCTGCCCGCACTTGTACCACCCCTGACACCACCTGCTCGCGCGTGTCAGCCGGACTGACCGCGCTCCTTGGCCGGTTGGGGGGTGCCGGCTTCGTAGGGCCAGGGGACGCGGCCGCCGCGGTGGTGCCACCCGCCCCACACAACACCGTGAGCAACAATACGACGACACCACTCATCGACCTTCGCCCGTCGCTTCGCATGCACTTCTCCCTCTGCTGACTGAAACAGGATGCTGTTGGTGCCGGCACAGGATTAGTGGCAACCTGCATCGCGCAGCGGCTTGGCGGCGCGAGGCACCTGTATCCATGGAATAATCCAGATTCGCGACGCCCTCAACATAAGGATGCCGTCAGCAGAAGAGCAGGGCTAAAAGGGCCGACCAAAATGCGAGATCTTGCGATCGAAGGTTTCCCTCACGTGCGATCCGATCGACCACAAAGGGCAATCCCGGTCAGTCGCCGTAGGAACTGGCCCCCGCTCCTTCGACTTCGCCAAACGGCCGAGGTGGACGACACGGCTCCCCGTGGTCGCCGTCAAGCACCGCTCCGCCGGACTCGACGTTCAGCGGGCGATGCGGATCCGTTCCATGTGATGGGGTTTCGGTTGAGTCCAGCCATAACTGGTGAGCACGGTTGATCAACGGAGGTCGAGACGGTGGCGGGTGGGTCTGTCATGGTCGTTCCACCGTTGCCATAGCTGTTCGATGTGCGGCCAGAGTCGGCGCGGTCCGCCTTGATGGATGCGGTTGCCCCGAGGTGGTGAACCCACGACCCGTCTGCGGCAATCAGCCAGTTCCAATCGGGGGCGTCGTCGGTAACGAATTGCTGTACGTCTGGAAATCGGAGGGCAAGGAACGTCCGGAACCGGACGGTTGCACGCGATCGACATCAAGATCAGCGGCTACGTGCGGATACAGAAAGCGATCTCCGACCGGCTAGGGCGCCGGGAACTATCCCTGGACGCCTTCGACATAACCAATCAACCGCTGGTACGCGACCGTGCGGCACTACGGGGCGAGCGGCACCACCTCTCATCACCTATCTCATCGACATGATGCTGCTCAACCGACAGCTCACCACCCAGCCCGGCGTGCCCTCGGCTTCAGCAGCCAACGCGGGCGTCGGGGAACTTCCGGACGTAGAAGTCTGCGCGTCGGACGGCCCTTTTGGCTGTGTGTGTTCAGTCAGGAGATTTTTACAGTTAGGGCTCCGCGAATAGTGGCTAAGTCTCAGCATGCAGCATCGTCATCGCGGATCAGACACCAGAGGAGATACCTTTGCG
This sequence comes from Fodinicola feengrottensis, assembly GCF_010993775.1. Lineage (GTDB taxonomy): Bacteria > Actinomycetota > Actinomycetes > Mycobacteriales > HKI-0501 > Fodinicola > Fodinicola feengrottensis. The sequence goes on along the minus strand of NZ_WOTO01000016.1, from coordinate 72,330 downwards.
AAACGACACGCGAATCCTATTGAGCGGCGTTCTCACCCTGTTATTCACGATGCTGTGTATGTCCGGCGGCACTGGGGCGGCGGCTGCGTCACGTGGCCCGGCCAAAACGACGCTGTCCGAATCGCAGCGGACCGCAGCCAGTTCCGCCGTCGCACGGCAACAGGTCGTCACGAGCACGGTGGTACTAGGACCGGGATCGATAACAGAGATCACGGAGCAATGCCCACCAACCATGCGGGCCACCAGCGGTGGTGAATCCAACAACAGCGTAGGTGGAATCACACTGGTTGGCACCTTCCCCAATGCTATCGGCTCGGAGTGGCTGGTGATGGTGCGCAATGACTCGGCAATCTCCGCACAAATCCAGGCCTACGCAGTGTGTTTCGCTGGCCTGAGCAACTACAATCTTGTCAGCTACGAAACATCCGTCAATCCCGGCGAAGGAAAGTTCGCCCAGTCATTCTGCCCTAGCGGACAACAAGTCCTCGGTGGTGGTGGTGTGTCGTCATCATGGACGGTCAATGTCGAGGAATCAGCGGCCGAATATAGCTCGTGGGCATTCACAATCTACAATTACGGTCCTACCGCGGTGACCTCCACTGTTGAGGCGGTATGCGGCAGTGGCATCGTTAACTACCAACGAGTAAACAATCCCGAGAAAATACTCGAGCCGGGCCAGTCCGGGATGCAATCCTTGGACTGCCCCGCCGGTACGGTAGTTGTCGGTGGCGGCGGATTTGGTCCGAGGATCACCGACTCCTTCCCGGTAACGAATCAAACTTGGCGCATCAATGTCAAAAATGACGACACTCAATACCAGGGTGGCTTCGCTGTGCAAATGTACTGCGGAGCCTAACCGGCACTTGAATGTGGCCGGACGGGCACCTTCTGGTCCTTAGTAAAAGCAGCGCTGACCGGCGGCCGAGCCGGACTGGACACTCTGACAGGTAGCCCCAGGCTTGACATTTGATTCGGCGCAACGCACCATACGGTCAAGCTCAACTGATCTGTTACAGAGAAGCCCCAGCCAGGACAAGCCGGGGCTTTCTGTATCCATGGGACTTCTTCTGGGTAAACATGGCCGCCCAACATTCCGCCACGGCGAGAAATTTGCGGACCGTCAACCGATTCGGGGCGCTGACCAATCATCCGAACCGCAGTAGTGACGGGGTGCCGGCACTGTCGAGGTAATCGAAGTGGATGTCCTTCTCCTGGTTCAGCGGACGTCGGCGCCGCCGAGCAGCGACTCGCTGGTACTCTCCTGCCGGGCGACGATCTGCGCGCCGTTGACCGCCGCGTACGGGATCGTCCGTTGGGTCCAGAAGTTCTTGCTGCCGATCGTCGGGTTCAGCCGGAACTCGCCGGGCGCCAGCACCAGCCGGATCTCGCCGATCTTGGCTTCGGGTAGCTGCGGGTGGCCGGGTCCGCCCGCGAAAAGTCTCGCACAGTTGCTGGCGGCTTTGGCCCAGCTCTCGTCGGTGTCCCGGCAGGTACGGCGGCGTGCGGGATGTGGAGTTAGAGTGCCGGAATGACGACGCGGCGGTTGGTTGGCCGTGAGCGTGAGTTGGTCGCTTTGGAAGAGGCGCTGGCGGCGGCCGAGCGTGGACACGGACAGATCGTCTTGGTCAGTGGCGAGGCAGGGATCGGTAAATCCCGGTTTGCTACCGAGGTGGCCGATCTGGCCCGCGAGCGAGGTTTCGCCGTGTTGGAGGGACGTGCGTATCCGCTGTACGCCGGCCTTGCCTATGCGCCGGTCGTCGAGGCGCTGCTGGCACACCTGACTGTGCGGCCCGAACCCGAGGTGGAGGAGATCTTCGCGGGGTTGCCCGATCTTGGCAGGTTGATCCCGCATCCAGCGCTGCCGATCCCCATGCCGGTCGGCGATCCGGAGCTGGAGACGACAAGGATGTTCATCGCCGTCTCGAGGTTGGTCGAGCGCTTGCTGCAGCGCCAGCCGATGATGCTGTTCGTCGATGATCTGCATTGGGCCGACCGTGGCACCGTCGAGCTGGTGCACTATCTGGCCCGCTCCACGGCAACGAAAAGACTGTTGGTGCTTGGCACCTATCGCGACGGCGCTCTCTCGGATGGCCTGCGCCTGCTGGTGACGTACGCCAGGCGGACGGATCCGCGGTGCGAGGTACGGCTGCCGCCGCTCACGGCCGCCGAGGTGACGCAGCTTGTCGATGTTGTCCTGGGACATAGGCCGTCGGCGGAATTGGGTCACGCCATCAACCAACGCGCGAAAGGCGTGCCGCTTTTTGCGACGACACTCGCGGAAACTCATGTTGGCCGGGCAGCGGTGTCGCCGGGGCTGCCGGTAGTCATAAGAGAATGAGTCAGATGACCATCACTTTGGCGGCGGCGCGTACTGCGTCGGGCGAACCGCTCCGACACTTCTGGAGCACGGTGGTCGGCGCCGGCCGGGCCAACGAGGGCCTAAGGGCCACCTGGCAGGAGCAACTGCGGATCGTCGCTGCAGACTGTGGATTCTCCTACGTCCGATTCCACGGCCTCTTCCACGACGACATGTTCATCCGCCATGGCAGTGCCGACAACTTCCAGTACATCGACGACCTTTTCGACCGGCTACTGGATGCCGGAGTACGGCCGTCCGTCGAGCTTGGCTTCGCTCCCGACGCACTCGCCCGACAAAAGGCAACCATCTTCTGGTGGGGCGCACACGGCTCACCACCGACGGACTACGTCGGCTGGGCGGATCTCGTGCAGCGCACTGTACGGCACTGGGTTGACCGCTACGGCCTCGACGAAGTCCGCGAATGGTATTTCGAGGTGTGGAACGAACCCAACCTACACCCCTTCTTCAGCGGCACGCGTACCGAATATTTCGAGCTATACAAAGCAACTGCAGAGGCGGTCAAGGCCGTCGACCCGAAGTTGCGCGTCGGCGGACCGGCCACCAGTAACTTCGTGCCGGACGCCCGGTTCGACGGCGAAACCGAGGACATCTCCCAACACGCAGTGGTATCAAACACAGCGGATCTGGATGAGCTGGACTGGCGGCCAGTCTGGCTGGAAGCGTTTGTGGACTACTGCCATCGGGAGGCGCTGCCGGTCGACTTCGTCTCCTGCCACCCCTACCCGACCGACTGGGCGCTGGACGGGCACGGCGCGCAGGCGCATTACACCCGCGGCGTGGACGCCACCCGCCGGGATCTGGCCGTGCTTCGGGACGTGGTTGTCACAAGTCACTTTCCCGACGCGGAAATCCATTGCACGGAATGGAATTCAAGCCCGTCTTCGCGTGACCACACCCACGACTACCTGCCAGCCGCGACCTTCGTCGTGAAAGCCAACCTTGAGTCGATCGGGCTCGTGGATTCCCTCGCGTACTGGACTTTTACGGACGTATTCGAAGAACAGGGCGCCGGGCCGAGCGCGTTCCACGGTGGCTTCGGCCTCCTTACCTACCAAGGCATCGGCAAGCCCACATTCCACGCGTACCGGTTTCTGCACGCACTCGGCGACGAGCTCCTGTCTCGTACACCGGGCGGCATCGTCACCCGGCACCACACATCCGGCCTCCTCACCGCACTCGCATACCACTACCCTGTCGAACATCCGCTCGCCCCGCCCGAGTCTTTTCCTACCCGCGAAACGGCAGAACGGATGGTCGGGTTGGGAACACCGGCGACTGTGCAGATTGCGTTAACCGGGCTGGATCCGGGCGCCGCCATCGACATTGAGGTCCTTGACTCCGACCATGGCAACGTGGTGGCCAGCTGGCAGTCGCTTGGAGCGCCAGATCCGTTGTCCCGCCAAGACACCGAAACGCTTCGTCAGCTGGCCGGCAGCACCCGTCGCGAGACAGCCTATGCGTCCCCGGACGGCACCTTCTCCCGCGTGCAACGCCTGCCACCATGGGGCGTCATGCTGGTGACGCAACGATAGAGGAAGGGACCAGAATGACCAGGGGATCGGGTCAGGACCGAGCGACCATCCGCGACGTCGCCGCCGCACTCGCCGGCGTCTCAGTGGCAACGGTCTCCCGCGTACTCGGCGGCGAATACCCGGTGGCCACCGCGACCCGGACCAAAGTGCAGCGCGCCATGCGGGAACTGGACTTCGTCGTCAACGCGCACGCCCGCGCATTGGCCGGCACCAACACAAAAAAAAAACGTGGCCTTCATCCTCGACGACGTCACTGGCCCGTTCCACGCCCTGGTCGCCCGCGGAGTAGAGGACCAGGCGACCATCGAAGGTCGGCTCTGCCTCCTATGCACTACCCACGGCGACCCACAACGCGAGCTCGATGTCGTAGAACTGATGCGCGAACAACACGCGCGACGCCGTCATCGTCCTCGGCGGTGCGTACGAGGACACCGAGCACCTGCACCTGGAACGGATGACCCACTTCGCTCATGCGCTGGATCGCTCGGGCTCACGCCTGGTCTTGTGTGGCCGGCCACCGCTGGGCCCCGATATTCCGGCCACCGTCGTGGAATACGACAACGAAGGCGGCGCTTACGCGATCACCAGTCACCTGCTTTCGGCTGGACATCGCCATATCGTCTTCCTCGGCAGAGTCGATAAAAACTCACCACAACCTCCCAACGCCTGCGTGGATTCACCGCCGCCCATCACGCATACGGACTCCAACCCGACCCATCATTGGTGTTCGACGGTGCCTTCAGCCGCGCCTCAGGCATCGACAGGACCATAAAACTGCTCGCCCAGGGCAACCCCTTCACCGCGATCTTCGCGGCCACCGACATGGTCGGCGCCGGCGTCATCGCTGCACTCCGGGACGCCAATATTCGCGTACCCGAGGACATCTCCTTGGTTGGCTACGACAACATCCCACTTGCCGAAGACCTCACACCCGGTCTCACCACCGTGTGCTGTCCCCCACGAAGAACTGGGGCGCACAGCCGTACGACTCGCCCTGCACCGCGACCGAGAAACATCCCAGCACGTGGTGCTCGGCACCCACATCCAGGTCCGTAAATCCGTCCAACCCATCCGAACCGGCAAGTAAAAACCCAAACGGACGCTGGCCCCCTACCACTGACACCTACGCCGCAGTGGTCGCGTTGCTGGTTGGATTCGGTACGGCAGTGGCAGGTTTTGCTGTCCTCGCGGGCTGTTACGCACTCATCCGGCGTCGGATCGACCAGATCAGAGCAAATCCGTGGGATGTGGCCTAGGCCCGCTACGCCGCGCGTTAAGCCGGTCCACGCAGACTACTGCGGCTGACGAGCGTCATACGCACCACGAAGACGGCGATCAGCACCGCCAGCGCCAAACTGACCACACCCGTACCGCAGTCGAGCCCACCCCGGCTGGGCGACACCCCGAGCCAGTCGGCGAAGGATGCGCCGAGCGGACGGGTGACGATGTAAAGCGAGCCAGAACGTGAGAATCGGGTTCGTCCGCATACGCCAGTACACGACGGCGGGGATCGCAATGAGGACGGCAAAAGCAGGCCGGACGAGAAATAGCCCAGACGCAGTGTGGTGGCGGTCATGTCGCCGGCCGCTGTGCCCAGCGCGAAAGTGGTCATCACGGTCGCCCAGTACGCCGCGAATTCGAACGCTGGCTCCGCGAGTTGACCGACAAAGTCATCAGCCGCGTCGCCTATGGATCGGATCCTACCCAACCTTGCCGCCATTGAGAACTACCTACGCGTATCAACGAAGACCCAGCAACTATTGGAGGGACAATCGTACGCGACGAGCCAGTGTGACAACCCTCAGTCGGGCCATCATCGTTATTTGCCGGCCGAACTCAAAATGGCCATCTCTGCGCTCCGGCCCCGCATGACCGCTCCGAACCGACCTGCGGTCCGCACTGTTGTCCAGCGCGTACCACGAACATCTCGTTGTCGGCGGCTGCGACGACCGCTCTTGGACTGGCACGACGGGCTGAGCGAGCAGGAGCGCGCCGAACAGGCTCGGCGGGGCGAGCGTTACCTTACGCTGCTTCAAAACGGCGACGTCGAGTCCGTCGACGACCTGCCGGCCGCCGCAGCCCCCGACCCACCGCCTGACCCGGATCCGGCGGTGATCCGAACCTGGAAACCTCGGGTTTGTGACCAAAACTAGGCATGAAGCTGCTGAAGCGTACGGGCGACGATCGGCGACCGGAATGCCCGGGCGACCTGTTGCAGCCAGGCGATTTCGGCGGCGAAGTCGGCAACGTCGGCGCCGCCGGGCGGTTCCGGTTGGCCGGCCGACCCATAGTCACCTGGTGGAATGCCGTTGATTTTCGCCTCGATCGCGGCCGCGAGGGCCGCGGCTTCGGCGACCGCAGCGCGTTGACGCGCGGTCAGTCGGGAGTTTTGAGCCAGTTCCAGAGATATACGGGACGCCCGCGGATCGACATACGGCCGCAGCGCCAGCTGGCCGTCGCGGATTTCGATGACCTGGCGATAGAGCTGAAGACGGGTGTCCGACCAGGAGCCGCCGCTCGTGAGTGGCACCAGCGCGATTTCCGGAATGGCGCGGTAGAGCGCGAGCCAGAGTGGTTGCAGGCGGCGTCCGGCCCTGCGGTTGGCGAACCAGCGCCAGCCAGCTCCCAGTTGCGGGGCCCAGGCTGGGAAAACGCAACCAATCAGGATCAAGGCGTCGGTGGTGAGGTAGAGCGGAGTGGTGACGGGACCTTTCCAGCTGTTGACGTTGAGATGGAAGTCCTGCATGGTCCGCGCGACCACAGACGCCGCGATATACGCGAGTCCGGCGGTGCACCCGGCGACTAGGATCCGCAGGCCGGTACGCAGTGCCTTTTGTTCGGTCAGCGCGGCATAACGCAGGCACATCCGGATGACCGCGACAAGCGTGACGGCGACATAGCCGAAATACAGGTAGAGATAGAGATAAGGCCGGGGCAGCAGCGAAAGGTGACCCGCCGCGCCGACTCCTTTTTCCGGATCGAGCGGGCTCAGTACGAACATCACCACGCTGGCGGCCAGAATGACCAGCAGCAGGGCATGCCGCCAGCGGCTTTCGGATTCGGCGGCCGGCGTCGCGCGATAGATCCGGATCAGGAAGACCTGTCCCGCGCCGGCCGCGACGAGCACGGCGCACTGCCCGATGAAGCTGCCCAGCCGCGAGATGCCGGTGCCCTGGTCGATCGCGGTCACGAAGGGCTGGATGCCGACGCTCACGGTCAGCCCGGAAAGGACCAGGCACAGGGACCGCATTGACAGGTTCCGCGGATCGCGACAGAGCTCGCGCGTCTTGACGACCAGCGCCGCGAGGCAGGCAAGCGTGACCGCGTAGATGAACAGGTTCATCGCGGACAGACGCTCACAGGCTCGACTCAAGCCGCCGGAGGATCTCCGCGGTCGTCGGGTCGGCGGGCGGGCGGCGGCGTACTCGCGGCCCGAGTGTCGGCCTCCCTCCCGCAGGATCAGCGATGCCAGCATCTCGGCCTCGCTCTCCTCGTCGGTCGAATAGCTGGTACGGGCGAGGACCCGGCGGACCAGTTCGGGGCTCAGCGTCGGGAAAAGCCGCCGCAGATGTTCATCCGGCAGTTGGCTGGCCGCGCCGTGCTCGCAGAGCAGATGCCCGATTTCGTGAAGGGCGATGTGCCGCTGGTGTACGGGAGTCGTGTCGCGCTCGTAGATGATGTAGTCACGCTGGTCGCCGCGAATCAACAGGCCGGACGGGCTGTCGGCGGCGCTGCCACCGATCGCGACCGGCAACAGCACGATGGGCCGGCCCCGGCTCTCGCCGAGCTGGGCGCAGAACTGACCGAGGTCGAATGGTCGCGGAACGGCAACCTCGGCGAGCCGCTCCTCGCAGCGTTTGCGCAGTGCCTTCGGATCCACGCCGTCCTCCCCCGTAGAACGGGTGAACCCTACTGCGATTCGGGCGTTTTCGGGGCGGTTGCCTCCAGTTCGCTGACCCTGGCGATCACGTCGTAAATCGTGCGGAGGCTCGCGGGCGACAGACCGGCCGCGCGCAGCGCGACGTCGCGTACGCCTGCGTCCTTCATCGCGGTCAACAGGGCCAGCTCCGCCTCGACCCGCTCGGTGGCCTCGTCGTCGAAGAAGTACGCGGCCGGTACGCCAAAAAAACCGCGCCAGGGCGGTCAGGTGCCGCAGTGTCGGGTTGTCGCGCTGCCCAGACCGCAGATACCAGATGTACGACGACGAAATCGTCTCGTCCTGGTCGCGGGCAATCGCCGCGGAGACCTCGTCATTGCTGTATTCGCGCTGGTTAGATTTGCGGACCGTATGAAACAAGTGCTCCAGCTTCGCGCTGATGGTTCGTCTCGACGGCGGGGACGAGGTCATGGTCCTTGACTGTAGTGGAGCGACAGCGCATTTGTCTCACCTCTGTTGACAGCCGATGCGGATCGGGAGTTAACTTCGAACGTGTTGACATAGGTGAGCGACGCCCGTCTTCCATACACACGAGTCAAGAACGGGGAAATCGTGGCCGTCCGCGTGCAGGTTCTCGGAGCAGTACGGGCATGGCATGCCGCCGGCGAGGCCGAGAAGGAGACTTCGGTAGGCGGCCCGAAGGCGCGTGCCGTCCTCGCGGTGCTCGCGCTGGCCGCCGGCCGGCCGGTCAGCCGGACGCGATCATCGACTTCGTGTGGCCGGATGCCGCGCCAGAAGTTGCGGTCGACGCGCTCTACACGTACCTGTCGACGTTGCGGCGCTGCTGCGGGCGGGTCCGCCGGCGGCGGAAAAGGCCGGCCTCAGTCCGGTGGTGATCCCGGGTGCTGGAGGTTACCGGCTGGACGTAGATAAGCTCGACGTCGGCCGCTTTCAGCTTATCTTGAGGTCGCGGCAACACGATTCGTACGCGCTCATCGATATCTCAACGGACGGAGTTTGATATGCGCAGGCGAGCTTTCCGCATCATCGGCGCGACACTGGCCACCGACTGCCTCGGCCTGGCCGTCGTCGGTGTCCCGGCGCAGGCCGCGGCGGGTGTCACCCCACATTCCCTCCCGTGGACCGGAAACCGCCCGTCGCCGGACGCATGGACACCAACCGGCACCGTCGATAATAGCGACCTGATCAACGGCAAATGGATGATCACCGGCCGGGCGACGGATCCGAGCACCAGCAACACGATCAAGGTGGTTCTCGCGATCGGCACCAATAAATACCCGTTGGTTGCTTCCCGGGACCGAACGGATGCTCACAACCCTCGCGGATTCGGCGCGAAGGTCCCCGCGGCCGGCATCACCACACCCCAGCCGGCATCGGTGGTCGCGATCAACGTCGGCGCCGGTCACGACTACTTGCTTGGACAGACGGTCGTTTCAGCGTACTCACAGAGGGGCTGACGTTGGGCTTTCTACGGATCCAGAAACATCCGCGCAAGCGGCTCGGCTGCTGGGTGGGCGGGAGCGTCAGAAGTACGGGCTACTCGGTGAGGAAGACCGACAGTTACACGACGTACCCGGTCGCATTCAGTCGCCCAGTTGAAGGCTCCGCGGTTGTCCAGGTGAAGTGCCGCAACTGTGACCATCAGGTCGACGTCTCCGTGTCCTGTGGGACAAAGACGCAGATCATCCAAATCGCCTGGATGGCTCTCGGCATTGCCGGTTTAATCGTCTTCGCCCTAGCTCTCCGAGCGTGTCTGTCGACCGGCTGGGACGCTCCCGGTCTTGTCGTCGCCGGCATACCGGTCGGATTTCTGATCGTTCTCTTCGGACTGGCTTACGCGTTCGGGTACGACGGAATATCGGTGGCAAAAGGAAACAGTCACAAGGTCTTTCCGGAGAAGATCAGGCAGCCCAAACAACACGATCCAGGGCCTCAGCTCACGGGTGCTCGCGCGGTGGTGGGGCTTGTCATGGTCGCCGTTGGAACGCTCGGATTGCCTACCTCGCTCGTGCTCTTCATTGTTGGCTCAATCAGTCAGAACAAGTCGTTGGGACTTGCCGTCGGGGAAACATTCTCGGGTTCGGTGCTGCTGATCGCGGGGGCCATGGTCACCGGCCGGGTCGCGTTCACCGCAGTCATCTCAGCGCTGGTAGCACTCGCCGCGACCATTCCCCTGTTCCTCCTCGGCCCGATTTCGGTCGGCTGGGGAGGGATCCTGGTCGCAGTGCTCCTGTTCGTCTTCGCTCAAGTGGCATCGGCAATATCCCGGCGGCGCCATCGCAGGACCTTAATGTGAGTTGATCTTGTTTAGTTTGCCTATCCAAAACGGAAATAACGATTAGATGTCCGTTTTCGATAGGCAACCTAAACAAGATCAACAACGCAAGGCCGGGTGGGAGTGAGTGAAGGCTCGACTGGGGCACTGGCTGGGCGACTGTCGACGTACGCACGTTCATGCTGGCGTGGGCGGCTGCGACGAAGCCGATGGCGAGCAGGACCCATGCCAGGCCGTCCAGCACCGGGATCGTTACGACTGCGGCAAAAAGCGGGTGCAGGGGTTGCGAGATTGCGAGGGCAACCGCGGCCCCCGACCGGGATGACCCTCCACACGGCGATGCCCAGCAGGATTCCGTCGAGGATGTGACCGACGAGGAAGACCGCCAACGCGACGGTGGTCGCCGGGGTGCGCGGCCATCCCATCAAGTAGCTTGGCGGTGCTTGATCCCGGGACTCCGCTGGTGGTCGCGGCCGGGAGTGTAGTCGCTCGCGACGACCGACGCGAACAGGCTCGCGAAACCCAGCCACGCGACAACTGCCGCTATGGTCCCGAAAACCGCGTCCATTTCGAGTAGTTTTTAAGGACCAGCAAGGGGGACGCTCGGAAGTGGCACGAAAGAGCCGTTTGGATATCGAACGACGTATTCAGCACCAGATGATGTGTACGCGGTGATCACAATAAGGCCCTGCTCATTGAGCTCGACACGGACAATGTCTGAGTAGGAGGGGCTGAAGGCGGGTCGATGACCTGCATATCGCCGGGGAGATGCACCTGGCCAAAACGGTCCGCCGGCATCTAGATCGTGCCGGCGGACCATCGTGATGGTAGGGCGTGCGCGTTCAGTTGCAGCGAGAAAATTCAAAGATTCTTTGTGCTGAACTTGGTGTCTTTGCCAGCATCGACGTTCAGTGCTGTCGCCCAGACATGAGCGGCACCGCTGGATGGCACGGTGAGAATCGCATGGAAGCCGTGCTTGGTCCCATAGGCGAGGAATCCAGCGAGATCGGGTCGGTTGACATTGGCGTCGACTCGGTAGACCTTCGCGCCGACGGTGATCCGCACCGCGATCGGATCCGCGGTGTTCGGGTCGATCGTCCAGCCCTTTACTTCGACCTGCCTGCCGTGGTTGATCAGCTGGGCCGATTCGAAGTGTCCGACGGGGTCATTTCCGCAAATCGGGTTGTGGGTGCCTCCATCGCCCGGGATGCCTTGGTGGTCGGTCGGGTTACCGGGAACCGGGTAGCACGGGTCGTCGGCGGCCGCGCTGGTGACGCGCTCGCCCAGACGCCACCTGCAAGCACGAGGCCTGACAGTCCGGCGGCCAGAGCGAGCTGTGCGAACCTTCGCATCTTCATGAGCGTCCCTATTTCCTTCGTCACTGATCAGTGACGAATGCTAGATCCAGTTGTCAACGAGACGGGCGCAACGGCATAGCATGACGCAGTCAGACGAAAAAAATGCCGGTCGCTGACTTGTATTGCTTATGCTTGTGCCGCGTACGGGGGTGAGTCCGTGTCTGTCGTGCCCACGGGGGAGGCTCTCCGCGCTGCGCGGCAGGCTGCAGGGCTGACGCAGGCGATGTTGGCGCAGCGTTGCGGCGTGAGCGTACGTACCATCCGAGATCTCGAACGCGGCCGGGTGGGCTCCCCACAGGTGGACACGAGTCGCCGGCTGCTGGCCGCGCTCGGGATGACAGCGGACTCGAGACGAGTAAGGGTCACGATTCTGGGGTCGTTCGGCGTCCAGCGGGCCGGTGCCGCCGTGCCGCTGGTATCGGCGAGGCAGCGCACCCTGCTGGCGTATCTTGCCCTTCATGCCGGCCACCCGGTCTCCAGCGACCGGCTCCTGGAGGCGGTCTGGCCGGAACATAGCCCGGCGGTCGACCAGTTGCACCAACAGGTTTCCAGATTGCGGCAGATGCTGCGGGGCCAACAGGATGTTCGGCTCGAGCGTGTCCCGACCGGTTACCAGCTGGCTGCGCCAGATGGCGCGGTCGACCTGCTTGACTTTCGGGCACGGGTGCGCGAAGCGCGAAGAAGCGACTGGGCATATGAGGAGTGGGCTGCCGCCATCGCAGTAGCAGCGGGCCCACCGCTGGCTGATTTTCCAGGATTGCGCGTCGATCCGGCGGTTCAAGCGGTATCGCGCGAGATCGCCGCTGCGGTGATCGAGTTCGCGACCGCGGCACGGGCGGCCGGTCGAGCCGGAGAGGCTGTGGAGCCTCTGCTGACCATCGTCCACGAGGATCCGCTGAACGAGAACCTGTGTGCCGCGGTGATCCGTACGCTCGCCGCGGCCGGTCGCCACGCCACCGCAGTGGACCTTTACGGCAGGGTCCGACACGACCTCGCCGAGGAACTCGGTATTGATCCGAGCCCGGATCTGCAACGCAGCTACCACGAGGTGCTCAACGCTGGGACTGATGTGGCGGACGGTTCGGCGGTACACGACCCGGCGCTGATGCGGCCAGCGCAACTCCCCGCTGATCTCGCCGACTTTGTTGGCAGAGACTCCGAGCTGCGGCGAATTCGCGAACATCTGCTGGAGAATTCCAGCACCGCACCAGCGATTGTGGTGATCAGCGCGGCAGGCGGATTCGGCAAGACCGCACTGGCCGTGCATGCGGCGCAAGCGATCCGGGACCATTTCCCGGACGGCCAACTGTTTGTCACCCTGAGGGGAGCCTCCGGAGATCCGGTAGAGGCGGCGGACGCGCTTGGCTCGTTGCTGTCTTCGTTGGCTGTCCGCGAGATTCCGGTCAATGCGCAGGATCGGGCGCGGTGTTCTGCACGCTGACCAGCGGTCGGAAGATGCTGCTGGTGCTCGACGATGCCACCGACGCCGACCAGGTTCGGGCGCTGCTGCCGGGTAACGCCGGCTGCGCCGTACTGGTCTCCAGCCGCCGGACGCTCGCCGAGTTGGCCGGCGCCGAGCGGGTGGTCCTGCCGCCGCTCGCCGCGGCCGAGGCGATCGACCTGTTGGCGCGGATCGCGGGTTCCGCGCGGATCGCGGTCGAGCCAGCGGCCGCGGCGTTGCTCGCGGAGACCTGCGCCGGATTGCCGCTGGCCGTACGGGTTGCCGGCGGACGGGTCGCCAGCCGGCCCGCGTGGCCGTTGGCCATCTTCGCCGACCGGCTTGCGAACTCCACTCGGCGATTGGACGAGCTGCGGCTCGGCAACCTCGCTGTCCGCGCATCCTTGCAACTGAGTTACGAAACCTTGCCGGCCGTGCAGTCCTGGGCGTTCCGAATGATCGGCCAGTGGCCGAGCAGTGAGCTGCCAGCCGATTTCGCTGCTGCGTTGCTCAGCCGCAGCGCCGCCGAGGTTGATGAGGTGCTTGATCCGCTGGTTGACCTGCATCTGTTGGAGAGCCCCACACCAGATATGTTCCACATTCACGATCTGCTGCACCTGTACGCGCGAGAACTCAGTGACCGTACCGAAACCGACGCCGAGCGGGAATCGGTAGCGGTTCGGATGATGACATTCGCCGGAAGTACGAGCCAGCACGCGCTTGCCGTGATGGTGCCGCGCCGCGTTCCCGACCGGCCGCAGGACGTCGTCCACAGCCCATTGCGGCTGACCTTCACGGACTCCTCCGCGGCGCGTGCCTGGCTCGACCGCATGTCCAGCAGCCTTTTCCAGCTGATCCGGCAGATTCCACTCACCTCCGGTGTTGTCGAGCCGGGCGCCCATCTCGCGCTGCTGCTCGGGCGATACTGCCACCTGCGCGGCGACTGGCTTGGATTCGAACGGTCGGCGCGACGCGCGCTCGAACTCGCTGAGTCCATCGGTGACGGGCGACTTGCCGCCCGCGCCTGCATCAGCCTCGCGCTCTGCCTGGATGGTCTGTACCGGTCGGCCGAGGCGCAGCCGCTGCATGAGCGCGCCCTGGACTTCTTCCGCAAAACCTCTGACCAACTGAACGAGCTGCGGGTGTTGGTCAACATCGGAAGCTCGTACGGCCGTCGCAGACGTAACGCCGAAGCCGCGGGCTTCTATCAGGAAGCCTTGACGGTGGCTACCGCGCTCGGAGAGCAGGAAATCCAGATTATTGCCTTGATTAACAGTGGCGAGTCGCTTAACGGTCTTGACCGCCCCGTTGAGGCGCGAGCGTACGCGCGTCGAGCCGTGAACCTGTGCGACAAGGTTGGCGACCAGGGTGCGAAGGCCATCGCCCTGGGCACTCTCGGCGAGAGCCTGACTGCGCTCGACGACCGGCCGGCCGCGCTGGTCGCCCCAAACGAGTCCCTCCGACTGGCCGAACGAACCGGTGATCGCAAATGTGTGGCCGAAAGCGCACTTCGGCTCGCCGCGTTCTACCGGTTGGGCTGCGACGACGCCGCTGCCGTCAACTGGGCACAACAGGCGCTGCGAACCTACGACGACGACGAGAGCCGGTACGGCCGGGCCCGGGTGCTGATGGAGCTTGGCCAGATCCGGGCTGCCGCGGGCGATCACTCCAAGGCGGATCTCACCTGGCGTGCCGCCGCTGACATCTTCAGTGCTTTGGGCGCGCCGGAGGCCGATGTAGTCGCCGACCTGCTGGCCACCGTCTCCGGGCGCCGATAGCAGGTCGCCGACGCGGTGCATCAGGTCGTCGCGCACTCGGTGCGGGGAACGCGGATGATCGCGCTGGTTCGCAGCCAGTACTGCGGAGATGCGGCCCGCTGGACGTACTCGACACCGTCGACGGTGTCATACCGGCCGGGTTTGGGCACGTAGAACGTCTGGTTCGCCGAGTACACGCCCTTGACGACCGGCGGGTAGGTGGCAAGCGAGAAGTAGTGGGCGACAGTGTCGCGAGGCTTGTACAGGCAATACTCGGTCTGGGCAGTCGTGGCATTGGCTGGAGCGCTGAGCACCGACGTGACCGCAGCCGCGGCCATCATTGACGCTGCGACCGTCGCGACCCGGCGCTGTGCAAGAGTAAGCATCGAAGACCTCGTTCCGCTGAGCGGGTAAATTGGACAAGGCCATCTTCGCGAGCGTGCCTTGCAAGCGGCTTGCCTGCTGAACCACCTCTGCTCGTCGGCTGCCACTGACCTTTGAACAGCGAAAATGCCACTTCTACTCAGGGGTTCACCAGACCTTCGAGAGGCAGAACAAGCGGCAGAAGCGCGCCGATGCCCTCGCTACGGGATGCCCTATCGCGCTAATGCTGACACCGCAAACCGCGAGTGGTCTGACCAGCGCGCGGACTCGGCCTCCTTGATTAGTACGCCACGCCACGGCGGCCGCCGCTCGACCGGCCAACATAATCTGAGCGGCTCCAGCGACACCGCCGCGAGTACGACAACTAGGCAACGTAGAGCCAGAGACCGACGGTCCCAGCAGAAATCTAACCTTTGACCAACCTGACGGCAGCCTAACTTCACGCGCGACATTCACCGCGAGCCCGAGACGCCGGGTCGGCTGCGGAACTGCCGTCGGCACCTGCCGCTGAACTGCCGCCAAGGACATTGGTTGGTTAGTGTTCGTGCAGCTCTAGCCTGTACTAGCGGGCATTCATGGGTAGTCAGCCGGATGCAAGTGGCGACAACTCGCCGTGCTGGATCGTAGGAGTCGGCCAGGCCAAGACCATTCGGACCAGTTCACATCCGCAACCCCCATCCAACCGCCCCGCGAATTATCTGCAGGCGATGTCACAGAAGGAAAACGATGAAACCTCAGACCAAAAGGCTGCTGATCGGCGGAACCGCCATTCCAGCTTTGGCCGCGGCATTTTTCGCGACCAACTTCGGATCCGCCGCCGACGCCTCGCAGACAGCCGCCGCGTCGTCAAATGTCATTGTCAGCGCTCCCATGCACTACGCCGCGGCGGTACGCGTCGCCGGCCCGGTCAGCGATACGGGAACGGTGCCTGTCCTTTTGGACGACGGCAGCACTGTCTCCGTACCACAGGACGAGGTCAACCTGGTGTTGCACCCGCGCACGACTGTGCGAACAGTACAGCCAGACAATACGGTGTACGGAAACTGCGGCTCATCCAACATCTACCTTCATGAGAAGAAAAACGGCCACCCCGCGAACTTCACTACCGGATTTACCGTCAAGGTCACTGCGGTCTCGTACGCCTGGCACGTCCACGCGTCAGGACCCCACTACAGTCACGACCAAACCTGGAGTGGAGGGCTTGCTTTCCGGAAGAGCTGGAAAACTGAGCATGACAGTAAGGACGACCTCGGCCGCGGTAACTACACTGCCGCGGCCAATGGCTCGGCAATCCTGTCCAACGGTAAAGTTTGTGTCAGCGGCACCCCAACGTCGGACCGGTATCTCTAGGATCAAGGTGCAATAGTCCGCTGGTGGGACAGACCTGTGGTGGCCAGGCAACCCTGCCACCACAGGTCTTCCAACAACAGGGCCATATAGCGGCAGTCTGCCCAAGATTGGAGACGGGAGTAGATCCGTTATTCGGGAACATGGATGCAAACGCTGCTTTCATCTAGCGGACGAGGGCGGATCGTGGATACGACGAGCTTCCTCAGCAAGGGAGTACGCTGCCAGGCGTGGCACCTGCCCGCACGGAGTGATCAGTTACGGTCGGCGGCGGGACGCCCCTGTCTGGTGATGGTGTCTGGTTTGCTCTACGTCGGTTTTCGCCCGAAGCTCCAGGCGGCTTGATCGTCTATCGCACTATGCACGAAGACTGGCAGGCATGGGAGTTTCACTCCGACGAAGGCCTTGCCGATTATTGTCAGCAGCTGAACGCAGAGTAAGACGCCTACCAGGAAGCTGTCGCCGCAGGAAGCGGCCCACAGATCTGGCTAGGTAGCCTGGCCGATTACAACGACGGCGAACTGCACGGCGCCTGGTTAGACGCCACGGCCGACGTTGACACCCTGAACGACGCAGCCCAGTACATCCTGCGTAACAGCCACCAACCCGGCGGCGCCGAGAATCGATACCTCCTTGGGCTAGCCGGAGTTTCCGGCCTTTCTTGATCAACATCGACGTTTCCGCTGTTCAGCAGACACGCGTCATGACCGTTGGTGTATTACCCACCTGCTTGGTCGTCGCCTCAACTGTACTTGCAGGTCACTAGGCACGGGACCGGCGATGTCCGGCTCGGGGCCCTACCCTAGGGGACTCCTAGTTCCACGTGTTGTGGGTAATACGCTCGCGGTGGCTAAAACCCAACGCTCACAGCAAAATCCAGAAGGTCAGCGACGAAGGCCGGAAACTCAGGCTAGATAGCGTAGTTCTGGCTCGACGGTCGTTGTGATCTGTTGGTGTCGCCGCTTTGGAAGGTGGGGGTACGAATTATTGCGCTTGACGCTTGACCGATGCTAAGAGTTGTTCGACGCTACAAGCGCTATGCCAGTACGATCTGATCCAATCTTCGGCCCAATGGGCGGGACAGTTGGCTTCGCGATTTGGCGAGACGCAGGCGAGCACTTCTTGTCGCTGATTGCACTCGACTACGGTGTTTACTGGTACGCCTCGAAATCGGATTTCGATGCGGCACTGAACCTTCACGATGGATAGCTACGAGCCGTTGGCCGGTCTAAAGGATTCCCAGGTCTATCTGGTTCTCATCGCAAGCTGGGCTGATGCGATGAGAACCAGCTCAGTAAGTAGGTTTGCGGCTAGGACCGGTAAACACCTGCACCAATCATAGCAATGAGGACTTGTCATGAACTGCGCGGCGACGGAAGATGCAGCCATGCCTACCGAGACTCTCGTGGCCATCATTGGTGTTGTCGGCGTGGCCGTCGGTGCCTTGCTGACCCACTTCACCGGCATGCGCCAGAAGAACATCGATGTTGCCCTGGCCGTGGAGATGGCATCCAAACAGGTCTACGGGCAGATGGCGGCTGAGCGGGACCGTCAACGCCAGCAGAAGATCGAAGAAGCCTATGGCCACCTCAACGAGTGGCTATACGAACTGGAAGAACAGCTCGTCCACGTCTGGTTCGGGATGACGGATGGCGCTGCGCCAGCGACACTCACGCGCGCACAACACATCATCGATCAGTGGCCATGGGAAAGCCTGCGACCGCCACGCAAGTCGGCGGCGACCCAGTTCTACTGGAGTCCGGCTGTTTGGGATTTGTTGAGGAAATTCGATGGTGCGTCGAGCGAGTTCTATACCAATGCGAACATTGGGCTGAAGTTCAATGCTGGCAAGATGGAAGGCGACGACACGGCCGTTCAACAGTATCGGAGCATTGTCTGGCCAACTCGGCGTCAACTGCTGCGAATCATCAAGGATATCCGCGAGCAGGTGCGAGAAGAAATGCTGGACTATTGGTCGGCGCCACTGAAGCGCTCGATCTGGCCGCCCGTGCCTTGACGAACCGCTGTGCAATCGGTCGGAAGGGACGTGACGGTACGGGGAGCGGCCATGTACAGCACAGAGTCCTAATCACCTCTGTGACCCCCGATGGGCCTGAGGCCGGTTGTCAATGAGTGCCCGGGGCTCAGTAAAAATTGAAGGATGTTGTCAGTCGAGCCAGCCGTCCGGCCACAAGGTGACTGAACGTCTAGCCAACACACTGTGATTGCCTCCTGACGGGGTGCACACTTCACTTTACGACCCTAACGGTCGAGTGTCTTGGGTGAGATGAGTGGAGGCGCACCACGATGAAACTGAACCTTTTCAGAATTCCGGAAGCCGCCGTGAAGCCGCTCAAGAAGAAGCTTCTAGACGGCGGTATGGTCGTCACTAAGCGAGAGTCCCAAGCTGGCTGGCGCGGTGCCTTCTACTATTCGGCCGGCGTGGCGCGCAGGGTGAGCTGGGCCGAGACATTTTTCGATTACCTTGAGGGCCAGCAGTTGCCTTTGAACCGGAACGCGTTCGCGGCGTTCATCTTCACCAGGAAAGACGACTGCTTTGCGCTGAGTTTCGGTAAGACGCATTTCTTTATCCGCCCGTACTGCGACTACGACTTCGGCATCGAACTCGCCAAACGAATAGCGGACGAGAACGACAACCGGCAGACAGCGTCGCGCCGATACCAGACTCGCCGCAAAAAGGACATCAAGAGCTATGCAATAGACACGCCGTTGGACGTGGAAAGCGGCGAGGCCGTCGAGTACCTCCAGATGGGTATCGCTACTTCAAAGCGCGAACGCTTTGGGGTGGCTGGCAAGTTCGGTACGTCAGCGTTACTCCAACCCGACATCGAGACTGGCGACATCGGCAAGCTCTTATCCGACATGGTTGGCGTGCTCGCCGAGCCGGAGCAGTTTGCGCTGCCGCGGACGACCACCATCAAAGATGAAGATGAAATCGCGCGCTTCGATGAGCTGCTGCTGGATGAGCTGACAAGTGATGCGGCGACCTCCGAGCTTACCCACAACTCCTATGACCTCTACGGCGTGGACTTCATCTTCAACGAAGATGGAAAATTTGTCTTGAGCTGTCGGGGCGGTGGCCCACGAACCACGTATGACCATCTGACGATTCAGGACCTCCGTACCTACATTCAGGTCCACGAAATCACCCGCAACGCCATTCTGAATATACGGATTCGCCATGAGCCCGACGATGCTACGCCATACACCAAGCCACTCAAAGAGTCCATCGACTTCATTGCTGATGACGAGCAGGTTCTCCTTACTGGCGGCCAGTGGACGAAGTTCAATCAGGACTACTTGACGTTCCTGGACGAAAGCATTGCCGCCATCGATATGGAGCCCGTCGAATCTAAATTCGCCAAGATAGTTGGCGGTGAGCCAGAGTTCAACATCTCGGCCGCAGTTAAGAGCGCCGGTTACGCGGTCGCCGACAAGGATTTCTCGATATTCAAGACTCGATCGAGCACGCCAGTTTGAGGCCTGGGACCTCAGTCGAAATGGCTGTGTCTATGCCGTCAAGTTCGGCACCCCACAAAAACTCGGCTACGTCTGCGACCAGGCGCTCAACGTCTTGGAGCTGATCCGCAACCGCGCCAACGTCACAGATATTCCAGAGTTTACGAGCTACTGCCTCTGGTTTGGCTACGAAGCGAAGAAGCCATTGACAGACATCCGTACCAGCGGCTCGATCATCTTGAAGCAGAAGATTGACAACTGGGCACGGAAAGCCCGGGATTTGAGTATCCGGCCCGTCATTAAGCTAAGTCACCGGGCAAAAACGTAAACTCGCTCCTCGTGCGTGGAGAGCGGCTCGACGGGGCCGCGATCTAAATGGTATTCATGCGGCCGCGGCTACCTCTCAGGGCCTGCGGGCGGCATCGCGCCAGCGCTTTTGCTCCTCCTCATCATCTTTGATGACCGCGTAGAAGTCGGCACGCAGCTCATGAGAGGCCGCGCGGTCATCGACGAGATGGGCGAGGACCTCATCGACAGTGACGGTGAGCAGCTGGCCGGTCCAGCCAAGGTAAACACCGAGGCGGTCCAGCTTGTACCGGTCGTCAACGTCTCTGAACAGGTAGAAGAGCACCTGGTCGAGCCACATCTTTGCATGGCTCTCCTCGGTGTGCCTGGTGACCTTGACATCGATCAGTGTGCTGCCGGCAACCAGATCGGCGCGCCGGCCTGTTGGCGACAGAACGACGTCGGCGTACACCGGATTGCCTAACCGGGCCCAGGCAGCCCAGCCCAGCTCGCAGTATTGCTTCCAGGCGATGGTGAGTCCGCTGATCACCGGGCCTGCAGTAGTCCGCACTCCGGTCGTCTCCAGAAGCTGGGCGATTTGCGTATTCGTCAGCGTCGGAGAGCGATCTTGGAACTCGTACGCCCAGTCAAGGAGGAAGGCGCTCTCGAAGCAGGAGTGATCTAGCGGCGGCGGGTTGTTTCGTACGCGGACGGTCATGCCGCCAGTCAGCGAATCGGGCGTCTGCTGTGGCAGGCGATTGGTAGCCCAGAGCGAACAAGAGATGCTCGACCTCGGCCGCCGGCAGACACGCCAGAGCCGAGGTATAACACGGCTGACTTGTCAGATCGAGGGCTAGCAGTCGTTCGAAGGACCGGCCGATGCGATCATACGAGCTGCTGACTTGGCTCACGTTGTCCGTCAGTGGCACGGTCGAGGCCTGCTGGGACCAGCCGCGGGCGATGGCTGCCCGGGTCGGCAACCTAGAGTCGAGAAACGTCTCCGCTGCAACAGGCAAGTCCATGCCCAGATCATCGCAGGCCGGTCTGCGCGAACACGTTGAGCACGAGCCGACGATGGGTGGCACGGAAGATGTCATCCAGCTGAGCCCGCATCGCTGCCTGTCTGTCAGTCACGTTTGCTCCGTCGCGTTGGTCCCTGGGCCGCTTGATTTGTCTCATCGAACGATCAGTGGCCCGCCGGTCATTCAAGATGACCACTGGGCCGCCAACTCGGTTACAAAAGAGGGATCATCCCCTTCGAAGCACCTCTCCACGGTCGCTGAAATCGTACGCAAGCTCATCCAGGCAGGGCGCAATTGTCACGTTGCTCTCCAAGCGGCCCGATCCCCCGACGACCTTACGAAATCAACCACTTAGCCAGCGAGTGTCGCATTTGACGCGTGCCGGATTTACGGTCAGCGCATGAGTCTAGGCATCGCCGCGCTCCTCACCGCAGGAGTGCTGAGCGGCGAAGAGACTCCCGCCGATCAGCCCGCGGACCGGATCCTGGATGCCGTGATTGCGGAGGTGGCCGCCGGCCGCATGGCCGGCACACCTGTCGTGGCGTTGCTGGACCGAGCAAGGGTTGAGGGACCGCGACACAGAGCGGAGTATCACCGACCGATCTCATCCGAGACTCCCAGAAGAAGGACCGGTGTCGGCGCGAAGCGCTCACGGGAGTTGGTAGCTCTGGTACGTGCTGAAATGCTGGTCGGAGATGACCTGGCCACGCCGCCTCGAGAGTTAACCGTGGACCTCACGGAAACCGCTATCGTGACGCAGCTGAAAAGGCGGAGCGAACCACCCGCCCCCACGGGTCACCAACGGCCAGCGTCAACAGACCGCCGCAAGAAGAAATGCGTCTCTGCACGGAGCCGACGACTCAGCCGCGTGACGACGTAGAACGAGCTGCCTCGCGCAGCGCTGCCTTCGCGGTCGTGCGGTTCCCGTTCGTGGACCACCAATCGTGCTGCATCAACGGCATCACCCGATCCGACTCATCCCTGCGAACCTTGGCCATCTCCTCCGACAGCGCAGGCGAGACCTCAGCGCGGCCCTCGACGATGTCGGCCGCCGATGGCAATCGACTCAGCACGTATCGCACCCGGGCCTCCGCCGCGTCCCGTCGTCGCTGCAGACCGCCCAATTCCTCAGGAAACTCAAACCCGACGCTCACACCGTCCCCTAGTACACACGTTCGACGCCCAGGATCATGAGCCGGCTGCGCAGCAAAGTCAAACGATGACTGACCGATAAAGCGAGCGAAGTTGCATCTGATACAACACTGAACTTCCGTCTAGCGCCTCACCAGCGTATGTCCAGGTCGAGGCCGCCTTCGTTGCGCTCCGCCTAAGTCGCCTCGCCTCTATCGCTATCACATGTTCAGGAAGGGGGAGACGCCCCGAGTTGGCCGATGCCTCGATGTTGTGTTTAATGCAACATTATGGAAGCTGATTCCGGTTTGGTGGGTGTTGCGCGGCTGGTGCTCGCCGGCGGCGTCTCGTTTCTTGATCCGCAGGAATCGGTATTCGAGGCGATGCTGGAGGGGTGGGAGCGCCAGCAGCGCGTGCGGTTTCTGAAGGCGGAGACGATTCGTGCTCGCGTGATGGTGGTGCGGCGGCTCGCGGAGGTTTCGAATCAGTATCCGTGGCAGTGGTCCTCGGGCGAGGTCGAGGCGTTTTTCGACCATGCGCGGTCAGGTGTACGGCCGATCGCTATGTCCACCGCTCGCGGTTATGAGTGTGGTCTGCGTCAGTTCTTGGAGTACGTGACCGATGCGCGTTATGGGTGGCCATCAGAGTGCATGAGCCGTTTTGGCGAGGCGCCGCAAATAGTGCTTCATGAATTCAATAGTGTGCGGCATGTCAGCGACTATGAAGGCCGGCCTGGGCGTCGCCCTTTGACGTACGAGGAAGTTCAGGCACTTTTTGATGCCGCTGACGGTCTGGTTGAGCAAATCCGTGCACGTAGCCGGAAAGGCGGTGTGGCCGCCTATCGGGACGCGGCCGTGTTGAAGACGGTCTATGCGTTCGGGCTCAGGAGACGAGAGGCGTGGGGTCTGGATCTGGTTGATCTTCGGCATAATCCGAGGTTGAAACAGTTCGGTCGCTGCGGCGCTGTGTTTGTGCGTTGGGGGGGTAAGGCTTCGAAGGGTAGTCCTCCGAAGCGGCGTACGGTTCTGTTGGTGCCAGAGATGATGGACTGGGTGATCGATCCGTTGGAGCGGTGGTTGACGGGTGGCCGCGCGATGTTCGATCCGGCGCAGAACCCCGCGTTGTTCGTGACCGAGCGGCGTGGGCGGATGTCGTTGCGTGGGATCAACGATGCTTTCACCGCCGCCCGTGACGCCGCCGGCCTTGACCAGGATCTCGATCTACACTGCCTGCGGCATTCGTATATCACGCATCTCGTCGAGTTTGGATATCCTGCCAGGTTTGTTCAGGAACAGGTGGGGCACGTTTACGCGAGCACGACTGCTCTCTACACGGGTGTCTCGGATGAATACCGCAATCGGTTGCTGGAAAATGCTGTGAAGGCGTCTCTGCCGGGCGCGTGGGGCGAGGAGACGTTGTGACAAAGAAGATGGGTTTCGATTGGCATCTGCGGTTACGGATGGCTGAGCGCGGCATGTTTCAGACCTCGGATCTGGTCTCGCCATTGGCAGAACGGGGTATCTCGCTGTCTCGCGAACAGGTCTATCGATTAGTGACCTCGCCGCCGCAGCGCATGTCGATGGATGTTTTCGCGGCCCTTTGCGACATTCTGGACTGCCAGCCTAATGACTTGATCGAAATCAAACAAACGAACGAACCGGTGCGCAAGACCGTGGGTGAGCGGGCCGCGCCCCCGGTGCGCCGGAGCACCATTCGCCGGCCGGACCTGACGTGACCCAGCCACAAGAACCACTATCGGGCGTGCAGCTGCGTATCGTGGCAGCATTGCAGCGGTTGATCCCCGATCGCAGCGAGGACTCGTTGCTTCTCCTGCTAGACATGGCAGAGTTCGCTCACGCGCTTGGCGCGAACTCGACACATTCCTCTCAGCGCACAACGACGCCCTCGCACGGCCACGTACGGCGGTGCCGCGGGCGTACGTGCGACTTGCGCACCTTCTCCGCGATGCCGGCCATCCTGTCGCGCTGCCGTATTGTGCCGCCTGCCGCGCGTCAGTGCCGACGCTGACCTATTCGGCAGCTGATGGCCGTCGCTGCAACCGGTGTGGAACACCGAAGGGGTCATGCGACTGGTGCGGAAAAGCTCGCACCATCAGTCGTCCGACCGCCGACGGCCGGCTGTGCGGCACCTGCGCCGGACATAGGCGAGAGCCTCGAGATCGCTGCTCCCGGTGCAGCCAGATCCGCCCGGTTCGTCGACGGACCGCCGATGGTTCCCCACTCTGCTCGGCGCCAGCCTGTGCACCCCCACCACGCTCCCGAGGACTTGCTCCCACGTGCTCGGCATGCGGGAAACGCACCCGATGCCCGCCGAATGCCAGCTCGGGCCAACAACTGTGCTGGACCTGCCGACCTCGTCCTACTGAGATCTGCGCATCTTGCGGGCGGCAGCGAAAAGTGTCGGTCCGGTGGCCGCTGGGGCCAGTATGCGAGGGATGCCGAGTGCGGGTACTGCGCAACGCTACACACTGCGCGCGATGCGTTCGAGTCCTGCCGTGTATCGGCCGCGCACCTGACGGGCGACAACTGTGTGGACCATGCGTCGGGGTGCCGGAGATATTCGCCTGCAAGAAATGTGGGACCACAGGCCAAAACTATGACGCATCAATCTGCAACACCTGTGCCAGCCGCAACTCTTGGTGTACGGCCGCGTCCAGCGGATGGTGATCGGCGGGCAGCGGCGCTGCCGCAACCAACCCGGGTAGCACCCGTCCAAGAGGGAGCGGTAGACCGGAAAGCAGGCGGCCGTTTCGCTTCAGCGGCCATTCCCGCGCTGGCGGCAGCGGCCGCGGACCGAGTTTGACGACTCCCGCGGTGTAAAGCATGGCTACCGACGCCAGGATCGCAGCTTTGGGACCACCACGGAGGTAAGCCGCGTGGTACGCCGGCACGGTGAACTCGTACCGGCTCGCGCGGACGACCCGGATCCATCGTACGACCTGCCAGATGATCATTGCAGCGATCACCGCGGCGGTCATCCACAGGTTGAACAGCAGCACGCTCGGGGCGAGCCGGTCGAGATACGTGGTCAACGAACCCGCAGTCGGGCCTTTCCGCAGTTAACCCCGTGGCTATTGCCTAACGACAATCCGGCAACGAGACAGTCCCTGGCTTCAACGCTGCGCTGTTCAGGCATCTGGTCGGGGTTCGATGAATGAGGGGGCGGCGCGTGTACAGAGCAGGCGTACCGCCGACATCAGTAAATCCTTGCCGTCGATCTGCGTCATCTGGCTGTCTGCGAGCTGCATCTCACCCCATTTGTAGTCAAACGCACTGACCCCTGCTCGGTAGAGTGCGACTCGCAGTTCGGCATCCAGGACTGCAGGTACGTCGCCTGGCGACAGAGCAAAAACCTCAAAATAGTCGTCGAACACCGGATCTTCGGTGCGTACGCGTACTAGATCGGGCCGCGGATCGTAAGGTGGTTTGAGCGCAGCCTTTCGTGCGCGGACGACGATATAGTGTGGGGATTTTTTCGGCTTTCCGAACAAGACCTCAAACCAGCCGAAAAGATGGTTGGCCGTCTATGTCAGGCCCATGCACAACCCGAAGCGTGACATCGACACCGCCGAAAGAACCATGAGACGCGTGGGTGCGAGGGTCGCAGAATAGTCCCCACCGGGCCAAAAAATCCGCTGTGTCCTCTTCGTGCCTGCGCTCGAACCAGTAGCCGCCGACAACACAGAATACAAGGAACACTATGCTGCAGACCAAAACGCTAACCACGGTCAGCCATTGCAGCAGGTCGGAGAACCAGGCCGGCGCGTTGGCAAGATCCAGCCACCAGTTGATTTCCTGCATGGACCGACCATACGATCGGCCCGATAGGAAATGGACGGTATGCCTGACCATCTGCCCGTTCGGCAAGCTATCAAAGGCCGCCCGGCCTTCAAGGGGTCGCACCGCCGGGTACGCGCTGCAGGAGCCCCTGCTCCTGCAGCGCGTCCAGGTCGCGGCGGACGGTCATCCGAGATGCCGAGCCGGTCCGCCAGCTCTGTCAACGAAATCCGGCCGGCGCGATTCTCGTAGGATCGAAGAATGCGTGTCCCGTGCATTAGTGGATCGCGTACGCGCGGATGATGGTCTGGGTCACGCTGGTGCCGCCGGTGTCGGTGGCGGTTGCTCGCAGTGACACGAAACCGCTGGACGGGTTGGCGACGGTGACGTTCCACCTGTTGTAGCCGGTCGGGATGGCGGGCGTCTTCTGCCAGGTTGTGCCGTCATCGGTGGAATATTCGAGAGTTGGATTCACGACAGGCAGGTTCGGGACCCCGATCTGCCGGTCGACGTAGACCGGAATGGTGTAGCGGCCGGCGGCCGCGCCTTGACTGGCGTCCAGTTTCGCGCCGTACCGCAATGCGTAGAGCGGCAGCGGTACGCCGGCGACGTTGGTTGTCGGCTGCGACCGGAAAGTCCACGACGCGGAGACGTTCGTCGACATCGGGCCGAAAGGCCGGTTGACCGCTACCGCCAAGCGGTATTTCGCCGCCGTGGCGGGTGCCTCGTACTCCAGGTTCGGGATAAACGGGTATTGGTCCTCGGCGACCTTGATGCCTTCGCGATAAAGAATGATGCGACCGGCACTGCCGTCGCCGAAGGCGTAACCGCTGTGTGCTGGATCCGAGTCGGAAAAGATCCAGGGCACCAACACGATCCGGTCGGGATACTGGGCGCTGCGGGTCGCCGGAACGTAGGAGGCCGCGCGGAAGGACGGTCCATAGATGCCCTTGTTCCATACCTCGCTGTACGTGTGTCCGCTCAGGAACCGCCGGGGCTGAGAGTTCTGACTGGAGACAGCGTACGACTTTCCTGGTTCGGTGAGGCGTGTACCGACGACCCACCAGCCGGCATGTGGCGAAAAATAGTCGTCGCTGCCGGCGGCGAGCGGGTGCTCGGTGCCGAATCCGTTCCATCTGGCTGGCATTCCAGGCGCGAACTGGACGTCCGCGCTGTGGTAAAGGATGGCGTCGCTGTCGACCCCGATGTGTTTCCCGGTGAGCTTGGCAAAGCTCGACTTCGAGGCGGTGACCACCGCGCCGTCGGGTGCTTTCCCGAACGTCGGTACGGCGATGTGGTAAAAGTCGCTCACCTCCGCTGGTGGCGCCGCGGCGGCGGACGAGTCACAGTCCGCCGCGACCATGCCGCGGTACGCGGACGGTGCGCTCGCCGGGCCGATGTTGCCGAGATACAGCGACTCCGAGCCGTTGAGAAGGTAGATCTCGTCGTCGAAGCGGCCGGCCACCTGGTAGTGGTAGCTCGGGAGTTGGCAGGAGAAACCCGGGTCCTGGACGGAGAACTTCACCGGCGCCGCCTTACGGGCGTCGACGGTCAAGGAGATGTCGCGGTCGACCATCACCGACGGCGCGTGCAGGTCGGCAGTCCGGGGCAGGTCCGGTGTGGACAGGTCGACGACGCCCTGGACCGAATAGTGGCCCTTGGGAAGCCGTACGACCACGGTGCCGCTTCCGGTCATGTCCTGCGGCACGTTGGGAACCATGCCGCTGGTGTAGTTGATGATGAGGTCCACGTACTCCAGGCCAGCCGGGTTGCCGTCGATGCCCACGCCGTGCACGGTGACGTTGTAGCTTTCCTGTTCCCGTACGATCTCGAACGGCGTGGAGACGGACTGGCCGCCGGCGGTCGCGACAACTTTCCGCGCATACTGGCCATCCGGCCCGGCAACGCGGGTCTTCGCGGTCAACGTGAGATCCGCCTGGCCGCCGGCCGGAATTGTCAGTGACGAGCCCGAAAGTGTGAACATTCCCGTTGGCGCGGTCTTCCCGCCCGGGCGCGGTCGCGGCGAGCGTGGCCCTGACCGTCAGCACCGAAGAACCGTAGTTGCGGTAGGTGAGTTTCTTCGCGACCGGTTGGTCGTCGCGATGGGGCCACTGCTGTACGGGCATGGAAACGCTCGGTGTTCCAACGAAAACCTGCTGATAGGCCCTCTCCACGTCGACCCGACCGGTGCCGGTCTGGAAAACCCCGGTCTGGCCGCCCGGGGTGCCGGCGATCGGTTTCGCCGAATTCATCAGCGCGGTCTTGATGTTCCTGCCCGGTCCAGGTCGGGTGCTCGCTGGCAAGGATCGCCGCCGCGCCAGCCACATGCGGTGCCGCCATCGACGTGCCGCTCATGCTGACGTACGCCGGGTTCGGGCTCGGCTCGCCGTCGGTGCCGTTCTTCGCCTTGGCGGCCACGATGTCCACGCCCGGCGCGGAAATGTCCGGCTTGAGCGCGCCGTCGCCGAACCGCGGACCGTAGTTGGAGAAGGTTGCGTACCTGCCCTGTTTGGACACGGCGGCGACAGTGAGCGCCGCGTCGGCGCTGCCCGGCGAGCTGACCAGTGGTGAGCCGGGCGGATGGTTTCCGGCCGCGACCACGAATAGTGCGCCGGTACGCGCCGAGAGGTCATTGACCGCGGACTCGAGCGGGCTGTCGCCGGGAGCGTCGTCGCCGCCGAGGCTCAGGTTGACGACCTTGGCGTGCGCGGTGTCCACGGCCCATGCCATGCCGGCGAGAATCGCCGATTCCTCGCAGCCATCGCCGTCGCAGACCTTTCCGACGGCCAGGGTGACGCCCGGTGCGACGCCTTTGTATTTGCCGCCCGAGGCCGCGCCGGATCCGGTGATGATCGACGACACGTGCGTACCGTGACCGGCATTGTCGTCGGTGTCAGGATCGGCGGTGAAGTTCTGGGCCGCGCCGATCTTCCCAGCGAAATCGGGATGGGTCGCGTCGATGCCGCTGTCCAGGACGGCAACGGTCACGCCCTTCCCGGTGTAGCCCGCCGCCCATGCCTGCGGCGCACCGATCTGCGGCACGCTCTGGTCGAGGGTGAGCCGCATCCGGCCGTCCAGCCAGACCCGGGCGATACCGGGCGCGGCGGTACGCGCGGAGGGTTTCGCGCTCGACCCAGCGGTCACGCTGGACCAGAAGGACGTAGCCTGCGTTTTGGTCTCACGGACGGCCGACATATTCAGCGCGCTGATGTCGCGGCTGACCTTGGCTGCCGACAGCCGCGGGCGAATTTCTTTTGTGTACTGGACAATCAACGGCAGGTCAGCCCGGTGCTCGTCGTCATAACCGTGGGCGACCAGCGCGGTGACGTTGAACAGCCGCGGGTCGAGTGTGCCCGACGCCACCAGCCCGGCGGCGTCGAGCGGGATCACGGACATCTCATCGGCGGCGTCTTTGTGTGCCGTGAACGCGATGTTCTTGACACCGGGCCGGGCCTGCGTACGGATCTGCCCATTGGCCAACAGGATGACCCTGTCGCCCGTCACCAGCGTCACGGTCGTACCGACCGGCAATGGCCCGGGTCCTGCGGCGCGTCCGGCAACCGGCGCGACCAGCCCGCCGGCGACGGTCGCCGTGTGACAGCTATGGCGGCGATTATCCCGCGCCGGCCAGATCTCTGGTCCCTCATCCCATCAGCTCCCCGTATAGGCAACAGACCGGAGTTTCCGGCGCCTACCGCAATACAGTGACTGAGCGGAACCGGTAAAAAGTTGACAAAGTCATCAAGAACGCCCGAAACCTGCCCGATCAGGGTCATCGGCGGGACTTTTCGGCACTCCGCACGGGCAGCCGGGCCGCCGGAAGGCGCCGGCTTGACGGCCGGGACCATGGTCGCCTCGCGTTTCTAGCGACAGCCTTCTGACCTCCGTTCGCCGGCGGGCGGGCA
Source organism: Fodinicola feengrottensis (assembly GCF_010993775.1). Lineage (GTDB taxonomy): Bacteria > Actinomycetota > Actinomycetes > Mycobacteriales > HKI-0501 > Fodinicola > Fodinicola feengrottensis. The sequence goes on along the minus strand of NZ_WOTO01000016.1, from coordinate 42,341 downwards.
GATGCGGGCCGATCGCGACCGGTGGTGATGATGCTGGGCGGAGCGATGACCGCACTCGGAGGTGTCGGTCACCTGCTCGCCCCCCGATCTGGGCACGTTGTTGCTGCCCGGCTCGTGTTACCTGCAGGTGAAGCTGCCTTGTTTTCTGGTGCTCTGCCATGGGTTTTGACGGGTACCAAGGCCTGAGCCCGGAGGCAGGGGCCGCCGGCTGGCTTGGACGATCGATGTAGGCCGGGCCTGCCCGGCGGGCCGGTGGTCGCGACCGCGCTCGGCCAGGCGTACCTCGTGCGGTGGGTTGTCGTCGGACTCTCCTGCTTGGCGATAGCGGCGAGTTGCCACGACCCGGCAGGCGGTCTCCGGCGGTCGGTTGGTGCCGACCCGGCAGTGGCACGATCTGGTGCCGGCCGGCGTGGCAATGCCTGGACTGGCCATTGCTCGCGCTGACCACAGCCAGGCAAGGCGACCTGAAGACGTAGGCCAGTCAGGTCGGGCCCTCGTCGCAGCCAAGGTGGGCAACTGCTATGCGCCTAGGCACCCAGGCTAGTACCGGTGGGCATGAGGAAATTCGCCGATCGGGCGGATCCCTCACGCCGCCACGAGTCGCGTCTACGAGGCGCACGGGACCGTCGGCAAGGTCTACGTGCTCCTACCTATACCCGCTATCTCAGGTGGTGGCTGATCCTTGCGATACCGGAATCAACTCATAGAGGTGGGACGCATGAACGAGCACGAGATCACCGAGATCGACGGCGACTGGGAATGGCTCATCGGCGACGATGAGAAGCACAACCACAACCAGACTGAGATCTCCGCGACCGGCGACTGGGAGTGGTTGCTGGGCGACGAGGAGAAGACCAACCACAATCAGAGTGACCTGACTGCCGAGAACGCGCCCGAGTAGCTATGGACGGGCTGGGCGTGGCCAGGATCTGGAATGCGCAGGCGCGGAGGCTGCACGCCGAGGGACGGACGGCCGAAGCCCTCGAACCGGCCCGGGCCGCGCTCGCTCTCGTACAGCGAGTCCGCGGCGCACGGCACGGGGACACCACGAACGTACGCCTCGGGCTGAGCATTATCTGCGAGCGCCTTTCGCTTTACGACGAGGCCGAGGAACAGGCGGAGCGCTCGGTCACGGCCACGGACCATGACGATGCGCCCGTACGGTTGCGGGCGCATGCCCTAAGCAGATTGGCCGCGCTTTCCAGGATTCGCGGACGCCTCGCGCACGCCGAAATTCTCTACCAACACGCGATGGCGCTATCCACGGCGGACGACACCGATCGCGTGTCACTGCTGACCGGTCTTGGCGTCGTTTACAAGGCCACCAAAGAATACGACGCGGCGGAGCGGCTCTACCGGAAAGCGATGGGAATGACCAATCCCCACGGCGCTGCCGCCGCGTCGCTGTGGCACAACCTTGGCGGGCTGGATCACGCGCGCGGCCGATATGCGGCCGGCGAGCCGGCAGCGCGCAGATCGGTACGGATCCGGTCGCGCCTGCTCGGCGTCAAGCATCCGACGGTGGCCGCCGATAAGGCCGCCCTTGCGTCTTTGCTGGTTGGGCAAGGGAAATTTGACGAGGCGGAGGATCTTTACCTTACTGCACTGCTGATCTTCTCCGACGCGTACGGCATGGACAACTACGAGATGGCCGTCACGCACAACGACCTCGGCGCCCTCGCGGCCGCCCGCGGCAACCCGGAACTCGCGCGCCGTCACTACACTCAGGCAATCGCCATCAAGACAAAGATCCTCGGCGCCAATCATCGAGAAGTCGCTCTTACTCAGCGCAATAACCGCCTGCTAGACGGCGGCTCAGAATGACCTGAGCCAAATGGCTGCAACTGCCCTAAGTCGCATGGCAAAGGATCACCCGGTGACGCAGGCACTCCCATCGATGGGCTATTACGGACGAAACAAGCCCAGTAGGAAGATGACGAATCCGATCGGGATGAGAAGCAGGAACAGGACACTGCCGCTCACGAAATGGACAGTCGCTGTCCGGAAGTCTTGGTAGCCAGTAGGAACCCCGTAGTCCACAATGTAATGGACGCTCACCGCATCGCCGCTCTGGTAATACCGCTCGCGGTCGGGATCAGCGAGAGGGACATCAGTGACCGAGACGCCGCCAGCGCCGGTGAACGTACCTCTGCATTGCTGGACCGATCCACTCTTTCCCACCGATACCGACCGACAGGAGGAGATCGTCAAGGTGCCGTCGGCGCCGGAGTGCCCGAAGTATCCCGGTACCTGCTGGATTATGAAGCCGGTCGGGATAATCCCCATCACAAGGAACCACAACCCGGCCACGACCCGAATCCAACTTCTGCGCCGCGATAACGGTGGCGGCGGCACGTGGATCCCGTTGATCGGGTCGGCATTGAACACGACCCGATGGTGGCATTCGAGCCGGTGGTTCCAAACGGCCCAAAGGGCCGACTTTCAGGCCCCTGATCGACCTTGCGCAGCAGGACGAGCGGGCAGGAAGCAACGATGACAGCTCCACCGGCGATGACGGCGGGGCCGGGTCGCGTTTGCGTCCAGTCCTTTGCCGTGCGGGAATGGTGATGTCCAGCTCGACGACCCACGTCTTGACGTAAGCCTCGTCCAGGCGATAGACCTCGGAAAAGGCAGCGTGATGTGCCCGATCCGGAGACGTAATTTACGTACTACTCCTGATTTCGGTGGCACCCGGCAGTCCCGGAAGGTGGACGGCAACGAGTCCATCCCGAGAGGCAACAAAGCCCACATGACAATAGAAGCAAAGCGTGCGTGCGCTCACGGTCGGCGCGCCTTGTCTACGTTGTGGTTGGGTGCCTGTCGAGGTATTCCTGGATTGATTCGCCGGTTTCCCGGATTTCCGGGTCAGGGCTTGCGAGAGCACGCTGGCTGAGGGCGGCCATCAACGTCCTCGCGTCGAGGATGACCAGCAGTGAGTACGCGCAGTTGTACTCGAACTCAGTGACGTCGTCGGCGTCCAACTCGGACCAGATCAGCTCGCTTAACCGTCCTTCATCAACCAGGCCGCGCCTTCGGGCCCGGCGCAGCACCCAGTGCTGTGGGAGATGGCCAACGGAAACAACTGGTCGAGCAGGGCGGGCACCTCGTCCGGAAAGGTGGTGAGAAACTCCAACCCGGCGCTGCGCTGCAAGCCATCGGAAGAGGTCAAAGCCTGCTTCAGCCACTCAGCGCGCCCTGGCGCGTGTAACACCTCGGCACGAGCACGGGCGAGCACCTGCACCGCTTGGACATACTCCGCCCACCGGCTCACTGAGCCCTCCCCGAGCACGCCCATTGCCAGACCCCAGCACATCGTGACCCTAATGCTTCCTGACCTAGCCGGAGCCAACCGACCAACAGATCAGACTCCGGCTCCAGGTGCGACCTGGAGAATCCGCTCGTCAGCAGAAGAGTGCGTTCGCTGAGCCAGAGCGACGAACTCTGCAACATCGAATACGTACGCTCCACCAGTAGAGCGAGCGAAGTTGCCTGTCGATTGGTCGCGTCACCTGCGGATTGAGTTGAGGTAGAAGTTCGATGGCGGGTGATGTTGTGTCTCGTGGGCTGGCCGCGAGTATGTGTGGCGTCTAAAGGCGGCTATCGAGGAGTCGTCGTCCCAGAGGTGTGACGATGTGGAGGACATTTTGGGCGTGGCGAGTGCTGGTGAGTAGTCCGCTGTTTCGCATGATTTTAACGTGTTCGCTTACTGTCGCGGCGGATACGCCGATCGTTTTAGCGAGACGGCCTGTAGTGGCGCCACGACAAGAGTGAATGGCTCGGAGGATGAGTGCCCGCGTCGATCCTAGGAGCGCGGCCAATAGGTGTTCGTCAGTCTCCGTGCTCATATTTTGGGTAATGGTCGGCCGCGCTGGGTACACGACTACCGGCGGTAGTTCCGGGTCGGTCATGGCGACTAATGTGCGTCGACAAAAATACGAGGGGACTAGGATCAGGCCGCGACCGCTCAAGAATACTTCTTTCTCATGCGGGACAGAGATATGTAAGACAGGCGGTCGCCATTGGAATATCGGTCGTAGGTTCGAGAGCGCGGCGTCTAGGCCGCCGTTGAGGAGGTCTCGTATACGAATAGCTATGTCCTGCTCGACTCGTGCGGCGATGTGATGAGCGTAAGGAGCCATCAATGTCTCATGATATACGGTCAGCGCCTGCCCCAATTGCCGGAGAGCGAGCTGGTCGCTACTTGATATCGATGGCGTAAATCGCGACAGGTTGCACCGGTCGTGTAGCAGCGACATATCGCGGTAGAACCGCGAAGGTCCGGCGGACACGACTCTGCGGATCCGTGCTTTGACGTCGACCTCGCCGGGCGCGGGGGTGAGAAAGGCTGAAAAATATTGATGTGGCGGGTTCAGGCTGGCCACAGTCTCGATTGCTTGCCTCACTTCGTCTTTTTTTTTGCGCGGCGCGATCAACATGCCGAAGCCATTTGGTAAAAGCAGGATCGCCCTGTCTCCGTAACACCTGACTGCTTAACGCAATCTCCCAGAGCAGATCTGGTTGGTCTATGAAATGTGTGCGGGCGAAATCGGCTGCCTCGAAGTGGATTCTGAGCATAACGCGTTCCCCCCATGCGTTGATCAGATGCGGATGTATCCCAGCCAGCCCGGCGATCGGTCCGCTGTAGGCGGGCCGTCACCGAGACGCGTGCCGTCGGTCGCTCTCGAATCCTTGCTATTTGTCTGCGCGAGCAACTTCCGTAGCCAACTGGATAGACTATTGGACCTAGTCTTATGGTGGTGCGATAGCTGCGAATTGAATCGATGGTGTACCGACCCGAACGTTGGTCCAGGTGGGGTGCTGCCCGTCTATATTGACGTAATAGCCGAGGGGGTTTAATCAAGGTTGCCGGAAATGCCGCCTTGCGCAGGGGTGAATGTCAGCCCGCCGTCCTTGCTGATCATCGGGGGGATCTGGCTGGTCGACGTACTGATGATGCTTGTGCCAGGACCTGGCAGGATCTCGCCGCTAGGCGGATTGGCGCTGTGCCGTGTAATGAGGGACCAGTTGGTCCCTCCGTCGCGGGTGCCGAAGATTGCCCACTCGTTTGACTCGTCGCTGGTGACTATATAGCCGGTGCGTCCGTCGGTGCTGGCGATGCCCGTGACGTCGGCTGCCTCGAACGGCTTTGGCAGGATGACCGGATGCCAGGTGTCGCCGCGGTCACGGCTGATGCGGGCACTGCCATAGTCGAGGTTAGAACGATCGATTAGCCACACAGATCCGTCGCTGGCCATTGTTCTGCCGGTAGCTGAGGTGAAAACTGCCAAAGCGGGCTTGGTGTGCAAGGGGCGCTTCTTGCCCGGTAACCGGATTGATAGCTGTGAGCACCGAATAGTTTTGATCAGCCGGCCTTGTCGTCAGCAACCAACCGGGTGGTATGGCCCCAACCGGGGTCTGCGCTGCCGGTCGGCGAGCCCATGTGCGGCCGTCGTCGTGGGTGATCAATTCACACGCCACAACGGCATGGGCGCCAACTGGCGTAATGTCCACGCAGGCACGAATGGGCATGCTGTAGTAGCGCCAGGTGCGGCCCGCGTCGGTGGTGACCGCGTAGGTCGTTGTCGGCTTGCCGCCCTCGCCGCACGGACCGTCAAAGTAGGTGTAGTACGCCACTTTGTCGGTCGCGTAGTTCAATCCACACACTGACAGCTGGGTCGGCTTGCTCGAGTGCTCGGCAACAATCGGACCGTGCAGCCTTACGTGGCCGTCGGGCGCGATCGGATCGTTGTGATGGACCGTCAGGAAACCGAGGGCGGCGACTATCACGGAGGCAGCCGTGACGACGGCGGCGACGGTGAGGATGCGGTCGCGGATCGAGCGACGCTGGCCTGCACCTCGCACGGCCGTCCAGTCAGGAAGCGTCATCTCCTGGAAGAGCGCGGACCGACCCGCGGAAGCCTGAACATGTACGGATTCGGAGTCAGTCATTCCTGGCCTCCGTCATTGAGACACTTTCCTCGCTCAGCAGGACTGATAGCGCGGCTCGTCCACGTCGGAGCCGCGACTTGGCAGTGTTGACGGATACGCTTGTCAGCTCCGCGATCTCATCTACCGCGAGGTCGAGGAGATAGTGCAGCGCGACTGTCTCCCGCTGCCCGGCCGGCAGGACACGAATGGCGGTGAGAATCGCGACCCTATCCGGCGTCGCCGCAGGTACCGGGTCGGGTGTGGTCGCCAGGAGCCGATGCAGAACCGCAAATCGACGCTTGCGCCGCATCCGGTCACGGGCGATGTTCACGGTCACGATCCGCATCCACCCGACAGGATTTTCGGTCTGCAGAATCCGCCCGGGGTGTGCGTACGCGCGCACGAACGCCTCCTGCATGCACTCCTGCGCCTCACCGAGGTCACCGGTGAACGCATATGCCGCCACGACCAACCTCGGCGCGGCAGCTCGATACAGCTGCTCAAGCACCATCCGCGGGTCGCCCGCCGTGGCCGGATCTGTAGACGCCATGGTTCCTCTCGTCCTCGAGGGCCCGATACCTATTCTTGACGAACGAACAGGCCCTCAGGGTGCATCGCGCATACCCAAGCCGCGCGCACATATACCGGACGTGCACCTCTCAGCCCTACGAACCGGCATGACCAGCACTCACCTCGGCATGAGACTGCGCTCACTCCACAACGGCGACGAATAGATGCAGGCTTCCAATAGGTGCCCACACCGCCGTACGTCCCTCGGCGCCGCCCTAATTGGCACCGACGACCATTCACGAGAGTGACTGGGGCGGAAATCGACTACCAAACCTCGATCACGGAGATACGCTTTTCGGCTGACGCCGAAAAGCGTTGCTATCCGGTGGCACGTCCGAGAGCATGACCACCCTGAACCAACGCTCGCGGGCGGTACTGTTCGGATCCGGGAGACAAGGCCGGTCTCTGCGGACAACCTCAAGAATCGAGTCCAACGATGGGGGGGAAACCGGCGTGTCACAAATACGACGACTAACGTCCGCGTCTGTGTGCGCGGTAGCTCTGATGGCAGCGTCAGGCTTTGTCATAGCGACGGCGTCGCCTGCTTCCGCAGGCATAGCCGCCACAACAAGCGCTACCAATACGATCATCAATGGCACGACCATCAATATCGGTGTCATCCATGTCAAGGATGGCTCATACGCACACGGTCAGTACGATGTCGCCCTCCCGCCAGACGACGACACCGCTGGAAATCTCGGCTGGTCGACGACCGCCGGATGGTATACAGGGCCCGGATACTGCACCGTGCAGTACCGCTGGGACGCGAACTACCCTATTTGGCGTGTACAGAAACCCGATCTTGGTCCAGGGCAGCACTTCATCGGCCCTGACACGTCCTACCAAATATACAGCGGTATACAAGGCCGCGCATTGTTCCACCACATGAGCACGTCGGCTCCCATCCGGACGTATGGGAGCTGTTCCGCTTTTGTCCTCCCGGTTCCTCTTACCATCCGGACTGGTGCAGTCCTACTAAACCGAATTCGAATTCACTGGTCCACCTGCGATTGCCGGCCGACCGCAATCTCAGCTCTGGTTGGATCGGGTTTTCTGCGCCGCTGCCTGGAATCTACGATTACAAGGGGGTGTAAAATGGGGATGAAATCAACATTTGCCACGATCGCGGTGGCATTGACGGTTGCTGCCTTGGTCATGCCGGTGCCCGCCGAAGCCGCTCCTCGGATGCTGTATGTCGACAATACCGATGGATCCGGGTGCAGTGACGTCGGGCGAGGCACTCAACAGCAGCCGTTCTGCACAATTCAGGTGGCCGCGGACACAGTGGTGCCGGGCACCACGGTCGACATCACCGGCGAATACCAGGAGAGCGTGACGGTCGGGAGGTCGGGCACACCCCGAGCACCGATCGTGTTCCAAAGCGAAAACCGCAACTTCACCTGGGTGGATGGAACATCGGGCGGGCCTGCCTTCACCATGCACGGCGTGCATGACGTGGTCATCCGAGCGCTCAGCATCGCCGGCGGATCGGTGGACCATGACGCCATCTTCATCACTGGGTCTCAGCGCGTCATCGTTGACAGCAATGCGCTGAGCATTCCGTCACCGGAAGCCCAGGGCTCCGTCGTTCGGGTGACCGGGGCGTCGCGCTCGATCACGGTAAGCAGGAACCTTATTGATTCTTCGTACGGATACGCGGCGATCAGGATCGACTCCGCCGGTGTTGGCAACGTCGTCTCAGCCAACGATATTTCCGGTGGCGGAAACACTGGAGTACGGGTTGCCGACTCGCCAGCCGCGGCGGTCACGGGCAACACGGTGATCCATTCCTGCAACCGGGGGGGAGGAGGTGACGGGCCGATCCTCGGGAGCCAGTGTCCAGAACAACATCTTCGCGTACGTCTTCGGCAGTGAAGTCTATTATCACTGCCCTCCGTCCACAGAGATCACCGAGATCAGCGTCGACAGCGCGGCTGTCGCGTCGGGGATAACCGTCGACTTCAACATCGTCTTTCCGTACTCGGAGAATCCACCCTATCGATGGGCCGGTCGCGGCTTCCAGAGCACCGCTGACTTCACGGCGGCGACTGGCCAGGGACGGCACGACCTGAACGTCGACCCGGGTTTCACGTTCGGCGGCGGACCGGCCCTTGCGGAAGGCTCGCCGGCCATCGACTCGGCGAATGCCCAGGCACCCGGCCAACTGCAGACCGATGTTTACTACTGGGACACCCGCGTGGATGATCCTCTCGTCGCCAACACCGGGACAAACCCTGGATACCACGACCGGGGAGCGTGGGAGTTCCAGGATCCGTTCTCGCTCTGGTTCGAGGCCAGCGATCCCACCGGCCCGCGGCTGAACATGATCACGATGACGGCACACCTGGAGGAGAACGCCTGGTCCAGCGGGCTGACGTACACGTACGACTTCGGCGACGGCTCCCCGCCCGTGAGCACTCCCGCGACAACGTACCTGCACACGTACACGGCCCCGGGCGAGTACGTCATCAATGTCTCCTACGCTGCCACCTCTGGCCGCAAGGGAACCACCTCGCTCCCGGTGACGATCGGCCCGCACTCCTAGCGTCCGCGTACGACCTGATGTCCATAGCGGGTACGACCTCATGTCCAGAGATCTCGGCGCGTTGGGTACGTGTCGGTGTGAGTAGGGATCACCCTTCGGTTCGTGAGCAACCCATGCCAATGATCACCCGAAGACCTTGGACGTGAGGTTGTACGCGCCTCTGCATCTGAAGTCGTACGCGGACACCTAGAAGTACCTTGTTGGGTCGAGTCGGCATATCGTGACGGCTTTTCTGTTTGTTTCCGTGGTAAGTTGCTTTTGAGTCTGGTGGCGCGATACTCGCGAGGATCTTGAGCGACGTGTGTTGGATCGGCGGCGTCGATCATGATCGTTGACGCACCTGGTGGTCGAGCCGCGGCGAGCGTACACGCGGCGGTTGGTCGTTCGGCGTTAGCGGCGGCGGCGTCTTCGCAGTCGTATTTGCCGTTGCCCGACCCGGCATGTACGAATCCTGACGTGAGGCAGTCGACGATCGTCAGCACCATCTGCACGTCAGGATGGACAGCGACGATCCGCCCATCGACACCTACACCAATGCCTTGAAAAACAAGGAATCGTTGACCACGGGTGCAGCGACACCAACATGTCCGAGTACGACGAAGACCACTTCCTCCCGCTGGAAGTCGGTGGCGCGCCGAAGGATCCGAACGAATCCCGGAACCTACCGTCGAGCGGGCCATCAGGTGAGTATCGGGACGAGCGAACGGAGCATCCTGATTTGGCGCTGTAGAGACACAACAGGCTTGCAGCGAACTCCGTTGAGGCGCCTCGCGGCGGTCGCCCGGGAGCGACACAGGCGCGTTCAACCACCTGTTGAGCAGAGAGCGTACGGCGCTGGCAGCATCGGCCGCTCGATCGCCGAGCAGTGAGCCATCTGAGTATCGACGAACTCTGCAACATCGAATACGTACGCTTCACCGGTAAAGCGAGCGACGTTGTCCCCACGTAGCGGCAGAAACAGCTTCTTCGGCCTCTACCTGAGCGGCTTGCGAAGAAATTATCCAGCTGGCAGCGCCTCGTAGGGCGGCGCCTTCGGTGTCTTGGGTGCGAATGAGGGCGAGCTTTGCTGTGGAGGTGGCCGCGATGCCGTGCTGTAGTGGAGTCGACACCTGGTCCCAGGCCGTGCTTATGCCTCCGCCGAGGACGACGATGGTCGCTTCGAAGAGCTGGAGCCACGGGCCGAGCGTGGTGCCGAGGAGGTGGTAGGACCGCTCGACGACGGACTTGGCTCTGTGGTCGCCAGCATCGGCGCGTGCCATCACGTCGGCGGCGTTTGTGGCTTTGCCGCCGGCTGTACGGTAGGCGGCCACCAGAGCGCGTGCGGAGACCACGTCTTCGAGTGGTACGCCGTTGATCGACAACAGGTCGACACGTCCCTCGGGTGGGACCTTGCCGGCGGTGGTCACCGGGTGGCCGGCGTCCAGGAATGACGATCCGATGCCGGTGCCCAGGGTGATGCCGACCGCTCGGGTGTGACCGGCCGCCGCGCGCCCCATTTCCATTCGCCGAGACCAAAAGCCGCCGCGTCGTTGAGGAAACGGATCGCGTTTGGGGCAGGGGTGATCCTGGCTAGCAGCTCGGCCCCGACGTCGACGCGCGTTTAGCGCGGTGAATTTGCCGACGCCGTGGAAGCGGCCGATTCCGGTGTCGTAGTCGAACGGGCCGGGAACGGCGGCGCCCCAGACCGCGCCGGCGGTGGCGATCTCGCTGGCCGCCTCGGCGATTGTCGCCAACAGTTCTCTTGCCGTGGCATCGGCGATGAGTGGTCGGCGTGCGCGGCGGTTGATCCCGCCGGTGGCTGGGTCCACTAGGGCCGCGGTCACGTGTGAGCCGCCGATTTCCAGTGCCGGTAGGGAATTCACGTCGGCCGCGGGTAGTCGATGACTCGTGTCGGGATGATGACCTGTTGGCGGCCGGCCTTGTGATCGCTGGGTTCGTCGATGCGGCTGAACAGCAATCGTGCCGCCTGCCGGCCCACGTCGACCGCGTCGTACGCGACCACACTGAGCGGCAGCTGCAGCAGGTCGGCCAGCTCGATGTCGTCGAACCCGGCCAGCGCCACCGGGGTGGGGGGCTGTGTCGCAGGCTGCGCAGTGCGCCGACGGTGTTGCGATTGTTGGCGGTGATCAGCGCGGTCGGGGGCACTGGGAGGGCGAGCATCTGCTGGGTCGCTTGCTCGGCGAGTTCGATGTTCCCGCGGTGGCGGCTCACGTGCTGTTCGTCGACATGCAACCCGGCGTCCTCCATCGCGGCCGCATAGCCGCGATAGCGTTCCGAGCCGGTCCACAGCGACAGCGGCAGTCCGAGAAAACCGATGCGGGTGTGCCCTCGGGCGATGAGCTGCTGGCAGGCCTCGTACGTGCCGTTGAAATCGTCGACGAACACGCAGTCGACCTCGATGCCGCGGGGTGGGGTGGCGGCCAGCACCACGGGCGCGCCATCGAGTTGGTCCGGCGCGAGGTGGCTGTGGTCGTTGCTGGCGGGTACGACGACCAGTCCGGCGATCCGGCGTCCGGCCATGTCGAGGACGAGCTGCCGCTCGCGGTCCACGTCTGCGTCCGTGCTGGCAACGACGACACCGACACCGTGTTCGGTGGCCACTTCCTCCACGCCGACCGCGAGCTGGGAGTAGAACGGGTTCGCCAAGTTGGTGACGACCAGCCCGACCAGCTCGTGCGCCGCGCCGGTACGCAGTTGCCGCGCCAGGTCGTTGCGGCGGTAGCCGAGAGCGGCGACCTCGGCGAGTACGCGTTCTCTCGTCGGCTCGGCGATGCCGCTGTCGCCGCGAAGGGCCCGGGATACGGTCATCGCGCTGACCCCGAGCCGCTGCGCGACGTCGCGCATCGTCACCGCGGCCGGTCGCTTCGGTTTGGCGTTCGTCATATCCCCGTCACGTTTGCTTTCACCACCCGTGCTGGGCTGCCGCCGAGGCCGCGTACGTCGTACGGGCCGACGGAGGCTGGTACGACGATGGTCTCGGCGTACCCGAGCTCATGCTCGTCCCCGTTCTCGGTAACGAGTATCACGCGTTCGCCGTCCACCACGTTCAGTACGTGGAACCGGCCATTCGTGTCTTGTGGTGCGCTCGCGCCCGGTTCGACGTGCAGCCTGCGTACCTCGAAGAACATCTCGGGCAGCTGCCCGATGAGTTCCTCGTGCCAGCCGTTGCCAGCGGCCACGCGTCGTGGCTGCTGGACGAGGTTGTCGGCCACTGCCGCGCCGGCGCGTTCGGGGTCGAGGTTGTGAAAGGCGTGCTCGACGTGCACTGGCCGTTGCCGGTCGGAGCTGTCGCGGCGCAGCCAGTCGTAGAAGCGCAGCGAATACAGGTACGGGGTCGCGCTGACCTCCAGAACGACGTTGCCGCGGCCGCTGCCGTGTGGGGTGCCGCCGGGGATGAGGAACAGTTGGTGTGGGGGTCGCGGGGAAGGTTTGGACGAACCGTTCGATCTCGAACTCGACGCCGTCGTGATCTGCTCGGTGGGCGCTCTGGTGGAACTCGGCGATGGACGTTTCTTCCCGTAGGCCGAGGAAAATCGTGTTCTGTTCGCTTCCGACCATCACGTAGTAGGTCTCGTGCTGGGTGTACGGCCACCCGAACACCTCGCGCATGTACCTGGACTGGGGATGGCAGTGTACGGACAGGTTTCCGCCGTCGACGGTGTCCAGGTAGTCGAACCGGATGGGGAACGAGGTGCCGAACCGGTCGTACACGTGCGTACCGAGCAGGTCCACCGGGGCGAGCGTCGCGAGCAGCTGGAACGGGACTTCGACGGCGACCTCCGGCGACGTGCCAACCAGCACGCCGCCGCTCTCCGGGGCGATCAGTTCGTAGCCGAGCGCGCTGTTGTGGGCTTGCGGGTTGTGTCCCAGTTCCCGCTTGCCCCACTGGCCGCCCCACGGGGTGGTGTTGAACGTCGGGCGGGTCCGGTGTGGCCGCCGCGCGAGGGCGGCGCAGGTGGCGCGCAGCGCGTGGCCGTCCAGCCAGGCCGGGTTCTCGGCGTCACGGGTGTCCAGCCACAGGTCGACCCGGTTCACGTACGTGTCCCGGTGCCGGTCCAGCAGCGGCCAGTCGACGTAGAACAGCCGGCGGGTGGTCGGGCGGTGGTTGGCGGGGGCGAACAGGTTGCGCCCGGTGCCGGCCACCACGGCCGCCTCGGCGTGGCGCTTGGGCAGGTCGGCCCACCACAGCACGTCCGGGTTGCCCACGGCGGCCGCGCCCGGTCCAATGAGTACGCGCAGGCCCGCGGCCGGACCCGGCTCCTTCTGATCGTCGAGCAGGTCGGCCAGGGTCCCGTCGGCGAGCATCTCAAAATGCGGGTCGTCAGCGAGTGCCGCCGACTGGGTACGGCGTTCCACTTCGTCCCACGGCAGACCGGCTTCGCGCAGGTCGACCACGTCGACGGGACCGCGCGCGGACAGTTCGGTGGCCACCGCTTTGGCCGCACGGTCCCAGTCGAGCACCGCTGGACCGTCGATCGCGAGGACTCGGGTGGTGGCCGGCAGGGTCGCGGCGGCGGCGGCCCAGCCGAGCCGGACCGAGCCGGTGGCGGGTGGGTAATGCGGCTGGGGGTCGTACGCGGACGAAGTCGACACGGCTCAGAACCTTATCGAAAGTTACCGATAACGCCAAGGCTACCTGTAAGTATTGCGTACCTTTCGTGTTACCGATAACGTGCGTGCGGCGAGCCAGTCGGTGAGGTCATGAGGTGGACTGCCATGAACGATCGGAACGACGAGCCCACGTCGGTGTCCCGGCGCGGCCTGCTCGCCGGCTCGCTGGCCACCGCCGCCTTCGCGTTTCTCGTGGGCAAACGGCGGCCCGGCTTTCGCCGCGACCACCGTTTCGCCGGAAACCCCTGACGTCGGTGGGATCACGGTCAGCCCGGCGTCGTACGGGTCGGTGTTTGTCGGCGTACGCACCCAGCGCTTCGCTGTCTCGGTCCAGGCCGACGCGATCGGGTGGACGGTGAGGGACGTTTGGGGTGGCATCGCGCAGACCGGAAGCGCCCGGGGCCATGGCGGCCGCGCGACCGTGGAGGTCAACGCTGGCAACGGTTACTACACCCTCGAGGTGGTGGCGAGTCGCGGGAGGCGGCACACCAGCTCGTTCGCGGTGTTGGCGCCGTACCGGCTGCCGGCCGACTCGCCGTTCGGCGCCAACACCCACCTGCCGCCGCTGGCGTCGGTGCCGCTGATGGTCGCGCTCGGCATCACCTGGGCGCGTACGGACCTGACCTGGACCGAGATCGAGCCACCGCCGCTGGCTGGCTGGACGCCCGACACCTATCAGGCCGACGCGACCGTCGAGCTGGATCCGACCGTCGCGCACTCGGGCCGCGCATCGGTGAAGATCGTCAACCGTTCGCCCATCAAGGACAACTTCTACGCGACGATCTCCCAGCAGGTGACTGTCCGCGCCAACACGACTTATGTGTTCGACGCGTGGGTGAAGGGCGAAAACGTCAAGGCGCTGCAGTTCACCGTACGGCCGGACTGGGGCGCGCGGGTCGACGCGCCAACGGGCACGTTCGACTGGACGCGGGTCACGTTCCGGTACACCACCGGGTCCGAGTCGGTTGTGACGTTCCGACTGCTTTCCAGTGATGTCACCGGTGCCGCGTGGTTGGACGACGCGCGGGTCACGGTTGAGGGTTCGAGCCTGAACCTGCTGACCAACCCGAGCTTCGAGCGCGGGCTGATCACCGGGTACACCTTCGACACGTACTCGCCGTTTTTCGCAGCGCTAGCCCGAAACGGTATTCATCCGCTGCCGATTTTGGACTACGCCAACGCCAAATACGACGGCGGCCGCACGCCATACACGGACGCGGGCCGAGCGGCCTTCGCCGCGTACGCCACCGCTGTGGTCCGGCGTTTCGGCCAGCAGTTCACCGCGGTCGAGGTCTTCAACGAATTCAACGCCGGCTGGTTCACCACCGGCCCAGCCAGTGGTGACCCGAAATATTACGCGGCACTGCTGGAAAAGACGTACACGGCGGTCAAGGCCGTCGCCCCGTCGATCGTGGTCGTCGGCGGCGTCACGTACGGCACCGCCGTCGACTGGATGAAGGCCGTGTTCGACGCCGGCGGGATGGCGCACCTGGACGCGGTGTCGAATCACCCGTATGTCGGTGTCCCAGAGTCGCCGGACCCGATCGACGGGTCCGAACGCGAGGTCGCCGCGCTCACGGCGCAGTACAACGGCGGCAAGGCCAAGCCGGTGTGGATATCCGAGCTGGGCTGGTCGCTGCGGGACGGGCTGACGGCCGCCGGTTATCTGGTCCGCGGTCTAGTCCTCGGATTTGCCGGCGGTGTCGAGAAATTCTTCTGGTACGACCTCATCGGCGACCAGAACTTCGGGCTGCTCAACGAAATCGGCGCCGACTCGTACACTCCGCGGCCGGTCTACGCGGCGTACGCGGTCGCCATCCGGATGCTGACCGGACGTACGCTGCACAGCCAAAACGCCACCGGCGCGATCCGCGATTACGTGTTCGCCGACCGGCGCGACAGCGTCTCGGTCCTGTGGAGCACCGACCCGCGTACGGCGGTCGCGTTGCCGAGCGACACGCCGATCGACGTCGTCGACGTCACGGGCGGCAGGACGCGGCTCACGCCACTCGACGGCAGGGTCCACCTGACTCTCACGGGTGCTCCGGTGTACGTGCGTACGGGCGCGGCGGCTGTGGCCAGCGGCCGCTTCGACGTGACCGCACCGGCGGTGGTCCGTACCGCCGACGAGACTGTGACCCTCGCGTACGTCGTGGACAACACCGCGGGCATCGCGCCGGTCAATGCGGTGTTCACCAGCCTGGGCAAGGAAACCCGCGTCACAGCGGCCCGCGGCCAGCGAGTCGACAAAGTCACCGCCGTACCGCTCGGCTCGCTGGTTGCCGGTCGCAACACCATCATCACTGCGGTGACCGTAGGTAAGGGGCAAGTAGCCCGGCTCGTGACAGCCGTCGTCGTACTGGACGTGCCCGCGGATGCGCTGGCCACTGTCGGGGTCGCGGACTGGACCGACCACGAGTTCGCTCTCGCGCCCGCCGGCTATGCCGACTACTCGATCCGGTTCCCGAACGACGTGACCGTCACTGCCGGCACCGACGACCCGGCGCAGTCGTGGTCGTACATTCACCCCGGTCCGGACGACGGCTGGGCCGGCAGCCGCGTACACCGATGCACCCTGGCCTTCGCTCTCACGGCTGTCCCGGCCGCGGACCTGCGGCTGGTCGTGTTCCTGCTGGACACCCACAACACCGCGCCCGGCACGGTCGCCGTCGCACTCAACGGGGGAGCGGCCACGACCGTCGTGTTGCCCAGCGGCAGCGGCGCCGGCTATTCGGCCGGCAGCGCGCTCGACTCGGGCGTCCAGCCCACCCAGTTCACCGTGACACTGCCGGCCGCGCGGCTGGTGGCCGGCCGGAACACGATCACGATCGACAAGACCAGCGGCTCCTGGATGGTGTACGACGCCGTCGGCATCTATCCGGCCTAGCTCTCCCTCACCTCGTTTTGAAAGGTCCTGGCATGCGCAAACTCCGTCGTCCACTCGGCCTGGCGGTGGCCGCACTCGCCGTCGCCGCGTCCCTTGCCCCGTCCCTGGCCGCGTGCGGTTCGGGCGCCAGCTCCGACGGCACCACGACCCTGCACGTGGTGGGCTGGAAGGGCGGCGGCGCCGAGCCGGCCAACGTGGCGCAGATCAACGCGGCATTCCAGAAGTCCCACCCGAAGATCAAGCTCGACTTCAGTTATGTCCCACCCAACGACGTCTATCAGCAGAAGATCCAGTCGCAGCTGCTCGCCGGCAACGCTGCGGACGTGGTCATGGTCGACCCGCAGAAGGTGCAGATCTGGGGCAAGTCCGGCTACTTCGCCGACCTCGGGCAGCGCAGCTGGGCCGCCAGCATCTCGCCGGCGGTGAAGTCGTTTGTCAGCTACCAGGACAAGGTCCTCGCCTCGCCGATGGAACTGAGCCCGGTCGGCGTCTACGTGAACCTGGACATCCTCGCGAAGGCCGGCGTCACCGCACCGCCCACCGACTTCCCGGCGTTCCTGGCGGCTCTCGGCAAGCTCAAGGCGGCCGGCCAGCCCGGCTATTCGTTCCCAGACGCGCAGGGCTACATGGCCGAGTTCGTGATGCTGATGTCCGCCGCGACCACCGTCTACCAGGACAACCCGAACTGGGATCAGCAGTTCCTGCAGGGCAAAGTGACCTTCCCACAGTCATTCAGGGAGCCGCTCCAGCAGATCCAGCAGCTCGGTACGAACGGATACGTCGACTTCAAGAACGCCGTCGGGACCGACGAGGCGACCACCGGCCAGCCGGACTTCCTCGCCGGCAAGTCCGCGTTTTTCGCGGGCGGCTCGTGGTCCGCGGCCGCGCGCTCAAGAAGGCGCCGTTCAAGCTGGCGTTCGTCCCGTGGCCAGGCGGCAAAGTGGGCGTCAAGCCGAGCGCACTGCTGTTCCCTGGCACGATGTGGGCGGTCAACGCGCGCAGCTCGCAACAGGACGCGGCCAAGCAGTACGTCGACTTCTGGTCGAGCTCGCAGAACCTCGCGCCGTACCTGTCCGCGGAGGTCGCCATCAGCCCGTTCGGAGCCAGCACCGCCGGGGCCGATCCGCTGCTGGCCACCATGGCCGACGCGTACGCCACCAAGCGGTTCGCGCTCTTTCCGACGAACACCTGGAACCTGGCCGCGCCGGAGACCAAGATCCGGTCGATCCTGCAGAACTTCCTGCTCGGCAAGGCCGACGTGACGGCCACCCTGACCGCCATCCAGAACGCGGCAAAACCCGCCAACTCCTAAGAACGGAAAACACACGTGTTCCGCCGACGCGGTCGACTCACGGCGATCCTGTTCCTGCTGCCGGCGCTTGCCGTGTACGGGGTGTTCGTGCTGTATCCCCTGGTTCGCGGGGTGCTGCTCAGCTTTACCGACAACCTGGGCGGCCCGGTCAGCAATTTCGTCGGGCTCAAGCAATACAAGACGCTGTTTCAGGACGCGACGGCGATGCACGCGCTCGCGCACACCGTCATTTATGCGGCGGTGGTCCTTGTCGTTCAACTGACCCTCGGCCTGCTCGCCGCGTCGGCGCTCGCCTATCGGGTCCGCATCCGACGTACGGTCAGCAGCCTGCTGTTGCTGCCCGCGCTGATCTCGCCGGTGATGGCGTCGTTCATCTGGTCGTACCTCTACCGGCCGGACGGCGGCATCAACACCGCACTCGGTGAGCTCGGGCTGCAGGCGCTCCAGAAGATCTGGCTCGGTGACCCGTCAATCGCGCTCTACGCGGTCGCCCGCCGCGGTCAACATCTGGATGTTCGTCGGCTACTCGTGCGTGATCTTCCTGGCCGGCTATGCAGGCATTCCCAGCGAACTACTGGACGCGGCCGTCATCGACGGCGCGAACCGGTGGCAGCGTTTTCGCCGGGTGGAATGGCCGATGCTCGCACCGGCGCTGACCGTGAACGTCACCCTCAGCCTGATCGGCTCGCTCGGCGTCTTCGACTTCCCGCTCGTGCTCACTGGCGGCGGACCCGTGGACTCGACCAACACCCTTGCTCTGGTGATCTACCGGGACATCTTCAACAACAGCGACTTCGCGATGGGTGCTGCGACAGCGATGCTGCTGCTGGTGCTCGTGATGGTCGTGTCGACGGCCGCAAGTGTACTGCTGCGGCGACGGGAGCGTGCGCTGTGACCGAGATATCCGTCCGTGCAGCGGAGAAAGTCGACTCGGTCCGCAATGGACGCAAGCGCCGCGGCAGGCCGCGTGGCGTGGTGTTCGATGTGGTGGTCGTGCTCGCCGCGGTCGCGTTCACCTCGCCTTTCCTGTTCACGCTGCTCGCGTCTTTCCGTACGGCCGCTGACCTTGCCCGCGCGCCGCTGGGGTGGCCAAGGGCGTTCACGATCGAGAACTACGTGATCTCGATCAACCAGATCCACTACGTCAGCAGCGTGCTGAACACCGTCGTGCTCACCGCCGGGTCGTGCGCCGTGGTGTCGATTATCGGGGCGATGGCGAGCTATCCACTTGGCCGGCTGACCTCGCATCTCAGCTCGCTGGTCTACCGGCTTTTTGCGGTCGGCCTGACAATTCCGCTGTTCGTCCTCATCTCGCCACTGTATTTGCTGATGCGCGACCTCGGCCTGCTGAACACCCACCTCGGGCTGATTTTCATCTACACCGCGCTCAACCTGCCGGTGTCGGTGTTCTTCTACACCAGCTTCGTCCGGCAGATCCCGCTCGACCTGGAGGAGGCCGCGGCGCTCGACGGATGCGGCCCGTTCCGTACGTTTTCGTCATCGTGTTCCCGCTGATGCGGCCGATCACCGGCACACTTCTAACCTTCGTGTCACTACAGGTGTGGAACAACCTGGTGGTGCCACTGGTGTTCCTGCAGGACCCGGGCAAAAGCACGGTCATGGCCAACGCGTACTCGTTCGCCGACCCGCACACCCTGCAGCCGACCCAGCTGTTCCCGGCGGCGCTGCTGGGCGCCCTGCCGCTTTTCCTGCTGTTCCTGATCTTCCAACGCCAGGTGGTACAGGGAATGACGCAGGGAGCGGTGAAATGAGAGTGCTGGTCACCGGCGCGAGCGGCGGCATCGGTCAAGCCGCCGTACGCCACCTGGTCGGCCAAGGCGACACGGTGCGGACGCTGGACCGTGCCGGGTCCGTGGCGGTGGACGCGACGGACGAAGCCGCGGTCGGCGCGGCGGTCCAAGACTGCGACGCCGTGGTGCACCTGGCCGCACTGCCCCATCCCACGCTGGGCACACCCCGCCGGGTGTTCAGCAACAACGTCGTGTCCACGTTCACCGTGCTCGCGCAGGCTGCCGAACACGGCGTGTCTCGCGTGGTGCTGGCATCGAGCATCAACGCGCCCGGCATCGCCCTGAACCCGCACGGCCCGCTCCCAGCGTACTTCCCGCTGGACGAGGACCTGCCGACCTACATCGGCGACGCGTACTCACTGTCCAAACAGGTCGACGAGCTGTCCGCCGAGATGGCCGCGCGCACCTGGGGCCTGGACGTGGTTGCACTGCGGTTCCCGCTGGTCAAACCGCGTACCGAGCTGATCAACATCGCCAAGTCTGTCGCACGGCACCCGGCTCAGATGATGCGCACGGGCTGGGCGTACCTGACGGCCGACGACGCCGCGCGGGCAATCGCCGCCGCGCTGGTCGCCCAGATCAAAGGCGCATACGTCATCGGACTCAGCGCCCAGGACACCCTCCTCGACATGCCGACCCAGCAACTCGTGGACACGTACGCTCCCAGAGTCCCGTGTCGCGGGCATTCACCGGCACGGAGCCGTTGGTTTACACCTTGCGGGCCCGAGAGCTGCTGGGCTTCCAGCCGCGAGAGTCGATCCACACCGGGAGGCGGGACTGATGCGGATCACCGCCGTCGAGACGTTCGTGCTCACCAACCGGCACGCACTGGTGAAGGTCTCCACGGACGAGGGGGTGGCGGGCTGGGGCGAGTGCACACTCGAGAACTGGGTCCGGACCGTCGCCGCCGCCGTAGAACGCATGACCGACCATCTCCTCGGCGCGAACCCACTCCGGATCACCGCCCTGTGGCAGACCCTCGCCCGCGGCGGCTTCTACCGCGGCGGACCAGTGCTCTCATCCGCGGTCGCCGGCCTCGACCAAGCACTATGGGACATCAAGGGCCGCTGGCACGGTGTCCCGGTCCACGAACTGCTCGGCGGCCCGACCCGCGACAGCGCCCGAATCTACGCCCATGCGAACGCGTCCGACCGGACCGGCGACCCGCGACGGGCACGCGAACACGCCGCCGCCGGCATCACCCTGATCAAGGTCGCGCCCCAGCACCAGATCGGTTTCCTGGAGTCGCCAGACCCGATGCTGGCGGACCTGGCCGCCGTACGCGAGGCCGTGGGCGGCAGCGTCGACATTGGCCTGGACCTGCACGGACGCAGCTCGGTCCCGCAGTCTCGGCGGCTGCTCCCGCTGCTGGCGCCGCTGGGCATCGCCTTTGTGGAGGAACCGCTGCGCCCCGAGCACAGCGACCAGCTCGGCTCACTGGTCAACTGCTCGCCGGTCCCACTCGCCGTCGGCGAACGGCTCTACTCCAGAACGGACTTCCGCCGCGTACTGGAAGCAGGCGTGGCCATCGTCCAACCGGACCTCAGCCACGCCGGCGGCATCACCGAATGCTTCCGCATCGCCACCCAGGCCGAGACGTACGACGCCCAGATCGCCCCGCATTCACCAATCGGCCCGGTGGCGCTGGCCGCGTGCCTGCAACTCGCCTTCGCCCGTACCGAACTTCTACGCCCAGGAACAGTCCCTGAACCTGCACCTCGGCCCGAACGCCACCACCTCGATCCTCACCGACTCCGGCCCGCTCACACCAGTCGACGGCCACCTACCCCGACTGACCGGCCCAGGCCTCGGCATCGAGGTGAACGAGGACGCCGTACGCTCCGCCGTCAACCACGGCCCACTCGAACCAGGGTCACCGACCTGGAACTACCCAGACGGCAGTTTCGCAGAATGGTAAGAAAACACCGCGTCTCCGTGTCGGATTTCCATCTACAGCCACAACACCGCCGCCAAAGTACGGATCCGTCACGGGACGAGTAACGCCTCTGGCAAACGCGGCGCGACCACTGCTCGATGTACGCGATAGTCCACACCTCCCACGCCGCAGGCCCAGTGCTGTGGGAGATGGCCAACGGAAACAACTGGTCGAGCAGGGCGGGCACCTCGTCCGGAAAGGTGGTGAGAAACTCCAACCCGACGCTGCACTGCAAGCCATCGGAAGAGGTCAAAGCCTGCTTCAGCCACTCAGCGCGCCCTGGCGCGTGTAACACCTCGGCACGGGCCAGCGCGGGGGCTTTGGCCATTGGTGCCTTTGACCGCTCCCAGGTCTGGTTCGCGCCGATAGCGGCTGCGGACTGGAGCCGGTGCACCAGTTCGGTCAGCGTGTGGCCGTCCATGCCGGTCAGCGACACGGGCGTGGCGGCCAGTTGTGTGTCTACGAGCTTTTTGATCTCCCGTAGCGCATGCACGGCTTGCCTGGCCCAACACCACGCGGCCTGGTCGGTCTGTTCAGTGATGGCCTGCCATTCTCGCAAGACGTGGGCGCCACACAGTGCGTGCACCGCGCTGGTGTGGGTGTCATACGGCGCCCACGCGTCGTGCACGGCGACTCCGGTGAACGTGGGTAGCACGCCAGCGGCGTCCATCGCTTGGACTCCGCGCCGGTCGTGCGCGGTAATCAGTGAGTACATACCGGTGGACGCCGAATGTGGAAGCCGGGCGCCATCGCCGTTACACAACACGAGACCTGCAGGCGCTGCAACACATGCAAAGCCTGGTCGCCGCTGGTACGCCACCGGCGATGGCAGCGGCCACCGTACGCGCCGCCCAACAGTCAGCACCCCAGACCTCTGACAGCGCCGATCAACTCATGGTTCCCTATGACTGGCGGGCCTTGGTCACCGTCGTCTCGACTGCCCCACGACGGGTGGACACGGCCACTGCCGTCGACCTTCTGCAGGATGCTTTCGAGCAGCACGGGGTGGTACGTACCTGGCAACAACTGTGCCTTCCGGCGATGGCCGCCATCAGCGAGCCATCGGCTGACGACGCGGAGTGCATCGAGGCTGAACATCTGCTGTCGTGGGCGATTCAGGCAAGCCTGCACCAGGCGGTGCCGGTCGCACCGCCCCGCGAAAACCAGGCGGCAGCGGTCCTACTTGCCTGCCCGGCCGGCGAGCAACACACCCTGGCCATGGAAGCGGTCCGCGCGCCCTTGACGGAGATCGGGACAGCCAGCCGCGTGTTGGGGGCCAATGTGCCCACCGACGCCCTCGTCTCGGCGGCCGCCCGCGTGGAGATTTCGGCTGCATTGCTCTGGGCACAGACCAGTCGTACGGCACGAGTCGGCGCGTTGCGCGCGCTGCGCGCTCACCTGGACACCCTTGTCGCCGCCGGTCCCGGATGGGACCCCGAGCGACTACCGAACGGCGTCCAACAAGCCACGAACCTGCCCGACGCCATCGACCTGCTCACGCGGGGCCACCAATGAGAAGAACGGCCTAATCGGTAAAAGCGACATATAAAAGGTACGCGTTGAGCGCGATGATCAGGGCCGCGATGACAGCTGCCGCGACGGTGGTGATCCTCCGGTTGACCAGCGCACCCATGATGTCGGCTCTGCGGGTCAATAGCACCATGGGCACCAGCGCGAACGGGATGCCGAAAGACAAGACGACCTGAGACGCCACCAGGCTTCCCGTCGTGGGCAAGCCGACCCCAAGCACTACCAGGGCTGGCAGCATGGTCAGCGCGCGACGCAAGAACAGCGGGATGCGACGACGCACGAATCCCTGCATCACCACCTGGCCGGCATAAGTTCCCACACTTGACGACGACAGCCCGGACGCAAGCAGCGAAACCGAGAACGCCAGCGCGGCGCCGCCGCCGACCAATCGACCAAGCCCGGCGTGGGCCGCCTCAATCGAATCGATATTCGGATGGCCGGAGGCGTGAAAAAGCGAAGCGGCGACCAGCAGCATGCTCAGATTGATCACGCCCGCCGCGCCCAGGCCAATGAATACGTCCAACCGTTGGAAACGCAGGACCTGGCGGCGCTCATTGTCATCGCGCGCCCAGATCCTGTTCTTCGTCAACGCCGAGTGCAGATAGACCACATGCGGCATCACCGTCGCGCCGATAATTCCGCTCGCCAGAAGGACACTGTCTGGCCCTGCTAGCTCCGGGACCAAGCCACGGACTGTCCCGCTCACCGACGCTCCAACATTGAGCAGGTCGTACGCGAACCCCAGAAACACAATCCCCAACAGACCAGCTATCGCCAGCTCAAAACGACGATAGCCCCGCCGCTGCAACGCAAGAATCGCGAACGCAATCACCGCAGTCATCAGCCCGGCGGGGAACAACGGGACACCAAAAAGCAGATTCAGGCCGACCGCCGCACCAACGAACTCGGCCAGGTCGGTTGCCATCGCGATCAGCTCAGCCTGCACCCACAGTCCGACCGAAATCGAACGGCCAAAATGTTCCCGACACAGTTCCGGCAGGTCCCGCCCGGTGGCCACTCCCACTTTCGCCGATAGATACTGCACCAACATCGCCATCGCGTTGGCCACTACGATGACCCACACCAGCGTGTAGCCGTATTTCGTGCCAGCGGCGATATTGGTCGCGAAATTTCCCGGATCGATATATGCGACTGCGGCCACAAAAGCCGGCCCCAACAAAGCCACCGATCCACGCATACGCCCCGCGGGCCCGGACCTCGCGTAAGTCGCTCCCGAAGACAGCCGGCCGGACGTCATGGGCAATGTCCAATGACCGCTCCCTTACAACAGCACGTTGGGCGAGCAAAGCTGTCCGTGCTACCCGACCAAATCAGCCAGACCGTCTTACCCAACAGGTCGGCGCCCGACGTAGCGCCGATGCTGGTCCAAGGAAGCCACACCCGATATTCGCGGCTGCGAACATCACGGTTCAGTCGATCGCCGCTCGGAGCCCAATGACGGCTCATCCGCGGCTCTTGAGCGAACAAGCAGCGGAGTTGCACGCTGTGTCCGGTCCCACCGGGAATGAGAATCGACAGGCCATTCCCTGGCAAAACCCGTTCTCTCCAGCCACAACATCGATCTTCCCCCTTGGGCCTCCCGACATGTTGGGTTGCTCCGTCTTGCGCGTGGTGCTACAACTGCTGGAGAGGCGGTGTGCGCGTATCGTTGCCTTCCACCCCAGAACCCGGTGGTCTCTCACATCTTGGGAAGGCCGGGTGATGGCCAGATCTAGCATCGGCTCACTGGCGGGGAAGCCGACGCACTGGGAGTCACGGGTATTGGGCCGGGCCCAGATGGGCGACCGGGCAGCACAAGGTGAGCTGATCGACCAGTTCTTGCCTATGGTGTACGGACTCGCCCTCACCATCACTGGTGATCGACGCGGGGCCGAATCGGTTGCAACGACAGCCTTCCTGACCGTGACCACACGAACCTCGTATCGGGGCAGGAGTATTCAGCACCCGGGCGACCTACGCGCGCACGTCGCGCTGACGACCCGAAATGCGGCGCTGGCTTGGCGACGCGCACACACTGCCGGGAACGATCGCCACCCCGGCGCAGGTGCGCACCGACGTCACCATCACGGAGTATGTCCCGATCCTATCGAATCAACCCAGGCCGAGCGGGTACGGATTCACCTCACGAATGAGCTCAACCACCTGACCGTTGCCGAGCGCTCACTGATCGAAGAAACATTCCTGAGCACAAGCACCATCCGGCAGATCGCCGCCGAACGCGGCGTGGCGGTCGATGCGGTGGCGGACGAGGTTTCACACGCTGTCCAACACCTCTGGCAGTTGGGTGGCATGCTCCGCGCAGCCGATGTTGACGCCTGACCTACTGTCCGGAAAGCCTTCGTGTTCTATGAAAGAGACCGCCGTGTCACAGTCATCATCGCAGTTCCAGTCTTTCCCGCATGTCTCCTTTGCCGTCCAGCATCTCCGGGGCGATGTGACTGTGTTGTCAGTGAGCGGCGAGCTCGACATGCTCACCGCGCCACGCTTGGGAGAAGCTATCACCCAAGCTCGCGCGGACGGGCCTCACGTTCTGATTACAGATCTGACCGAAGTTGCCTTTCTGGCCTCTCCGGGACTCACCGTCCTGATCGAAGGACATGTCGATACACCTGAGAACAGCCGATTTGGGGTCGTCGCCGTCGGCGCAGCCTTGCGATCCTTGGAAATGACGGGGGTCTGCGAGGTAGTCCCTGTCTTCCGCGACGTTCCATCAGCGATCGAGACGTTAGAACCTCGCAGTAAGCAAAAAGATGCCAGTCCAGCTGCCTAGTGCTCCGTGACAGCCCGAACAGGGTCTGTCGACGACCCAGCGAGCAGAATTGGAGCTGTGAATAATGCCGGTAAATACGGTAGATCAGTCCGCCACACTTCCGGTCGGTGACTTGCTGCACCACGGATCGACTGCGAAAGCGGATCTCACTCGACTGCGCCATAATCTTTCTGACTGGGCCAGCCAAGCAGGAATGACAGAGCGACAGGCCAACGCCGTCGCCCAAGCCAGCTACGAAGCCATGGCGAACGTCAAAGCACACGCTTACGACGGTAAGAGCGGCCTCTTGGACATCCACGCCACGTGTACCCGCGAAGGCAAGGTGACGGTGACCATTGCCGATCAGGGCCGTTGGAGACCGATGACGCGTCAACTCCATCCATCCCGTGAGCACGGCCTGCTCATTATCCAGGGTTTCGCTCCACAGGCGCATATCACGACCACACAGGACGGGACGACCGTACGGCTGAACTGGCAGATTCTTCACCTCGTCCCGACGGACGGGCAGGATTCGCGGACCCAGGATCTAAAAGCGCGTATCCTATTTCGGCAGATCGCCGGGGGATCGACACAGCAGCGACGACCTGGACGGACGTGGACGCCCATCGCGCCGCGTTCAATAGACTGTTGCGCTTCCCAACGAAGAACCCCACCACCATCGACAGGTCGGTCATAAACCGGCGTCATTGGTGTGGGTATCTGTGGCACAGAGCCAGTACGTCCACTTTCAATGCCTCCGACACCGCCTCAACGAAATGTTCCGTCGGTGCTCGTACTCCCTGCTCCACCTTACGAAGAAGCCACACACTCACGTTGGCACGTCGCGCCAACGCCTCCTGGCTCAGTCCACGTTCCCAACGGGCGCGGGCCACACACTTACCAACCGCAGGCATGAATTCGTTCGTCAACGGTGTCCAACTCCCGTCAGGATGGTGCACGACGTCCAGGTACGCGCGCCGCGACATCCACAGGTCGAGGCTGAGCGACGCAGCGGGACAGAGTCATTTAATTCAACATTACATCCCATCCGACCGCTAGTGCCCACCAGCGGAAACATGAATATGACGCATATCTGAAACATCAGAACGTGACCCGTGAATGCAAGGATGGCGAGGCCATACGTCCTGCCATCAGGGCCTGGTCTGCGGCACGCCCGACATGGATGAGGGCCGTTCTGTGTTCGGTAAACCGTTTGTGCGTGACTAAATCAACCGCAGCGCCGAGAACAGTCCGGATCGTCGAAGATTCCTCGCCGCTGCTGGCGCCGCAGGCTTAGGCCTGGTCGGAACCAGCTTGGTCGCGACCGCAGGCGCTCCATTCGCCGCAGCCGCAGTGAAACCGGCGACAGCCACCACAGCGATGTCGGTGGCGATCAGCGACTCGGCTATCCTCAATTTCGCACTCAATCTGGAATACCTCGAGGCCGAGCTTTACTCCTACGCCGTGCACGGGTGCGGCTTGGTTGACAAACTCACCACCGGCACGCAAAGCGGGGTAACCGGTGGCCGAGTGGTCCCGTTCCGGTCCCGGATTGTACGAGCTTTCGCTACCGAGATCGCCGGCGACGAACTCGCACACGTGAAATTCCTGCGCACGGCGCTGGGCGGCGCCGCGGTGGCTCGGCCGGCGATCGACATCAAGACCAGTTTCACCGCAGCCGCCCGCGCCGCAGGTCTGATCGGCGCGCACCAAACATTTGATCCGTACGGAAATGAGAACAATTTCCTGCTCGCGGCGTTCATCTTCGACGACGTCGGCGTCTCCGCATACAAAGGCACCGCCCCAGCCGCGGTGCCTCGTCCGTAATCTGTGGCGGGTCACCGCGTCCGACTCCGGCACGGACGTACGAACAAGACTCAAGGATCGTGGATTTGGATGCTATTCACCTTCGCGTACGGCAGGGCGATCCAGGATGGCGTTGATGTCAGCGCTGCCGTCGGTGACCGCGACGGCGAGCTCGGTGAGTCGTCGGTTGTTGCGCCGGGCGTAGCCTCGTAGCGCGCGGAAGGCTTGTTCCATGTCCAGGTTGCCGCGTTCGGCGAGTATTCCTTTAGCCTGTTCAATACTGATCCTGCTGGTCAGGGCTGCTTGCAACTGCCCTGCTATCAGATCGCCACGGCTGATGGCACGCTCCTGCAGAATCCCGATAGTGGCGACATCCGCGAGTGCTTGCGCGAGGTCCGAGCTGAGTGGATCGACACCGTTGGGTTCGGTTTTAAACATAGCGAGCACGCCGATCACGTCTCGGCGCAGCCGCATGGGAACGGCGTGCGATGCGTGGAACCCCGTGACCAGAGCGGCAGCCGTGAATCTGGGCCACCGATTTTTGTCCGCCTGCAGATCGTGGCTGACCACGGGTTGCCCCGTACGAATGCACTCCACGCACGGCCCCTCATGGGCCTGGACCGCGAACAGCTCCAATAATTGCGCGTTCTCCGACGAAGCAGCGGCCACCTGCAGTTTGCCGTGCCTGTCGGACAAGACCACACCCGCCGCGGAGACGTCCAAGAGTTCGACGCACCGTTCGGTCAGCATCCTCAGGTAGTCCAGCACATCGAAGTCATCCACGAGGGTGTCGGCCAGCGCCCACCAGCACACGCGCCACCCGGTCTGAGCTGATCGAGGTTACGCTGTCGTCGTTAGATGCCGGGTCTGGGACCACCCGGGTCTGGCGGACCATATCGATCACACTCCGGTTGCTGACAACTGTTGTTGCCAGTTCGTTCGTCCGCAACCGGCAAACGGTTGGGTCTGCCACGGTTAGCGGTTTGGCCGTGACGCTGCGCTGAGGGTGAGGCCAACTCTTTCTACGATTTCAGGTCTAGGTGATGTTGGTGGGAGAGCTGAGCAGCTCATGAGGATCGCGGACGCCCTTGGCGACATCCCGGGCAACGTCGGACATCCGCAAACCGCGTGCGCGCGGGCGTAGCCTCGAAGCACCGTGTATGCCTCGTGCATCTGCAGGCCACCGAGTTCAGCAAGGACGCCTTTCGCCTGCTCGATGACCGTGCGGTGATGCAGAGTGACCTGCAGTTGCTCGTAAATGACCGCGTCTCGGTGCGCGGCCCGCTGTTGCAGAATCCCGATGGTCGCAATGTCGGCCAACGCCTGTCCCAACTCGACGCTGGGAGCATCGATCGGGACGGATTGGGTATTGAGCAGCGTCAGCGCGCCGATGACCTCGTCACGCAGCCGCATCGGTACCGAACACACCGCGCGGAACCCCGCGCTGACCGCGGTCTCGACGAACCGCGGCCACCGCGCAGCGTCAGCGACCAAGTTCGTACTGGCCACAGTGACCCCCCTGTACGAACGCAGTCCATCGACGGACCATGCGTGGTCTGGGAGTCGAACACCCCAATCAGCTCGGCGCGCTCAGAAGATCCGGCCGCCGGGCGCCACCCGCCCCTCTGATCCGACAGAATCACTCCTGCCGCCGACACGTCGAGCAACTCCACCGCCCGTTCAGCGAGCAGCGCAAGGAAGTCGAGCACATCGAAGTCGGCGACCAACGTGTCGGCCAAGGACACGAACGTGCTGGCCAGGCGCTGCTCTCGGGTTGTGCTCATCGCGACCACGACCTTTCCTCAACCTGCATCATTCCGCGTCCTTGTCCTCGGTGAATCGAAGTGAACGCGACACGACCTGCCTAGCGACCTCGGCCAGCGGAACGTCGTGAGTAAACGCGTAACCGCGCAGGCGCATCAACGCCACGTCGGTACTCACATCTAACTGTGCCTGCACCATGCCGGCGGCTTGATGCACCTCGACGTGCGGATCAGACAACCAGCTCACGTCCGCGGTGGCGTGCCCGTCGAGATCCTCCACGACGCCCTGCGCGGCCACATCGGTCAGGATCAACGCGTCGGTAAGCTCCGTCCGGGTCAGCGGCCCTGGGGTGTCGCGGTAGAGATCCAGATCCCAGCCGTACGACACCGATATGCAAAGGAAAAGAAAACACCGCCGCCGCACCCAGCGCACGGGCTGCAGGGGTAAACGCCGGCCATCGACCGCCCTCTGCCGCAAGATCGGCGATCAACACCGGACCACCTAATGCGAACGTGTCCAGACACGGCCCCTCCCCCACGGTGAGCTGCAAATCCTCCAGACCCGCACTGATCTCGTTCGTCGCGTACACCAGACCACGGCTCGGATGACGATCGCCGTTTCCCTTGCCCAGATGGGCAAGGACAGTCGCTCCAGCCCCGGCAATCGATAGCTCCAGGACGCAGCGAGCACACGCCAGGCCGACACTCGACGTTGCCCGTGCCGCGCGGTCGGTGGCCAGCAGAGCGAGCATCCGCTGCCGCCGGTTCTCCGCCATCAGTCCTCCGTGACCACTCTTGGTGAATCGGCCAACTCTAGGCCCTCGCAGCGATCGTCACATCCTGCCCGTAAGCGGCAGTTGTCGTCTGTGCCGACGAGCCTGGGATTTTCTGTCCGTATGTTGCCGCCGCCCCTGGCCAGTTGCCGACTCGTAGGCGTAGGCCTAGTGTGGTTGCTGGTTGCCTCCCCAGACTCCCGGCGGCTCGTTTCGTCCCTGGGAGCTGGTGATGAGATCCGGTCATCTGAGTTACCGAATTCTACTGAGCGACCCACACATCAATCCTGTGTGGCTGGCTAGCTCGCGCTGGTCGCAGCCTAGCCGTGAGGACCTGAGATTGTCTCGGCATAGCCGACTGTTCCCGGTGAGGTCCACGTGACTGACGCCAGGTTCAGCCCCGGTACGCGATCGAACGTTGTTTCGCCATGTCCGATGGACGACAAACCGAGGCCAAAACCAGCCGCATCGAGCGCGACACGAGATAGAGAACTGATCGCGTTAATCTCTGCCGGAAACAGTCAGGCATTCGACCAGCTCTACAACGCATATGCTGATGTTGCTTGGCGGTTTGCTTACCAGATCACCGGTATTGCTGAAACAGCCGAGGAAGTGGTGCAGGATGTCCTGCTCGCCGTATGGCGACATCCGGAACGGTTCAACGGCGCCCGTGGCACAGTTCGAGGCTGGATGATGGGCGCGGTGCACCACAAAGCAGTCGACTACGTGCGCCGATCGGCCGCACGCCAACGGCTACACGGCATCCTCGTCGCAGCTCATCCCCATCCTGTCGCGAAAAGTGTGGAGGAACAGGTTTTCTCGCAATTCCGAGAGCAGCAGGTTTGGCAGATCTTGCGGCAGCTTTCCAGTAAGCAACGTGTGGTCTTGATACTCGCCTACTACCGCGGCCATACCCAAGGCGAGATCGCCCTTATACTTGGCATTCCGCTGGGAACAGTAAAGACCCGGACCCATGCGGCCATGCACCGGCTGGCCGACGTACTACGCGAAGCTCAGGTCGATAACCGACTGACCTGACTCTAGTGACTGCGTACCCGTCGCGTCGTCCGGTGTGCCTCAAGTGGCAGATTCGCATTTCGCTGCACAATTTTGGCTCTCGTCTTGGTAGCCGCTCGGCGCTGGACATGGGTTGCATCCAGACATACGCGATCCTGTTCAAGACTAAATCTTATTTGCTGGACCCGCGAATCGACTAGGCATGCCTGCGGCTAATCCCCTGCGAAGGGCCATACGACGCGCAAACCCACGAATACCTTGACAACATCGTGATCTTTGCCTGGCCAGGCTCCACCAACCGCGCCACATCCTGAAACGCCGACCACAGTGCATCGGCGCCTCGAACTACAGCGGCCGCCAGAAACAGATACACACGGGAACCGAGTTAAGAGAATATCGTCAACTGAGCATGGAGCGCGGGCATTAACAATAGCGGCGCGGGACCTGTTCATTCATGATCCCAACAGTCGCGTTCCGAGCGCGACCGCAGGTCATCAGTGTCAGGTCATCAAAATTCTATTTGTCTGAGATGCGAATCTGTCACAACCGCGATTTGCGTCGGAACACCACGTACAGGGTGCCCGCAAAGAGGACGATGAGGACGCTGGATGTGATCCTCGCACCAATCAAGCTTAGGACGCTGCCCGAAATGCACTGCATCCTCCACCGCCAGCTCGTGCAGGCCCCAGTTCGCGGGCGCCAATCTCAAAGGTCCGCATCATCCGGAGCACACACAATCAACCTAGATGAATATGTCCCTCTCACCGACGTGGTCCGAGATTGTCCGCCAGGCGAGAAGTCCTCTTTCTCCAGCCACCCAACCCGATACGTACGGGTCCGTGCGACTTTGTCGGTCGCCGTCTCAGCTTTCATGCCACCTCAATGCCAGGAATAGAGCAATCTTTTTACGGGTCGACTCCAGTTGCGTCGGCCGGGGTTGACGTGCCCGCTGGACGATCAGACTCCCCTGTCTGTGGGAGGTTGGCGCGGCCTCTTTCCTTGCCGTCATGGTCAATCATGTCCTCACCTCGACGATGGGAACTTTCACCCACACCCAACGCCCCCGCACCCGTAGTGTCAGTCGGCGGGACGCCATCCTCCTCCTCCGGGGAAGGTTCACGCCCACGGCCCGGGGCCGGGGGCATTGCTCGCATCGAAAGCTTTGTCACCGCCTTCGCTCGAGCCAGATTGGCCGGTGGGAGCCCAACCAGCCTGATCCGGGTTGTTCCCGTTTTCACTCATGATCTCGCCTTTCTGTATGCCTTGGTTCTGGTGATACTCGGGTGCGCTGGTCGCGGTAACGATGTTCCACTGTTGGCGCCGGAAAAAAATGCCGAAGCTGTCATGAGAAGTGCGGTCCCGCACCAAGACAGGAATCGACCGATCAGGGTCACGACGGCGACTTATTCTCCCAGGTGAACCAGATCGGATATGAGTCATTTTCAGCAGTCAGCCTAAAAAGTGAACGAGAAGCGCCGGATCCGCTCATCAGCTGACCTACTTACCGTCGGTCAAGGCCACCGGGTTCTGGAGTGGGAGGCAACGCCAAAAACACGATGCGCTCATACCCGTTGTAGTAGCACTCGGAGCCAGGTTGGGCAACCGCTGCGGCTGTCGTACTCCTAGAAATGGGCAGGTAAATCCACGGGGCACAACGAAACCTCATCACCGACGACGGTCGCGGCGAGCTGCAGATCTGACAGCCATAACCAGGCAGGTCAGGCGGTCGCGCTCGGCAGCTTGAGCGGATCGTGTGGCGCGTCGGACTTGGCGTCGAGCATTCGCTGACCAATTTCCTGAAGCTCCTTTCGGCCCATCGCCTTGCGGACCTTAGGGAACCATTCCTGCTCTTCTTCCTCGACGTGGTGGCGAACGTTCTCCGTCAGTACAGTCACTTTTGCATCGAATGTCTCATCGGATGGATCGAGTTTCTGGAGTTCGGAAAGCATCCATACCACCATGTGATGTTCCTCCAAACTCTCCAGGACGTGATCCTTAGTCTCCGGCACTGCTTTGCGGGCTTCCGGATAGAAGATTTCCTCCTCGATGTACGCGTGAACCGTCAACTCCTTGATAATTGACTCGACAATGCCACGCTTGGTGACCAGCGCATTGTCGCCGGCCTCTTCGAACTTCTTGAAGAGTTGCTCAACAGTTTTGTGGTCGTCTTTCAACAGTACGATCGCATCAGTGGACATGGTGTCTCCTCATCTCGTCATCAAGTGGTACCCGCTGAATGACCGCGCTAATCGCCGCCAGCTCCACAAGGGATGGCAAATTCGGCTGACCGATCCACCGCAGTTGGTCGCAAGCGGCGCCGGCGGCCCACACAGGGTTGCCTCATGTTGATCGTGGTGCTTAAAAATGAGCCAGCGCAACGCGAGGTGTGTTGGCTGCCCCACCCAGCTCGAGCGCTGGCATGGTGGACCCGCCCTATCGAAGGGGGTAGGGCGGATCCATCCGTCACGTTAACTGGGTGCGGGGTATTGCCTGTCGTTGAGGAGGCGAGCGAGGTGCACGGTATTGGCCGCGAGAACGGCGGTCGCTGCGCCTGTGGTGTCCGTTTTGGGGTCAGTCTTGTTGTAGTCGACCTTTTTCATCGCCTCACCCACCCAGTAAGTAGATGCTGCAGCGGCGATGGTGAAGCCGACGTCATTCAAGGCTTGGAAAACTTCAGCAGTGACGTGGTGCGCGCCGTCCTCGTTGCCAACAACCGCTACCGCGGCCACTTTGCCGTAAACCCGCGGTCGGCCTTGTCCGTCGGTTTCTGCCAGCTCGGCGTCCAGCCTCTCCAGCACCATCTTGCAGACACTGGACGGCTGTCCCATCCAGATCGGAGTCGCAATGACCAGGATCTGAGACTCGAGGATCTTCGCGCGAATCGCCGGCCAACCGTCGTCGTCGCCTTCGTCGATGGACACCCCAAAACTCACGTCGTGGTCGACAATCCGGATGAACTCGCCGTCAACCTCGCGCTCCGCCAAGGCCGCGAGTACCTGCCTACCCAGCAGCTCCGAGCTTGACGACGCCGGTGAACGTTTGAGAGAACAGCCAAGAATGATGGCTCGCAGATTCGTCCGGAAACTCCTCGAAGATCAGTCAGCCCGGGTCTGTCACGCTCGTCGTACGGCAGTCCTATGGCCGCCTGCATCGTGCGCCGACGGCGAATGGCGGGCGGGTGACACTCTGGTGTCACCGCTCGCGGGGAGCTGGATCACCACCACGACATGCCGGTCAGGATCACACAGTTCGATCCGACCGTGTGGAGCTGCAGCCGGATATGTGATCGGCCCCGCTTCGATCCCCAGCTCGTACAACCTGCAGCACACTTCGGCCAGGTCCACGGTTGTCACCTGCAGAGTCTGAGCCACCGATGCCGCGACCGGGCCAGGCGAGTACGCGAGGATAAACCTGGTGTTGTTGTTGTGAAGATATACCCGACCGTCAGCAACCTTACGCACCTCGCAGCCAATCGCTAAGTAGAAATCCAACGCTGTCGTGATTTCCCGCGCCCACACACAGAGTGGCTGACCAAATGTCACCGCACGTAGCGGACTAATCCCCGCGACGGCAGCTCTGGCGTTGCTCACAGCGAACCTCCCAGGGCGATCAACCATGCTGAAAAGCACGGCCGCCGAAGTCTGGAGCCGCAACCTCGTGTAGGTACGGCGCGAAGTCGCCGATGACCGAGTCGCCTATGTATTCGCGGGCGACGTTCTCACGGTTCAGACAGGCGTCACATTCGTAGTTGGGGGTGGTGGGCACCGGGCAGCGCGGGTAAGTGTCAACGACACTTGTGTCTGACTCCAAATGCAGGATTTCGCTGCCTTCGGACGGCTGCGTTGCCGCTATCTCGACTCGGGGCGTTTACCTCTGTTGATCTCGGGTATTCCCAGGTTGACTGATTGCCCAGTGCGAAGGAATTTCATGCGAGCGACTGTCATCTACGGTGCCGGCGACGTGCGGGTTGAGGACGTGGCCGATCCCAAGATCAAGGAGCCGACCGATGCCGTGGTGAGAGTGGTCCGTTCGTGTATCTGCGGCAGCGACCTGTGGCCGTACGCCAGCATGCCGGCCACCGAAAAAGGTAACCGGATCGGACACGAGTTCCTGGGCATCGTTGAGGACACCGGTTCGGAGGTGGTCACGGTCAAGGCCGGCGACCTCGTTGTCGCCCCGTTCGTCATCTCCGACAACACCTGCCAGTTTTGCCGGGAGGGCCTACAAACCTCATGCGAACATGGCGGCGGGTGGGGCACCAACGGCGTCGACGGCGGACAGGGCGAGTTCGTCTGCAGCCCGCTGGCTGACGGCACCCTTGTCAAAGTCCCCGCCACCAGAGACGACGCGTTGCTCGCGTCGCTGCTGACGCTGTCCGACGTCTATTGCACCGGTCACCACGCGGCCACCGCCGCCCGAGTGGATAAGCGCACCACGGTCACCGTGATCGGCGACGGCGCAGTGGGGCTGTGCGCTGTACTGGCGGCGAAACGACTCGGCGCCGAACGGATCATTCTGATGGGCCGTCACACCGACCGCACCGATCTCGGCCTCGAATTCGGCGCCACCGAAGTTGTCGCCGAACGCGGCGACGAGGGTGTCGAAAAGGTCCGCGAACGTACGGCCGGCGCAGGCACCCACATTGTTCTGGAATGCGTCGGGACCGAGCCAGCGCTCGAGATGGCCCTCGGGCTCGTACGGGCCGGCGGTACGGTCAGCCGGGTCGGCGCTCCGCAGTACCAGGCAGCCCCTCTGACGAGGCAGCAGTTCATGCGCAACGTGACTCTCACCGGTGGCGTGGCACCAGCTCGACACTATATTGACCAACTACTTCCCGAGATTCTGGACGGCACACTGCAGCCTGGAAAAGTCTTCGATCGCACCATCGGCATCAACGAAGTGCCGGCAGGGTACCAAGCGATGGCTGACCGAAAAGCACTCAAGGTCGCAATTGCCTTCGGATAAATCGCGGCCGAGGCGGGGCCGTTGTTGCCGGTCCTGAGGGTTGAATGCGCGGCAGCTGGGTATCCCAATCTCGACAGAGGGAGATGACATTCACGTCTTGGTGGCAGGTGCGTCGGGTTTCATCGGTCGACGACTGTGCGCAGCGTTGGCGACGGCTGGGCACGGCGTGTTCGCGATGACCAGAAATCCGCAGAACTACGACGGCGCCGGCTCACCTGTGTACGGAGACGTCAGCGACCAGGATTCGTTGCGTACGGCGATGAAAAACGTGGACGCCACCTATTACCTCGTGCACTCGTTGGACGAGCGCGACTTCGTCGAGCGAGACGCTGAAGCCGCGAAGCGATTCGCCAACGCCGCCAACGAAACGGGCCTGGAACGCATCGTCTACCTCGGCGGGCTGGGTGACGACACTGACAACCTGTCGCCGCACCTGCGCAGTCGGCGGGAGGTGGAGCACCTGCTGGCCTCGACCGACGTACCGGTGACCGCGCTGCGGGCCGGGATCATCGTCGGCCACGGCGGGATTTCCTGGGAGATCACCAGGCAACTGGTCGAGCATCTGCCAGCGATGGTGACCCCGCTGTGGGTCCGTACGCGTACGCAGCCCATTGCCGTCGCGGACGTCGTCCGTTACCTCGTAAGGGTCCTGGAGTCTCCCGAGGCGCGCGGCCGGACTTTCGACATCGGCGGACCCGACGTGATGTCCTATCTGGACATGATGCGCAGAGTCGCGATCATCGAAGGCCGACAGTTTTTGGCCCTGCCGGTCCCGTTACTGTCACCCCAGCTGTCATCGTACTGGCTGGCACTGGTCACCAACGTGGACGTACAGGCCGGCCGGACACTGATCGACTCGATGACCAACGAGGTGCTCGTACGCGACGACAGCATCCGGCAGCTCGTCGACTTCGCGCCGATGGGCTACGACGACGCGGTGCTGGAAGCGCTCAAAGAACGCGCAAAGGACAAGGGAACCGCGTGGTGATGGGCTGGTCGCGAGCCCGGAGCCTGTCCTGGCGACGCCGGGTGGTCGCCGGTACAGCCATCGCCGGCACCACACACTGCTGCTGGGCGTCTCACTGTCCACCAAACCTGGATCGCCGCGGTTCTACGGCCTGACCGGCGCGGTGGCCGCGGTCTGGCTGGCAGGCGGACTGGCGTCCGGCCCGCTGCACCGAGGCCGCACCGTACGCGGCGGCGGGCGGCCAGTCGTTGGACCCGTGTTGCTCGGCGTAGGCGCCTTCGGGGCATTTTATGCAGCCGCCCTGGTGGCAAGGCCCATTCCACCGCTGCGCGATGCAATCGCCGGCATTCTGCAGTACGCGCACGAGGGCACGTCCCCACTGGTGCTGTTCACGACCTTGGCCAATGGCGCGGCCGAGGAGACCTTTTTTCGTGGCGCCGTCTTCGCAGCGGCCGGCGACCGAGCTCCGGTGACCGTGACCACCGCCGTTTACACACTGGCGACCACCGCGACCGGCAACCCCGCCCTCGTCCTCGCCTCAATCCCGATGGGGGCACTGTTCGCGCTCCAACGTCGTGGGACCGGCGGCATCCAAGCGCCACTGATCACACACCTGACCTGGTCCACACTGATGCTCACGTTCCTGCCACCACTGTTCGCCAAGCGGTCGACCTGTTCTTCGCACGAGCCTCGAAGCGGGCAGCCCGGGTGCCTGTCGAAATCTCGAACGCAGCGCCCACTTTCTTGATGCCGCGGTTTCTACCTCTGTGACGGCCGACTCAGCCAACGAAGGAGAAACGACGTGGGAAAGCTCGCGGCGACTGGTTCGACTGGATCGGGAACAAGGACCGCCAGGAGTGGGCGGACGCGTTACTGGCAGAGGCGCTGCAAGCCGAGGCGGTGCTGCTGGGACGGCGCAGCTTCGAGTATTCCGAAGAAAACCTGACGTCCGGC
Organism: Fodinicola feengrottensis; assembly: GCF_010993775.1. Classification (GTDB taxonomy): domain Bacteria; phylum Actinomycetota; class Actinomycetes; order Mycobacteriales; family HKI-0501; genus Fodinicola; species Fodinicola feengrottensis. The sequence continues at coordinate 4,196 of NZ_WOTO01000016.1, read as the reverse complement.
GCGTTGGTATACCGATGATCAATGGTGGCCGCAGCTGCCAGCGCCAGCAGGTCGGACCGGCTCGTCGAAGGAGACGCAGTGCTGGGATTGTTGGGCTTCTACGACGAATTCGACGCCTGTTCCAACCAGCCGAACGGATCGGTAAACGATGCCGTCCGACCTGTCAGCGAGCCGGACGAGGCAGCCCTGGTGGCATACCTCGACGCCGCCATGTCCTGATCGACGTCATGGAAGCTGGACACGACGTCATCACCGGCAGCGCCCACCGGCACTCGCCGGGATGCTCATCACTGATGACTGACGGCACCTGGTTGTGGCGCCAGGATTTCCCGCACTACCTGGAGACACACCATGTCTGGCTGCCCGAGAGGTTCCTCGAACACGTCCGAGGCCTGAACTACCGAATGCCCACCATCACCGTCGCACAGTTCGCTCCGCACTACGACGAGACCATGCCCCTGGTCGGCTGGGCCTCGGCTGTCCCGTGGGATCGGCGGCGATCACGCTCGTGCCCGAAGCGAGAGCCATGATCAGCAAGGCCCAGTTCGACGCGACGATGCTGGACCAAGAGCGAAACCGGCCGCAAGACAGCTGGGGGAAGCCGCGGAAAGCGTAGGCACCAGCAACCCGGGGGCGATCTACTGCTGGAGTACTGGGCCCCAGGTACCCCGTACAGCATCTCCTCAGCTACCGATTGTCGGCGAACCGCAATCGCCCAGGAACAGCTTGTTCTGACCGCTATTCCTTTGCCTCGACGGCGTAGTTTCGCATTGCGGTGATGACGTGGTCGAGGAAGTCGAGCACGGTGTCGGCTTGGTCGTCGTTGAGCTGGCGGGTGTAGCCGGCGATGTCGGTCAGCAGCGGCTCCAGCGCCTGTCTGACCTGCGCACGGGCGTGTTCGGTGACCGCGAGCGACACGCGGCGGCCGTCGGTGGGATGGGGTTCCCGGCGTAGGTGGTCGGTCTCGACCAGTCTGTCGACCAAGGCCGCTGCAGACGCCGAGCGGATGCCCAGGCGGTCCCCCAGTTCTACCGTTCCCATCGGCTCGTCTGCCGAAATGACGTGATCGATCGCCTGGACATCCGTCGTCCGAACGCCCATCCCCGCAGCCACCGCCGCCTGCATCTCCCGACCTGCCTGCAGTACGCGCCGGACGGCGAGATTGACCTCCCTGGACCTGTCGTTGCCCACCACTCCGCAATTGTAGCTAGATAAGCTACCGACCGTGGTAAAGTCCCGACATGACTAGAAGTTCTAGCGAGTTAGCCAACGCTGACCTGAAGGACAAACTGTTGTCCAGTGAGCCGCAGCCACTAGTCGAGGGCGGTTACGCGCTGCGGGTCGTCAGCACCCACGGGCGCCGGACTGGGCGGGTCCGCAGTACACCTCTTGGCGTCCTGCAGGTCGGCGAAAGGTGGTATCTGGTTTCGCCCGACGCTGGCCGAGATTGGGTACGCAACCTGCGGACCGACCCCATCTGCACTCTGACCGCAGGCCGGCGCATCTGGCGCCGGCGCGGTGTCGGGGTCAACGGCGACGAGGCGGTCAGGGTGATCGTTGCTTACCTGGGCGCAGTTACAGCTCCCTGGGCACTTGCTGCCTTCCCTGTCTCCGCTGGCCAGCCACCTGATCAGATACGGCAAAAGCTGCCAGCGATGGCGGTTTTTCGGCTCGATCAGCCCACTGACGTATGACCGAGCGATGCCTGGTGGTCGGCGGTGGTCCTGCCGGCATGATGCTGGGATACCTGCTGGCCTCGGCCGACTGTCCTGTCACGGTCCTGGAGTCACGTCAGGACTTCGACCGCGACTTTCGCGGCGACTCCCTGCACCCGTACACACTCGATCTGCTTGGCCAACTCGGCTTGGCGGACAGGCTGCTAGCTCTACCGCACCACAAGGCGCGGTCGTTTTTTTTTCCTGCAAACCCCGTCCGCGACCATCACCGCGGCCGACTATGGGTTGCTCCCAGAACCGTTCAACTATGTGGCACTGATGCCGCAGGCGCGGTTCCTGACCTTCATGGCCGCCGAGGCTGCGAAACTACCGGCGTTCGAGATCCGGATGGGCGCCAAGGTCACCGACCTGGTGAACACCGGCAACCGGACCACCGGAGTGCGATATCGCGACAGCGACAGGCGTACACATGACCTCGGCGCCGCGATCGTAGTCGCGTGTGACGGCCGGTTCTCCAAGGTCCGGCACCTGGCCGCAATGACGCCGACATCGCTGGGTGCGACCACCGATCTGCTCTGGTTCAAGCTGCCCCGCTACCATTTGGACCCTCCCGACGCGGACGCTGGGGTGTATTTCGGGCGCTGACCGGTACGTAGCGCTTCTCGGTGGCGACCACGACTGGCAGGTCGGATACACCCTGCCCAAAGGCGGGTATCCAGCGGTACGAGAGTCCGGCCTAGAGCCAATCCGCCGGTTCGTCGCCGAGCGGGTGCCATGGCTGTCCGACCGGCTACACCTTCTGGCCGACTTCGCCGACACCACGCTTTTGTCCATCGACATCTCCCGCCTCACACTCTGGCACCAGCCCGGGCTGCTGCTCATCGGCGACGCTGCGCACGTCATCTCCCCAGTAGGAGGCAACGGAATCCTGATGGCGATCCAGGACGCCGTCGCCGCGGCGAACCATCTCGCACCCGCGCTGCGTACCAGCCAGCCGATCAACGACGAGGTACTAGCAGCCATCCAGACCGAGCGGGAGCCGACCATCCGTGCCGTACAGGCCGACCAAGTCCGCATCGAGCAGCAAGCTGCCGCCGCGCGAGAAACCGGCCGCGCGATCAGCCCACCAACTTTTCTCCGGTATCTCAGCAAAATCCCGGCCATCCGCCGCCGCGCCGCCCGCTCCAACGCGTACGGCCCACGGCCACCCCGACTTCAGCTCTAGTGTCGTGCGCCCGAGGCATCGTTCCGCAGACATCCCGGATCTGCGCAACGACACCAGACTGGTCAGTGGCCGCTCAAGTGCCTGGTGACAAGCGCCAACTGAGGGACACGAAAGCCGACGCGATCAAAACACCCATGACGCTACAGTCCGCTGGAAGCAATCAGTATCGATCACAGGCGACGTCGGACTCGACGATATATCTACCCTACCGATGAACTCGCGGAGATCGCGGTGGGCGAGCAGGAACAGAGTAGACCTCCGGAAGTGCCGGAGGCATCTGTGTACGAGGGGCGATCTCGCGCAGTAAGCGGGATGTTCGCAGGGATGTTGGGCTGCACGCCTTTGGCTGACCGGCGCTTCTCGCCCTGGCGCTGGATAACAGAGACGCCGAACTCGCTCGTCTGGCCGAGGGGGTGGAGCGGTGTCGTCCGGCTTTGGATCGTGGACCGGTTGGTCGTTGCCCCTGACATCGCAAACCTGTTTCAAGCACCCAGCCGAGGACCGTCGCGTGACAAAGTTGGCCATTCTGCTGTTGTCCGGCAGCCTGATGGGTCTGACTGCGCGGCGACCAGCTCGACACGCCACTTGACTGTCGGTTCTTTCTATGTACCCGAGGTCGCATTTTTGTTACTACTGCTCACCAACTGGCTCTTTGCGCGGATCGGCGCGACACACGTAGTCGTTCGTATTCTGATCCCGCCGCCAAGCGTGAGTTGTTCAGGAGAAAGATAGCAAACCTGCCTTGAACGCCGGAACATCAACCACGTGTTTCGGTCAGACTCGACCTCATCGCCGCATATCCGGTTTCAGATCCTCGTCTATGCCCGCGCTGAAGGGGACATTTCTGGCGGATGGTGTCCGACGGCTTGTTGCACCTGGGGTCCCGTGCATAGCGGAGCCATCGCCGATTTCGCGTTTTGCTCCCGTGCGGAAAATGGGGCAGCGCGCGAAGACGGCCGAACGGCCTATCTGAACTCGTCAGGAATGCAGACCCTATGATCTCATGATGACGTCGCAGTTTAGCCGTAAGACTATATTAAAGGGTTAACGCTTGTCCGAGCGTTCAATATGTTCACCTTCGAGGGATAACTCATGGCTTCGGAATCTGTTTGGGACTATCCAAGGCCACCGCGCGCCGAGCGGATCCAGCGACGTGCCGTGCTGACCTACGCAGGCGTAATCGTTGCCGACACCGATGATGTGGTCCGTGTGCTGGAGACCTCGCATCCGCCGACGTACTATCTGCCGCGGACGGCGTTTGGCGACCAGATCGTCCGGTCCAACGACAGACTTTC
>NZ_WOTO01000015.1 GCF_010993775.1 Fodinicola feengrottensis | reverse complement strand
CGGGCCGGAATTCCTTGTACACCTAGAAAATGGCACTGTGCTCACCGCGCCGTCGGTGGTCGCGGCGACCGGTGGGTTCGGTCACCCGTACCGCCCGACGCTTCCCGGTTTGGAATCGTTCAGCGGTACGGTTCTGCATGCCAGCCAATACCGCAACCCGCAACCGTACGCAGGCCGGCGGATTGTCGTGGTGGGTGCGGGAAACTCCGCCGTCCAGATCGCCGTCGAACTCGCCGACACCGCGACCGTCACCCTGGCCAGCCGAGCGCCGGTGACGTTCCTACCGCAACGGCCGTTCGGGCGAGATCTGCATTATTGGTTCACCGTCACGGGATTCGATTTCGCCCCACTGGGTCGATGGGTTGAGGCGCCGACCCAACCGGTCATCGACGACCGCCATTACCGAGCCGCCGTTGTTGCCGGCAAGCCGGATCGGCGGGAGATGTTCACGCGCATCGACGGCTCGTCGGTGATCTGGCCGGACGGGAGTCGGGAGCACGTCGATGTTTTGTTGCTGGCGACCGGGTACCGGCCCGATCTGGGCTATCTCGCCGACCTCGGAGCGCTGGACTCGGACGGAAACCCTCGCCACCGTGCTGGATTGTCCACGACTCATCCAAGCCTGGCGTACGTCGGCGTGGAATGGCAACGCACTCCAGCTTCCGCGTCTCTACGCGGCGTCGGCCGGGACGCGAAACATATAGCCGCGCGGTTCGGGCAGCAGGTGATCCGTGGCGCCCGCGCCTGAGACACGACGCTTCTTTCCTACGTCACCCCTCAGGTACGCCGGAATGGCTTGAGGAACAACAGAAGTACGGACGCGACGGCCATCCAGCCGGCGAGGTAGCTGAACGCCGCGGTGGCTGACACTGTGGTCCACAACAGTCCGGCGCCAGCGCTGGCAGCGAAGTTGCCGATGGCTTGGACGGTGGCCAACAACCCGAATGCCGCGCCGCGTATGCCGGCCGGCGCGAGAGCGGCGACCGCCGAATGCTGGGCGGTCTCCACGCATCCGATCGCCAGCCCAGCCGCGAGGAACGGGATCCCCAGCAGGACAAGATTCGTGATGGGGAAGGCGAAACCGACATACGCGCTGCGGCGAAAACCAACGCGCCGGCCAGAAACACCAACACCGGTCCGCGGCTGCCGAGCCGGTCCGCCGTACGGCCCGCGGGCAGTGACGCGACCGTGGCGGCGACGTTGTAGAGGGTGTAGAGCGCCAACGCAAGCGTGGTGGCGGCGGTCGCGCGTAGCCGGGCCGGAGCAGGTCGGTGGCGCGCAGGATCAGCAGGGTCGCGGCCACGTTGCCGACCTCGAACACGGCCGCCGCCGCGATCAGCCGGCCCAGTTTTCCCTGCATGACCGGCCTGATCCGCAGCCGCAGTGGTACGCGGTCGCGTTCGCGTGAGCGCGCGGTGTGCCGGATGGCGTAGATGATCGCGACCGCCGCCGCGAGCAGGCCGGGAATCACCGACAGCCCGATGGCGGCGCGTACGCCCAGCGTCGCGACCAGCACGAGCGCGAGCAGCGGGCCGACGATCGCCCCGAGGTTGTCCATCATCCGCTCGAACCCGTACGCGCGCCCGTACGCGCTGGCCGGCACCACATCGGCAAGCAACGCGTTGCGGGCCGGCACCCGCAACCCGCGGGCCGCCCACGCCCCAGCACGCAGCACCCCGACCTGCCACGCCGCACCGGCGGCGCCGGTCAACGCGGCCAACACCGCCGTGCTCGCGTACCCACCGACCGCGATCCGGCGACGGCGGCGCGGATCATCGGCCAGCGCGCCACCGACGAACCTCGCGCCGCCGGCCAGCGCATCGGAGATTCCCTCAATCAACCCGAGCACCACCGCCGGCGCGCCCAACGTCGAAGTGAGCAGGCTCGGCAACAACGCGGTGGGGATCTCATGCCCCACATCGGCCAGAAAGCTGGCGGTGCCGATGCCGGCGACTGGTCGGGACAGCCATCGTGCCTGCTCTGCTTCGGATTCGGCCGGATCGGTCGTGGGCGCCATGATCGCATTCTGCCGGTGATCTCACCGCCGTTGCGACTGTCGCACAAGATGCCTGTCCGCTCAGGTAGCCGGGCCGGGCTAGGGTCGACGTCTGCTGGCGTACCGCCGCCCGCGGGGGTAGAGAAATCAGTCCTCGGGTGTGTAGTCGAAGATGTAGCCGACTCCGCGCACGGTCCGGATTGGCCCTGGATCGTCGTCGGGTCCGCTGCGTAGCCGGGTGCGGAGCCGTTTGATGTGCACGTCGAGGGTTTTGTTGCTGTCGCCGTAGCCTTTGCCCCAGACGGTGTCCAGCAGGTAGCGGCGGGTCAGCGCGCGGCCGGCGTTGTCCATCAGCAGGACCAGAAGTTGGTGTTCCTTCATCGGAAGATGCACCAGTTTCCCGTGGACCTTGAGTTGGAAGCCGTCCAGGTGAAGTTCGATCGCGCCGATCCGCAACACCCGTAGCTGCCCGATCGAAACAGGCGTGACCCTCGCGTACGCCGAGGCAGCGTCCTTCGATGACTGGTTCATCGATGGCGCGGGTTCGGCGTTCATCAGGAGTCTCACCCGACCTTCCCGGTGATGTAGTCTTCGGTGGCTTTTTCGTTGGGGTTGCTGAAGATCCGCGAGGTCGGGCCGATCTCGACCAGGGCGCCGGCCTGCCCGAGGCCCGGTACGGTGAGAAACGCGGTGGTGTCCGAGACGCGCGCGGCTTGCTGCATGTTGTGGGTGACGATGATGATCGTGTAGCTGGCTTTCAGTTCCGCGATCAGGTCTTCGATGACCAGGGTCGAGATCGGGTCGAGCGCCGAGCAGGGCTCATCCATCAGCAGCACCCTCGGCTCCACCGCGAGAGCGCGGGCGATGCACAGTCGCTGCTGTTGCCCGCCGGACAGGCTGGAGCCGGCGGCTTTGAGACGGTCCTTGACTTCCGGCCACAGACCCGCGCGGGTCAGGGACACTTCGACGATGTCGTCGTACTCGCTGGTGCGCCGGCCGCGGCGACCCAGCCGCAGCCCGGCGACGACATTGTCGTAGATGCTCATCGTCGGAAACGGGTTGGGGCGCTGGAAAACCATGCCGACGTTGCGGCGTACCAGCACCGGGTCGACGCCTTTGCCGAGGATGTTGATGTCATCGATCAGCACCTGGCCCTGGACCCTGCCGGTCGGGGTGTTCAGGTGCATGCCGTTGACGCAGCGCAGCACGGTGGATTTGCCGCAGCCAGACGGCCCGATTAAGGCGGTCACCTCGGTGGGCTCCACAATGAGGTTGACGCCGGTCACGGCCAGGTGGCTGCCGTAGAAAGCGCTCAGGTCGCGGATCTCGACCCGGCTTCCGGTACGGCCGGGTAATGCCGCGTCGATGGTTTCGTTTTCCAGCCCGGAAATATCGCTGGGCGCGCGCTCGGTGACGACGGTGCGGATCTTCACCGGCACGTTGGTGGGCTCTGGTGTGGTCATGTCAGCGTCCCGAGGTGAAGGTCCGGCGGCTCGCGAGGCGGGCCACGATGGTGGCGATCAGGACGATCGCGATCAAGGTGAGCGCGCCGGCCCAGGCGCGGGCTTGGGCTGCTTTGTAGCCGGTGATGGCGGAGCCGAAGATCTGCAACGACAGCGTCGACATCCGATGCGTCGGGTTCACTTCGGTGAACAGGTCGTTCCCCAGCGCTGTCAACAAAAGCGGCGCGGTTTCCCCCATCGCGCGGGCGACCGCCAGCATCACCCCGGTGATCACCCCGGTGCGCGCGGTTGGCAGCACGATGGAGGTGATCGTACGGGCTTTCGTGACCCCGAGCGCGAGACTGGCTTCCCGGAGCTCAGCGGGCACCAGGCGCAGCATTTCGGCGGTGGAACGGATCACCAGCGGCAGCATCACCAAGGCGAGAGCCACCGCGCCGGCAAGCCCGGAGAACCCGAACTGGGTGACCCAGATCGCGTACACGAACGCGCCTGTGACGATGGTCGGTACCCCGACGAGTACGTCGGTGAGGAAGCTGACCCAGCGGGCCAGCCGGCCGCCGTACTCGACGATGAGCACCGCCGCGGACATGCCCAGCGGGACCGCGATCGCGGTGGCGATGCCGACGATCTCCACGCTTCCGATGATGCCGTTCACGAACCCGCCACCGGCATCGGCCGGATTGCCCGGCGGGGTCTGCGTGAGGAATTCGGGACCGAGGAACTGCAGTCCGATCGATGCCACGTATCCCAGCACCCACAACAAAACCGCGACGCATGCGATCATGACCGCAGCCAATATGCCGGTCATCGTGGCGTCCACGACACGGCGCCGACCGCGGTGCCGGATCGGTGCCTGGACAATCTGCTGCCGGCGTGTGATCGGCGCAGCGACAATCGTGTCGGTCATCAGGCGATATCCTCTCCGGAGCGGCGAACGATCAGTTTGCCGATCACGTTGACCACCAGCGCGAAGGCCATCAGCCACAGCGCGACCACAAACAACGACTGCAGGTGGAACGGCTGGTTGGCTTCGGTGAACTCGTTCGCGATCACCGACGGCATGGTGGCGCCCTGGCCGAGAATGCTGGCGGTGATCGCCAGTACGTTGTTGCCGATCACCATCGTGACGGCGATCGTCTCACCCAACGCGCGGCCCAGTCCCAAAATCGACGCGCCGATGATCCCCGACCGCGACCGCGGAAGTACGGCCATGCGCAGCATTTCCCAGCGGGTCGCGCCCAGCGCCGATGCCGCTTCTTTCTCCGCGACCGGTGCAAGGCTGAACACTTCGCGGACGATGGCGGTGATGATCGGCAGCACCATGATCGCCAAAATCACGCCAGCAGTCAGGTACGAGACACCGAAAAAAAAACGGTCCGGCGAAAGCGATCCCGACCACCGGAATGTGGCCGAGCGTGTTGCCCACGGCCGCGCCGATCGGTTGCAATGCCGGGACGAGCGCGAAAATGCCCCAGAATCCGTACACGACACTCGGAATCGCCGCCAGCAGGTCGACCAGGTAGCTCAACGGCCGTTGCAACCATTTCGGTGCGACATCAGTGATGTACAGGGCGACCGCGATCGACACCGGGACGGCGATCAGCATCCCGATCACCGAGGTGACGATGCTGCCGTAGACGAACTGCAGGATCCCGTACGGATTCGGGTTGCTACTGGCCGAAGTCGCCTCCGACGGCGCCCACCGGTCCGACATCAGATAACTCAGCGGGCCGTAATGCATGATGGCCGGCCACGAGTCGACGATCAGAAACACCGCCGTACCGACCAAAACGGCGATGACCAACACTCCGACGGCTCGCATGAACACCGCGAACAAGGTGTCCGCGGACCGCCACCGGGACCGTCGCGCGACCAGCAGCTGACTCACCGATTCCCGCGGTGGGCTGTGGTTCGTATCCAGCATTGTTCTCCTCACCGGCACAGCCTCGATGGCGCGGCAGGCGCGCCACCGAGGCCAATCTCCTTTGGTACGCGCAATCTGTTACGCCGCCAGCGGCGTGCCGTTGAGCGTCATCTTCTTGACCTGGCCGATGGCCAATTGCTGCAGGTCTTTGCCCAGCGGCGCGTAGTGGACCTGACTGGCCTGGTCTTGGCCGGTGGTCAGCACACCCACGAGAAGAAGTTCGCCAACGCGGCGGCCTTCGCCTTGTCCGTCTGCCTCTGGTACACCAGCGCGTACGTCGTGCCCGTGATCGGGTAGGCGTTGGCGTCACTGCCATCGGTCAAGCTCGTACGCAAGTCGGCCGGGAACTGCAGGCCCTCCACGTCCTTGGTGACGGTGGCGATGCACGGCTGGATGAAGTTGCCGGCCTTGTTTTTCACCTGTCCGTAGGTGAGGTCCTGCGCCAGCGCGTACGCCAACTCCACGTACCCGATCGCACCCTCGGTCTGGTTCACCACACCAGACACACCCTCGTTGCCCTTACCGCCGATACCCACCGGCCACGCGACCTCCTTGCCGACCGAGCGGTCCTTCCCGCCCAGTTTGCTCACCCAGGATGGCGATTCCTTGGTCAGGTAGTCGGTCCACACCGCGGTCGTACCCGAACCATCCGAGCGGTGCGCGACGGCGATCGGTTCGTCCGGCAGCTTGATGCCCGGATTCAGCGCGCCGTCAACGCTGGATCGTTCCACTTTGTGATCTCACCCGCGAAAATCTTCCCCCGCGTGTCCCCGCCGAACTTCAACCCGCTCTTGACACCGTTCACCTTGTACGTCGGCACCACCGCGCCCAACGTCAACGGAATGTGCAGAATCGGGCCACCTTTCGCCGCCGCCAGCTCGGAATCCTTCATGGGAGTGTCACTCGCTCCGAAGTCCACCGTACCGGCGGAAATCTGCTTCACCCCACCCCCGGACCCGATCGACTGATAGGCGACCTGAACGTTGCCCACACTCGCGTAGTTCTTCGTCCACACCGACAAAATGGGGGCCACAAATGTCGAGCCGGCGCCGGACAGTTTGCTTGCGACACCAGGAATCTTCGCGACACCGTTGGTGTAGCCGGGTTTGTCCGCGCCCGCACTGGAGCAGATCTGTTTGCCGAATCCCGTCGCGTCCCCGCTAGAGGTAGTCGAACCAACGTTGCTGGTGCTTCCGCACCCGGCCAGCACCACGACGAAGCACGTCCCGGCACCCACCACTGCAGTGACCGCCGCAAGCATCCGTCCAGACATCAAACCCCTCACTACCGTTGCCGACGACGCCCGACGCGTCATCTCCGCGGCACACCATCGGAATCATTCGCATCAGTCCCCGGACACCCGGGTGAACGCGTGGTTAACAACGGCCAACATCAGAGTCAAACCCGCGCGGTTACGCACACACCGACACTTGACTTCGACGACCGTCGATATCGACGGCTGTCGAATCCGCCGCCATCCGCGGCGACTGCTGCACCGATCCCTGGCACCAAAAATTCCGCAGGGAACCCGCGGGTATCAGGCCTACGGGATGCGGTGATCCAGGTGCCGGCACATGATCCACGGAGAGAACCCAGCGAGCCGTTTGGCCGACAGTCAGCGGTCACCTCGACGCGTAGCGTTGCACCTATCGGGACGTTCCAGAGGTGACGTTATGGCCCTACAAATCCTTATCGGTTGCCATATTCTGCCGGCCTGGCGGCGGTCATTCTGGGCGCCATGACGATGTTCGCCCGCAAGGCACCGGGACGGCACCCCCCCCCGAGAGGTCGTCGTTATCTTGTGGCGCTCGGCGCGGTTTTCGTCACCGGCACAGCCATCGCCACCACGAACTGGGCACATCTGTGGCATCTTGCGACCACCGGGCTGGTGGCGGTTGCCTGCGCGACGACCGGCTATCTCGCACATCGCATCCAGTGGCGAGGTTGGTTGTGGACGCATATTCCGGCGATGACAGGCTCGTACACGGCGATGTTGACCGCTTTTTATGTCGACAACGGGCCACGCCGCCTGCCGGTCTGGAATCTGCTCCCCGCCGTGACATTCTGGTTCCTGCCCACGGCTGTCGCCGTGCCGTTGCTCGTACGCGCACTCCGCAAATATGCCGGGAAAACTGGCACCATCCTTGACTCACGCGAGCAAATTCCGTAGTCCTTCCCACTGCTCGGCCACCAACGAATACCAGGTCCACGTGCCACGTGGCTCCCGTCGCAGCAGGCCCGCATTCACCAGCACCTTGAGGTGGTGGCTGACCGTTGGCTGACTCAACCCGACCGGCTCGGTCAAATCACACACGCACGCCTCGCCAGCGGGCGCGGCGCGGATCAGACTCAACAACTGCAACCGGGTCGGATCGGCGACCGCCTTTAGCGTCTTCGCCAGGTCCTCAGCGGCCGCGCGGTCCAGTGGCGCCTCGGTCGGCGCCGAACTCGCGCACGACCTGACTGCTGGCTCGACGACCACATGCGTGGTCGTACCGCTCGCGGTCATTCGCCCGTACCCCCTACACCGAACAGCTCATTGATGGACATCTATGAAGCCTGCTACCGTACTCATCATAGACGAACATCTATGAATCGGAAGCGGGGTTCGCGTGGCCACGGAAACCAGTTCAGCGACCACCACCGGCACTGCCGTGGTCGGCCGACTGTCGGTGCTCGACCGGTTCCTGCCGGTCTGGATCCTCGCCGCCATGGGCCTGGGCCTGCTGCTCGGCCGGATCATTCCCAGCCTCAGCGGCGTCCTGGACGCGGTGAAGATCGGGTCGGTGTCCCTGCCGATCGCGCTCGGGCTGCTGCTGATGATGTATCCGGTGCTGGCCAAGGTCCGGTACGGCCACCTGAACACCGTCACGGGCGATCGCCGGATGCTGCTCTCGTCGCTGGCGTTGAACTGGATCGTCGGCCCGGCCGTGATGTTCGCGCTGGCCTGGCTGCTGCTGCCCGACCAACCGGCGTACCGGACCGGGTTGATCATCGTCGGCCTGGCTCGGTGCATCGCAATGGTGCTCATCTGGAACGACCTGTCCTGCGGCGACCGAGAAGCCGCCGCCGTCCTGGTGGCCATCAACTCGGTGTTCCAGATCGTCGCGTTCGCTGCGCTCGGCTGGTTCTACCTCAACCTGCTACCCGGCTGGCTCGGACTGCCGCAGACCGACCTGCACGTCTCTATCGGCGTTATCGCTGGCAGCGTCCTGATTTTCCTCGGCATTCCCCTGGTCGCCGGATTCCTCACCCGGCTGATCGGTGAGCGCCGCAAAGGCACCGACTGGTACGAAAACCGATTCCTGCCCAAGATCGGGCCGGTCGCTCTGTACGGCCTGCTGTTCACCATCGTGATCCTGTTCGCCCTGCAGGGGCACACCATCACCTCCGAACCGCTCAACGTGGTCCGGATCGCCTTGCCGCTGCTGGCATACTTCGCGCTGATGTGGGGACTTTCCTTCCTCCTCGGAAAAACCATCGGCCTGCCGTACAACCGCACCGCGACCCTCGCGTTCACCGCCGCCGGCAACAACTTCGAACTCGCCATCGCCGTCGCGATCGCCGTTTTCGGTGTCACCTCAGGACAAGCACTCGCCGGCGTCGTCGGACCACTCATCGAAGTCCCGGTCTTGGTGGCTCTCGTGTACGTGTCCTTGTGGGCCGGACGGCGGTTCTTCCCCCCCGGCGACCCGACAGTCCCTCACCGCCGCACACCACCAGCACCGACTGGAAAGCCTGTCTCATGAACGGCCCGGAAAGCACGCCATCCGAGCACCAGCCGTGCTGCCCCCCCCAACTGCGCAACGCTCTGACCGACGCGGACGCCATCGCCGCCGCACGCCGCTTCAAAGCGCTCGCCGACCCAGTGCGCGTACGGCTGCTGTCCATCATCGCCGCGCACGGCGGCGGCGAAGCCTGCCCCGCCGATCTCGCTGCTGCGCTGACGGTCTCGCAGCCCACCATCAGCCATCATCACTTGAAAATGCTGCGCGACAGCGAACTCCTCACGGCCGAACGGCACGCATCCTTCGTGCACTACCACGTCGCCCCGCACACCCTCAATGCGTTGTCCGCCGTACTGGACTGGTTCGCCGACCCGCCACCCGCAGATCCGACCACTGGCAGCCGCCACCGAACTGCCGACCCCGCACCGGAGGCCACCATGGCACGCTCCCTGGCCGACCTACCGCTCGCGAACACCGACCGCATGCTCGACCGCATCGCCGACCGGCTCGCGCTGCGCTTCCACGGCGTCTTCAGCCGCACCACCGTGCTGCGGTATCTGCACGAGTCGTACGAACTGCTCCAACAGCCGGCGACCGTACGCACCCATCTCCTCACCGTCGCCGAACACTTCACCGCCGAACGACTCACCGCCCTCGCGCACACCCGCGACGCCGCCGCCAAAGCCGTACCCGACGTACTTTTCGTCTGCACCCACAACGCCGGCCGCTCCCAACTCGCCGCGGCACTGCTGACACACCACTCCGGTGGCCGCGTCACCGTCCATTCCGCCGGCTCTGACCCCGCCGCGGCGCGCGATGGACCCCGCAATCCTGACCGTGCTCGCCGAAATCGGCGTCAGCGTCGACACCGCGTTCCCCAAACCGCTCACCGACGAAGTCGTCCAGGACGCCGACATCATCGTCACCATGGGCTGCGGCGACGCCTGCGCGATCCTGCCCGGCAAGCGGTACTACGACTGGGACATCGCCGACCCCGACGACGCCTCCCTCGACCTTGTACGCACCATCCGAGACGAAATCAACCAGCACATCCAACAACTGATCACCGACATCACGCCCGTCAAGGAGCCCGCATGAGCAAGCCCGCCGTCCTTTTCGTCTGCGTCCACAACGCCGGCCGCTCCCAAATGGCCGCCGGCTGGCTGACCCACCTGGCCAGCGACACCATCGACGTCCGCTCCGCCGGATCCATCCCCGGCGACCAAATCAACCCCATGGCCGTACAAGCCATGCACGAGGTCGGCATCGACATCACCCACCAGACACCGAAAATCCTCACCACCGACGCCGTCCCAAGCCTCCGACGTTGTCATCACCATGGGCTGCGGCGACGCATGCCCCATCTTTCCCGGCAAACGCTACGAAGACTGGACCCTCACCGACCCCGCCGGGCAACCCATCGAAACCGTACGACTCGTACGCGACGACATCCACCAACGCATCCAGGACCTCATCAACGAACTCGCCCCACAGCGAGCGGCACACTGAACACCATGAGCTGCCTCGACTGCGGCGCGCCAGCAGTGGCCACCTGCACCCACTGCGGCGCAGCCGCCTGCCACGACCACCTCGTCGCGACAACCGAGCACCTCACCATCACAGTCCCTCTGAACAGACAGGTCACCGTCGAACCCGCCGCACGGCGAATCCGCTGCCACATCTGTCAGAAGGCCTACGACGCCACGAATGACCCGCGCGGGGCTACCCAGGCACGGTCCGGCTGACGGTGGCATCGTGGTTTATCGGTGTCGAAATCCCCGTTAGTTGCGTTCTGCCTTGACTGGCTCAAGGTACGGCAATGGTCATCGCCAGATGATTCACTTTGTTCGCCGTCCTACTATCGTCGCACTCATGGTGCGCTCGTCTGTCCGGGAATCGCGCTGCGGGCCTTCGCCGCGGACGCCTTGACGGTGTGGGGATGGGGCGAGAACTCGTATGGCGAACTCGGCGACAACACCACCGCCGACCACCGTTCACCCGTCGCCATCACTCGCCTGTCGAACATCAGCGACATCGCCGCCAGCGAAGCTACTCGATCTTCCTCAGTAGCGACGGCACGGTGCAGGCCGCCGGCTCCAACGCTTACGGCCGATTGGGCACCGGCAACGAAAGCGACAGCCCAGTGCCGTGCCGGTCCCCGTGCCCGGTCTCACCTCGGTCACCGCAGCCGCCGCCAGCGCCGGCACCGCGATGGCACTACGCACCGACGGCACTGTCTGGGCTTGGGGCGACGGTTCCGCCGGGAAGCTCGGCGACGGCCGGTTCGGTGACGGCGTTGCCGTCAACCGCCCGCAGCAGGTCCCGGGATTGTCGAGCGTGACGGCGATCGCCGCCGGCGGCCGGCACCAGGCCGCCCTACGTACCGACGGCGCCGTGTGGACCTGGGGATCTGACGTGTACGGCGAACTCGGCCGCGGCAAGACCGGCGACCCGTCCGGCTGCGTCTGCAACCCGACACCGGCCGCCGCGACCGGCCTCACGAATGCCACCGACATCACAGCTGGCCTATATCCAAAACCGGTGCCCTGACCGCGACCGGCGCCGTGTACGCCTGGGGCAGCCCCGAAACGTTCGGCGGCGTCTTCGAACACGATCCCCACCCAGATCACCGGCATCCCAGCGATGGCCGAGATTTCTCAGGGCTTCAGCCACACGCTGACCCGTGACGGAGCGGTCTGGTCATGATGCGTCAACCTCGACGGCCAACCCGACGACGGTACCTCTGGCAGCGTCGTCAACGCCCCAAAGGCGATACCCGGCCTGACCGGTATCACCGCCGTACGCGCGTTCAGCGATTCAGCGCCGCTGTTGTCCAAGACGGCACGGTGAAAACGTGGGGAACGAACAGGGCCAACTCGGACTCGGCAGCACCGACCCGCGCGTCACTGCACCGGCCGCAGTGTCCGGCCTCTCGGCGCTATCCCTGCTCAGCACCGGTGGGTACGCCCACCAGATGTTCGCGTTGGGCGGCCGGCTAGGAACGGCGGCATTCACATACTTGACCACGCCTGCCGCCTTTCCTGGCAGTCGTTGATCTGCTGGGCTGGACCTGGCCGGCGTATGTCGCCCATCGGACTACTATGATGGCTAGGAGTTTGGAGGTGGGTACGTGCGTGGCTTCGGTGATCTGGAAGCGGCGATCATGGATCGGTTGTGGGTGCGGGGCGAGCCGGCGACGGTGCGGGAGATCCTGACGGACCTGGAGCGGGAGCTGGCGTACACGACGGTCCTGACCGTGGTGGACAACCTGTTCAAGAAGGGCTGGCTGCGGCGGGAGCCGGCGGGCGGGCGTGCGCACCGGTATACCCCGACCGCGTCGCGCGGGGAGTACGGAGCGCGGTTGATGCGGGAGGCGCTGGCGGAGTCCGGTGATCCCGCGCAGGCGATGCTGCGGTTCGTCGGCGAGATGTCGGCGGCTGAGGCGGACACACTGCGGGCCGCGCTGGCCGCGTACGAGAAGGGGCACTCAGCGGTGACATCGTTGCTGTTGCTGGGATTCGCTGCTCTGGTCGCGGTCGTCTCCTCCCGGGTCCTGCCGTCGGCCGGATGGGTCTATCGGTCGCCGCGGTTGGGACTGGCCGCCTGGTACGCGGCGTTGTCGGCGATGGCTGGCGCGGTCGTGGCGGCCGTGCTGGTGATGGTGGTGGTGCGGTGGCCGCAGACCTGGGCGGCGGCGTGTACGTGGTGGACCTGGGGCGCGCGGGTCTTGCTGGGTGACTTCGGCCTGGCCGCCCGGGTTGCCGCTGCGGTCCTGCTTGTCCTGCTGGCAGTGCTGCTCGGCCGTGTCGGCTGGTCGGTCGTACGCACCGTCCGGGCGACGGCTTCGCGACGCCGCGGGCACCGGGCTTTGTTGGCGGTCGCCTGCCGCTACCGTCCCGAGCTGGGTGTGTTCGTGGTGGAGCACGATCGCCCTGCCGCGTACGTCGTGGGCGGTCGCGCGGACCGTGTCGTGGTGACCAGTGCCGCCGTCGAGCAGTTGCCACCCGCGCAGCTGGCCGCGGTGATCGCGCACGAGCGCGCCCATGCCGCTGGCCGGCACCAGGTGCTGGTCGACGCGGTACGGCTGCTGGCCCTTCTCGCGCCGTCGGCGGTGGTGTTGGCGCGTGCTGGCAAGCAGGTGAGCCGGTTGGTGGAGATCCGCGCGGATGAGGTGGCCGCCGCCGAGTACGGGCGCCTGGAACTGGCCCGGGCGCTGGTGGCGTGCGCCGAGGCCGGCCGTCCCGAACCACGGTTGGTCGGCGTCCTGGCGGCGACCGGCGGAGATGCGCTGGAGCGGCTGAATCGTCTGCTGACGCCGCCGCGGCCGCTCTCTCCCGGCCGCCGATGGTGGTGACTGGGAGCGCGGGCCTGCTGCTGGTGGTGGCGATGCCGGTGCTGATCGTGGCGTCCAGCGCGGTGCTGCCGGTGCTGCGTGCGTGTCTGGGAATCAGCTGCTGATAGACCGCCGCGGCCCGTTGTCGACGACAGCCTGTTTGAGCAGTGCCACCTCGGCGCGCAGTGCGGCGAGGTCGTCCTGTTTTTCGGCGCCGTTGTTCTGAGTCTGTGCGGTGTTTTGTTGCCGCGCATCATGAACCACATCATGAGGCTCATGCCGATCGGGCAGGCCAGGATCGGCAGCAAGAGCAGGTACTGAGGCATTGCTTAGTGTTCCTTTCGGTTGGTGAGGGCGCGGCGCAGGGCGCGTTCGGAAGGCCGGCCGAAGGCGATGAGGTGACCGTCGAGCAGGATTCCGGGCGCGTACGGGACGGGGTTGTTCGCGGTGAGGCGTTGCCCGTCCTGGCTGTGCAGGTCGATTTCGGTGATGGTGAGCGGGTGGTCGGCGCTGACGATGGTGAGGACTTTTTTGGCGTGCTCACACCATCCGCAGTCCGGCTGGGTGAGTAGCGTGATCGACGCGTACGTGTTTTCCTTGCTGTGGGTCATTTCCTGGTTCCGGCGCGCAGGTCGGCGAGCAGGTTCGCGGTGGGGACGAACATGGTGTATTTCGGTGCGCCGCCGTAGTCCGCGCGCCATCGGATGGTGCCGTCCGGGCTGATCAGAACGAAACTGTGCCCGTACCGCGAGGCGCCCATCATCCCGTACTGGTTTGCTTGGTACGCCTGGGAAGCAGTCAGGTTCGAGTCGGACAGTACGGGTGTGGTCAGGTGCATGTCGCGGGTCTTCTGGGTGAGCAGGTCGACTGGGTCGGTGGTGATGGATACGACCTGGTCGATGCCGGCGGCGTGGACTTGGGTGATGTTGCGTTCCAGGTCCGTCAGCTGGTCGAAGCAGGGCTGGCAGGACAGGCCTTCCTGGAAATAGAGCAACACCGTCTTGCCGCGCAGTGCTGCCAGCGTCTGGGTGGCGCCGGTGGTGGAGGCCAGGCTGAAAGCCGGCGCTAGCGAACCAACGCCGGGTTTGCCGACCGTGTACGGAAATTGCGCGACTGGATCACCGCCACCACTGGCCGCGCGGTACACCCCGTAAAGGCGGCGACGACCGTCACCAGGGCGAGTACGACCACGGCCGCAACCCACGCTCGCGGCCGCCGCCGGCTCCGTCGGCGCTTGCGTGGTCGCGCACCGGTCGACGGCGTTCGGCCGCCTTGAGCGCGTTTCTGCGCGGTTCTATTGGTCACCGGGGTCCCCTTCAGTCACGGCCGGTACGCGACCGGCAGGTTCGGTATTCACTGAGTCGTCAAGCTGGTGGGTACGCGGCTCGTCAACCTGAGCGCGGCCTGGCCGGCGCCGGGCGTACGCGATGACCGCGATGACCGCCGCGATCAGCACCACCAGCGCCCAGCCAGGCAGCCAGCCCAACGAGCCGCTGGCGACCGCGGCGGTGTGCTGGAGCCAGGCGGCGAAGTTCAGCCGCCATCCGGAAGTGGGCATGTCCGGGCCGGTCAACGCCAGTACGATCGTCAGCGCGCCCATGGCGCTGAGCAGGACACTGGTCAGCAGTCCGCCCAGGGCGACCTGACGGTGGGCAGGCCAGAGCCGCACCCGGCGGGCCTGCAGGGCGGTCACGGCGCGGCGCCCGTACCGGTCGAATCCGACGGCCATCACCAGCAGCGGCGCGACCATCCCGGTCACGTACGCGCCGGCCACCGCCAGTGCCGCCGGAAACGACCCGGTCGCGCCGGCCAGCAGCACCGTGACGCCGACCAGCACCGGTGCGCAGCATGCCGAGGCGATCCCGGAGAACAGGCCCAGTCCGTACACGGCGCCGAACCCGCCGCCGGAGCTGGTTCGCATGCCGGGCATCGGGAGCTTGGGTGACCAGCCGGCGAGTACGGCGATCCCGCCGGCCAGCATCGCCAGACCGCCGGCGCCGAAGACGTACAGGTGCCAGCGCTGGAAAGCCGCTGACAGCGCCGAGGCGCCGAGCCCGATCGGCACGATCACCGTCGCCACCCCGAGCCCGAAGACCACCGTGCCGGCCAGCACCCGAGCCGGGCGGCGGAACACCGTGGCCAGGTAGGCCGGCAGCATCACCGACACGCAGCACGGCGCCAGCAACGCCACCATGCCGGCCAGCAGCGACGTCACCAGCACCGGGCCTGTGAGTACCGCACCCATCCTGCCTCCTCGCCCGCTTGGACTCTCTCCTAATCTACTACGGAGATTAGGAGATTGTTCGATCGAGGTGAAGTGAGGGCCAGATGATGCGACGCCGGGTGCTGCTGAGCGGGCTGTTCGCGGCATCAGCCGGGTTGACCGGTTGCGCCGGGGGTACCGGCCCGAGCCGCCCAACTGCCGCTCCGAGCGCTGCGTCAGCCGGGCCGGGAGCGGGGGTGGTACGGACGTTCGGGCTCGCTGATCGGCGATCCGCGCCGGCAGTACGTGGACCGCTGCTCGACGGGCCCGAGTTCGACGTGGCCGGGTGGCGAGGCCGGGTAGTGGTGATCAACTTCTGGGGTCCTGGTGCGCGCCGTGCCGGGCCGAGGCGCCACTGCTGGAGGCTGGGTACAGGGCCACTCGCGAGCTGGGTGTGGCGTTTCTGGGTGTGGATGTCAGCGACACCCGGGACGCGGCCCGGTCGTTTGTCGCCGACTTCGGCATCAGTTATCCGAGCCTGTTCGATCCGGCCGGCGACATCGCGCCGCGGTTTTTGGTGATCCCGCCGCGTGCGGTGCCGGTGACGGTGGTGCTGGATCGCCGGCACCGCGTCGCCATCGCGGTCGGCCGGGCGCTGCGCGATGGCGAGCTGGTCCCGGCCGTACGCGCGGTCGTGGCCGAACGCTTCTGAATCAGTCAGTCCCGGCCGGTATCGGATCTGTCGCCGAGGTGGCGCGGCTGGTGGCGGCCTGTTGTCCGGCTGGGTCGACGCGTACGCGCAGGACGGCGATGGCGTGTTCGGTCGCGGCGAGGTGTTCGGTGAGGGCCTGTTGAGCGGCCCGTACGTGTTGCCGGTCGCGCTCGGTTCCGGCCGCCGCCACGGCCGCTTCCTTTGCCGCGCATCGCTGCCATGCGGCCGCTTGGAGCTCCTCTGCGTGGCGTTCGGCGTCGGTGACGCGGCGGCGGGCGGTGTCGGTGTCGCGTTCGGCGGCGGCTCGGAGCTGGTCGGCCTGGCGGGTGATCGCCTGGGCGGCGTGCTCCGCCCGCGCGAGAAGGGTGTCGGCCGCCTGGTCGGCGCGGTCGCGTATCGAGGTGGCGTCCTGTTCGGCTTCTTGGCGCAGCAGCCGCGCGGCGCGCACGGCTTGTTCGGTGATCGCGGCCACCTTTGCCAACCGCTGGTCATATTCGCGTAGTGACTGGGACGTTTTGTCGGCGAGGGCGGTGATCTGGTCGGTGGCCGCGTTGTACGCGGCGAGTATCTGCCGTACGAAGGTGTCGACCTCGCGCCGCTGGTAACCGCGCCAGGCTCGGCGAAACGTCGGGCCCGCCACCGTAGGCGTGGCGTTCGGACGCGGTAAGTCGACGACCTGTCCAGGAGCTGGTCGCCGGACCTTGGCCGGCCCGCTTCGGCGATCGTCCCGGAAGCGCAGCAGGCGCAGCGAGTTGGTGACAACGCTGACCGAGGAGAATCCCATCGCGGCGCCCGCGAAGATCGGGTTGAGCAGCCCAAGGGCGGCCAGCGGGATCAACGCTGTGTTGTAGACGAATGCCCACCCGAGGTTCTGCCAGATGGTGCGGTAGGTACGTCGCGAGAGCCCGGATCGCGGTGGGCACGCCGGGCAGGTCGCCGCGCAGCAGGGTGAGGTCGCTGGCCTGGATCGCCACGTCGGTGCCGGTACCGATCGCGATGCCGAGGTCGGCGGCGACCAGCGCGGGCGCGTCGTTGACACCGTCTCCGACCATCGCGACCACCTCGCCGCCGGCTTGCAGGCGGGTGACCTCGGCCTGTTTGTCGGCGGGCAGCACCTCGGCAAGGACGGTGTCGATGCCCACTTGGGCGGCGATCGCGTGCGCGGTACGGGCGTTGTCGCCGGTGATCATCGCGACCCGCAACCCCATCCGGTGCAGCTCGGCGACCACGTCGGCGGCGCCAGGTTTGAGTGTGTCCGCCACCGCCACGACCCCCCCGTACCGCGCCGTCCCAGCCGGCGAACACGGCCGTACGACCGTCGGCCTCCATGCCTTGGGCCGCCTGGGACACATCCTCGGGCAGGGTGAGGCCAGCGTCGGCGATGAGCTTGCGCCGCCCCACCCACACTGCGCGGCCGTCGACCTCGGCGCGTACGCCGTGCCCGGCAACCGATGCGAAAGCTGTGACAGCCGGCAGCCGACCGAACCTTTCGGTCGCCGCGGTGGCGATCGCGCGGCCGATCGGGTGCTCGCTGTCGGCCTCGACCGCGCCGGCCAGCCGCAGCAGTTCGTTCGTTCTCGCTGGTCTGGTCGACGGCGGTCTGGGTGACTGCCATCTGCCCGGTGGTCAGGGTGCCGGTCTTGTCGAACACGACGGTGCTGATCGTGCGGGTACGTTCGAGCACGTCGACGCCTTTGATCAGGATGCCCAGGGCGGCGCCGCGGCCGGTGCCGACCAAAATCGCAACCGGGGTGGCCAGACCCAGCGCACATGGGCAGGCCACGATCAGCACCGCGACGGCAGCGATCAACCCGGCGGCCGGGTCGTGCGCGAGCAGCCACCAGGCGGCGAAGGTGACCGCGGCGATGCCGAGCACCGCTGGTACGAAAATCGCCGAAATCCGGTCGGCGAGTCGCTGCGCCTGTCCCTTGCCGGCTTGCGCTGCCTGCACCAACGCGACGATCTGCGACAGCGCGGTGTCGGCGCCAACCGCGGTCGCCCGTACGGTGAGCACGCCGTCGGTGTTCACGCTCGCACCCGCCACCGGCTGGCCCGGCGCCTTGTCCACCGGTACCGATTCGCCCGTCAGCATCGACTCGTCGACCGCGCTCAGGCCGTCGACCACCTCGCCGTCGGTCGGGATCTTCTCGCCGGGCCGCACCCGCATCAGGTCCCCGACCCGCACCTGGTCCATCGGGACCGTCACCTCGACGCCGTCGCGGATCAGCCGCGCCTGCTTGGCACCCAACTCCAGCAGGGCCCGGATCGCACGGCCGGCGCGGCGCCGGGCGCGTACCTCGAAATACCGGCCCAGCACCAGGAACGCGATAAGCAGCGCGGCCGTCTCGAAATACAGCTCCGGGCGGCCACCCAGCAACTGGGTCACCGAGAACCCGTACGCGGCCAGCGTTCCCAACGCGATCAAGGTGTCCATGCTCGCCGTCAACCGCCGCGCACGCCTCGCGGCCTCCCACAGAAACGGCCACCCGACGTAGAACTGCACCGGAGTGGCCAACACCAGCTCGAGCCACGGCGCCCACCACTGGCGCATCAGGCCCGGCGCAAAGGCGACCGCCATCGTCGCCAGACCCAGCGGCCACGCGATCAGCACCCGACGCAGCCACGCCCGCTGCGCGCAGGTCTCGTCACCCTCAGCCGCGTCGTCTTCGCTTCCAGCTGAGGACTCGGGCTGAACCGGCGCCAGCTCGTACCCGATCTTGCGGACCGCCGCGGACAACACGGCTGGCTCCACCGGCTGCGCGCCAAGCACCACGTGCGCCGTACCGGTCGCGTAGTTGACCTCCGCGGCCTCGACACCGGGCTGCCTGCCGAGCACCCGCTGCACCCGCGCCGCGCAGGACCCGCAGGTCATGCCGCGTACGGCGAACTCCAGGGCGCGCCCGTCCGCAGCGTCGGGCGAGATCACAGTTTCCCTCACCACCAGCCACCTCCTAATATCCGTAGGAGCTTAGTTGATACAGTGGCGTTCGTTCAGCAAGCCACCCCCACAGCACCGGGAGGACCGGGTGATCACTCGCCGCCAACTGATCGCCGCCGGCGCCGTGTCCGTCGCGGCGGCTGGGCTGGCTGGGTGCGCTGGTGGCGCCTCGGGTGACGGAGCCAGTCGTGGCGGGCTGGGCGCACGGAGCTTGGGAGCAGGCACCCTGCAGACCTTCGCGGTCGGCCGACGCAAGCTGGCCGGTGCGCTGTCCGGAGACCTGCTGGACGGGTCCAGGTTCGATCCAGCCGCTCTGACGGGCGAGGTTGTAGTGGTCAACTTCTGGGGCTCGTGGTGCGCGCCGTGCCGTAAGGAAGCCCCGGACCTGGAAGCGGCCTGGCTGGCGACCAAGCAGCTGGGCGTGGTGTTTCTCGGGGTGGACCTGCGCGACACTCGGGACAAGGCGCGTGCTTTCGCAGGCA
Organism: Fodinicola feengrottensis; assembly: GCF_010993775.1. Lineage (GTDB taxonomy): Bacteria > Actinomycetota > Actinomycetes > Mycobacteriales > HKI-0501 > Fodinicola > Fodinicola feengrottensis. Next base: position 122,337 of record NZ_WOTO01000015.1, on the reverse strand, counting down.
GCTACCGGATCAGCTATCCAAGCCTGTTCGACCCGGCCGGCCGGACCGCGTTGGCGTTCCGGGACGTGCCGCCCAGCGTCGTGCCGGCGACAGTGGTGATCGACCGGTCGTACCGGATCGCCGCGGTGTACCGGCGGGTCATCCAGCGCGCGGAGCTGGAAGCCACCGTACGGGCCGTGGCGGCGGGTGCCTGACGCTGATGGGTGCCTTCGCCGAGGTGGCCGCCAACGGTCCGCTGCTCGCCGCTCTTGGTGTTGCGGCGCTGGCCGGGCTGGTCAGCTTTTTCGCTCCCTGCATGCTGCCGCTGCTGCCCGGCTACCTGTCCTACGTCACCGGCCTAACCGGCGCCGATCTCGACAGTCTCAACAAAACGCCGGTCGTTCATGACGCCGTCGCCGGGCCGTCACGCTTGCCCGTACGGCGGATGGCGCAGCGCAGACGGTTGCGCGCCGGCGGGTACGGATGCGTGCTGTTGCCGGGTCGGTGTTGTTCGTGGCCGGGTTCACAGCAGTGTTCGCGCTCCTGAGCTACGCGGCCGGAGAGCTGGGGCGAGGCCTGCTGGAGTACGCGCGGCCGGTGGAGATCGTCGCTGGACTGCTGACGATCGTGCTGGGCCTGACGTTCGCCGGACTGGTTCCGGGCCTGTGGCGCACCTGGCGGGTGACCCGGTTGCCCAGAGCGGGCCTGGCGGCGGCGCCACTGCTGGGAGCCACGTTCGCGTTGTCCTGGACGCCGTGCCTGTCGCCAACACTGACCGTCGTACTCGGCCTGGCGGCCGTCCAGGGCTCGGCGGGTCGCGGGGTGACGCTGGGCGGTGGCGTACGCGCTGGGGATGGGGTTGCCGTTCATCGCGTTCGCCGCCGGCCTGGGCTGGCTGACCCGCGCCATCGCCGTGATCCGCCGGCACGGCGGCTGGGTCACCCGGCTCGGCGGGCTGCTGTTGGTCGCCGTCGGTATCGCGCTGGTCACCGGAAGCTGGACCGAGTTCGTCAACTGGCTGCGCGCCACCGTCGGCCCAGGCCAGATCGGCATCTGAACCGTACGAGGTATCGGACAAACAGAAAAGAGGAGAAGCGTGCAGAACGACGGGGAGGGCGAGCGGTGAATCTGATCGCAGTCCTGTTGACCGGCTTGCTGGCCGGTGGCGTGTCCTGTGCCGCCGTCCAGGGCGGATTGCTGGCGGGCCTGGTCACTCGTCAACGCGGTGACGGCCCCGACGGCTCCGCCCGGCGTCCGGTGCCGCTGCCGTGGACCGCGCGGCTGGCCGACGACCTGGTTCCAATCGGCGGGTTCCTGGCTGGCAAGCTCGTCTCACACGATCCTCGGCGCGCTGCTGGGTACGGTCGGCGCCGCCGTCCAGGTCGCCCCGAGCGTCCGCGCGGTGCTGCAGCTCGCGGCCGGGGCGTTGATCATCACGTTCGGGTTGGCGCAGCTTGGCGTGCCAGGCTTTCGCCGGGTGACCCTGCAGCCGCCGGCGGCGCTGGCCCCCGGTTCGTACGCGGCCGGGCCCGCTCGCGGTCCGCGCTGGCACCCGCGCTGCTCGGCCTCGCCACCGTACTGATCCCGTGCGGGGGTGACCTTGTCGGTCGAGGCACTGGCGCTGACCTCCGGATCGTGGTGGGCGGGTGCGGTGACGATGGCGGTGTTCGTGATCGGCACCAGCCCGCTGTTCGCCGCCCTCGGTTACCTGGCGCGAAAGGCGGCCACCGTCTGGCGTGGCCGGCTCGCGATCGCCACCGGCCTGTTGGTGGTCGCGGTCGGGCTGTACAGCGTCAACGGCGGGCTCACCCTGCTCGACTCGCCGCTGGCCGCCGCCAACCTGCCGCAGACCCTCGGCCTGGCACCGCCGGCGGCGACCGCGGAAACCGTCACCACGACCGCCGGTCAGCAGACCGTCGTCGTGACGGCCACCGCAGACGCGTACACCCCGGGCAACATCCAGCTCAAGGCCGGCGTGCCGACGACGCTGATCGTGCGGTCCGACAACGCCGCCGGCTGCATACGAGCGTTCGTCATCAGCGACCGGCAGTTCATTCTCCCGGAGAACGGCGACACCCGTATCGACCTGGGCACCCTCACGCCGGGCCGGCTCGACTACCGGTGCGGGATGGGCATGTACACCGGCCAACTCACCATCATCTAACGGTTTCCTTCAACCACAACGAAAGAAGGTGTCACGTGGCGACATATACGTTCACCGTCGAGGGCATGCACTGCGGCAGTTGCGGAATGCTTATCGACGAGACTCTCGAGGACCTCGACGGGGTCGTACGGTCCACCACGACTTTCCGCGCCAACCGCGCCACCGTCGAGAGGTCGACGCTGCCCGATGCGAGCCGTCCGACGTGATCGCCGCGATCGGTACGGCCGGGTACACCGCCCGGCAGATCCCATCGGCATGACCACAACAAGGCGTACCCAACGGGCAGACAGGAACCTGTGATGGCCAAGAAGACCGGCAGGCCGGACGCGCGGCAGGCACGGATCGCCGCGGCGAAAGCGGCCGCCAGACGCAAACAGCGCCGCCAGCAGTGGATGATCACGGGCACCCTCGCCGCCGCTGTGGTGGCCGTCATCGCCGCGGTCGGCGTTGCCGTCGCGGTCAACCTGCCCAAACCGTCGGCGACGGTGGACGGGGTGCCACGTACGCCGCGGCTCACCGCGGTCGGCGCCACCACCAGCCCGCCCTGGCCCGCACCCGCCGACACGGCCACCGCCGTCACCGCGGCCGGGCTGCCGATGCTGCTGGCAGCGAAGGCAGCGTCGAACACATCCACGCCCATGTGGACGTGATCGTGGACGGCACATCAGTGCCCGTGCCGGCGAACATCGGCATCTCCAGTGCCGGCGGAATCAGTCCGCTGCACGTACACGACACCACCGGCGTGATCCACATCGAGTCACCGGCCAAGGTGCCGTTCAGCCTCGGGCAGCTGTTCAGCGAATGGCAGGTGTCCATGGCCGCCGACCACCTCGGCGCCTTGAAAATCGGTGGCGACAAACAGTTCCACGCGTACGTGAACGGAAAACCAGTGTCCGGCAACCCGGCCGCGATCATCCTGAACGCCCACGACGAAATCGCCCTCGTCTACGGCACCGCCGCCCAGCAACAAAAACCGCCAGCCAGCTACGCCTTCACCGCCGGCGAGTAAGCCATGTTTCCCCAACACATCCACGACCTCCGCCCGGGCTGGCGCCGGTCGCCCGTCTCGGCCGACCGGGTCATCGCGCGCCGGCGATCGTGGTGGATGCGTACACTCGCGGTCGCTCCCGCCCTACCGCTGGCCGCCGCGGTCTGGTGTGGGTGCTGCGGTTCAACCCCACCGACAACGTCGCCGACCCGACCGGGCCGTGCCCGTGGCACGCCCTGACCGGGATCAACGGACCCGGTTGCGGCGGCACCCGCGCCTTCTACTACCTCGTTCACGGCGACCTGATCGACGCCGCCCGCAACCACCTGCCATTCACCATCGCCGCCCCGTTCCTGCTCTACTGGTGGATCGCCTGGCTCACCAACACATTCTTTGGCATCCGCCTGCCCCGCCTGAAACCGTCCGCCCTCACCGTGGCCGTTTTCATCGTCAGCTCGGTTGTTTTCACCACTGTCCTGCGTAATATTCCGCTCGGACCGATGGCCTGGTTCGACATTCCCAGTACGACCGCGCGGATCTGGTAGGACGGGCACAACGATGGCATTTTGGTACCGGACGGGAGCGGCAGATGGTTGAGCGGAACGAGAAGCTGCGGCGGTACTGGAACAAACAGGCGCCGTCGTACGACCGCTCGATGGGATTCATGGAACGGCATCTTTCGCGACACCCGCGAATGGATCTGCCGGCAAGCCACCGGCGACATCCTGGAGGTCGCCATCGGCACCGGTCTCAACCTGCCCCATTACGCCGAGGATGTCCGGCTGGCCGCCGTCGAACAGAGCCCGGAGATGCTCGCGATCGGCCAGCAACGAGCCGAAAAACTGGGTATGGCCGTCGACTTGAGAATCGGTGACGCGCAGGCCCTCAATTTCCCTGACGCCAGTCTCGACACCGTGGTGTGTACGTTCTCGCTCTGCGCGATTCCCGACGACCACCGAGCCGTACGGGAAATGATCCGCGTCCTGCGCCCCGGCGGCCTGCTCCTGCTCGCCGACCACGTCGCCGGCGCCCACTGGCCAACCCGCGCCGCGCAGTGGTCGATCGAACGGATCACCATTCCGCTCGGCGAGGAACACTTTCGCCGCCGCCCCATCCGCCACGTCCAAGCCGGCGGCCTGGTCATCGAACACCACGAACGCTTCAACCTCGGCATCATCGAACGCCTCGCCGCCCGCAAGCCGGTCCATTGATCATCATTTCCTGAATTCAGGAGATCCTGTACTGTCGGTGCGTGCTGACACTCGCCGCTGATATCGACGTGCTGGCCCGGTTCGGCCGGGCCTTGGCCGACCCGATCCGCTGCCGCATACTGCTGGCCTTACGGGAGGCGCCCGCCCATCCGGCGGACCTGGCCGACCGGCTCGGGATCTCCCGTACGCGACTGTCGAACCACCTGGCCTGCCTGCGCGACTGTGGGCTGGTGGTCGCCACCCCGGTCGGCCGGCGCAGCAGGTACGAGCTGGCCGATCGGCGCCTCGCCCATGCCCTGGACGACCTCCGCTTGGCCGTCGTCGCCGTCGCCACCGACCGGTCGTGTCCCGACGCCGACGAGAAGGACTGCTGCTGAGATGGCGATCCTGTCGCTCGGCCCGTCGCCGGCCCGCCGTGCCGTTCTCACTCGCCGCATCCGGCTGCTGGTGGCGACCACCATCACGTACAACGTCGTCGAAGCGGCCGTCGCCCTGACCGCCGGCACCATCGCATCCTCGACCGCGTTGATCGGCTTCGGCCTGGATTCGGTGATCGAAGTGTCGTCCGCCGCCGCCGTCGCATGGCAGTTCTCCGCCCGCGACGCGGCCGTCCGGCAACGACGAGAGAACGCGGCGCTACGCGTCATTGCGCTGTCGTTCTTCGCCCTGGCCGCCTACATCACCGTCGACGCTGTCCGCGCACTGCTCGGCGCCGAGGCGGCCCGACACTCGATCCCCGGAATCGTCCTGGCGGCGCTGTCGCTGCTCATCATGCCGGTGCTGTCGACAGCACAGCGCCGTGCCGGACGGGCGCTGGGTTCGGCGTCAGCGATCGCCGACTCCAAACAGACACTCCTGTGTACCTACCTGTCGGCGATCCTGCTCGGCGGATTGATCCTCAACGCCACCCTGGGCTGGTCGTGGGCGGACCCGATCACCGCATTAGTCATCGCCGCGGGTCGCAGTCAAAGAAGGCCGCGACGCCTGGCGCGGCAAGAACTGCTGCGCCCTACCAACCACCGCCCTCATCGCACCGAACCCCAACACGTCCGGCCCGGACCAACGCTCCTGCGCACCCGGCTGCGACTGCTGCACCTAACCGGCGTTCGGTCTTGACCGCATTCAAGGTACGGCGATGATCATCGCCAGATGAACCAAGTTGTTCGCCGCCCCGTCATCGCTGCACTCATTGCAGACCGCGGCTCCGCGACACGCGCGTCCGACTGCACGCCGGCACCAAAACCCGACAACCCCAGTGCCCATCGCCGAACCCGATCTCACCGCGGCCACCGCCGTCGCCAGCGGGGATCGGAACCGCGGTAGCGCTACGCATCGACGGCCAGGTCGAGGCAGGGCCAACGGCTCCGGCTCCGCAGGGCAATTCGGCGACGGCGTCACGATCAACCGCCCGCAACAAAGTGCTAGGTCTGGCAAAGACGAGGAAACCGGCTCAGGTCCGTCCCACCAGGGTTAGGAATCCATCAAAGCGGGGAGCCCCACCCTCAGATCAAGCACGAGGGCATCGTTTGCTGGCCAGTGCGGCTGGGATTGGACCGTCCCGGCCGGTTGCCATCCCCAATGGCGGTACATGTGAATTGCCGGCGCATCACTGTGCGCAAGCAGCGTCGCTATAGGTTCCTCGCGGTCCGACAGGGCCTCGACCATGAGTCGCTTGCCGATGCCCTGCCCACGGTGTGGAGCTTGCAAGATCAGCTCAACGAGAGCGACCTTAGGCGCATTCACGACCTCTGCCGGGGGTTCGACCTGCGCGCCCCTCCCACCAGCGGCCAGGTAGCAACGCAATCGTGTAGCTGAATCCGATCAGCGTGCCGTCTTTGCGTGCCGAGATGAAGCGGAATCCATCGTTGTGGGATTGTTGGTCGAAGCGGCTCCCGAATTCCTCAACGTCCGCTTCGGTTTGCCGATAAGGGGGCTCCGCGTATACCTCTGCGTAGACCCGACGTATATCGGAGAATATGTCACGCGCGGACGGGCCGTTGAGTCGCGCGAATTCGACACTCACGCGACGACTCCCATAGAAGCGGCTTTCTCTACAAGTTCGCGACCGGCCGATGTGTTGGACAACTTAGCCCTTTCGCAAATTGCCAGCGTTCGCTGACGAATTCGCCCAGATGACACTGACGAGATTTCCGGTAGTAGGGCACCGATGCGGTCTCTGGCCTCGGCGACGTTTCCCGCGCGAAGGATGGCCTCTCCCTGACGGAGCCGCCTGAAGGTCTGGTTCCGCGGAAAGGGACCGCCTATTTCTATGGCATCGCCGAGCTTCTTTGTGGCAGCGTCATGCTTGCCCGCCGCAGCCAGGACGTACCCGTCGATCGCCGTCATTTCCGCCGGGTCCAGGAACCACACCCATGGCGGGTCGTCATCGTGGCGAGCGGGCTCGGTACGTGTGGTGCGCTCGGGCCATGACGCGGTGCGCTTCTCCGAGGTCGCCCATCTCGGCCCAGCCCAGGGCTTCACGAAGCAATGCGTAGGTTTTGACCCGGGGTGGTGCCCAGCCGGCGCTCTGCTCTTGAGCGCGTACGGCGAGCTGGATGGCCTCTCGCGCACGTCCCAGATGAGCGGCCTGCATACTCAAGCATCCCAACACACCGACCTCGAGCGGCAGGTTGCCCGTGATCTGAGCTTGGCAGAGTGCCTGTTGGTACCAATAGCGCGCGGTCTGTTGACGGCCGGCGTCGTAGTGTACCCAGCCAGTGGCTTCTTGTAGCTCGGCAAGAGCAAGCTGGAGTTCTCGGCCCACGCGCTCGGAATATTCTCCGAATTGCAACCATTGGTCAACGCGGTCGACGGTGGCGGCAGCTGCTTCGCACAGCGTGTCACCACCTTGTTCGTTGTCAAGCCGAATGATTTCGCCGACCAAGCCTCTGGCTTCCTGTGCCTGCTCGATGCCGATTTTCGGGTTTGATCGTGTTGGAAGCATTGCGAGTGAGGCCGCTCCAACACGCCTGTTAAGAAATCTCGGCGGTCCGTATCTGCCTCCTCGGGAGAAGGGACGGCTGCGGAGATCCCCGCCAGTGAGCGAGGTATTCGCAAGCCATCGCATAACGCGCGGATGCTGTGAAGACTCGGTTCGCTCGTTCCCTTTGCAAGACGGGAAACGTACGACTGCGAGAGGCCCGTCGCGCGGGCAATCGCGTTCTGGCTGATCTTCGGCTCGTCTCGGCCTGGGTCTGTGATTGCTTGGAGAACTGTTGCCCAGTCACCGCTGCCAAGCGCTGTCCTGATAGCAGGATCCCAGATGAAGTCTGTTGGCAACGCGACAGAGTCGTTGAGCCGGTTCTGCGCAAGGCTTGCGCACGCGTAACACCGCGCGGAGCGGTTATACCTGCTCAGCGGCTGTTTGCAGTCGTTGCAACGTCGCACGTCGCCCATCTTGCATCCGTTCCACCCGCGCTGCCTATGCATGCATGCATAGATGCCCGCCATAAGTCTCTCATCTGTGCGTATGTCTTTGCCTGTTCTCGAGTCCATCCTGTTCCTCTCCATTGGCACCCACACCAAGCGAGAGGAGCCGGCCGCTGTGCTAGCCCACGAGCAGCACGTGCTGACCATCCATTCAGGAGTTCCGGCGCAAGCAACGTCCACAGCAGGGACAGCATTCGACCTGCACCCGGACAACCCGGCAAAGCTGTGGCAGACAGACGCACAGCAGTACGGCGTTCCGGATACTGACGCGTTGTTGCTGGCGTTGAACCTGTACGGCCTGTGCACGCCGCTGGGTCCGCGGGTGCGGTTGCAGCTGTCTCTGATTGCCTGCCCGGATGTGCGGACGGTGGTGGTGGCGGCGGGGGGCGGTCGGATTCGCCGTTCACGTTGAGTGATGACGGTTGGTTGTATGCGGCCGGTGTCCCGATTGGTCGGGCGGTGCGTACTGATGCTGATGACGCGGTGTCGGGGTATCTGCGCTGCTGGGAGAACGGCACGTGGTGGGCCGCCACGATCAACCCGGCCGGCCGGTCGCGGTGCACCGGTTGCGCGTTCTGCCCGACCTCCCTGGAACCGCCCGCTGACCCGGTGCTGACGTTGGAGCACGAGTTGCACGCGCTGCTAGACGGTTTGGAGTTGCAGTTGCCGCCCGGCGGCACCTTGCAGTCCCTGCGCGAAGTCGCGGTGTCCACGGCGTGTTATCGGACCGAGGATGCCGCGCTTGAGGCGATGGTGATGCTGCGCAAGGTGTTGCGGTCGCGGCGGATCAACGCCCGCATCGTGTTGTTGTCATCGGTGCTGCGGACCCGGGAGGCGTTCCGTTTTTCCTGGCTGAACATGTCGCCCCGTTTGGGTTGTTCCTGACCGCTGAGTGCGTGTCGCGGCGGGATTTTCTGTTGAAGAACACCAAAGCGGACCTGTTGCCGGAGATGATGCCGGCCCTTCTGGCCGACGCTCGCGCGGCTGGTCTGGACACCTCGTTTACCTACATCGCAGGGTTGGACACCACTGCACAGCTGGAAAAGTTCATGACTGTCATGCTGCCGCAGGTCACCTTGTTCCCGAGTATCCAGATTTTCCAGCCCCACAACCGAATCATGGACCGCTTGCTTACCCCCGAAGCGGAATGCTTGGGGTACTACTTCAATGCGCGGCGGGTCGTGGAGAACATCATGACCGACCTGGACAGCTCGCTCACGCCGGAGTTGTGTGGCGGTGTTACCGGTCCCTGTGGGCTACCGAGTACGCCGGCCGCTCCCTGGCGGGACCGACCCGATGAGCCCGGCGACAGACACCGCTGAGACCGCTGGACCAGCGTTGGCCGGCGGCGTTGGACAAGCTGTGTGGCTGCGAGCCACGTATCGCGGTGACCAAGCCGAGGGAGCCGCGCGGGAGGTGGGTACCGGGTGTGTGAGGGGTCGTCCGGTGCTGGTGTTCCGGGACCGGCTGGTGGACGTGCCGATGCGGCGCCCGGCGGTGCTGGCCTACCCGGGCGGTGCGCGGGGGGGGTTCGGCTGTTCGGGTTCGATGACCTGACCCTTGCCGTACCGCTAGACACGGCCGCCGACACCTTGCCGCACAGCGACACAGCCGCTGCCGGCACCGTCCCGGTCAACGCTGACCCGGGCAGTTTTTTGTGGTGGCCGGCGGTGTTGACCACGTTTGACCCGCGTAGCCCACGGGTTCCGGCCGATCTGGCGGCGGCGCTGTCCGCGGCTGGGGCAGATCTTGGGTCGGTGTCGATGGCGGGTCAACGCCGGCACGCGGTGCTGTGGATCGCAGCGGCACCGAACGCCCGTATCCGTGCGGCGAGGGTGGCCACGGTGGTGGACGCTGCCCGCACCTACTGCGCCGCGGCCACCGCTCCAGTGACGGCGCTTCGCTGCCCGGGTGGTGAGGGCCGATGAGCGTGCTGTCGGTCGCGGGGCTGCGGCGAGCGCGGACGGACCCGGCATCGGGCGGCGCGGTTGCGCGCGGCGGCGTTGCGATACGCCGGAAACGGCTGGCCGGTGCTGCCCGTGCAAGACGACGACTCAACCGAGTTGGAGCCGGGCGCAGGCGCTGGAGTGTGGTGTGCGCCGGTCGGTACCCGACCAGCGACACCGCGACGGTGAGTCGGTGGTGGGACCGCATTCCGTACCGGATCGGCCTTGGCTGCGGGCGACATGGCGGAGGTGATCAGCGCCCCGGCTGCGCTGGGCGCGGCGGCTCACCGGGTGCTGCTGCGGTCAACGGCGACGGCGACCACGGCGGCGGACAGGTGGCTGTTCGTGGTCGCGCCCGGTGTGCCGTTGCCGGAGAGGCTTGCCGACGCCGGGGTGTTGCGGCACGGGCCGGGTGAATGGGTGGCGCTGCCGCCTACGTCGTGGCCGTCCGGTCCTACGTATTGGCTGGTGGAACCGCAGGTCGTGCGGTGGGAACCGGCGACCGCGGAGGTCGTGCACGGGGTGCTGGTGAACGCGTTGCTGGTGTCATCGGCGACCCGGTTGCCGGGAATGCGGGGCCAGTCATGGCTGTGAGCGGGCAGCGCACGCCAGGCGGCGCGATAGATGGCGCCCGGACTTTGCTGGAGATTCGCCGGCAGGCGGCGCAGGCGATGAAGGACGCGCGAGATGCCGTTGAACGGGAGCAAAAAGCCGGCAACAAGCTCGGTATTGCACACAATATAGGGAAAGTTCAAGCGTTCAGCATGATCCTTCAGATCATCGAACTGGAAATCACGCCACCAGATGCAGGCGTGAAGGGCGCAACGGATCGGGACGCGAAGGACCTCGCCGACCGCAAAGGCGGGTGGGCGCCTAAATAGTGACTCCGGACGTTCGTTGCTGCGAGGGCGCGTAGCGAACGACCGGCGCAAGAAGCCCCGCTCAGCTCAGCCGTAATCCATGTGGCTGGGGTTGGCCGGGACATGCAGGAACAGAAGGCCGGACCACCCCGATCCTTGCTCGGGGCAGGGTGGTCCGGTTGGAGGTCCGGAAACCTCCGGTATTGACCGTACCGGAGGTTTTTCGTGGCGTGCCCGCAGTGTGGCGAGCGCGTGAGTGGGGGCACCTTCGGCCGACGTGCGGGGAAGGTGGGACTAGGAGATGAACGACAACGCGGAGGAACCGACACGGCCGCCGGGCTGTGGGCGGCGTGAGCAGGACTGGACCGAAACGATCTACGAGGCGACCGCTGCCGCTGGTGTTCCTGGCGTGCTCGATGCCTGGCGGCGCGCCAAAGTGCTGGCCAATGAGCTGCGCACAGCCACCCTGCTGGCTGGGTTGGTCGACGAGGTGGAAATCGTGCCGGCGCTGACTGAGGACGGCAGTCCCGTGGTACGGGCGCAGGTGACCGGCTGGCGCGCTCGACAGGTGGTCGCGGTGATTAGCCGGGAATTAGGGCTACGCATCCACCAACCCCAGCCAGCGCCCACCACACAAACGGCAACGGTGGTCACCGCGCGGGTGAGCACCGCACAGCAAGAGAGGCCAGTGGCGAGGCAGGTGATGGCCCATCCGGCGGCGGATCCTCGGCCGGCGGGAGACCGAATTGGTGGGCCGCATAATCACCGGGCCGGTCCGTGGACCCAATAGAGAGAAATCTGTTCGAACAACCAATAGTTCGCTGCCATATAGAGGAAAGGTCATTCGTCAATGATTCCGCGACCCACGACCAGGCATATCCCGCGCCCAGCACGGCTGCGACCAAACCAGCAGGCCATGCAACTTCTGATCAACACCATCGAGACTCAGCAGGAAGTCATCGAATACCTGCTCAAGCGCACGGACAACCTTGAGGAAAGTTACGCCTCGCTGCTGGACAAGGTCGACATCCTTGAATTGGTCACGTTCCCCATGGCGTGCCTCAGGCAGGACGACGATGAGCCCTGACCACAGCGCGCGAACCTTCCGGCATCTATGAACGCACGATCACGCGGCGCGATGTTGGCGCTGGGCAACCTACCAGCCAAGCCGTGGGGACGACGGCATCGACGGCGCGATTCCAGCAGGACCAACACCATCCTATGAATGCAGCGGAAGGAGAACCGGTCATGGAGCGGTCAGCGGAAGCAGGGATTGACCAATCACGAGGCAGGTTGGTCAGGGACTCGGCGGGGCACGATCCGGTGATGCCGGCGTCGTACCGTTTTCCGGTGGATCTGGGGGGTCGCGGCCAGCCAATAATGAGCCGCCCAGCGCGGCGCGGCCGTTTGTCCTTCGCGCGGTGCGGCCTGTCCGCCGGAACGGTGGGCTGGATGGCCTGCCGGAGCTGTTGCTGGCCAAGCACCGCACGCCCGCGAGTCAGCGGACGATTCCGCAGCGGACCCGGTTGGATAACCGGGAGGTTGACGACTCCTACACCGTCCCGGACAGCTGATATGACCGCGCTGGGTTCTGCGGCGGCCGGTGAGGGTCCGATGGTGCTCGTGCTGGGTCAGGCCGACGATTGGGCGGTGGAGCAGGTCGGCGCGAGCCTGGATGCGCGGGGTGTGCGGTGGATGGTGCTGGACACCGCCGATTTCCCGCAGCGTATGGCCCTGTCCGCCCAGTTGTCCGCTGAGCCCGAGGCCGGAGAGCGGGCCGGGTCCGGTGGCTGGGGTGGTGAGGTGGAGGTGGCTGGTCAGGTGTTGCGGCTGCGCGATGTGGCAGCGGTGTACTACCGCAAACCGGGCGCGTTCGACCTACCGGCGGGGTTGTCCGAGCCGGAGCGGCGGTTCTGCAACGCCCAGGCACGGACCGGCGTGGGCGGCGTATTGGCCAGCCTGGCGGCCCGGTGGGTGTCGCACCCGGGCGCTATCGCCGACGCCGAATACAAGCCCCGGCAACTCGCCCAGCTCAAGCACGCCGGCCTGGCTGTCGCGCCGACCCTTATCACGAACAATCCAGCCGACGTCCGCGATTTCGCTGCCGCGTACGGAGATCTGGTGGTCAAGCCGCTGGCTGAGCCGATCGTGTGGGAAGACGGTGGCGAGTCCATCGTCTATACCCGCCGATTGTCCCGTGGCGACATCGAGCGTGCGGGTGAGGAGTTGGCCAGCGTCGCCGCTACGGCGCACCTTTTCCAAGTCTGGCAAGACAAAAAGTGCGAGTGCCGGGTAACCGCGGTCGGGGACAAGCTGTTCGCGGTGGCAATCCACGCCGACAGCTCGGCGGCGTTGGTGGACTGGCGGTCCGACTATGACAATTTGCGGTACGAACCGATCGAGGTCCCTGTGCAGGTCCGTGCCGGTATCGCCGCGTACCTGCGGTCCGCGGGATTGGCGTACTCGGCATTTGATTTCGTTATCCGGCCGGACGGGCAATGGATCACCCTTGAAGCCAACGCCAACGGGGTCTGGGGCTGGCTGGCCGAAGAATGCGACCTCCCCATCGCAGACGCGATCGCCGACTGCCTCACCGCAACAAATCTGAATGGTGACAGCAAAACATGAGCACATCAGAAAACGACACCACAGCCGGCGGCGACAATGGCGCGTGGAAGAAGCACGCTGCGGCCTTGGCGGCCGTGTTGGAGGCTGAGGGCGTGGTGCCAGACCCCCCAGCTGGAAACACGCATTCGCCAGCATTCCCCGGCACCTGTTCACCCCGCACGTGTTGACCGGAGACAGTTCGGGATTCATCGAGTTGCCGACCGGCACCCCGAGCTGGTGGGCGGAGGTGTACTCCGACAACGCGCTGCTGACCCAAACCGCGTCAACCGGTGCCGGGACCGCGCGGCAGGACCTGCCGACCTCCTCGTCCAGCCAGCCATCGGTCATGGCGGTCATGCTGGACCGCCTCAACATCAGCGCCGCCGCCCCCCCCGACACCGCGACCGGACACCAGGGGTGCCGGGTGTTGGAGATCGGTACCGGCACCGGATACAACACCGCGTTGTTGGCGCACCGCCTTGGCGACGCGAACGTCGTATCCGTCGACATCGACCCGGCGCTGGTCGAAGCCGCACGCGCCCGGCTCGCCGGTCTTGGTCTGCACCCGGCGTTAAGGGCGGGAGACGGTGCGCTGGGCTGGCAGGCAGGACCAGGCTGGGTGTGAAGTTGGTCCAGCAGATCGGGCAGCTTCGGGTTTCGTTGTCGTTGTTAGGAAGCATGAGCGTTGACTGCCTTGCGGAGGGTGTCGGCGGTGTGTTGGTGGTGGCGGAGTCGGTAGCTGGGTCCGTCGATTCCGATGACGGTGGCGCGGTGTAGCAGCCGGTCGAGCATGGCCGCGGCGACGGTCGCGTCACCGAAGGCGGTTGCCCAGTCGGCGATTCCGACGTTGGTGGTCAGGATGGTGCTGGATTTGAGGTATCTTTGGTTTATTACTTGGAAAAGGGCGCTGGCGCCGTCGCCGGGAAGCGGCAGATAGCCCAGTTCGTCGATGACCAGGAGTCGGGGTCCGGCGAAGAACCGCATGCAGGTCGCCCAGCGCCCTTCCAGGGCTGCTTTGTGGCAGCGGGCGGCGAGGTCGGCGGCGGTGGTGAAGTGGACCCGGTGACCGGCTTCGGCGGCGGCGCGCGCCAACGCGGTGGCCAGCATGGTCTTGCCGACCCCTGGAGGGCCTACCAGCAGCGCGTTGGCCGCGTCGTCAACGAACCGTAAGGTCGCAAGGTCGCGGACCAGAGGCTCGTCGACGCCGGGTTGGGCGGAGAAGTCGAAATCGGCCAGGGTGTGCGGATTGGGCAGGCAGGCGAACCGGAGCCGGGAGGCCAGCCGGCGGGCTTCGGTGGCGTTGACCTCGATCTCCAGCAGCCGTTCCAGCGCGGCGGTCACCGAGAGGTTTTCCGCGCGGGCGGCGTCCAGGATCCGCGGTAACGCATCGGCCGCGTCGGCCAGTTTCAGGTAGGACAGGTGGGCTTTGAGCTGCTGGTAGCGGCGCGCTTCGCTCATCTGCGGCGCGTTGAGTGTGCTCACGATCGAGTTTCCTTTCTCTGGTCAGGAATTTCCTTGTTTCTTCTGGCCGGCGCGGGTCGCGAGCCGGTCAGCGGCATTGACGTAAACGGAGAAATCGATCACCACCTTCGATGCCGGGTCAGGGGTCGAATGGCCGCGTAGGCGATCAGCTTCGGCTAGCGCGGCGGCCGACGGTGGTCGGCGGGTTTTGTGTTTGCAGGGCGGCTTATCGGTGAACCCGGCCAGGACCTTCTTCTCTAAGGCCGCCACGTGGCCGTCGTCTCGGACCACCCGCCCCGCGCCGTCCAGGGCGCGCGTGTGCGCGGCCACGACCGCGCCGGTGGGGGTGGCGATGCGCACCAGTTCGGTGCCCAACCGGTGCGTGAGCAGCACCCTGGCACCGGTCAGGCCTGGCGGCACCGAGTAGGAGTTTCCACGCCAGGACACCAATCCTTGCGCGGTCACGGTCCGCTCATCGGACAGCTCGGCCGGGAACACCACCCCCGGCGGGGGACGCAAAGGTTCAGCGTCAGCCAGCGCGCCGACCGTGGTCGGCGCCCCGTCGAGCATCCGCTTGCGGGTGTCCAACCGGGCGGTGAGTCGATCCAGCAACGCCTGAGCCTGGGCCGGCGTGGTCTCGTCCGGTAATGTTCGCCACCATCGTTGCGCGGCGGAATGATTCGCCTTTTCGACAACGCCTTTGCGGTTTCCCCGCCTCGGTGGGCAAATAACGACGGTGACTCCGTAATGTTTCGCCACTTCACCGAAACTGGGCAGTACCGCACCGGTCGGTGGATAGCAAACGGTGGACATCCGGTCGAACCGCCACACCTTGGTCAGCCCACCCAGGCGCGCCACGACAGCGTCCATCGCCTCGACCAGATGCGGGAAATCCTCACTGGTAGCCAAAACTCCGCGCCACCGCGAGGAATGCGCGAGAGCGCCGACCAGTAGATGCGCGTGCTTTCCCAGGCCCCACGCCGATGGTGGATCAGGAAGTTCCAACCAATCCCATTGCGTCTCCGCGCCCGCCGGGTGCGCGATCACCGCGGTGTCACGGCCCTTGGACCGGTCACACGCCTCGCAATGCGGACGCAGCCCCAGATCGCGGATCGCCGCGGTCAGCGACGGATACGAACCAGTGAACCCCAACGCGACGACCTCGTCGAACAACGTCGACGCCCACAAATGCGGATCATCAACCAGCCGCTGCCGGCAATACGGCACGAACTCCGCGATCACCACCGGCTCAGACCGGACCCGCTTACCAGGCTCCCGAGCGCCACTCAAATACGCGCGGATCTTATGCCGAACAACTCGTTATGCCGCGTGCGTCCGCGCGGACAATGAAAAAATCCGGGTGCGCGGACAGTTGAGTCCGGGTTGGTGGACATGATTCTTCCGGGTGTATGGACACGAGATTTCCGGGAATCGCCCAGGTTTTGTTGATCGCCGCGTGGGATCCCTCCGGCCGGTTTGGCTCTGGTTGCCGATCAGTGCCAGCGACCGTCCGGAGGGATCTGTGGCTAAGTCTGACAGGGACGTTATGGAGATCTTGGAAGCGTTCGATTTGACCCGTTGTGCGCATTCAGCGGCGAAGCTTGCAGGATGTGATGAGAAGACTGTTTCGCGGTATGTCGCGTTGCGGGACGCCGGTCTGGACCCGGTGGCGCGGACCAGGCGGAGTCGCGCGGTGGACGAGTTCGTGGAGAAAATCGAGGAACTGGTGGAAAAGTCCAGCGGCAAGGTTCGCGCGGACGTGGTGCACCAGCGGCTGGTGGCGATGGGGTTCACCGGCACCGACCGGTCGACCCGCCGTGCGGTCGCAGAGGCCAAGCAGGCGTGGCGAGCCGGCAACCGGCGGGCGTATCGGCCGTGGGTGCCCGAGCCAGGTATGTGGCTGCAATTTGACTGGGGCGAGGGGCCGCGGATCGGCGGGCGACGCACGCAGTTGTTCTGCGCGTGGCTGTCGTGGTCCCGGTTCCGGGTTGTTTTGCCGGCCTGGGACCAAACCCTACCGACATTGATCGCTTGTGTCGATGCCACGTTGCGGATACTGGGCGGCGCGCCGACGTATTTGTTGACTGATAACCCCAAAACTGTCACGGTCGACCGGATCGCCGGCGTCCCGGTCCGGCATCCCGACGTGGTCGCGCTGGGCCGGCACTATGGCTGCAAGGTGGAAACGTGTCAGCCGTTCGACCCGGAGTCCAAGGGCGGCGCGGAGCACACGGTCAAGAGATCGCCAAGGCCGACCTGGTGCCCACCACCGCGAACCTGGCATCCGCCTACGCCTCGTTCGCCGAGCTCGCGGACGCGTGTTTTGACTGGCGCGAAAGGATAAACGCCCGTCCGCACCGGGAGACCAAGGCCGCCCCGGTCGACCGGCTGGCGACTGAGCGCGCGGTTCTGCACGCACTGCCGACCGAACCGCACACCACCGCGCTCGGTGAGGAACGCCTGGTCGATGACGACCAGACGATTCGGTTCTCCTCGGTCCGGTACTCCACCCCGCCCGGACATGTGGGCACCCGGGTGTGGTGCCGGGTGGTCGGCGACGAGCTGGTGATCACCGGCATGACCAGCACCGGGCTGACCGAGATCGCCCGGCATGCCCTGTCCACGCCCGGAAACCCGCGCATCGACGACGAGCACTACCCGAACCACCCCGGCGGCAACGAACCCCGCCCACCGCGGGTCCGGCCGCGCAGCGAGGCCGAGGTCGCGTTCTGCGGCATCGGTGAAGGAGCGCACCGGTGGCTGATCGAGGCCAGCGCCACCGGAGCGCAGCGGATCCGGTCCAAGATGGCCCGCGCGGTCGAACTGGCCACCATTCTGGGCGCGGAGAAGGTCGACACCGCCCTCGGGCTGGCCGCGATGGCCGGCCGGTTCGGTGACACCGACCTGGCCGCCATCCTGGACCACCTCGCACTGTCCGGCGCGCCCAGCGACGTCGTCTACGCCGACGAGACGCATTCGGCGCAACCGGGCACCAGCGGCTGGGAAGGGTTCGGCGCATGAACACACCCACCGCACCCGCCCTGCCCGTCGATCTGGAGCAGCTGCTGCGCCGGATGCGGCTGCCCTACCTGCGCAAAGCAGCCCCAGACGTGCTGGCCACCGCCCGCGCGCAACGCTGGGACCCCGCCGAAGTCCTGCGGGTGCTGATCACCGAGGAAGTCACCGGCCGCGACTCCGCGACCCGCCGGATGCGCCGCAGGACCGCGAATTTCCCCAACCGGTAAGACATTCTCTACCTGGCGGGCCGAGGAGTCCTCGATCTCCGAGGCCACCCAGAACTCACTGTCCACACTGGAGTGGATCAGTCGCGGGGAGAATCTGGCGGTGGCCGGCCCGTCCGGCACAGGCAAGAGCCACTTCGTCGAAGCGCTCGCTCACGCCGCGATCGAGCAGGACCTGCGGGTCGCCTGGTTCACCCTGGAAACCCTCACCCAGACCATCAGCAAGTCCAAGGTCGACGCCTCGATCGCCCGCACCGTCGCCCGGATCTGCCGCTGCGACCTGATCGTGGTCGATGACATCGGCATGCTGCCCGCCGGCCAGGACGCCGCCGAGGCGTTCTACCGGATCGTCGACGCCGCATACGAGCGCCGCTCGATCGCGGTCACCAGCAACATCCATCCGTCAGGATTCGACACAATAATGCCAAAAACTCTGGCCACAGCCACCGTCGACCGGCTACTTCACCACGCGCACCTCGTCCAAACCACCGGCGAATCGCACCGACTCGCCGAAGCCCTCGCAGGGAAAGGAGTCACACCCCTGAAACAACCCTAAACAACCGGACCCCCGTGTCCACCCCCCCGGAGAAAACCAGTCCACCAACCCGGAGAAGAAAAGACCGCCAAACCGGAGGCACAAGTGTCCGTTGACACGGCGCACCACCGATAAAAATACAGTCCCCGATGGGAATCCTGCGGTGGATTGAGCGTCCGTGGTGACCCTCTTGGTGGGTGCGTTGGTGTACTCGCGGCAGAGGGGGAGCCGCGGAGCCCACATTGACACCCACCCAAGTGAAGAAATACGAATCTACCCGGGCTACCAGCCTTGTGGTGTCTGGCTACCGACTCGGTGTATAGGCCAGTACCACCGCGCCGTTGCCGATGTCGGTCACGCCCGTGAGGTTCATGGGGGTCGTGCTGATGCCCGACAGCAGCGAATCACCGGAACCCGCGACAAAGGGGGAGATGCTCAGATGCAGTTCGTCCAGCAGACCCGCGTCCAGGAGTGCCCGGCTGAAAGGGCCGTTGCCGTACTTCACCAACGTCCCGTCGCCGGATTCTTTGAGCTTGGCGATGGCGTCGATGGCGTTGCCGGTGAGCACCTCGGCGTTCCAGGTGGTCTCGGTCAGGGTGCTGGAAGCGACGTGCTTTGGCAGGGAGTTGATCTTGTCGGCGAGGTCGCCGGTCATGGTTGGCCATGTTGCTGCGAAGACTTCGTAGGTCACCCGTCCGAGCACGAGACCAGCTGCTTGTTCCAACAGTCGGAGCTGATAGTCGAAGTGTTTGTCGTTGGGGGCGACCTTCATCTGTCCGGCGGAGAAGGCGTCGCCGGTGAACCTCCCGTCGATCGAGAGGTGGTTGTATTCGATCAGTTTTCGCATCCCCGGAGACAACCAGTCCGATGATCGACCGTCTTGTATCGAACCGAATCCTGCCGGCTCCGAGGTGCTGCCCAAGCGGGTGAAGGCAGCTCAGCAGGTCGGTCCAGGGGATCAGAACGCGAGGAACGAGGTGGCCGACCTCAACTCGCCCGGGGTGTGGCCGGTGGCCCATCGCATCGCCCGCGCGAGCTGCGGCTGGTCGTAGTAGCCACCGACGATGACCGCCTCGGCGATCGATCCGCCAGCCGCGAGGAACTGCGCGGCGCGCTGTGCCTGCTCGATGCTGACGAGCTGCGAGCGCGGCGTGATACTCCAACGGCCCGGCGGAACCGGATTTGCGCTATCCGTTCCGACATGGCTCGTGGTCGTTCGCCGTGACGGATCTCCTCGACGAGTGGATCGAAGATCAACAGTCCTGCACGTACAAGCCTGTTGACGAAGACGTCGACGTTCTGCTTGGTTGGCATCTCCCAGTCTCGGTTGTCCAGCAAGATCCGGTCCCCTGACAGGGTCGGTAACAGAGCATCGTTCAGGTTGGCCAGACCCGACGGCGGGAACAGCGGCAGATAGGCACCGACGAACTGCAGCTCGACGCCGAAAAACTCCCAGCCCTCTGGACAGGTCAGGTGTGTGGCCCTGGTCTCCGGTCCACGTACATGCACCGTCCACTTGTCACCATTGCGCGCAAACGCGATCATGGAGGAGCCTTTGACCGTCGAGGTGAAACCGGTCGTGGCGTCACAGCTTGCCGACCACACTCGTTGCATCAGTGGGAGTTCGCCAGCAACAGCGTCGAAGTTGAACCCCATAACCACCGAGTCTAGGTGGCTGGTGCCGAATGGGCTGTTTGTGGGTCTGGAGGGCCGTTCTGTACGGGTCCTCCCTGTCGTTGAGGGGATGGGTTCGTGGTCATTTGTCAGAGGCTAGCGAGCCCCGATTAGCCGCCGGTAATTCGCGGTACGCGCCAGGTAAATCTGGCCTGGATGGCGAGACCAGCATGTGAGGAGGGTCGATGAACTCTCCTGCAGCAGGTCGATGTTCAGCAGCCGGTGGAGACCGAGGCGTCACGTGACCTGTACGCCAGTGTCAAGCCGAATCTTGGTGCGCAAGCGGCGGCACCGGCGCTTGCGCGGGGTCGAGAACATGGTGATGTCATTGTCCGCGATGGGATTGACCCTGGGGATTTCTCCGCGTATCTGGCCGAGCTGTAGTGCGTCGAGGTATGCAAGGCCGCGATCGCTGTCCCGGTCGTGGAGAGCTGGGGCGGGTGGCGAGAACCGACTTTGCGAGTCCGGGGGCGGATTCCATTGCTGGGTCGATTGTCAGGACCCCGCCGTGAGGTCGGTGTCGGTGAGTCGGGGGGGCCCGGCACGGTGACTGGTACGGGCAGTGCGAATATACTGAGGTTTGTCATTGAAAATTGTGACATCTGTCCATTGTCGGCGTTGTTGTCAGATGATCTACTCTCGAATAGGTCGAATTCGAGCCATCCCTGCGCAATGTCCGCGTGGGACCCATACGTGCGCCCAGCGCGTGCAGAGATCCTCGCGGATAGTCGTGTGAGCTGTTAAAGACAGGTACCCGGTTGCCCTTCAAAAGGGGTCGAGACTCTCGGAGTTTTTATGACGCTGGGTGGGCAGGTTGGTTCGACCGCCACGGCGGTCGCCCGTACTCTCACGGGGCCGGCTTTGCGGTCTGTGGTTGACCGGCTGCAACCGGATCTCGCATTGTTGTGCGGCTATCATTTCGGTTGGAGCGGGCCGCACGGTGAGAGCCTTCCCGATGGTTCGGTGCCGGCGGGAAAGAGCACCCGGTCAGCGTTGTTGTTCGCGGCAGCGCGGGGAGTGGGTGGCTCCGAGGAGATCGCCCTTCCTGGGGCGGTGGCCGTGGAGCTGGTGCATAACTGGACTCTTCTGCATGACGACATCATTGACCGGGACACTGAGCGTCGGGGCCGGGAGACGGCTTGGTCGGTGTTCGGTTCGGGATTGGCCATGCTCGCCGGCGATGCGCTGCTCTCGGCCGCGTACACGACCCTTGCTGCGGCCAGGCCTGTGAGTCAACACGCACTCCAGCTGCTCTGCGACGCCGTTGACCGGCTGATCGCCGCGAGCCGCGGAACTGTCGCTCATTACCCGGCCGGGCGCCGGCGTGGATGACTATCTCGCTGTCGCCAGGGGGAAAGCCAGCGCGCTGGTGGAATGCGCGCTCGGACTGGGAGTGGCGCTCAACGCAGGGTCGGCCAAGGCGATCGAGGCGCTGAGTGTGGCCGGTGGTTATCTCGGTATTGCTTGGCAGGCCGCGAACGATGTCGAGGACATCTGGGGTTGTCCCAGCATTACCGGCAAAGCCGCCCGCGGAGACCTTCGCGAGGGCATCCGGACGTTGCCGGTGCTGGCGGCGCTGGCGTCCGACACAGCGGCCGGCCGACAGCTGGCGGCGGAATGGGGTGTCGGTCGCCCGGACGACGCCTTCCTTGACCGGGCGAGCGTACTTATTGAAGAGGCAGGTGGGAAGGCGACGGCTGAACGTGTTTCCACGGAGTATCTCGACCGTGCCGTACGGGCGTTGTCGAAGGCGGGCTTGTCCGCTGCATGTCAGGACGAGAGATCGGCCAGCTTTTCCGACTGATTGTCATCAGAGACTCGAGGAGCATCGCTTGATCGACCTGCAGAACATCATCCGCAACGACTACGAGCGTCTTCTGAAGATCGAGTGGGACGAGAAGACCGACGACCAGATCAACCTGCTGCTCGGAAAAGAGGACGGGCTGGTCCATCACCACTATGCCGTCGGTGACTACGATCACGGCATTCTCGACCTGCCGCCCAGCGTCCGGGAACAGGCGATCCTCGACGAGATGCACCGCATGGAGAACGAGCAGGTTGGCTTGGTGCTGGACGGTCTTGTCGGACTGCCGCGCGGATCGCGGGTTCTCGATGCCGGTTCGGGTCGAGGCGGCACCAGCATCGTAGTCAGCAAGGAACTCGACGCGGAGGTTGTCGGGGTGAACATCTGCCGGCACCATATCGACTTCGCCGAGAAAGCGGCGCACGACCACGGCGTGGGAGAGAAAGTCAGCTTCCATTACGCGAACATGGCTGACACAAGGCTGCCGGAAAAATCCTTCGACGCCGTCGTCACCAACGAAACGACTATCTATGTCGATCTGGACGAGGCGTTTGGTGAGTTCGCCCGACTGCTGAAACCAGGCGGTCGGTACGTCATCGTGACCTGGTGTGGCAACGACATCGTCGGTGGACGCGACGAAATCGAGGCAATCGACGCACACTACGTCTGCCACATTCACAACCGGTCGCACTACTTCCAGATGTTGGCGAAACACAACTTCGTCCCGATCCGGGTGTCGAACCACACCGTCGACGCTATTCCGTATTTCGACCTTCGGTCGTACTCGAACCTCGCGGCCGGCGTGGAGAAGCCCTTCCTGGATGCCTATCGGGCGAACAAGATGAACTACATCGTTATTGTGGCGGAGTTCGGCGGCCGTGAGGGCGCTGGGCGATGATGTGCACTTCTTTCGATGCGCGCCGGGAAAGGCGTGACTGTGGACGGCGGTGAGCTGATCCGTGCTCTGCGTACTCTCCAGGGGGACGCGCCGACCCGTACCCGCTTTACGCCCAGCTGAGGAAATTGGCACCGGTGTGGGCCGAGCAGACCAACGACTGGGCGGTGGCCACCGGATATGCTGCCTGCGGCCAGGTTCTGCGCAGCCCCGACTTCGGGGTGGATGACCGAGCCGAGTTCGACCGTTCGGATCCGAACTGGCGCGAGTCGCCGGTGCTGCGCCGGGCTGCCAACTCGCTGCTGCATTTCATGAACTCCCCGGACCACGAACGGGTACGCAGGTTGGTCGCCGGTACGTTCACTCCGCGCCGAATCGGCGACATGCGGGTGGCGATCGAGACCGCGGCGAGCCGGCTGATCGACCGGCTCGCCGAACGCGGAGCCGACGGGGCTCCGGTTGACTTCATCAGCGGTTTCGCCTTCGAGCTCCCCATCACGGTGATTTGCGACCTGGTCGGGGTTTCGCCCGCCGACCGGCATTGGTTCCACCAGCGGGTGAACGCGATCGTCGCCGCCCCCCGCGCCCACCGCTGCGCACCGGACGCGCCCTGCTGGAGTCCGACGACAAGCCGCGGTCGCTCGCTGCCGTGGATCAGACAACAGTGGAGCTGCGGGACTATTTCGCCGCGCTGGTGGCCGAACGCCGCGAGTCACCGCAGTCGGATCTCACCAGCGCACTGGCCGCCGCACACGACGCGGAGGGCACAATCAGCGAAGAGGAGCTGTTGGCGAGCCTGGCATTGGTGATCGCCGCTGGCTTCATTACCACCATGAACCTGCTCGGCAATGGCTTGGCCATCTTGCTTGACCACCCCGACCTGACTCGCCGGCTCCGCCTGGACCCGTCGCTGGCGCCCGCGTACATCGAGGAAATGCTCCGCTACGACTGCCCAGTCCAGGTGCTTGCCCGTCGTACGCTCCGGGAAACCACCCTTGATGGGCTCCGGCTGCCGGCCCGCGCTTCGGTCGCCGTCCTGGTGGGCGCCGCCAACCGGGACCCGGCCCGGTTCGATCAGCCGGACACGTTCGATCCACTGCGGACAGTCAAACAGGCGCTGAGCTTCGGCGCCGGCCCGCACTACTGTCTGGGCACGATGCTAGCCAGGCTGGAGGCCGAGATCGCCTTCAAGATGCTGCTCGACAGGTTCGAGGACATCACCCTCGCCGGCGAGGCGAACCGGCACAACCTCCTGGTTCTTCGCGGCTACACAGCACTTCCGATCTCGGTACGGCAGAGCCGCCACGTACGGGGGGCGCAGGTTGCGGGGAAGGCGTTGTCGTGATCACTGAACTGGAGCTACCGGCGATTTTCCAGGATGAGCTCTATCCGGCCATCGACCTGGAGATCGACTCGGCGGTCGATCGGCTGGACGACTCGCTGGGCCTGACCAAGAAGGTTCTGCACCAGTTTCTTGAGGTACGCAGAACAAAGCAGGTCATGCGAGCCGTGCCGCTGCTGATTTTCGGCGCACTGACAGGTGACCTTCGGCCGGCAGTACCGATCGCGGCTGTCAACATCCTCTGGTACACCGCTGGTCGGCTCATTGACAACACCACGGACGGTGCGGTCGAGGAGGCCTCAGCTGGGCTGGATGTCGCTGAGGCCATGATGGCCGCAATCCTTTGCCTGCATTCGGTGCCGGCCGAGATTATCGCTCGACTGGACCTGCCGGCGAGCACCCTTTCACTACTGGCCGCGGACCTCTCGTACGGGTCAACATCTGGTGTCGAGGGTCAGCTGCGGGAGTTCCGGGCCACCCCGGAGACAGTCCGGCCGGTCGAGGTGTTGCGGTGCTACCGGCGCAAAACCGGTGGCGGTTATGCGATGGCTGGCGCGATGGCTGCCCGGCTGGCCGGCGCTGACCAGCCGGTGGCAGAGCGATGGCGAGATTTCGGCTTCACCTTCGGTTCGCTTCGACAGCTTCGCAACGACCAGGAGGACCTGGCCACCGGTCGCGAGGAGGACCTACGCAACCAGGTTCTCACGTTCCTGTTCGCCTCCGTGCTGACCCGGTCGACTGGCTTGGACCGCGGCCGGCTGCTCGCACTGCGTGCCCAGGCTCCGCTGTCGGCGCAAGCTCGCGGCCAGCTCAGGGAGCTGCTGCTGACCACCGAGAACGTTTGTCTTTACGTCCAGGAGATCGAGAAGGTTCGGGCCCGGGCGCACGGGCTGCTGGACAGTTTCGGCGACCGGGCGCCGTGGTTGGCGAGACTGCGCGACTTTGTCGACGTCTCGGCTCGACCGCTGCCCTTGTTCCAGCAGATTCTCGGACAATCGTGAAAGGACTGTCGTGACCGATAACAAGGTGTCCTGGGTGGATCTGCCGATTCAGGACTTGGACGGCGCCCAACGGTTCTACGGCGAGGTTTTCGGGTGGTCCTTCCAGGCGTACTCGGATGAGTACATGACGATGAAGGACGCGGATGGAAAACAGTTCGGGGCGTTGGACAAGGTGCTCGCCGACCGGCAACTCG
This sequence comes from Fodinicola feengrottensis, assembly GCF_010993775.1. Lineage (GTDB taxonomy): Bacteria > Actinomycetota > Actinomycetes > Mycobacteriales > HKI-0501 > Fodinicola > Fodinicola feengrottensis. The sequence continues at coordinate 97,005 of NZ_WOTO01000015.1, read as the reverse complement.
CAGAGGGGCGACGATCGCCGCGTGTGTACGTGAAGGTGGACGACCTGGAGTCGACCTTCGCGAAGGTTTCCGCCGCGGGCGGCAAAATTATCAAGGGGAGGATGGAAATCCGGCCCGCCGCCGAGCCCGGCTGGTGGGCCGTCGTGCATGACGCGGAGGGCCTTGAGCTCGGCCTGTGGACTCTCAACCCGCCCGTTGACTAGTGCGCTGGCCGGGCGAGTGGCTTTGGTGAGCGGAGCTGGAAGTGGGATCGGCGCGGGCATTGTCCGACGCTTTCTGGATGCCGGCGCGCGCGTCCACGGCGTCGGCCGGCGCCTTGATGCGGTTCGGTCGACCGCACCGGACGCGGTGACCGGCGGCACGTACGTCCCGCATTCGCTCGACGTCACAGACCCGGTCGCCACCCAGGCACTGACCGGTGAGCTTGCCCGTGAGGATCCGATCGACATTCTCGTCTGCGCCGCAGGAACCAACGTCACCCGCCGGCGGTTTCATCAACTCACCGAGGAAAGTTTCGATGAGCTGGTACGGACAAACCTCACCGGCATCTTTCGGGCTCATTCACGGCACTCTCGACCAGATCCGCGAACGGGAGGGTGACATTGTCCTGATCTCCAGCATCTCGGCAGCCTGGCCTTCCCACAGCGGCGCCGCTTACAGCGCAACCAAAGCTGCTCTACTCGGCCTGGCCAGAGGGCTGTCGCGCGACGAGCACGCGAACGGCGTCCGCGTGTGCACGATTCTTCCCGGAATGGTGGACACCCCCATGCTGGATCGCCGACCGGTGCCCCCACCGGTTGAGATGCGCAAGCTGTGCCTGCAACCCGAAGACGTGGCCGACGCGGCCTTGTGTGCGGTCAGTCTTCCCGGACGCGCCACCATAGCCGAGATCAGCATCCTCGCCACCCGCCTGCAGTCGTTGGGATACACCCAGCAAGCCACCCCGGACATCCCGGACGGACTGTGAAACCGCCGGGGTACGCGTTGGAGCATGTCGTTCTTCTCGACGAGGCAGGGCACGCCTTGGGTACGGCCGAAAAATCAGCAGTACACCACAGGAGCACGCCGCTGCATCTTGCCTTTTCTTGCTATGTCCTCAACCCCGGTGGCCAGGTCCTGCTCACGCGACGGGCGCTGACCAAACCTACCTGGCCGGGGGCTTGGACCAACTCGTGCTGTGGCCATCCGCTACCGTGCGAACCCATCGTCGAAGCGGTGCAGCGCCGGCTGCTTGTCGAGCTCGGCATGGTCGCGACCAGTATCGACCTGTTGCTTCCGAGGTTCCGCTACCGCGCCACGATGCCCAGTGGGGTGGTGGAAAACGAGATGTGCCCGGTCTTTCGCGCCACCGTCGACACGCGGCCTGACCCGAATCCTGACGAGGTCAACTCATACCAATGGATCACCTGGGATGCACTGGTTTCCAGCATCGACCAAGGACATTTGGCGGTATCACCCTGGTGCCTGGAACAGACCCACCAGCTTCGCCGGCTGGGTCCGCTGCCATCGCAGTGGCCCACCGCGTCTTGCCTCGACTTGCCAGTCGCCGCGCGCCTCCACACGCCGCCACCCAAGACGCCGCAGCGTCCCACGCCCGAAATTCGTTGAAGATACTTGCCGAGAGTCGAGGATGTCCTAGCCTGTCTTCTTCCATACGAATGATTTGGGGACCTCGTTCCAGGCCCCGTACGACCAACCCACCACCATAGCCCGGTCCACACCCCTGGCCGCGAGAATGGCATCAACATCCCGAACCGCGGCCTCGAAGGAATAGTCAACTGACTTCCCCGATTTTCTGCCGCGCCTACGCTCGTCAAAAGTGATGTGCCGCCACCCCGTACCCAGATCAGCGATGACCCGCCGCCAATATCCCTGGGTAGCGAACTGGCCATTGAGGTAAACCACCGGAATACTAGGACCGCCAGTGTCACTGACGGCAAGGGCCGTGTCGTCAACCGACATCATGCCGGTCCACGTCGTCATCGAGGCGTCTCTTGTTCGGCGCGCGTAATGGCGTCGGTCAGCTGTTTCCGCGCGCGCGTGCCCGGTACCACCTTCCGAGTAGTTCTGGGCGATTGCCTCGACGAATTCCGCCGGGTCCTTCCCCGCGATCTCGCGGATTGGTGTTCCGTTCGCCGCGGCCTGTTCGAACAGGTCGGCAAGGTCTTCGAACATCGCCGCATTGCTGTCGCCGTCGGTCGGTACGAAATGCATCAGATACCGTTCGATCGCTTCGACCGCCGTACGGTAGTTCTCGGGAAGCTGGCGCGAGCGTGTCTTGTACGCTCTCCAGCGTTTCTTGGGCCTGATCATCTTCGAGATGAGGCCGCCCTTTTCGACATCGGACATGGCCATTTTTCTTCTTTGTGGAGCCGTTCGAGCCGTTCAGCGAGAAAGTTCCAGGTCGTTCGGAACTCCTCGAGATGTTCCTGTCCCTGAGCGTTCAGGGAATACCCCTTTCGCGGCGGCCCCTTCTCCGACGGGACCTTCTCCACGTCGACGAGGCCACGTTGTTCGATCCTGACCAGCAGCGCGTAAATAGTGCCTTCGGCGATGTCGGAGAAGCCCTGGTCGCGCAGCCACGCCGTGATTTCGTAGCCATACGCGGACCAACCATACAGGATCGCCAGCACGAGGCCCTCCAGCGTTCCCTTGGCCATCTCCGTTACCAGGTTGCCATGGGAGCACCCCTCACTATCTAGTGACACTGACTACTAGTAGATAGTAACACTGACTAGCGGAGCTGCAAGCCCGCAGGATGATGGAAACGCGTCTCTCTCAGCCGTCGATCGCCCGGCTGCGGTATCTGTCAAGTCAGATGAGACAGCTATTTTGGGTTTGTTTGGGGTTGGTTTGGGGTTCGGGTGCTGGTTGGTTGATCCAGGACTCATCAAAGACTCGGGTAAAGTGGATTAATTATTCGTAGCCATATTGGCCGCGTATGCCGTCGGCGGTTGCGTGCATGAGCGCGGGTGCGCGATGAGGCAGCCACTCCGGTTCACTAAATGTGATACCCGCGTGGCCGGGTCATCGTGCACTTGTAGCTGACCTGACGTACTGAACTTGCGAGGTCACTTTCGGTACATATTAGTAGCCTTCTCGAATGCGTTCAGATGCAATTGCCGCTGTCCCAACGAGGAGGCTTTAGTCAGCGTCGTGCACGGAAGTGATAGCCATTCAGTGGCCACATGAGGAGATGGATGAGGTTGTATCGGCGTCGGGTAACCATTGCAGCAGCGTTACTGGTCTGTGTTCTTGTGATCACACTGGCACCGGCCGTGCCGGCTTCCGCGGATCCAACAACACCACCGTCCGCTCCGAAAGCGGAGCTTTGGAACTACGCGACCGGCAAATACCTAGCATTCGTGGATCCATATCTTCTTCAACTCCAAACCAATCCGCCCTACGATATGTTTGGAGAATGGAGCAACGATCAATGGGGGAATCTCACTGGCGGGTATATGGGACACCTCCAGACGGGTCCTACCGAGGCTCCTCGCTGTCTTGACTATGTGGACAACAAGGTCACCATCAGTACGTGCGACGCGGGTACCACCAACCAGCAGGACTGGCAGATTGTCACTTACCCTTACTCGGACGGCCGCATGCTCATCGAGAGTCGTAGCCAGGGTCTTTGCTTGTCGGCGAACGACACTTCCGCTGTTCTTGACGGGTGTTCGGATACAGATCCAAAACAACAGTGGGCCTATAATCCGGCACCAGCTCCAATCATCCTTCAGAATGTGTCAACTGGCGAATACCTCCGCCCCTTAGACAATGAGGGCATACTCAGTCCCGATGTCATCCTCTACTCTAGTAGTCAAAGGTTGAGAGGCGATCCACGGACCGGGTTCTGGGGCGACGACAGCAACGGTGGCGAGGTGCCCGTGCATTCAGGATACATAGGCCAGATACACGCCTTTCCGAATTCACCCTTCGAATGTCTGGAGAGTGATGACTTAGGGGCTTTCGCGGGTTGCGGTGATGCGAACGATCCACCGGGTAGATAGATGGGGCGTGTGGGGGAACGCGAATGGTCCGGGTTATTTCATTGCCAACCCGGCTATGGGTTGCCTGACAAGAGTGCTCTATCAGGGACAACCAGCTGTGGTTGCGGAGACCTGCAGTGGGACAGATAGCACCCAGTGGTGGACGTTTGTGACCACCACCTCGTGACGCCCCCGGTTACCACCGCAGCGCCGACTACGATTAGGGGCTATCGTCGCTGTACCGCCAGACAAGTTTGATCAGGTCAGGGGCGAATCCTCGAGCCTTGCCCTTCCCAGCTGGCACGATCACTGACCAACCCGGCCAACTCTCGGCGCTACGCTGACGGGTGCTGGTGTCGACGCCCCCATCGGCACCAGCCTCGATGGTGCGGCACTGTCTGAGCGATAAGGCCACTGATCTGTGTGCGGCCATCAGGCGACCCTACTGTCTCCGATGGTGTAGTGCTGGGAGCGGCGATGACACCTGTCCGCGCCAAAAGAAAGTTCCCCACGGGCACTAGATCATTTTGGGCCGAAGAAAAACCGGGCGGCCGCTGAGCGGCGCCCGGCTTTCCGGTGTCGCCTCAGGCCGCTTCAGTGACGTCTTTCCTTGTCTTGGTCAGATAGACGACCACGGCCAGAATGGTGATGAGGAAGATCCCGCTGGTAGCGACTGTGCCCAGCCCTAGACCGCCGTCGTCATGGGACTGGGAAAGCAGATCGCCCAGGGAGGCGCCGAGCGGGCGGGGGTAAGGATGTAGGCGATCCAGAAGGCCAGAACAGCTCCCAACTTCAGCGTGAAATGAGTCAGCGCGACGATTCCGATGAGTCCGGCGAAGATGAGCGCGGACGGCAGATATCCCAGGTTCAGCTGTTCGGCCAACAGGTCGCCAGCTGCGGTGCCCAGGGCGAAGGTGAACAGGATCGCCAGCCAATAGAATGCTTCTCTGCGGTACGTGTAGATCGTGTGAATAGAAAGGGTTTTCTCGCTCGCGTACCAGATCCCGAAGGTGACTGTGAGTGCGATGGCGAAGACAATGGTGGTGGTCGTGAGGCTGACGCCGAAGTTATCCGTCAGGTTGTCGGTGATGAGTGTACCGACAATGCTTATCAGGACCACCGCGAGCCAGTAGATCGCGGGCACGTATCTGCGTACCCGGAACTGGAAGACCAGCACTACGACCAGCACTGCCCCGATCGCGTACGTGGTACCTGTCAGTCCGAGACCCAGCGTGGTGTTCAGGAAATCGGCGGCGGTTTCGCCGACCGTGGTCGCGAGGATCTTCACGATCCAGAAATAGAGAGTGATCTCCGGAACTTTGTTGAGAACCGTTCTGGTGCGGACAGAAGTGGACGGTGACTGATAGTTCGTGGCCATTTGTCGGAGGCTAATGGCCACGCGATTAGCGCCCAGGCAATCAAAGGTTAGCGCCAGGTAAAACCAGCGGTCGCCGGTGCAACGGCCGTGGCACACGGTTATCGATAAAATTCCCGCAGCCGCAACCCCAGATTCATCAACCGCCAGAAGGTCATCGTCTCCACAGTGGACCCGTCCGCGGAGACTCTGCCGGAACTCTCGTACGACGGCGGCCTGGTCGAAATCTGGCCGAACCCCGAAAGACGGTGAGGAGAAAACCTCACGCACGTGTCAGGCGACCTTGCCGAACCAGGCGTCCTCGGGAGTGGTGAAGCCGACCTTCTTGCGTCCTCGGTTGACCACGGACGGGAGGTGCCCGGCGGTGGCGTGCCGGAGAGCTCTTGTGTTCCAGTCGGCGTAGAGGATCGCGCTGTCGTCCATGGCTCATAGGATGCGCAAGAGGTCCATTGTCAGGAAAGGCGCCCTGCCCTCGATGGAGAATCGCATGGCGTTGCGGTCTTCGTATCGCAACAGCGCGGCCGGGCTGTGCCCGGAACAGATCGGCTCGAGGACGGCGATCGTGGCCTTCACGCTAGGCCGCCATCGCTGAATGTCGGGTGAACGTCGGCGGCGGGAAGCAGGATCGTGAACACCGGTCCGGGGCCGGGTCTGCTGAGGGTCAGCCGGCCGCCGTCGGCCTCGACGAGGTCGCGGGCCAGCCGCAGTCCCAACCGCTCACCTCCCGGGCCACCGAACAGCGCGGTCTCGACCGCCGGTCCAGGTCCGTCGTCCCGTACGTCGATGGCGACCGCGGAGCCGGCATCACGGGCGCGAACGACAATGGTTCCGGTGCCGTGCACCGTGGCGTTGTCGACCAGTACCGCGACCGCCTGCCGGACGGCTCCGATGCTGCCGAGGACGGGCGGCAGGTCCTGGTCACGCCCGACCAGCAAGGCCCGGCCAGTTACCGTCAACGCGCCGACCCGGGCATCGCGGAGGTCCTCCAGCAGCGCGTCGATGTCCAGCAGGGCCCCCTGAGCGTCACCGTGGCGGGCGAGGTCCAGCAGCTCGTCGATCGTCCGCTCCAGCCGGTCGATAGTGTCCAGCGCGCGGCCGACCGCGACCGGATGAGGGTCGTCGAGTGCCGACTCCAGAAGCAGCCGCAGGCCGGTCAGGGGCGTACGCAGCTGGTGCGACGCGTTCGCCGAGAACGACCGCTCGCGGCGCAGCAGGTCACCCAGGCGGCCGGCGGTGCTGTTCAACGCGGTCGCGACCATGTCGATCTCAGCCATGCCACTGTGCGCCGATCGCACGCTGAAGTCACCTTCGCCGAGGGCATGAGCGGACCTGGCCAGCCGATCCAGTGGTGCCGCGATCCGGCCGGCCTGGCGGCGGGCGACGATTGTGACTGCGGCCAGGGCGAGCAGCGCGAGACCCACCATCGCCGCCCAGGTCCATGCGGTCCGGGTGGTCGCATTGTCCTTGGACGATGTGACGATGACGACCGCGGCCGTCCGCGCAGCGTTCGGGACGGCCATCGCGACAGTCACGTGCGTCGCGGTCTCGGTGTCCACGGTCTGACCGGCCAGCGCGGCCGGCAGCAATTGGTCAGCCACGGCGGAGGCTGGCCCAGCGACCAGTCGGGCGTCCCCGGTGTAGAGGGAGATGGTGGTGTCACCCTCGACCGCGGGCAACCGGATCCGGGCCAGTGCCGCCGGATCGGTTCTCCATCCAGGATCGGCCGCGACCTGGCCGACGCTGCTTCCGGCAATCCGCGTCAGCTCACTACGTTCCTCGTCGACGAACAGCCGGTAGACGGCGGCGCCCAGGGGGAGGCCGAAGACCGTCACCGCGATCAACGCGGCGACGACCGCGACGTGCTGCACCCGTCTACGCATCCGATTCCCCCTGGCGTTGTCGCGTCAGCTTGCCCTGACAATCGACCCCGGGCGCGCTGGGCCGCGCGGTTTTTGCCGCTCGCTAACCCACAGCTGGCCGGCGACTGTCGGGCGGGTTTATAGCGTCGCCCTTGTGATACAGATCCGGTCTACCCGCTGGCGCGCGGCCGCAGTGACCATGGCCGGTGCGTTGGCCATGACCGCCTGCTCGGCGCCAGCCGCCCAGCAACCGGCACCAACGACCTCGCCGGCTGCGGCGCCGGCCGCAGCGAGCGGGCCGGCACCGCAGGAGAACAGCGCGCAGGGAGATATCCCGGACAACCAGCAGTACGTGGCGTACGCGCTGCCGTCCGGCCACTCGCGGCTGAACGTCCCCGAAGGCTGGGCAAGGACCGACCTTCCCGGCGGCAACGGCGCAACCTTCACCGACAAGCTCAACACCATCCGGATCGAGGTCCGACCGGCGCGGGCGGCCCCAACGGTCACAACGGTGCTGGCAGATGTGGCTGCCCAGAACCGGACCGCCGCCGGTTTCGCGGGGCTTGCGGTCAGCACGGTCACCCGGTCGGCGGCCGCGGTGGTCTTGGCCCGCTACCAGGTAAACAGCCCAGTCGACCCGGTCACCAACAGGTACGTGAAGGACGATGTGGAGCGATACGAGTTCTTCCGGGCCGGCAGCCTCGCGCTGATCACGCTGATCACGCTGTCCGCGCCACACGGCTCCGACAACGTCGACCCATGGCGCAGAGTCACCGAGTCGTTCCGGTGGCGGTGATGCGACCAGTCACCCTGGCCGTTCCGTGATCTCTACCGGTTCTTTCGGGCCGGCGACGAGGAAAAACGCTCGCCCTGCGCGGAGTGTCGTTCGAGGTGACCGCCGGCGAGCTGGTGGTCATTGCCGGACCGTCCGGATCTGGGAAGACCACTCTGCTCAACTGCCTGGCCGGCCTGGACGAGCCAGACGGCGGCGCGGTGTGGCTGGACGGGCGGCGGCTCAGTCACCGCCCGGAAGCCGAGCGGGCCCGACTCAGGGCCAGCGGGATCGGCGTAATTTTCCAGTACGACAACCTTTTCGCGCACCTCACGGTCGCAGGCAACGTCCGCTTCTCCCAACGACTGCAAAAGTCGCGTATGGACGTGGCCGTCCTGCTGGAAGCGGTCGGCCTCGCCGGTCGCGGGTCGTCCTATCCCGGGCAGCTGTCCGGCGGGGGAGCTGGCGCTGGCGCGGGCCGGACTCGCGGTGGCGCTGGCAGGCGACCCGGCGGTGCTGATCGCCGACGAACCGACCGGTGAGCTGGACGAGACCACCGAACATCGCTTGCTCGGGATGCTCGTCTCCCGCAGCATGCAAGGAAAAACCGTGATCGTCGCGAGCCACAGCGCGAACGTACGACGAGTGGCTGACCGGGTCCTGCAGCTGCGGGACGGGCAGGTGGTGACACCATGACGACACTGACCGAACCGGTTTTCCGGGGACAGCTGCTGCGCCGGGCCTACGGCAGCGGCAACCGGACCGTCTACGCGGTGCACAACGCGACGGCAACCGTCTGGCCGGGCGACCGGATCGCTGTCACCGGCGCCTCCGGATCCGGAAAGTCCACGCTGCTGCACCTGATGGCCGGCCTGGAGACACCCACCAGCGGGAACCGCAGCTGGCCGGGCCTGGGACGCTCGCCCGACCGCGACCCGGCCAGCATCGGCGTCGCCTTCCAGGCGCCGAGCCTGCTGTCACCACTGAATGTCGTGGAGAACGTCGAGCTCCCGATGCTCCTGAAATCGTACCGGCGGGGGAGGCACGCGAGCGGGCGTTCGCCGCCCTGGTCGACCTGCATGTAGATGACCTGGCCGGCAAGCTCCCCGAGGAGTTGTCAGGTGGGCAGGCGCAGCGGGTGGTCCTGGCCCGCGCGCTGGTCAGCCGACCGGCGCTGATCCTCGCCGACGAACCGACCGGTCAGCTTGACCACCGCACCGCCGACGAAGTCCTGCAGGTCCTGCTGGAGACCGCCACCACCTACGGGACCGCCGTCGTGGTGGCCACCCACGACCGGGAGGTCGCCGCCAAGCTGGACATCGAATGGATCATGGCTGCCGGCAGCCTCATAGTGCCCCGCGCGCAGACTCACCAATGACCGCGATCTGGGTGCGCGGTCTGCTGACCCGCCGCTGGGGTCGGCTGCTGGCAACAGCAGCCGGGGTCGCCGCCGCGGTGGCCCTGCTCGCCGCCTACGGAAGCTTCCTCGCCGCGTCTGAGGCCGCCATGACCAGGCAGGCAAGTCGTCAGGTCGCGGTGGACTGGCAGGTCGCCGTAGCTCCAGGGGCGGCCGCAGACAGTGTGCTGGCCGCGACCGCCGCGGAACCCGGCGTAGGGCGCGCTCTGCCGGTGGAGTTCGCCAGCACGTCCTGGCTGTCCGCGACGGCGGCCGGTTCGACCCAGACCACCGGGCAGCGGCGTCGTCCTCGGCCTACCTGCTGGCTACCGCACCACGTTCCCCAGCGAGATCCGGACCCTGGTCGGCACCGACTCCGGGCCGGTGCTGGCACAGCAGACAGCGGCAAACCTGCACGGCGCGCCTGGAACGACGGTGACGATCGCCCGCCCCGGCCGGCCACCGGCGACCGTGGTGATCAGCGGAGTCGTTGAGCTGCCGCAGGCGAACTCCCTGTTCCAGAAGGTCGGCGCGCCGTCGCAGTCGCAGCCCAGCGCACCGCCGGACAACGTCGTTCTGCTGCCGGGCAGCCAATTCCATCAGATCTTCGGTCCCGTCCCGAGTGTGGTGACCACCCAGATCCACGTCGCCCGGACAGCTGCTGCCGCTACCAACGGATCCGCAAGCGGCGTTCACCGAGATCACCGCCGCCGCGCGCATCACCTGGAAGCCAAGCTCGCCGGCGCCGGGACGGTCGGCGACAACCTCGGCGCGGTGCTGGACGCGGCACGGGCTGACGCGCTTTATGCCCGGATCCTGTTCCTCTTCCTGGGAATGCCGGGAATCCTGCTGGCGGTTGCGCTGACCGCCGCGGTGGCCGGGTCCGGCGCGGACCGCCGACGCCGGGAGCAGTCCCTGCTGCGGACCCGCGGCGCACTCCGGCGACAGGTCCTCACGTTGGCCGCGATCGAGGCGGTGCTGCTCGGAGTCATCGGCAGTGCCGTCGGGCTCGGTGTCGCGGCAGTGCTGGGATTGAGTTTCTTCGAATCGCCGCGGTTTGGCGCCAGTGCAGCGGCGGCTTGGTTGTGGGGCGGCCTTGCGACCGGCGTCGGGCTGGCGGTGGCGCTGGCGGTCGTGCTGGTGCCGGCGTGGCGCGAGACGAAGGCGACCACTGTCGTCGCCGGCCGCGCGACCGGCGGCCGGCGGACCGGTCCCTGGTGGGCACGGTATGGCCTGGACTTGATCCTGATCGCCGGCGCCGCGCTGGTGCTGTGGTCGACCAACAGGAGCGGCTACACCCTCGTGCTGGCGCCCGAAGGCGTGCCGAGCATTTCGGTGGACTACTGGGCATTCCTTGGCCCAGGGTTGTTCTGGATCGGCGCCGCTCTGCTGACCTGGCGGCTGGTGGACCTGCTGCTCGGTCGTGGTCGTCCGCTGGTGACCAGGTTGTTGCGGCCGATCGGTGGGCCGCTGGCGCCGACCATCGCGGCGATGTTCGCCCGGCAGCGCCGACTGCTTGCCCGCGGGGTCGTGCTGGTCGCGTTGGCGCTGTCTTTCGCCATCTCCACAGCGATCTTCAACAGCACCTTCCAACAGCAGTCCGAAGTGGACGCACGGCTGACCAACGGCGCAGATGTGACGGTCACTGAGCCACCGGGCTCGACCGTCGGCCCGGCGGCCGCCGCGACGATCGCGACGCTGCCCAGGGTCCACTCGGTTGAACCGCTCCAACACCGTTTCGCTTACGTGGGAACAGATCTCCAGGACCTGTACGGAATACGACCGGACACGATCGCTGCGGCGACGTCACTGCAGGACGGCTATTTCTCCGGCGGCACGGCGGCGCAGCTGATGAGCCGGCTGTCCGCGCAACCGGACGGAATCCTGGTGTCGGCCGAGACCGTGAAGGAATTCCAACTGCGGCTGGGAGACCGGATCAACCTCAGACTGCAGGATGCCCGTACGAAACAGCTCACTACCGTCGGGTTCCACTACCTCGGCATCGCTAAAGAGTTCCCGACCGCACCCAAGGACAGCTTCCTGGTCGCCAACGCCAGTTACATAGCCAAAACGACCGGCAGCGACGCGGTCGGGGCCTTTCTGGTCGACACCGGCGGAGCCAGCACCACCACGGTCGCGGCGCAGATCCAGGCACGGCTGGGAACGTCCCGCGACTGTCGGTGACATCGCCACCTCCCGGCATGTGGTCAGCTCCAGCCTGACAGCGGTGGACCTTGCCGGGCTGACCGACATCGAACTCGGGTTCGCCCTGCTGCTCGGCGCCGGCGCCGGCGGACTGGTGCTGGCGTTGGGATTCACCGAACGTCGGCGGGCATTTTCGATCCTGCGAACCCTGGGCAGCACCACCCGGCAGTTGGCCGGGGTCTTACTCGGCGAGGCGGTGCTGACCTTGGTGGGCGGTGCGCTGGCCGGGTCGCTGGCTGGCTGGGCATTGGCCGAGATGCTGGTCGCCGTGCTGGCCGGCGTCTTCGACCCGCCACCGGACCGGCTAGCGGTGCCCTGGGACTATCTCGGCGGCGTGTTGGTGGTGACCGTGGCGGCGGTCCTGGCGGCGGCACTCACCGCGACCGCTCGGGCGAGTCGCGCCACCGCGGGGGACCTCCGCGAGAGGTAACCAAAAAGCCACCCCGGAGTAAGGAAGCCACACGACCCGGGGCCTGGAGGGGTGGGCGGCTGGTTCTCCCCGATCACAGCCGCCCATTCCGCCTACTTCTCAAGCCGGTAGCCGTGTCCACGCAAGGTGCTGATCCCCGGCAGTTGGATGCCTGCCAACTCGGCCGCCTCCGCCAGCCTGCGGCGTACCGCCGCGATGTGTACGCCCAGGGTTTTGGTGGGGCCGAACTAGTTCTCGTCCCAGACGTCGTTCGTCAGCGTCGCCCGGCTGACAGCCTCACCCGCCGAGGCTGCCAGCGAGCCAATACGTCGTACTCACGGGCCCGCAGCGAGACCTCCGACGGGCCGAGCAGACAGCGGCGGGCGGCTAGGTCCACGACCAAGGCGCCGACCTGGATGCGGGCCGGCGCAGCACTGCCGGCCGTGCCGTCCACGGGGCGGCGCCGCAGGTGCGCGCGTACCCGGGCAAGCAGCTCGGCCAACCGGAACGGGTTGGTCCGGTAGTGGTCGGCGCCGGCCTCCAACCCGAGCACACCACGTCGACATCCTCCCGGCGCGCGGTGAGGATCACGAACACACAACCTGGTCGCATCAACCGCAGCCGCCGCATCAGCTCGACGCCGTCAAGATCCGGAAACCCCAGCTCCATCAGCGTCAACGCGTAGTCGGTGGTGCGTGCACATGCCAGTGCCTGCACACCGGCGCGGCAGCTGCCGGACAAGATCCTGCGCCCGCTGGCCGAGCAGACACCCGGAACCGCGGCCCTGGGGCGCGTGATCGCCAGCCAAGGCTGCCCACCCTGTTGAGCGTCATCCGCGAGCGGCAGGCGATCGCCGCCGAACTCAAGGAGCGCCTGGCTAACCAGCGGGTCGCGACACTCACGGCCACCGTACCCGGCATCGGCATGCTCGGCGCCGCGCGCTTGCTGCCGATCATCGGCGACGCGAGCGCCTTCACATCCGCGGACCACCTCGCCGCGTTCGCCGGCGTCACACCTGGCGAGGAAGAAAGTCCGACTCGCGCGGCGCAGGGTCTTCTTATGCGTTGCGGCCGACCGCGCTAAGACAGATGTCGTAGAGCAGCAGGTCGTCGCCGACGGTCGAGCCGCTGCGCCACCAGCGACGTAGTGGTACCAGGCCAGGTTCGACGATTCCCAGCCCGTCGAAGAGGGTGAGGATTTCGGCGTACGGGCGCATGCGCAGTTCGGAGTTCACCGATCGGTACGACTTTGCATGTTGTCCGCCATGGTGGCGAGTTTGCTGCCGTTTTTGGGGTTGTGTAGGTGGGTGAGTGCCACGTATGACCCGGTCGGTAGGTGGAGGTAGCTGGCCATGATTTGTTGCTGGTCGTGCAGGTGTTCGATGTGGTGGAAGGTTGAGTACTGGTTCATCGCGATCACCACAGTGGGCTTTTGTCCCGCCCTCGACGGCCTGGCTGTGGCCGCCGTGATTCCAGCACACCCGACCGGTTCCATTCCTCCAGGCGCGGCATACGCGCAAGACTCTGGTTTGCGGTCGGCTGCGTGGGTAGGTCGGTTCATATCGCTCGACGCCGGGTTGGCGACGCAACACCCATACTGCCCGCGCTCCGCGATCTGCATCTGCTGTTCGTGGCTGACCCACATTCGTCACAACAGTGGCCTGGGAAACACTTGCCTTTTCGATGATGAATGTCACTGGACATGGCATGTAGCGTCACATAACGTCAAAAGAACCCTTATAGTGCCTCAGAAACCATAGGACATGAATGTGCCGGCCTGGCCATTTCCGCCCGCGAGAGGAAAGAATGAGTCGATTCCTGAGATTGCTGTTCGCGCTCACCGTCGCCGCAATAGTTGTCACCGGCGGCCAGAGCGCGGCGAGTGCGTCCGATGGGGCGGTGAGCGGGCGCCTGCCGGCCACTGTCGACGCGCAACTACAGCTGCTCAAGCGCTCCGCCACAACCGTCGAATACCGTCGGGCCACCGCCTCGGACCGTAATATCGCCGGCGGTTACGCGACACTGCTCGAGCGTGGATCGGCCAGACCGAACGAAAACTGCTCGGCATTTTATCTCTGCCTGTTCGCCGACGCCAACGGCGGAGGTCTGGAAGTCATCATTCCCCAGGGTGTCAGCGTGCCGTACCTGGGAAACACCTGCGTCGGCGGCGTCTGCTACGACATGAACGACCGCCTGACATCCTGGGAAAACGTGAGCGCTTGGACGTATTGCTGGTATTACGACGCCAACTACACGGGTCAACAGCGATTCATGGACTATTTCGGGTTCAACATCCGCAATGTTGCGCCCGAGGACAATGACCAGGCCTCGTCCGTACAGGCCCTGGGGCCGAGTGACCAGCGACTGACCTGCTGAGACCGCTTGTCCGGCGCTGCCGTGCGGCTTTTTCGAAAGCCACCTGGGATCGAACTACGGAAGGAAATGACAGAATGGGCATGAGGTCATGGAAAAGTGTCTGTGTCGGGGCGATGACCCTGGCCGCGTTGTCGAGTGCGGCGGCGCCCGCCGCGGCTGCCACCGTCGGACTGAGCGGGCACACGCCAGCCCGCAGACGTTCAAGTACGTGGGGTCCTTCTTCACCTACGGCGACTGCGAAGCATACGGCTACAGCAATTACAACGGTTACAACAACACCTGGTTCTGCACTCAGTCGAACAACCCCGACACGTTGCCGTGGTCCTTGTACCACGAGGACAGTGTCTGATGTCGAGGAAGTTCGCGACCGGCATCCTGACCATAGCGCTCGCGATCGGGCTGATAGTCGCCGGTCCAGGCGCGGCCAGTGCCCACCCCCAGGCGAGCTTTAGCAAATGGTGGAGTGCGGTGTCGAGCGTCTACATCTCAGGCATCAAGTACGACCTGACCATCACTTTGTGGCAGAACAACGACAACGGGCAATTCCACGGTGAGGCGTCTGGGTATCCGGCTGGCTTTGTCGGCCTGTACGACACTGCCGGCCAACTCCTTCCGGGCGGGGTAGGCAAAAACGTTGGCTATGGCGATATCAACACGAGTGATGTCGGTGGCAATATCCAGGCCCTGCGGGCAGGCCACGCTACCCGCTGACAACGCCACCCCGGGGCCGGCGGTCTGTAGCGGAATAGTTACGTAGCCTCCGCAGGACGCTGACCTGGGCAGCGACGATGCCGCATTCCCGACCAGGAATGCGGCATTGTCATTTTCTGGTCGGCCGACAGCGCTGGCTGGAAATGTCGTTCATGGTCCCACGCCCAGTCCTGAGGTGATCCTTTCCAGCGGCTAGCTCAGGCGGGTGGACAGTGATGCCGCCGTCAACGTCTAGGGATGGCGCCGTGGATCATCCGGGCCTCGTTGAAGGCGAGGAGGGCGACGGCGTGGGCGATGTCCCCCCCAGGGATAGAGGCTCAGGCCGTTGATCGGCACGTGACCACTACGCGAAGGCTTCAACGATGCCCCCTGTCTGAGCTCAGTCATACGGCCACCTGGTGGCCGGCCCGCCGAAGTACGCCGACGGCTTCCTCAAGCCTGCGGGCCGGGACAAGCACGAGGTCTCCGTCGTAGCTCGCGGCGGTCCAGACCGGGAGTTCGCTCGCTGCGAGCGGCGCGACGATAGCGCTGAGCATCCCCGTCACTTCCGGGTCGTGCGCGTCATCGCCGTTCCACAGCGCCGTCCAGCCGTCCTCGGCGGTGTCGTCGCGCCGCATCGCCGCGCCTCCGTCTGGACCGAGCACGAGCGCGAGCGCGAGCGCGAGCAGGCCGGTTTCGGGGGCGGTCTTGCGGATGTCGGACACCCGCTCGAGGACGAAGCGGCCTTCGAGAACGCGGAGGTTCTGAGTTCGAGCGGTCGGCACCGAGCTCGTACGCCGCGCGGGCGGCATAAGCGGTAGTACAGCGCCAGAATCCGCGGGATTACCGTGGCCGTCGCCTTTATGAGTCATTCGTATGTCCTCCAATTGCGCCCTAGCGACCCGGGCAGGGCGCCGCCGTGGAAGCACCTGGCCTTCTGGTCGCGGACATCATCGACTTTTTCTGTCTCTACGTTGAACCAGCCCTGCCGTAGCGCGGCTCCAGACTGCCGTTGGCGATACCTTGGTCGACGTACGCCACAAGTTCTGCCATGCCGTTGCTGTCGAGGTCGGCGAATCGCGCGAACGCGACACTGTTGCGTCCCAGCTTCACCTTGCCGAGCCGGCCCGCGTATCGCCCGACGATGAACTCGTCATCCTCGACGTCCGCCACGTACAGGCTGATGTAGTTCTTCTGCAGCGCCAGCCCGATTCACGGGCCGGTCGACCAGCCGGGGCGACGAAGCGACCTCGTACTGGAACATTCCGTACCCGATCAGTGTCATCGACATCCCCGGACTGCCGGCCGCCGTGCCGCCGAAACCCCGCGGGCCAGCCCTGGTGCGGCCGCCCGGATCAGCGAGTCGGCCGCACGCAGGTCCGACTCCCTGGCGGGGTCCGCGGCGAAGTACGCCTCAAGCGTTGACGCCTGCACCCTGAACATCACGTCTTCCTGTCATCCGAGGAGGTAGACGCCCCCAGGACCGAAAAAAACTATCGGCGGCAGGTTCGAGTCGTCGCTTACTCGCTGAGCAGTCCGAGCGCGCCTTACCAGAGCGAGCCGGGGTTGAGGCGGTTCGGGGGTGTCGCTCGGCCCGTCAGTGGCCCCCTCACCGGCTCTCGTCCGTAACCGCAGCACGCCTTCGCAGACGTGACTGGATTCGATGCCGGACAGGACGACCTGCGCTTCTGCCCCTCCGCGGCCACCGGGGTCCGTCAGTCATCTCCCTCGGTGGTTCAAAGCTGAGCTCCAGTACCTCGACCGACGCGAACAACCTCGCCAGCGGCGTGTACGCGGTCACCGTAGGCTAAATCCGCGAGGGCTTCTGGGCTGTAGCCCGACATGGTGAGGAATACGCCGTAGGTACCGGGCAGCCGTTGCCGGACTCGTTTCTGCAGCTTGGCGATGCCGCTTTTCTCATCGGCATGAGCACACACCCCACCTTCTTCAAGATGTCAGGTGCCCGAATGTACGACCGCGGCAACGACGTTGTAGGCAGCCTCCGTGGCGTCGTACGGCCGCCGGTATTCCTTCGCGGTCGTCACCCGGATCGCACCGTACTCGACGTCGAACGTGGCCACCCATGCCTCGATCAGCGCGAGCCGGGCAGCGGATCCGAGGACGGCCGGCACGTCGTCGGCCGATCGCGCGAAAAACGTTATAGAAGCGGTCAAAATCCCGATCGTCGGTAGGGAATTTGTGCAATCCGTGTGGCCGTAGCGATCTCCGGCGCCGGACGGCGACGCGGCGTGCCGACAGTTGTGGTGAGTTCGCGATCACGACCGAGTAGGGACCGTACGTCACGTCGCGAGGATTCAACAGCAGGGGATGGATCGTCACCGGCACGCCGTCAATATGACCGTGCATCTCGTGGCCGCCCGGTGGCTCCCAGTTGGACGGAAACGACAACCCGCGCCTGCTGGCAAAGGAACGCAACTGTGCTGCCAACGCCGGCACGCGACGATGCCGCAGAATCCAGTACGGGACTAATAGAGAGGGACGACGATGACGGCGACAAACCCAAAGAAGGCACCAGCTCCTTTTAGCGCCAGCCAGTCGATTCCCTGCGGGCCGGATTGGACGATCGATCTGACGACGCCTTGGAACATTATGACGACGAAAAAGCCGACGAGTGCCGCCATCTGCCACCGGAACCGGCGAAGGACCGCGGATCGCTCTGACTTCAACGCAAGGCTGTACGAATTCCGCCTCGACGACGGCCCCCGGCGCGAAGGTACGGCGGATGGCAACGGCGCACCAGCCTGGCGAGGCGAGACCGGCGCAGCCGCGGCCCAGGTATCGGCAAGCGCATGAGCGAGGTCTATCGCCGCCGTAATGGCCGGGTAGGGCGCACGATTCTCCGGGTGACTGGTCAGCTGGATGACGCCGCCTTCGTACCCGAAGACTGCGATGCCGCTGCGCTGTATTCTCGACCTCGTCCGCGAATCGAGGACAGCGGCGACAGCAGCCGGAGAGTCGGCGTAGACCCGGAACCACCTGTCGAATCCGCCATCGTCGGTACGCACCCTTCCGATGCGATACGAGTAGGCGAGATCAGCGGCAGGCCGGCCGGCACCGGCGACCACCCGATACGGCGTACGCACCGGCAATGTCAGCGTCACTTGAGCCGAAACGCTAACGATCCGGGCCGCCCTCCCGTAGTACTGGGGAACCAGGAAAACACGGACCGCGGCATCGCCGTACTTCCCGCGAAGCTCGAACCCCTGCAGGCTTGCCGCTCCCTCCACCACAGCCAGACCGGAGTTCACCGCGATGGCCCGAAAGCCCACCTCGAATCGAGCGACCTTGACCCTATCGCGCCAAACGCTGAGCGCGATCATGCCGAGCGGCAGACCGCTTATCAGAAGCGGCACGGTGACGACGGAAAGTATCTTCGCCGGAAGCGTCGGTGCGGTCTCCCAGCCGGCGATGCTGATCATGATCGTCGCAGGCAGCAGCAAAGCGATGGTGATCACTATCCACGGTGTCCGAGTCACCGGCCGAGCCTACTTTCCTTCGTCTGCTCAGCAACTGGCCTGGTGCGAACCATGTCCTTTCGCCTGCGCCGACAGGCTCTTTAGCGCAGCGCAGCGCCGCGTCGTACCTCGGTGAGGACGGCCGGGGTCGATATTGTCGCCGCTGACGATGGCGACCACTCTCGGTGATCTCGTGCTCCTTCATGCGTCCCCACGTAAATCTCGGCGACGGTCCCCACACCCCCGTAGTCACGACTCTTGGCGGCGGGGATGCAACTTTCGGACCGTGCGGTCATCACTTTGTGGCAGTACGTTCCACCTGGGCGCGTCGGCAGAACAAAAGAAGGCGCGACAGAGCGAGGAAGAGCGCAGCTGATGAGCAAGCTGAAAACGGGAAATCGGGCTGCTGCCTGGGTTTTGGTGATCCTGACGCCGCTGATCGCGGAGCTCGCGTTCGGCAGTACGCCGCTGCACCTGGGCTATCTGGTGTTGTTGTGGACGCCAGTTTATGGCGCCGGCATTTCGTTGGTACGCGAAGCCGTTCATCGAGCCGGTCGCGGCTGGCCGAGCATTGTCCTGTTGGGCATCGCGTACGAGCTGATAGAGGACGGGATCGGGCTGCAGGCGCTGTCCAGTCCGCATCTGTACGGCGCGGCCGGCTGGGCGCCACGGCTGTTCGGTCTGAAGACTGCGTACTGGGAGCTGAATGTCGTCTATCACGTGATATTCAGCGCGGTCATCCCCATTCTCATAGTCGACCTGCTGTTTCCCGCTCATCTGAACGTTCCCTACTTGAAGAAGACCGAGACAGTCATCACTGCGATAGTCGGCCTGCTGGGGATCGGCCTTCTGCGTACGGTGTCGGCGTCCAATGACCCTGGCTACCTGGCCCCAATTGGGGTATTGGTCGGCTGTGTGGTGGCGATCGCCATTATCGCAGTGATAGCACTGAAAGTCGTTCCACCGCGGACGACCGCTGTTCGTACGACCGCGGCGGTTCCGCCCATCTGGGTTCTTGGGTGATCGGAGCGGTCGGCACATTGATTATTCTGGGTCTGATCTTTCCCTTTGGCGGAGCCAAACAGCCATCGTTCGCGCGCGGCGCATGGGCGCTGGTACCGATGGCGATAGATGCGTTGATTGTCGCTGGCGCGTACGTTTTGGTCCGCCGGTGGGGATTGTCCACGGCGTGGACAGACCAGCATTCGCTCGGCTTGGCCGGTGGTGCACTTGTCGGTCACACGCTGTGTGGGGTGGTGATCGCGCACACGGCGTTCGATCGCTACGGGCTGGTCGTCATAGCGATTCTGACCGTCGCCCTGGTCTACCTGTTGAGCAGGCGGATCACCAAGCGCGCCACAACCGAGTCGGTGGCAGTGCCTGTTTCATAACCGCCCGCAAGGAGCTCCGGCTGGCCTACGGTGGGAGGCGGGGCAACGAAAGGGGTTCAGGTGCGAATGCAGGAGATTGTCGGGGATTTGCCGACCGAAATCGGCTCCGGGCGGGTTTTCAGAGACCCGTACGAGACGATCGACGGGACAACCGTCATCCCAGCCATGAAGGTCCGCAGGGTGTGTGGTGCCTTTATGGCGAAGCCGGCCGGCGCCGTTGTCGTGAAGGACGGCAAGGCTTCCTGGGTGGCTGCCGTCGACGAGACACAGATAGCTCTGGGAGGAATACTGGTTGGCCTCGCGGCGGTCGTGTTGTTCGGCGTCGCGGGGATTCGCCGTCCGCCGTGGCCCGACGTACGAGTCTGGGTCACCCGCAAACGCTAGATAGCAAAGCTGGGTTCGTTGATGTCGCAGGTGGCGGTCGCGGTGCCGGCGCCGGTGCAGCCAGCTGGCAGACCCTGCCAGACCAGCGTGCCGGCGCTGGTCTGGTGCAGTGTCGAGGTCGACTGATGCTGTACGTAGTGGGTGGTCGGCCGGGCGAACTTCGCCGAGGTGGCGGAGCTGGTGAAGGTGCCGGGGGGGTGTCGCCGTGTGCGTTCGGCGCGACCTGTTCGACGGCGCCGCGCCGGCGGCGTGCAGGGTCGAGGTGACCGAGGTGGTGACGACCAGGCCGGTGCCGCAGCTGACCTCGCTACTGTACGTGATCGCGACCTTGGCGCCGGCCGGCCAGCTCGCGCCCCAGCTGCCGAGCATGCACGAGCCCGCCGGTGGTGTCGCGGCCGCGCTCACGCCATGCTGATGGTTTGCGGTGGCGTAGCCCACCAGCGCGACCGAGCCTGGCTGACCGGCGACGGAGCTGTTTTCGGCGTGTATCCCAAGCGGTGGCGCAGGACTATCGTGGCGGCCGCCTCGCCGGGCAACCTGTCGGATCTGGTCGAGTGCTGGTTCACCCGGTGAGCGCCGGACCGGGGTCAGCCGGTGAAGGCGGTTGGGGTCGATTGGGGGGAAAGTACCGGCGCGGGTACGCCGACAACCTCGGCGAGCAGTCGATAGGAGGCCACCCGGTCGGCATGCTCGGGCGTAATGGTCAGCGCCATCAGTTCACCCGCGCCGGAGGCGGCGACCAGGTCGGCCGCCTTCTGCCCGACGGTGTCGGGGCCACCGATGATCTGCCGGTCCGCGAAAGCCTGGGTCAGCTCACGCTCCTGCCGGGAGAAGGTGTACGCGTCAGCCTCTTGCTGGGTGGGAAACGCATCGAACCGGGCTGTCCCGCGCATCTGGATCTTGGCGAGAAGGTACGGACGAGCGATCCTTTCCGCCTCCGCGTCGAAATCCGCCGCGATCACCACCGCAGAGACCAGCGAGGTCGGCTCGGCAAGGTGCGCAGACGCCTGGAAGGTGTCTCGATACAGATGCAGCGATTCCTGCGTCGCGGCCGGGTTGACGTGATGCGCGTATGCATAGCGCAGACCCAGCCGGGCCGCGACGGCCGCGCTGGACGGGCTGGAGCCCAATAGCCAGATCGGTGGATGGTGCTCCCTGGCCGCGCCGGCGTCTATCGGCCCACTGCGGGCACCCGCGAAATAGCCGGCGAGCTCCGCGATCTGTGCCGCGAACTCCTCTCCAGTCCGATGGCCCACCCGCCGCAACGCGGTGGCAGTGGCCGGATCGGTGCCGGCAGCGCGGCCGACGCCCAGGTCGACACGTCCAGGATGGAACGCCGACAGCATGCCGAACTGCTCGGCGACCACCAGTGGCGGATGGTTAGGCAGCAACACCCCGCCGGATCCGATCCGCATCGTGGACGTCGCCGTCGCCAGCTGCGCGGCCATCACCGCCGGCGCCGACGCCGCCGCCAGGCTTGGCGTGTTGTGGTGCTCGGCGGCCCAGAAACGCGTGTAGCCGAGCGCCTCCACCCGGACGGCGAGGTCAACCGAAGCACGCAACGCCGCGGTCGCCGAACCGCCACGCCAAACTGGCACTACATCCAGCACTGACACCTTCGCCACGACTGGGTCGCCCGGCCTGGTTGCCTTCATCGCACCCCATCCTCTAAACGCCGAACGACAAGAACTGTACTGGGGCGCAGAAATTGTGGACGGTCCGATATCACGACGCTTCGCTTGTTCGCGGCATGTCTGGCAACCCACGCCATGTCCTGACCGGCACCGGCCGAGACGCAGATGGCGCGCTCGAACGCCGGTATCGACAGTGATCACTCGACACTGGTGTACACATGCCGTGAAAACCGGAGATGACATCTTGCCTGCCGTCGAGCTCGGTCGGGAATCCGTCCACGGGGACACGGCACGGTGAAGGCCACGTCGGGGCGCCACAGCTGTGCCCAAGCGTCGATGTTCTTCGCCGACAGCACTCGAAATCTGCCGGCACTCGAAATCCCTCAGAGGAGCCTCCTCCCGTTCGCTGGCCAATAGGCGAGCCGGGGCACCCCAAAGCGGAATTTACATTTGTCATGATATTTACTGGTGCTGCAGTCGCTGCTGTCTTTCGGCACGGAAACCGCTGAAATTGGTGACGATTGTCAATTGCGGGTGACTTCCAGTCTCGCCGTGAGATCACCACTGCCTATCTGTTCGGCTACGCCGGACCCTTGACTGTGCTCGGAGAATGTTCTATGAAAATCCTCGCGAGAATCTCGAAGGTCACCGTGACTGCGGCTATTTTGGCGGCCGCACTGTCGATCACACCCAGCCCCGGTAGCGCATCCACAGCGTCGCCAGCTATCCAGAATACCGCGTGCGACGCCAGTAACTCCTTCCAGTACTTCACCTTCTACGTTGCCGGGAACCCCGTGTGTTACACCGACAGCGGGACCATGACCATGCATCTGGCCCCTGTCGGACTGTGGTACGCGGAAAACAACTATGGCACGTTCACGTATATCCTCCCGGACCGCTGCCCGCCGCCGGTCGTGTTCGGCCGGAACGAGTCCGGTAGCCTTCCGCCTGACGCCATCATCATCAGCCTCACGATCTACTGACCTCACGGCTGGACCCTGACGAAGGAGTTCGAATTGATCCCGAGACGTTGGTTGGCTAGCTTGGTTGTTGGCGTGGTGACGTGCGGTGCTCTGCTCACGCCGCTGACGCCGCCGCGCGGCAGACGGTATCTGTTTCAACTCGTTGGACCCAGGCCAGCCGTTCGCTGGCTGTGAGTTCGAAGGCAGCTATTTCGACCACAATCGGTGTGCCACCGATGGAGCAGACCTGGTCCGCCATGACCCGGCCGCCATTGGCTACGCCTGCGACGTGGTCAATTCTGGCGAATGGTGGCTCTATATCCGTTATCCTGCTTAACCCCACCTTGCCATTCGTCATTATTTCTCGAAATCCGAGAACGGAACCAGTGATGGGAAACTCGTGCGTAAATTGTTGATCGCGATGACAGTCGCGGCCGTCGCGCTCGGACCTACCGTGCCAGCATCGGCGGCACCGGCGGACACCTGCGGTGTGCATCAGCAGGTGGACGACAACGGAAATTCGTGGTGGGTAGCCACCAACTGCGACCCCAACGGCTGGGGCCAAGACTATCAATGGAACCAGGACGGGCAGGTCCACGGGACCTGCATCGCGGACCAGCGCACCGGACTGTGCCCCAGTATCGGTGGTCGACCGCTCCCCCTGGCTGGCGTACCTGACACATTATTGTTAAGTCTCCACGTGCCGCATCTTGAGATCAATACCAGCCTCGCTGCGCCGCCGCGGCCGGTTTTTGATGTCGGCGTGGCCGATTCGAGGTCGCGCGTCTGCGGACCCGCCCGTTAGCTGGTCTCGCGCGCCCCCAGACGTTCAGGAAGTGCTGAGTGTGGCGTACGCGTAGACGTCGTTGGTGTTGGTAATGCGCCCATAGGCTGTGAAGTTGTCGGTTCCGGCGGCAGTGGTCACCAGAGTCACGATGATGCTCGCGGTGGCGCCGGGGGCCAATAACGAGTTGCCGCAATAGATGAGGCGTTGGAGGTTGCGTCGGGCGCACCCGCTTCCACCCACCCCGGTGATCTTCTGCGACGCGTACTGAGGATTCTCAATACCCAGTGCCGCCGACACCGTCGCGGAGGTGTTGTTGGTGAGCGTTGCCGCCACCGTGACCTGATCACCGACCACGGCCGTGGCCGGGGTCACCGTCAGCCCGACAAGCGGGATCGACACGGTCGGTGCGGCGGCAGCAGGCGTCACCCATGCCGCCAACCCGGTTCCGACGCATAACATGGTGGCTGCCAACTGCCTGATACCCATTGCCGCCTCTTGATCGTCAACGATGCATGAGTGTCGCAGACGTTGTACACGATACTCGTAGCGGCGGACGGCCTACCCCACAACTGCCCAGAGATGGTCCAGGCAAATGCGTCACCAAGGCCGCGCCCGCCAGCGTGGCTGCACTCAACCGCCTGGCACGCTTGCGCGCCATCGCACCTCAGGTCGTGTTCGCGGCCCTCGGCGGGGGGCGTCCATTCATTCCACCTTCTACGAGGTAACCGATGTCGATCCACAATGGCGGAGCATTCCGCACGGGCGCCCATTGGCGAACCAGACCACGTTCATTCTCGATCCTGCTGGCCAACCAATGCCTGTTGGCGTGTCCGGCGAACTCCCTCGGTGGGGTCAGGCTCGCACGTGAATCTCTCCACCGCCCAAGCCTCACTGAGACGAAATTCATCCGCTGGCAGGCGCCCGACGGACATGATCACCGCCCGGCTCCGTACGGGCGGTTCTGCTCGGTGCGCTACTCCACCGTACCCGGACATGTCGGCACCCCGGGCATCGTCGGTCGTAGGGTTGCCCAATGCCGCGTTTTGAGGTCACCACTAGCATCAGCGCATCTCCGCAGCGTGTCTTTGAGGTTTCATTGGAGGTGGAGGTGCATACCGCTTCGATGGCCGGTGCCGCCGAGCGCGCTGTCAGTGGCGTCACGTCTGGTCGTCTGACGCTCGGTGACACCGTCACGTGGCAAGCCAGGCATTTTGGCCTGCCGTGGCGGATGACCTCCCGGATCAGCGCCTTGACGCCACCGGGATACTTCGTCGACGAGCAGGTCCGGGGACCGTTCAAGCGCTGGCACCACGCCCACCACTTCGAGCCGGACAAGCAGCGGCACCTTGATGCGCGACGTGGTCGACTTCGCTGCTCCGCTCGGCCTCCTGGGAGCCGTCGCCGAACGGGCGGCACTCAATTGGTACATGCCCCGGCTGATCAACATCCGGAACAACCATGTCAAGAAAATCGCTGAAACCACCCGCTGAGCGACTGAACGCTTTCGGCTCAGCTAAACACAATCGTCAGCCAAGATTTCTCACCAGGACACACAGGCCATGCCGAGCCCGGCCGCGCTGACCTCCAGCTCCGTTGACGTTGAACCTGAAACCGATCCGGGAGCCGACCTCCGCAGGGGCTCGGCTCGAACAGTCGACACATACCAGACCCACCGCGCCCATCGCTCGCGATGACTTTGCCGTGGCGTTTACCTCCGCGGGTCACAACGGATGTAACAAAACCGCTGTCCGGCGTGGTGTGCCGGGTATGCGTACGGACCGGATCCCCGGTGGTCATCAGCCGATCCCGAGGACGGCCTTGGCGGTGGTCCAGTTCCAGCATCGCATCGTCTGCTGCGCGGCCGCGAGGGTGACCTGTCGCGCGCAGACTGCTTTCTTGACGGCGTTCTCGACGCTGTCTTTGTTGTAGGAGTTGTTGTTGCCGACACGTGGATCTGG
This sequence comes from Fodinicola feengrottensis, assembly GCF_010993775.1. Lineage (GTDB taxonomy): Bacteria > Actinomycetota > Actinomycetes > Mycobacteriales > HKI-0501 > Fodinicola > Fodinicola feengrottensis. The sequence continues at coordinate 71,343 of NZ_WOTO01000015.1, read as the reverse complement.
CAGCGCCCGAGGTTTGGAAGTCGGGAATCAGCAATTCCGGGACTGACGCATGAGTGAGCGAGATGACGGCGTCCGTCAGCACGTGATCCCAGCCGCGGCAGGATGATGACTTCCTATGTGTCGTCTCCGCGAGCCAGGAAAGTACAAGCTGTGGCGGTGGGCGGTACTGCGTGGGGATGCGTGCAAGGTGACTTCCGGTGGTGGACGCGGCGGCCGTCGGGATAAGGGAGGGTCGGCAGGTCAGCGTTCACAACCATGATCTCTGTTCGTTCAAGATCTGTAGCTGCGTTGCCGCATCCGGCCCACTATTCTGGCCGTGATGGACGAAATTAATTACCTACCTACCTAGTGGGGCGACGGATGCTGTCGCGCATAGCGGCGGGAGTGTCATCGCCGCACACGTCCACGACCACGATCAGATCGTCTATGTGAGTGCGGGGGCCTCATCGCCGTGACGACCAGCAACGGTGTGTGGTCGGTGACGCCGGATCGCGCTGTGCTCATCCCTGCCGGTGTGTGGCATGAGCATCGAATCTTCGGGAATACCCGAGTCCACGCCCTTGAGTTGACTGATATAGCCGCTGTCGAGCGCGACGTCGATGTTCCGAGCGTATTCGCGGCGAGCGGGCTCGTTCGCGCGCTACAGATGGAGCTTACCGAGGCGCGAATACCGGTCGCCCTGCAGAGGGAGGCGAAAGCACTACTCTCGGGGCTCGTCGCGATCGCCCCTCGGACTGGTATCCGCCTGCCGAATCCGCGCGATAGGCGTTTGGCGAGAGTATGCGCGATGGTCGAGGCTGATCTGGGTCAGAATATGCCGCTTTCGATTCTTTCTAACGCCGTGAATTTGAGCGAGCGATCGCTGAGCAGGTTGTTTCGCATCGTTCGGGGTGACGTATCCACAGTGGCGCAGCTTGGTGCGGGTATTTCATGCATCGGCCGCGCTCCTTGAGGATGGCGGGTCCGTGACCGAGATTGCCGCGCGATTTGGGTGGGCTACGCCGAGCGCGTTCATCACGACATTCACTCAGTTGGTTGGGCAAACTCCGGCGTCCTACCAGCGACGGTATCGCGATACGAGGGAGGGGGGGGGTGAGGTCTAATCGGATCAGCAGGTGGCTCGGTGACTGGCGGCCAGGGTGCGCCATGTCAAGAAGCCGTGGGGTAACCAGATCAGTTGGTCTGGGTGGCCTCGACGGCTCGACGGCGAGCTTCCACGGTCTCGTCATCGACGAACCTGTGCCGGGCGGCGAGCCAGCCGGTGATGGTCGTGATGGCAAGGGCGACCCACAGCAGCGACAGTGGGGCGGTCCATCCTCCGGTTGCGCTGTACAGCGCCCCGAAGAGCAGCGGCCCGGTGCCCGCGATCAGGTATCCGATTGCTTGTACGAACGCGGAGGTTGCCGCAGTGGTTTGGTGCGTGCGCGCCCGCATACCGATCATCGTCAGACTGAGCGGGAACAATCCGGTGCCCACCCCGAAGAGCACCATCCACACCCATGCACCGCCAACCGGCGCGATGCCCAAGCCCACGAACGACGCCGCGAGGCAGGCGACGAGCGCGCGACGATCACCGTGCGGTGCCTGGCTCGCGGGATGATCGGGATGCCCATGGCCACCGGGATACTAACGCCGGTCATGACGGCGACCATCGCCCCGGCGGTCGCCGCGGAGATGCCATGCGCGCCCATGTACGGCGCCATCCAGCCGAACCCGATATAGGCGATCGCCGACAGCGATCCGAAGAACAGCGTCAGCATCCACGCGGTCTGGCTGCGGACGAGATCCCGGCGACCGAGCTTGCGAGGTTCGGTCGAGATCACGGGGGCTGGCCGGGACTCGCGTCGGATCGTAGGGAGCCAGGGCAGGATCGCCAGAGCCGGGAGACGGCCCACACCGCCAGACCGACCCGCCAACTTCCGCCGGCATCCGCGATCGGGACCGTCAGACCCGCTGAGATCGCGGTCCCGAGGCTCAAGGCGGTCGCGTATACGGCGGTCATGTGCCCTATGCGGTCCGGGAAGTGCAGCTTGACCAGCGACGGGAGCAGCACATTGGCCACGGCCGCGCCGGACAGGGTCACCACGGACAGAACAAGGAAAACGATGATGTCGGGGGCGAACGAGCGGCTGACGAACCCGATGCAGGAGACCGCGAGCGCGAGCACGGTCGCTCGGTGCGCCCCCAGCTTCGCCGACAGCGCCGGTGCGCATGCGCCCAGCAGGGCGAAGCACAGGACGGGCAAGGTGGTGAGCACACCTCCGACGATGCTGTTGGTGTGCAGATCATGTTGGATGTTGTCCAGGACCGAACCCACGCTGGTCACGGCGGCCCGCAGGCCGAAACCGGTGACGGCCAGCGCGATCACCAGCAGCACGCGATGGTGCGGCCGTGCTTCGGTGCGGTGCTGGTTGGATGGGTCGTGCGTGGGGGCGTTCTCCGTTTCATGGCCCTAATCGTGATGGAGTGCCGTCCCGGCTGCTTCCAAAAATCCGTCCGTAAATATCAAAAAACAGCCGCCAATGTTGAGCGCCGCGAGGCATGCGCCAGCACCTGGCGGATACTTGACATAACGCGGCAGAATATTGAAAGCGGACAGCTCGGCGGTTTGTCACCGTCATCAGGTGACAACGCCGACGCTCGCCGCACCACGGTCGACCTGGTCCCGGATGCGGATCTGGGCCAGCGCGCATGCGGTCGACGACTTCTACCAGGGCCTCGTTCCGACCGCCGTGCCCTACTTCGTGCTGGAACGTCACTTCGGCTATCTCGCCGCGTCCGGCCTAGCCACGGCCGCCGCCCTCGGCAGCGCCATCCCCCAACTGGCCATCGGCGTACTCGCCGACCGGCGCCGCCTGCCGTGGATGGCACCGCTGGGCATCGGCCTCGCCGGAACCGGCGCCGGTCTCGCGGGTCTGCTCCCGCAGTACCCACTGGTCTTCGCTTTGCTACTGCTCTCAGGGTTCGGCGTGGCCATGTTCCACCCGCCGGCGTCCCGGGACGCGCGCAGCGACGCTGGCGGCAGTGCCACCGCGATGAGCTACTTCGCCGCTGGCGGTAGCGTTGGCTTCTTCGTCGCACCCGCCATCGCTACCCCGGCCCTGGACCACCTCGGCATCGGCGCGACCGCGCTGTTCATCCCGCCCGCCGTACTCATGGGCGTGATCCTGTTCCGTCACCAACATCGAGTCCACGCCACCGCCAGCACAAGGACGACCGTCACCAACGGCGTCAACCGGCCCGGCCGGTTCGTTGCGCTCACCTGCGTGGAAATCATCCGCTCCAGCGTGTCCTTCGGGGTCAACACCTTCGTCTCGCTGTACTGGATCACGCACCTCGGCGCATCCACCGAACTCGGCGGCACCGCACTCGCCCTGGAACTGGGTGGTGGCGTGCTCGGTACCGTCATCGGCGCTCGCATCGGTGACCGGATAGGTCTCGTGCGCACCGTCCAACTCGGCAACACGCTGCTCCTACCCGCACTCGCCGCGCTGTTGTTTTTTGCGACAACAAGTACGCGGCGCTGCCGCTGGTGCTGCTGGTCGGCCTGGTTGCCAACCTGCCCTTCGCCGTGCTCGTCAAGCTCGGCCAGGACTACTTGCCAACCCGACCAGGAACCGCGGCCGGCGTCACACTCGGCCTCGCCGTGAGCGCGGGCGGCCTGCTCATGCCAGTGCTCGGCATCGTCGCCGACCATACCGGCCCGTACGGCGCCTTCGTCGTGCTGACGCTCATTCCACTGATCGCCATCGCGATCTCGACGACGCTGCGGGAACCGTGACGGCGCAGTGCCTGACTGACGCCTTCTTCCGCCGCCCACATGTCCGCGTACGACCTGGACAAGGGCAATAGCGTGTCTGCTAGATCCCCTGAATATGCTGGTGTGATTGTGAGGGGTATCTGTCACATGTGAGCGGTAGCTGTCGCTGCCGCCTGCGATGGTGCATCCGCGTGGTATCCATCTCACTGCGTAAACTGTTGGCTCGTGTGCTTGTCTGTGATGTCACCGTGCACACTGACGGTTTCCCGTTCGGCCGAAGGACCGGGCCGTGACCGACCTGAGATTGTCTGCATCTGCGGCTCTACCCGGTTCGTGGACGAGATGCGTGCGGCGAACCGCGATCTGACCTTCGCGGGTGTCATCGTCGTCGCGCCGGGCGAAGCAGACGAGTTGGTCACCAATGAGAGCAGAAGACTGCGCTGGACGCATTCCACCTGCGCAAGATCGACCTGGCTGACCGAGTTCTGGTCGTCAACCCCGGCGGGTATATCGGCGAGTCCACGAGCAGGGAGATCGCATATGCCGATGCCATCGGCAAGCCGATCTCGTTCACCGATCCCCGTCTGACCAGTAGACGCATCCCCGTGACGGTATCCCGATTCGCACATGGCTGGCCGTTGCCCGCAGCTCGCGTTCAGCCGGTGACAATTACCGCTCACATCAGGTGACAGATACAGCTTGTCAAGCGGCACGCTGAACCGAGCCTCGACGTTCGACTCGGTTCAGCGTGGGCAGCTCGGCGGATAGACGCGATGACGGCCCGCGTCCGAAACAGCAGACGCGCGAGTTCATCGCAGTCACGCCCGAGCCGGACAGCTGGGCAGTTCTGGGTTAACGCATCAGCGCCGGACACCAACCCGCAGCAGATCGATCTGGGAGTAGAGCGTGGACAGTCCCGCATTGCGGATGTTCGAGCCGACCACCTGCAAGTTGCGGCTTTCGACCACCGGCAGCATCGGCCAGTTTGTCGACAGGACTTGGTTGGTGAGGTCGTTGAACTGCTTGCCGACCTGGGCCGGATCGGCGCTCGACGAGGCCAACTCGGCGATCTGCCCAGACGTGGTCGGGTCGTAGTAGCGGGCGAGGTTCGTTGAGACCCACTTCGTGCCGCTTGCGTCCGGGCCAAGCACCGCAGGGATGATTGCGGCGGCGGTGGGCCAGTCCGGCTGGAAGCCGGAGACGAACAGATCCGGTGCCTTGTCGTCGTTGTGCAGGGTCTTGCTGTAGGAGTCGGTAGGGATCTCGTCGATCACGACGTTGATGCCGATTGCCTTGAGGTCGCTTTGCACCTGCGCCGCGATCGCCTTCTGTTTCGTCGAGGTGCTGGATACGCCGAAGTGCAGGGTCGGTACCGGCGTGCCGTTCAGCGCCTTGGCCGCCGCCACGGGGTCGCCGGTCGGCTTGAGACCGAGATCGATGGAGTTCCGCCCGGCGATGCCTTCGGGGATGATCGTGTTGGTCAGTGAGCCGAACGCTGGGCCGCCTTGTGCGGTCAGGACGGCCTGCCGGTTGATCGCCAACGCGATCGCCTTGCGCACCTGCAGGTCCTTGATCTTCAGTTCGTTGAAGACGATGTAGAGCACCGCGTGGCCGGATCCGGTGACGACGCGGCGTTTCACGCTGGGCTGGCCCAGCTTGGGTATGTCGGCGCCCTGCAAAGTGTCGAACAGCGTGAGTGCGTTGCGGTCCTCGCCCCGATCCGCGATCAACCGTTGGCTGATCGTCGCGCGATCAATACCGAACGTCACCTCGTACCGGTCGGGCAGCGCCGGGCGGTGAGGATCGGTCGCGGGGTTCCATTTCGGGTTGCGTACCAGCGTGATCGACTTGTTCGGCGAGTAACTGTCGATCCGGTAGGGGCCAGACGCGACCGGATGCAACGTGTAGTCGCGCCCATCGTCCTTGGCCTTCGGCACCGGGGCGGTCGCCATCGACATCATCCACGGCGCGTCGGGCTGCGGCGCGGCGAAGTGGAACACGATGGTGTACGGATCGGGCGTCTGCACCGCGGCCAGGTCCTTGTTCGGATCCTTGTACGGGCCGGCGTAATGGTCCGGGTTGGCCAACAGCACGGGCAGATAAGGCGGCACGCCCGGGAGGACATCGGAGGCGAAAGTGCGCTCGACGGCGTACTTGATGTCGGCCGACGTCACCGGCGAGCCGTCCTCGTAGGTGACGCCGTGACGCAACCGGAACGTCCAGGTCCGGTCACCATCGGACGGAGTTCCGGTGTCCCGCGCGATGTCCGGCTTGATCGTCGGCTTCCGTCCAGGCGTGTCATCGACGATCGACGATCGTCAACGTGCGCAGGAACAACCGACCGAAGTCCGCCTCGTCGGCGCTGTAGAGCTCGGCCGGATCGAGGTATTCGAAGTTGGCCGGCTCAAGGATGCGAATGGTGCCGCCCTTGCCGGTGCCCCCGCCGTGGGACACCATGGCGGCGGCACGGGTCGTCGGCCTGGTCTGATTTTGAGCCGCATCGCTCGTGCGGGCCGTAGCCAGCGTGAGCGCGACTACCCCGATCACGACGAGAACGAACTTTCGCGGTAGGCGAATTCCTATTGCGGGCACGTGACATACACCTCGGCCTTACTGCTGGTAGTGGCAATGTTTGCAACTCGTCCCCTCGGCTGGTGAGGTAGCCGTGCGCAGTCGTGGCTTTCGGTGCATCGCGACGCGCACGCGTCTCTTCATTCACGGGGTGGGGGACACCGGACACGGACGATACGGGCCGTCTCGCCCGGAGGGATACCCGGGGAACTAACTATCCCGATCGGGAAGTAGCCGATGGTGCAGAACAGCGTCGCCGTGTTGTTCAAAGGCGATACGCGGTGCCGGGACGCCATCCGCGACGTGTACCGCGCGGCCGTAAGCACCATGTTGCGTAATGTCGTGCGCCATTCCTCCACCACTGCCCACACAGGACGCATCAGGCAACGCCGGCACGACGACGTTGCCCGGTCAGGCACGCCCACAATCCGGATGGTCCGATCACACCAACCCGCGGCCTACGCACCCACCGCGCGACCCGACATCGCTGTCAGCGGCAGGTGAAAACTGGAGTGGACGCGGCGTGCGAGCAAGCCCTGGCCATCCGCGACAGCGGCGCTTTCGACGGTGTGCACCTGGTGCCGGTCAGCCGATACCGGGAGGTCGTTGCGCGTCTCGAACGCGAACTGTGAACGCCTGGCAGCCATCTCACCCTGACCCTTCTCCGCTCCGATGCCTCAGCCCGGATTGCGCCGGCTGACCTCCTAGCCTGCGCTGTTGCGGTCGAGTTGGAGTAGTACCAGCAGCGGCGCCGTGGGCACCTTGAACGTGGCCCCGGTCTTGAAGACCGTCACCGGGAACTCGCCGCGGCGCACCATGGCGTACGCGGTGGTGCGGCCAATGCCCAGTGCCCGCGCGGCGGTGACCAGATCGACCACCGCCGGCAGCCGCCGCACCTGGTCGATGCTCAGCGTTCGCCCGCCGCTGTCTGCGCGGGCGGCTCCGGCGGTGGGCTCCCTGGTCGGCTGAGTCGTTGGGTGATCAAGGGCAGGTAGGTCTGGTTCTGTTCGATTCCAAGGCATCGCATGCCTTCCGCTCGGGCGGCTTGGGCGGTCGTACCGGAGCCCAGAAAGGGATCCAGGATCAGGCCATTGGGTGGGGTCATCAGTCGTACGAGCCAGCGCATCAAGTCCACCGGCTTCACGGTGGGGATACGCGAGACCGTCCGTCGCGCGGGGCCGCTCGGCGCGGTTGGCTTTGGCGTGCCACCGGGACGCTGGGAAGAACCGGGACGCGCCGCCCCGGCCCGCCGCCGCGCGACGGCAGGCAGGCGCGGTCGCCCGGCAGGTGACCATAGACAGTTCCGAACCTGTCGCTGGCTCGTCGTCGCGGGTTCGCGCCGCTGACCAGGGTGCCGCTGGCCGTGTCCAGTGCGTCGACTGCGTAGCCGAGAGCGCACGTGCGGGCGCAGTGTGGGCTGTGGCCGAGCAGCACGTTCGGTGGCGATCTGCCGGCTGAGCTGCGACCGGTGTAGGCGGGCGCGGCGCGCTGGCAGGTCGCCAACTGGTAATGGCATCGACGGCGGCGGCGGCGGGGGGAAACCGGCGGATGGTGAGTCGCGTGCGCCACGGTCGGTGGTGTACACGTGCGCCGCGTCGATGTTGAGCGCCCCGAGCCAGTGAGCGATGACGTTGTCCGCGATGGTGCCGCGCACCGGTTTTTGCGGGCGACGATGATCAGCTCGAACGCGGGTTTGAGCGCGGTCCCCCAGCCTTGCCAGTCCGCGTGGGTGTTCGTCACGGGGGCGGATTGTTGGCGGGCCGTTACGGCTTTGCCGACGTCGTGGTTTTGGGGAGGCCCTGTCCGTAGAGCCACGCGATGGTGTCGCGGATCTGGAATCCGCTGTCCTGGATGGCGGTCACCAGCCGGTGCCAGGTCCGGGCGTCGCCGAAGGTGACCAGATACTCGCCGAGTCCAAGCACACGCAGGCACTCCGTGGCCTACCGGCCACACCAGTGGCCGTACACCACGAGATCGCCGCGCGGTTCGCGGTCCCACGCCGGTTCGGAGTACGCGCACCATCGCGCGCCGCGTTGGCATCGACAGGTACGGCAGTACGGATTGCGGCTGTCGCGGTGTCCTGGCGGCTGGACATCTGCGCGGGCGGCGAAGGACGTTGTGTGGATAGGCGAGACGGTCCAGGGACGGTCCCAGTCCTGTCCCATGAGCTCCAGACCGTATGGCGGGTCGCAGACCACCGCGTTCCACCGACTCCGCGCCCAACTCCGGCAGAACGGTCAGGCAGTTGCCGTGGACGACGGTGATCTGAGAATCGCGGTAGACGACCGTCACAGGGTTCCTCACAGGATGTACCGGGGCCGGACGCCATTGCTCCGCTGCGGCTCCGGCGCGGCCGGGTCGGTTCGACGTTCCAGGAAAGTGACGCTGTCGGGCAGCCGGCCTGGCCGGGCGTCGCGGCGCCCGTAGCGGAGCCACCACCGCCGTTAATCGGTATGTGGCTCGCTGGCGCGAGGCGGCATTTCGGTGTTCAGCCGGCGCCGTGTCAGGTCGAGGTAGTCGGTGTTGAGGTCGATGCCGATGTAACGCCGATCGAGAGCTGCCGGGCCGCGACCGCTGTGGTGCCGGAGCCTTGGAACGGGTCAAGGACAACACCGCCGGTCGCGCTGCCGGCGGCGATCGCCCGCAGCGGCAGGTCGAGGGGAAAGGTGGCGCAGTGCGCGTGCCGGGTGGGTCTGGTCTGGTGGGGATGGACCAGACGGTGCCGGGGTTCTTGCCCTTGGGATGTCCGTACAGGTGTCGCCCGCCGACGTTGAGGCCGGCGTACCGGTATGCGTGGGGCAATTGCGGGTTGCCTGCGGCGTACTTGCCGGTGCGCCGCTGTTGGGGGTTCGCGGTCCTGTCCCGGGCGTGGGGTGATGCCGGCGGAGCGGTGCGGGATGCGGATCGCGTCCAAGTCGAAGTCGAAGTCTTCAGCTTTGGTGAGCAGCAGCACGAACTCGTGTGTCACCGAGAGCCGGTCACGTACGGATTCGGGCATCGCGTTGGGCTTGTGCCACACGATCCCGGACCGCAGCCACCATCCGTCGGTCGGTCTGCAGTGCAAACGCCAGTCGCCACGGGATTCCCAGGAGGGGTCTTGGCCGGCAGACCGGTGGCGGTTCGGTGCCGGCGACTGGGCCGGTCCGGTTGGGTGCCGGCGAGTGATGTCATTATGACGTCACTATGCCATCATTGTGGCGGCGCCGGATAGGGCGAGACCACGAAAAGTGCAACAACGCGATGGCCCGACACGAAGTCCGCGAGTAGGTCGTTTTTAAGAAAATTAATCTCAACATCTTGAAAGTTGAGAATTTGCCGCGTACAACTTAGATATGACAGAGCGAGGGATGGATTGGCAAGAACTCACAAACCTGACCCGCGGTCGACCGTTTGCCGTCGAGCGGGTCCGCCTGGTCGGCAGTGGTGTCGTGATCGAGGGTGAGTTCGAGCTGCCGCAGCTGGCTCAGCTCGGCGTCGAGGATCAGGTCTTCGTCACGGCGTTCGTGCGGTGTCATGGCTCCATCAAGGAGATGGAGCGGATCTTCGGAGTGAGCTATCCGACGATCAAGTCACGACTGAACCGGATCAGCCAGATGCTCGATTTCGTCGAGACAGATCCGGCACCGTCGCGGGCCGACGTCATCGATCGGTTGCGTCGCGGCGACATCAACGCACAACAGGCATTGTCCGAATTGGAGGCTGGCACATGATGCCGCAGTTGGTGACCGTACGGGTCACAAACCCCGACGGTCGTCCGATCCGGTTCTGGGTCCCGATAATCCCCGTGGTGCTGGTGTTCTCACCAATCCTGGTGCTGGCCGTACTCGTAGCGGCCGTGGCCTGCCTGGCGTACCGCATCAGCGTGCTGCGAGCACTCGTCAGCGGTTGGCGTTTCATCTCCGCGCTGCCTGGCACCCGAGTCGACCTCAAGGAGGGCCACACGGCCTTCCTGGTCATTATCCGATAGAGAGGTTCTGATGAACGAACAACGCAAGGACATCCTGGACATGCTGGCCGAAGGCAAGGTCACCGCACAGGGAGGCCGAGCAGCTCATCACCGCACTCGAACGAGACCAGCCACCGGTCGCGTCGAGTCTGGACGCCCGCCCCAAAGGCAAGGCGAAATACCTGCGAGTAGTGGTGGAGACGCTGGAGGCCGGCGAGCCGGGCCGGGTCAACATTCGCGTGCCGCTGCAACTGCTGCGCGCCGGCGTACGGCTCACGGCCCTGGTCCCACCGCAGGCACTAGAACGCGCCAACGCCGAAATGAGCAAGTCCGGCGTGCCGTTCGACCCTGACCCAAATCAAACCCGAACAGCTCGAAGAACTGGTGGAACACCTCGACGACGTAACCGTGGAAATCGACCAACCTGACGCCAAAGTCCGCGTCTTCTGCGAATAGGCCCTGTCCAGGTTTTGGACAGGTCCCCGAGAGCGTGCTCGAACACCCTCCCGAGGCCGCACCTGCCAAGCGGAGCACGGTTGAACTGCCAATCCAAAGTCTAGCCGCTTATCGACGCATAGCGGAGGGGCCACTCGTACAGTGGCCCCTCCTGCCTATCAAAGACGCCGCAGTCGCCTGTGAAATTCCGCAGCTCCGTACTCGGGACCGTGTCAGCTCGATGATTGTCCGGTGCCAGGACGCCATGCGATCGGCGCTGCGTACGACGATGTCACCAGCTGCCAACGCTGATTTCACTTTCGGTTCTCGAGAAAGGGAAGTCCATGACCATCGAGCAATCCGCCTGGACCGGCATGTTGCCAGTCAACAGCACCGCGCTGTAAGTGCGCGACACCGACCCTCAAGTCGACAGGAGGAAAGTGCGTTAGTACCGCAGTAGTTGTAGCGGGTACTTCGGCGGTTCCCGGTCCGACGTGAGCAACGGGCGTTGCGACCGCCCCGCGAGCGACTGTTGCGGTGCCGTTTCGCGGTCAGAAAAAACTACAACGACTTTGTCGTACCCACGCGTTAGTGTCCCTTAGCGTGACTACCGACACGGGAGATGCGCCGCTGATCGAGGCGCATGGGCTGACCAAGAAAATTCGCAGCTTCACCGCGGTGGACGGCATTGATGTGTCCGTTCGGCGCGGCGAGGCGTTCGGCTTCCTCGGGCCCAATGGTGCCGGCAAGTCGTCCACGATGCGGATGATCGCGAGCGTGTCGCCGCCGACCGGTGGGACGCTGCGGATCCTCGGCATGGACCCGCGCACGGACGGGCCCAAGATCCGCGCCCGGCTCGGCGTGGTGCCGCAGCTGGACACCCTCGACGGCGAGCTGTCCGTACGAGAAAACCTGGTCATCTACGCGCGCTATTTCGGGCTGTCCCGCAAGGTCGCGAATGCGCGGGCCGATGAGCTGCTGGAGTTCGCGCAGCTCACCGAGCGGGCCAACAGCGTCGTCGAGCCGCTGTCCGGCGGCATGAAGCGGCGGCTGACGATCGCCCGCGGGCTGGTCAACGAGCCGGAGATCCTGCTGCTGGACGAGCCGACCACCGGCCTGGATCCGCAGGCCAGGCACGTGCTGTGGGATCGGCTGTTCCGGCTCAAGCGGTCCGGCGTAACGCTGGTGATCACCACGCACTACATGGACGAGGCCGAGCAGCTGTGCGACCGGCTGGTGGTGATGGACGGCGGCAGGATCGCCGCCGAGGGCAGTCCACGCGAGCTGATCGAGCGCTATTCCACTCGCGAGGTGCTGGAGCTGCGGTTCGACGACGAGGACCACGCGCCGTACGCGGAGAAGGCCGAAGGCCTCGCGGATCGCGTCGAGGTGCTGCCGGACCGACTGCTGCTCTACACCGACGACGGTGAGAAGGCGCTGGCCGGCATCCAGAAGCGCGGCATGAACCCGCTGTCCAGCCTGGTCCGCCGGGCCTCGCTCGAGGACGTGTTCCTGCACCTGACCGGCCGGAGGTTGATCGACTGATGGCCACCCAGATGCTCGAAGGTGGCTGGTTGCCGTGGCGCTCCCTGCGATTCTGGCTGGTCAGCTACAAACGTACGTGGAAGGGCAGCCTCTTCTCGTCCTTCCTGTCGCGCTGCTTTTCCTTGGCGCACTGGGTTTTGGCCTCGGCTCACTGATCAGCAAAAGCGGTCACCCGACCATCGCCGGAGTGCCGTATCCGGTTTATGTCGCCGGTGGCGTGCTCGCCGCGAACGCGATGATGACCGCGGTCGGCGAGTCGACCTGGCCGGTGCTGGGCGCGATCAAGTGGTGGCGGCAGTACGAGGCGATGCTCGCGACTCCGCTCAGCGTGACCGACGTGTTGATCGGCCATCTGGGCATCGTGCTGATTCGCGCGTTTGTCGCCAGCAGCGCCTTCGTCATCGTCGCGACGCTGCTGGGGGCGGTGCCGTCGCTGTGGGGCATCGTGGCGATCTTCGCTTCCCTGCTGGTGGCGATGGCACATTCGGCGCCGATCATGGCTTTTAGCGCCACCCAGGACAAAGACACCGGCTTCAGCCTGCTGTTCCGGCTCGGCGCGACCCCGATGTTCCTGTTCTCCGGCACCTTCTTCCCGGTCGAGCAGCTGCCCGCGGTGCTGCGCCCAGTGGCGTACGCGACTCCGCTCTATCACGGCGTCGAGCTGTGCCGCGGTCTGCTCGCCGGCCACCCCGCGCCGCTGCCCGACCTCGTTCACGTCGGCTATTTACTGCTCTGGCTGGTGGCCGGTTTCCTGGTCGCCCGCTTCACGTTCCGCCGACGGTTGGTGGTCTGACAGATGAGTACGAACGTGCCGCCGGCGCCGGTCCGGCTGATGGCGCGCCTGCTGCCGATCCCGGCCGGCGCGGGCCTGGCCCGGATGCTGTTCGAGCGCAACGTGCTGGTTTACCGGCGGGGCTGGGTGGCCTTCGTCAGCGGTTTCCTGGAGCCGGTTTTCTACTTGTTCTCGCTGGGAATCGGGCTCGGCGCGCTGATCGGCTCGGTGAACTACGGCGGCGGCAGCTCGTGCCGTATGCGTCGTTTGTCGCGCCCGCCATGTTGGCCACCTCGGCCATGAACGGTGTCGTTTTCGACATGGTGTTCATGCTGTTTTTCAAGCTCAGATACAACAAAATCTATGAGTCGGTGCTGAACACACCGCTGGGCGTGCGAGACATCGCCATCGGGGAAAGCGCCTGGGCGCTGGTACGCAGCACCATCTACGCGACGAGTTTCCTGATCATCGCGACGATCGCCGGTTTTGTGCACAGTTGGTGGGCGCTGCTCGCCGTGCCGGTCGCCGTGCTGATCGGCTTCGCGTGCGGCTCACTCGCGATGGCCGGCACCACCTGGATGCGTACGCACCAGGACTTCGACTACCTCAACCTGGTCCTGATGCCACTTTTCCTGCTGTCAGCGACTTTCTACCCGCTGTCCACCTATCCACCGAGCGTGCAGTGGCTGGTGCAGTTGTCGCCGCTCTACCACGGCGTCACCCTCGAACGTGACCTGATGCTCGGCTATATCCACCCCGGCTTGTTCGTACACGCCGCGGTCCTGGCACTGGTCGGCCTCCTTGGCCTCGCCATCGCTTCACGCCGGCTGGAAAAACTTCTCCCTCTCGTAGCAATCCGCTGATCGCGTCGGGACGAACGTTGTGGGTTAGGTGTCGTCCAGCGGACGGAGGGCGGATCGTGGAGACGATCAGCTTCCTCAGCAAGGGTGTGCGGTACGACGCGTGGCAGCTGGTCGACTTCCTGACTCGCCGGCTGAGCACGGTCAGCGCGAACCGATGACCCGCGAAGACCGCGTCTTCATCTCGGCCGACAGCCGGTGCGCGGCCTGGTTTTACCCGCCGCCGGCTGAGCCAGCCCCCTGTGTCGTTCTCGCCCACGGTTTTGGCGCCACCCGCGAAGCCGGCCTTGATGCGTACGCGCGACGGTTCGCTGCGGCAGGCCTGGCCGTGCTCGTCTTCGACTACCGGAATTTCGGTGCCAGCGGCGGCAAGCCTCGGCAGGTGCTGGACATCCGCAGCCAACTGCAAGACTGGACCGCGGCCGTTGCGTACGCGCGCAAGCTGCCGGAAGTCGACGCTGGTCGGATTGCTTTGTGGGGCTCGTCTTTCAGTGGTGGACACGTCGTCACCACCGCGGCGCACGATCCAGCGATCGCGGCCGTCATCGCACAGGTGCCGTATTTGGGGCTGGTACGCCGTCGCCGGTTGCCGCAGGCCCGGATCATTCGGCTGGCGCTCACGTCGATCCGCGACAATCTGCGCGCGCTAAGACATTCCTCGCGTCCACTCCTGATCCCGATCATCGGCGAGCCGGGATCCAAGGCGCTTCTGCAGGGCTCACACGCCCTCGCCCAGTTCCACGAGCTGCTCCCGCCGGACGCCCACTGGGTCAACGAGGTCGCCGCCCGAGTCGTCATCCGACTGCCGTCGTACCGGCCCGTGTCGGTCGCCAACCAAGTCCGCTGCCCGATTTTCTACTGCTCCTGCTCAAAAGACAAAATCACCCCGGCCGCGTTGGTGGCGACCGCAGCTGCCGCGTCCCCGCAGGGCTGGCTGGCCGAGTACGAGGGTGAGCATTTTGAGAGGTCTACAGCGGGCACCTGTTCGATCGAGTGGTCGACGATCAGGTGCAGTTCCTCCAGGAACACCTATCAGCCGCGCCGACAAACGGGCCGGTCAAAAACCGATAAGGCACGCCAGATATTCACCGGCAGGTTGAGCTGAGCTCATAGTGCAGCGTCCGCGTACGCATGAGTTTGTGCGCCATCGGCACCCCAACCCCGTGCAACAGCGGATGCTTGCGAGCGAGTCTGCGGGCCGCGGCCTTGGCTTCTGATCCGGCCAACAGCCGCGCCCGGGCCAGCACATACGGGCCGGTGGGAACTCCGCGTACGGTCGAAGCGCACACCTGGACGTCAGGGAAGTTCCGCAGCCGCTTGCTCTTCCACGCCTTTTCGTACGTACGGATATAGGCCAACTCTCCCTCGACGGCGATATTCACCGGCGTGCCAACCCACGTCCCGTCCCGCTTACGGGTCCGCAGCAACACTGTCTTCTGCCGCTGGAATGCTGCCAGTGTCACGACCTACCTCCCGATTCGTCGATCACTATCCTGGACGAGGCGGCGACCCTGATCGTGACGCTGGACAGCGCCGCGCCGGCCAGGCACCCTCTGCCTGAGAAACTGGAGGCACCAGATGGCCAAGAGCGCGCTGGACGTCGAGCGTAACGGCATCAATGTTATCGACGAGGCGGAACGCAAGGGACGACCGGCGGGGCTGTTCTGGCCTTGGTGTGCGGCCAACATCTCCGTGTTGGGGATAAGCTACGGCGCTTTCCTGCTGGGCTTCGGGTTGAACCTGTGGCAGGCACTGATCGCCGGCATCCTCGGCACGCTGGCTTCCTTCCTGCTGGTCGGGCTCGCGTCGCTGGCCGGAAAAAACGCGGGTCGGCGCCGACCATGGTGTTGTCGAGAGCGGCTTTTGGGGTACGTGGCAACGCTTTGCCGGCGGCTGTGTCGTACTTGCTCCTGGTGGGCTGGGAAATCGTTCTCGTGTCACTCGCGACACTGGCTACCGCGACGGTTTTCCAGCGGCTCGGAGGATTCACCGGCACGCTGCCCAAGGTGCTGGCTTTTGTGGTGGTCGCGGTCATCATCGTGGGCGCCGGAGTGCTTGGCTTTGACGCGATCATGAAACTGCAGACCTGGTTGACGATCGCACTCGCGGTCTTCACGGTTGGCTACATTGGACTGACCGTGCACCAGGTCGACTGGGCCAGGCTCGGTGCGCTGCCGGCCGGCGGTTTTGCCGCGCTGGTGGGGGGCTTTTGTGTTGGCCTTCACCGGGTTCGGGCTCGGCTGGGTCAACTCCGGCGCCGACTATTCGCGTTATCTGCCGCGTTCGGCATCCGGCGCCGGGGTGGTCGGCTGGACGACATTCGGGGCCACCGCGGCGCCGGTCGTCCTGCTGGTCTGGGGGACATTGTTGGCTGGGTCGGACAAGAAACTCTCCGACGCGATCGGCCAGGACCCGATCGGAGCGCTCACCACGCTGCTGCCGACCTGGTATCTGGTGCCGTTTGCGATCGTCGCGATCGGCGGCCTGATCGGCGGCGCGGTGTGCTGGACATCTATTCGTCCGGGTTGACGCTGCTCACGCTCGGGGTGAAACTGCCGCGCTGGGCGGCCGCCGGCATCGACGGCGTACTGATGATCCTCGGGACCATCTATGTGGTCTGGTTCGCGCCCAACTTCATCATCCCTTTCCAGGGTTTCCTCATCACCCTGGGAGTGCCGATGGCGGCCTGGTGCGGAGTTTTCCTGGCAGACCTGCTCAGTCGCCGCCGTTCGTACGACGATGCCGACCTCTACCGCCCTGGCGGCCGCTATGGTGTCCTGAACTGGCCGGCTGTAACGATCATGATCGTGGCAACCGTGATCGGTTGGGGCATGGTGGTCAATACCAGCGCGGCGGCTTTCGGCTGGCAGGGTTACCTGCTCGGGCCGCTCGGTCTCGGGCCGCGCCTTGGCGGCCCCTGGACGTACGCGAATCTTGGCGTCCTGGTCGCGTTTTTGCTGGCTGCGGGCGGCCAAGCGGTGTTCGCAAGGGCCCGGATCCGGCGCCAGGAAGCGGCCTGACAGCACTGTCGTGGGCCCTTGAGAGGCGGCGACCTCAAGGACGCGGTAAATTCCCGCGGCGAATCGTTGACTGTTCCACCATCGGTCGACCACGATCGACACACCTCGACGTGATGGCTACCGGTGGCGGCTGTCCAACGTGCGCTGAAGGCGTGTCTAAGGAGGACGGCGTGAGCGAAAGCCCGGCGAAACCACCCGCGATCGACTGGGAGGCAGTGGAGTCCACGAAGGAGTTCAAGGAACTACGCCGCAAGCGACGCGGTTTTGTGCTGCCAATGGCGGCGCTTTTCCTACTCTGGTATCTGCTTTATGTCCTGCTCGCTGACTACGCACACGACTTCATGGCGTACAAGCTGCTCGGCAACATCAACGTCGGGCTGGTATTGGGCCTGCTGCAGTTCGTCTCCACCTTCGTGATCACCGGGCTGTACGTCCGGTTCGCGAACCGGAATCTGGACCCGGTCGCCGACCGGATCCGCGAGCAGATCGAGGGGACCGGCAAGTGAAAGACTTCCTCGCCGAGGCGGCCGGGCCCGCCAGCAACAATCCCATCCTGAACATCTGCATTTTCGCCGCGTTCGTCATCATCACCCTGGTGATCGTGGTGGTGGTCAGCCGGCGAAACAGCACGGCGGCCGACTTCTACACCGCCGGGCACAGTTTTACCGGTGCCCAGAACGGCATCGCGATCTCCGGCGACTACCTGTCGGCGGCGTCGTTCCTCGGCATCGCCGGCGCGATCGCGCTCAACGGCTACGACGGTTTCCTCTACTCCATCGGCTTCCTGGTCGCGTGGTTGGTGGCGTTGCTGCTGGTCGCGGAGCTGATGCGTAACACTGGCCGCTACACGATGGCCGATGTGCTGAGTTTCCGGATGAAACAGCGGCCGGTGCGTACCGCGGCCGCGGTCTCCACCCTCGCGGTCACCTTCTTCTACCTGCTGGCCCAGATGGCCGGCGCCGGTGGCCTGGTCGCGCTTTTGCTGGGTGTCACCAGCAAATTCGGCCAGGGAATCGTGATCGCCGTGGTCGGCGTCGTGATGATCACGTACGTCCTGGTCGGCGGCATGCGCGGCACCACCTGGGTGCAGATCATCAAGGCGGCACTGCTGATCGTGGGCGCCGCGGTGATGTTCGTGTGGGTGCTGAGCCTTTTCGGCTTCAACCTCTCGGCGCTGCTGGGTACGGCCGCATCCAAGGCCGGCGAGCACGGCGAGGCGTTGCTCAGTCCCGGTAAGCAGTACGGAAAAACCGGATTGACGCAGCTCGACTTCGTTTCGTTGGGTCTTGCCCTGGTGCTCGGTACGGCCGGCCTGCCGCACATCCTGATGCGGTTCTACACCGTGCCGAACGCAAAAGAGGCACGCAAGTCGGTGGTCTGGGCGATCTGGCTGATCGGCATTTTCTACCTCTTCACCCTCGTGCTCGGCTATGGCGCGGCGGCGCTGGTCGGCCCGGCGGCGATCGATGCCGCGCCAGGCAAGGCAAAAACTCGGCAGCGCCGCTGCTCGCCGAGGCGCTTGGTGGACCGGTTTTGCTGGGTCTGATAGCCGCGGTGGCCTTCGCGACGATCCTTGCGGTGGTCGCGGGTCTGACCATCACCGCGTCGGCGTCCTTCGCGCATGACATTTACGCCAACGTCATCAAGAAGGGTGCGGCGGACGACAAAAAAAAGGAAGTGAAGGTCGCCCGGATCACCACCGTGGTGATCGGCATCGTGGCCATTCTCGGTGGCATTCTGGCCAATGGACAGAATGTCGCGTTCCTGGTGGCACTGGCCTTCGCGGTCGCCGCGTCGGCGAACCTGCCGACCATTCTCTACACGCTGTTCTGGCGGCGGTTCAACACCTCCGGCGCGATGTGGAGCATTTACGGTGGTCTGGTGATCACTATCGGGCTGATCATCTTCTCGCCGGTCGTCTCCGGTAAACCGGTTGATCCGAAAACGCACCTGAGAGCGCGTCGATGCTGCAGGGCGTGGACTTCCACTGGTTCCCGCTGGACAACCCGGGCCTGGTGTCCATCCCGCTGTCGTTCCTGCTCGGCTACCTCGGCACGGTGCTGACCAAGGAACGCAACGACAAGAAGTACGCCGAACTGGACGTACGCGCACTGACCGGCGCGCACGCCGAGAAGGCGGTCGAACAGCAGGTCGAGAAAACGGCGTAGAACCACGCGACCGGGACGTACCGCACGTTGGGGTACGTCCCGGTTCTCGTTCGGTCGGGTTTCTGAACAGCCGGCATTTTTCTGGCGTTGATGCCATCCTCGGCTGGTGGATCTCGCTGAGACAGCTCTGCTGCATGTCACCGCGCCCGACGGGCGACGGCTGCGGGTACGAACCGCGGGCGCGCCGGACGGCCCGCTGGTGATCGCCCACCACGGCTCCCCCGGCTCCGGGCTGGCGCTGCCGGCCGCGATCGAGGACGTGGCGGCGCGTGGACTGCGCCTCGCGACTGTCGACCGGGCCGGCTACGGCGGCTCCGACCGGCTGGCCGGGCGGTCGGTGGCGGACATGGCCGGGGACACCGCCGCCGTCGCCGACGCGCTCGGCGTCGAGCGGTTCCGGGTGTGGGGCTGGTCCGGCGGCGGACCGCACGCACTGGCCTGCGCTGCCCTGCTGCCCGACCGGGTACAGGCGGTCGCGACCCTCGGCGGGGTCGCCCCGTACGACAGCGAAGGGCTGGACTGGACCGGCGGGATGGGTGCGGCGAACCTGGAGGAGTTCGGGTTCGCGGTGGCCAGCGCCGCCGAGCTGGACACCTTCCTCGCCGGCGAGCGCGACGGGCTGGTCGACGCCGAACCCGCGCACTTGGCCGAACTGCTGGCCAGCCTGCTGTCGGCGCCAGACCGGGCGGCCTTGGACCGTACGACTGGCGCCTTTTTCCACGCGTCCTTCACCGAGGGCCTGCGGCCGGGGCATTTCGGCTGGATGGACGACGACCTGGCGTTCGTGAAGACTGGGGTTTCCACCCGGCCTCGATCACCGCGCCGCTGCTGATCGTGCACGGCGAGCAGGACCTGATGGTGCCGGTCAGCCACGCCCGCTGGATGGCTCGCCAGGTGCCGCACGCGGTGGCCTGGATCTCACCGGACGACGGACATATCAGCCCATTGCCGAAAATCAGTCGCGTCCACGAGTGGTTGCTGGGGCAAGATCACTGAGTGACTCTCATTCGCTCGCCGTACCACCTCGAAGAACCGATCCCGGCCCTGGCCGACGGCGACATCGCCGCGGCCAGTCTGGCGGAGATTTTTGAGCGAGTGGCTTCGCGCGTACGAGTGGCCGCGCTGCCACCGGTGGTGTTTTCGGCCGACTGCACGACCGCGTTGGGTACGGTCGCCGGGCTGCAGCGCGCGGGGCTGGACCCGGCGATCGTCTGGCTCGACGCCCACGGCGACCTGAACACGCCAGAGACCAGCCAGTCGAGCTATCTCGGCGGGATGGTGCTGGCGGCTTTTGACTGGTCGTACGGACCTCGATGGCCTGTGCTCCGGCCTCGGCCTGCGCCCGGTTGCAGACCGGCGCACTCTGCTCGTGGACGCCCGCGATCTTGACCCCGCGGAACAGGCACTGCTGGACGAGGTCGAGATTTTCCGCTGCACCGTTGAGGAACTCGCCGGTGGTGGCGGCGTTCCGGACGGCTCGATCTACCTGCACCTGGACCTCGACGTATCAGGCGACCTGCCCGGCTTCCGCATCAAGGCTCCCGGCGGCCCGGCCTTTTCGCAGGTCGTAGCCTCGATCGACCGCGTACTGGCGACCGGCGCCGTGGCGGCCTTCGACATCGCCGCAACAGTCGACCCCGCCCCCCGTCGAGGGCTACGGAGAGGCTCTTGACGCCGTCCGCCGCACCGGCTGGATCGACGACGAACCCCTGCTCGTACGCCCCGCCCAGACCTCCGACGCCGACGCCCTGATCGCGCTGTGGAAATCCTGCGATCTGAGCTTCGACGAAACTCGGGTAGCCGCCGAACTTGAGTCCTGCCTGGAATACCAGGACGGCTTGATTTTCGTGATCGCTTCCCAGTCGCAGATCGTGGCGAGCATCTGGGGAACCTACGACGGCCGCCGAGGCTGGATCCAACGCCTGGCCACCGCCCCCGACCAGCGCGGCCGAGGCTTCGCCAAACGCCTGGTGACCTTGTTGGAACAACGCTTCACGGACATCGGCTGCCACAAGGTCAACCTCCTCATAGAACCCGACAACTCCGCCGTCGCGGCGTTCTACGAATCTCTCGACTATTCAACGGACAACCTGACCTTCATGGAGCGTTTCCTGAGCAAAGCCCCAAAACTCACCCCTCGCGGGCTCTGAAACCAGCCCCGTCGGCGCACCGGGACGCCAGGAGACACAGCACGGATCACCCGGCATAGTGACCAGGGTGACCACACAGCTGACCGCTCCGATCGTCGCCGTCACCGTCTACCCCGGCCAGGCGCGCATCACCGCCGCGGCCGCACCGACCTGACCCCCGGGACCCAAACGGTGACCGTGGGCAGCTTACCGTGGGATCTGCACTCGGACTCGGTACGAGTCTCCGGCCGCGGCTCTGCGACGGTCCAGGGCGTCGACATACGAACCGAGCGCCACACCCGCACTCCCGACGCGGCGGTAGCGGACCTGACGGCCCAGCGGCGCGATCTTGAGACGGGCCTGGCCGAGTTGGCTGACTTCGATCGAGTGGAGGGCGACCGGATCGAGTATCTGCAGACGTTGTCGCGGCGGGGCGGTCGGGAGTACGCGGGCGCGGTGGCCAGTGGAGCGGCACCGGCGGAGCGCGCCATCGAGTGGGGGCAGACGATCGCGGCGTCGCTCACCACTGCGCTGGCGACGCGGCGCGAGCTCGTTGAGCAGCGCAGACTCGTACAAGAGGAGCTTGACCGGCTGATACGCGAGATTTCCGCTCGGATCCAGCCGCAGGTGCCGGACCGGCGCGAGGTCGCTATGAGCTTGAGGTGACCGCGTTGGCTGGCGACGAGCCGGCGCCGGTCGAGCTGGAAATCTCGTATCTGGTCGACGGCGCGCATTGGGACTCGGCGTACGACCTGCGGCTGGCCGACAGCGCGCTGACGATGACATGGTTCGGGTTGATCAGCCAAAACACCGGTGAGGACTGGCCGGAGTGCGAGCTGCGGCTGTCGACCGCGCGGCCGGCGATCGCGGTGCACGTACCCGAGCTGGATCCCTGGTATCTGGCCAAATACGAGCCGCCGGTCATGCGACCGCAGATGATGGCGGCCCGCGGCGGACCGATGACGGCATCGCTGCCCGCGCCACAGGCCATGGCATACGGCGCCACCTCCGACGCAATGGCGGGCGCGCCCGAGATCACCTCGGAGATCGCGACCGTCGAGCAGGGCGCGACCGCGACGACTTACACCCCGCGGCGCCCAATCGCGGTGCCCGCCGACGGGACCTCACACCGCGCCACCGTGGCGACGCTCGATCTGCCCGTACGACTCGACCACGTCACCGTACCGTTGCGCGGCTCGGAAGCGTTTTTGCGCGCCACCGCCACCAACAGCTCCGAGCACGCGATCCTGCCCGGACACGCGGCGCTCTTCCATGAAGCCGAGTACGTCGGCAGCACGGAGCTGCCGCCATGGGCGCCGGGCGAGGAAGTGGAGCTGGCGCTGGGCATCGACGACCGGGTCCGGGTGGAGCGCGAGCTGGTCCGCCGGTCGGTCGGCAAGGCCGCGATCGGTGGCACCGAGCGGCGCGAGGTCTCGTACAAGATCACCGTCGGCAACTACGGCCCGGCGCTGGCCAACCTCACTGTGCAGGACCAGGCGCCGGTCTCGCGAGACCCGGCGATCACGGTCCGGGACGTGACCTGCCGGCCGCGCGAGACCGACCGTACCGAGCTGGGTGTCCTGACCTGGAAAATCGAGCTGCAACCCGGCGCCAAGACGGAGATCGTGGTCGGTTTCCGGGTCGATGTCGGCAAGGGCGTCCAGCTGGTCGGCTGGCGGGAGTGACTCACTGCCCGCTCGCGGCGAGCCGCAGACCAAGATCGAAAAAAAAAAAATGCCCGACCCGCCTCTAACCCACCCCCCACCCGGTCACTGGGTGGGGGCAAGAAAACAGTGTCGGTACGACAGTTTTGAGCCGGACGGGACGACACGCCATTCGGACACGCCCGGGCCGGCAGTGGTTGCAACGGTGTAACACCCTGGCAACATCTGCCCCTGTCACGGCGCTCACCCGCGGCGTAGGTTCGAACGCGTGACGGAATTCGCACTCGATTCGCAAGACACCCCCCCGCGCCGAAGGACACCACTTTGGGGGAGCTGCGCGCCAGCGGTCACGTGCACCGTGGCGTGAAGGCCGAGATCCGGGAGAACCTGCTGGCCAGGCTCGCCGCCGGAGCGCCCAGTTTCCCTGGCATCGTGGGCTTCGAAGACACCGTTGTCCCTGAGTTGGAGCGCGCGCTGCTGGCTGGCTGGCCACGATGTGGTTCTGCTGGGCGAACGCGGCCAGGGCAAGACCCGCCTCATCCGTACCATCGTCGGCCTGCTCGACGAATGGACTCCGGTGATCACCGGCAGCGAGATCAACGACCACCCGTATGGCCCAGTCAGTGTGTACGGCCGCAATTTGGTCGCCGAGAAAGGCGACGACACTCCGGTGACCTGGCTGCACCGCAGTGAGCGCTACGGCGAGAAACTCGCCACCCCGGACACCTCGGTCGGTGACCTGGTCGGCGATGTGGACCCGATCAAGGTCGCCGAAGGACGCACGCTCGGCGACCCCGAGACCATCCACTTCGGTTTGATCCCGCGGACCAACCGCGGCGTGATCGCCATCAACGAGCTGCCGGACCTGGCCGAGCGGATCCAGGTGTCGCTGTTCAACGTGCTGGAGGAGCGCGACCTGCAGGTTCGCGGCTACACGCTGCGGCTGCTGCTGGACCTGCTGGTGGTCGCGAGCGCCAACCCGGAGGACACCAACCGCGGCCGGATCGTGACGCCGTTGAAGGACCGGTTCGGCGCCGAGATTCGTACGCACTACCCGATCGAGCTGTCCGACGAGGTCGCGCTGCTGCAGCAGGAGGCGCGGATCGTCTGGGACGGCCACCTGGGCAGCCCGGTGGTGCCCAACCACCTGCTGGAGATCGTCGCCCGCTACACCCGGGCGGTCCGCGAGTCGCCGCAGGTGGACGCCCGTTCGGGGGTGAGCGCCCGGTTCGCGATCGCCGGCCTGGAGACGCTCGCGGCCTCGGCCGTACGACGGGCCGCCATCACCGGCGAACCGCCCGTGGCCCGGGTCTGCGACCTGCCGGCGCTGGTGCCGGCGAGCCGCGGCAAGGTCGAGTTCGAGGACGCCGAGGAGGGCGCGCGAGCTGGAGGTGCTCGACCACCTGCTCCGGCAGGCGACCGCCGCCACGTACCGGGCCCGGATGGCCGGCGCGGACACCAGCGGCCTGCAGGCGGTCTTCGACGACGGGCCGTACGGTCGCGGCCGGCGACACCACCGCGGCCGCGGACCTGCTCCGCCAGCTCGGCACTTTTCCTGGCCTCGCGGCGATCCTGGAACGCAGCGGCGTCGACGACGGCGCCGAGTCCCCCGGCCTCGCCGCCGCGGCGGTCGAGTTCGTGCTGGAAGGCCTGTTCCTGAGCCGCCGGCTGGCCAAGGACTCCGACGGCGGCCGTACCGTTTACGGAGCCTGACATGCCCTTCCGCTATGGCAGATGGACCGGCGGGCCGGACCCGCTGGCACCGCCGTTCGACGTGGCCGAGGCGTTGGACGCGATCGGCGACGAGGTGCTGGAGGGCGGTACGCCGACGGACGCGTTGCGGCGGCTGTTGCGTGACGGCGCCAACGGCCTGCGCGGGTTGGACGACCTGCGCAAGCAGGCGCAGCGGCGGCGCCGGCAGCTGCGCAAGTCCGGGCAGCTGGACGGCACTCTGGAGGAAGTACGCCGGCTGCTCGACCAGGCTCTGGAGGCTGAGCGCCGGGAGTTGTTCGCCGATCCGTCCGACGACGCGCGAATGGAGGAGGCCGAGCTCGACACGTTGCCGGACGAGACGGCGAGCGCGGTGCGCGCGCGCGCGCGACCGGCAGTGGCGCAGTGCCGCGGCCCGCGAGGCGTACGAGAAGATCACCGGCCTGCTGCGCAGCGAGGTGCTGGACAGCCAGTTCGCCGGCATGCGGGACGCGTTGCGCGGTGCCAGCTCGCAGGAGATGCGTCGGGTCAAGGACATGATGTCCGACCTGAACGACCTGCTTGACAAGCACGCGCGCGGTGCGGACACCCAGCAGGCGTTGGACGATTTTCTTGACAAGCACGGGGATTTCTTCCCGGAGAAGCCGTCCAGCGTGCAGGAGCTGATTGACCAGCTGGCCCGTCGGGCCGCGGCCAGCCAGCGCATGATGGCCGGCCTCACCCCGCAGCAGCGCGGGGAGCTGTCCGACCTGATGTCCGACGCGCTCGGCGGCGACCCTGGACCTGGCCGCCCAGCTGGACCGGCTGAACGCCCAACTGCAGTCCGCTCGGCCGGACCTGGACTGGGGCAGCGACCCACGGATGTCCGGGCAGGGCGAGCTCGGCATGTCCGACGCCACCCAGGCGATCGCTGAACTGTCCGACCTGGAGGCGTTGGAACGCGGCTTCAGCCAGTCGTACGCCGGCGCGTCCCTGGACGACATCGATCCCGAGCAGCTGGCCCGGGCGCTGGGCCGCAACGCCGTCGACGACCTCGAAGCGCTCCGCCGGATCGAGCGCGAACTCACCCGGCAGGGCTGGCTGACCAGGCGGGACGGCAAGCTGGAACTGTCACCGCGGGCGATGCGCCGGCTCGGCGCCACCGCGTTGCGGCGGGTCTTCGCCAACCTCGCGAGTACGGGCCGTGGCCAGCACGACGTGACTGGATCCGGCATCGCTGGCGAGCCGACCGGCGCGAGCCTGCGCTGGGAGTTCGGCGACACCCGGCCGCTGGACACTCACTCTCGTACCGTCCGCAACGCCGTCGTACGCACCGGTCCGCGCGCACGGATCTCCTTGGATGTCGAGGATTTCGAGGTGGTGGAGACCGAGCGGCGGACCCGCGCGGCGGTCGCTCTGCTGGTCGACCTGTCGTACTCGATGGCCCTCAACGGCACCTGGGCGCCAGCCAAGCAGACCGCGTTGGCACTGCACTCGCTGGTCACGACCCGGTTCCCGCAGGACTCGATCGAGATCATCGGCTTCAGCCAGTACGCCCGTACGCTGCGGCCCACCGACCTCGCCGGCCTGGACTTCGACGCTGTCCAGGGCACCAACCTGCAGCACGCGCTGATGCTCGCCCGCCGGCATCTGGCCAAGCACTCCGGCGCAGAGCCGGTGGTCATGGTGGTCACCGACGGCGAGCCGACCGCGCACCTGGAGCGAGACGGTTCGGCGACCTTCTGCTGGCCGCCGTTGCCCGAGACGCTGGCGCTGACGATGGCCGAGGTCGATCGATCGGGCACCCGGGCCGGGGTCACGCTGAACATGTTCATGCTCGGCGACGACCCGCGGCTGATCGAGTTCTGTGAGGAGCTGACCAGGCGCAACGGCGGCCGACTGTTCACGTCCAACGGCAGCGACCTCGGCGCGTACGTGGTCCGCGACTACCTTCGCCGCCGCACTGGCGGCACCCGAGGCCCGCCGCGCCTCCTGATCCGTCGTTTTGACCGCATCGACGCGATGCGTGCTCCTGACGCACGCATCGCGTCGATGCGGTCAATCCACCGGTGCGCTGGGGCGGCTGTCGCCGGAGGCGGTCCACGTACCGCGGCGGAAGGTGGCCCGGTGCGGCGCCAAACTGTCGTACGACCGCGGAAGCCTCGAATTCGGGGGCGGCAAAATCAGGCTGGCGGCCGGGGCGGGAGTTGGACGGTCGCGGATTCGGGCGCCGGGAGCTGGACGGTCGGCGGATCTGCCGGCGACACCGGAGCCGGTCGAAGCGGCACCTGGGCGGTCGGACATCGGCAGCCGGATGCACCAGCTGAGCGGTCGGACCGTCGGCCGGCGGGTAGCCGAGCCGAGCGGTCGGATCGTCCGCCGGCGGTCGTGGCAGCTGGGCCGGTGGACCATCGGTGGCAGGAACCGGGAGCTGACCAGCCGGTACGTAGGCCGGCGGCCCCTGAGCGGCCGGGCCGGGAAAGGGCGGGCCGGGAATGGGCGGGAACGGCGGCGCCCAGCCGGGCGCCGGCGGGATCGGAGGCGCCGGTGTGCGGGCGGGAGGCGAGGCCGCCGGCGGACGAGCGGGCGCCGAAGTCGGCGTACGAACAAGGGACGGCGGCGGCGTACGAGCCGGCCCTGGAGTCGGCGTACGAACAAGGGACGGCGGCGGCATACGAACAGGCGACGGCGGGCCTGACGCCGAGGGTGAAGGTGGGCCGGACAGCCCAGCGAGGGTGGTGTCGATCGCGCGCGGGCCAGCGCGATCGTGGCGTCCACTCGGTGCGGGAGTGGCTTGGTGCCACGGCCGAGGTCCTGGTCGTGTACGACGACGGCGGTGCGGTGGATCGCCACCCAACTGCCGCCGAGCGGGAGCAGCGCCCGCCGGACGGTCGGCGAGTTCAACAACCGGGCGGACGCCGGATCGAGCCAGCCGGCGGTGCACTCGTCACCGATCGGCTGGTCGGGCCGTATCGACCCGGGGATCAGCAGCACCGGCCCGATCCGCTGCGGCCGGGTCGGCTGGGCCAGCCGGACCCGGACCGCCCGAAAGGCGGCCCGCTGGTTGGCGCGGACCGCGGTGGGGTTGTCCGATCCGGTCATGGTCCAGCGGAAGGTGAAGACGGGTACGCCGTGAATCAGCCGGTCGCGAGCGGCCAGCACCATCAGCCGGCTGCTGCCGGCGGCCATCGTGCCGGCCACCGCGCGGGCCAGCGGGGCGACCCACTGCGCGCCGACCGCCGGCGGCATCGGTCCGGGACGGCCTGAACGGCCGGGACGCAGTGCCACTTGTAGTGCTCCCTGGATAGTCGGAGGCGTACGCACCTGCAGCGGCGCCTCGGTGATGAAAAAGATGCGCCGAGGGCAAGCACCGCGATCAGGCCGGCGACCATCACCAGGAAGGCTGCCAAGACGACGGCGAACAGCCCCGGCTTGTCCGCCAGGGCCTGCGCGGACAGCACGAAGACGAAGAAACCGGTGACACATCCAGCGGCCGCTCCGGCCATCGCCCACGGCAGCCAGGGGCGCGGCACCGGTCCGTCGGCGAAGGCCGGCGGCCGGACGGCTCGCATTCCTGGTTGATCACGCACGAAGGCAAGCATCGTGGCTCGGCGGCTGGCGTACCGTACCCGGAGGGCGGCTCTGCGGGCAGACTTTTGTGCACCGTCCGGGCACAGGGAGCGACGGGCACCCCCGTCACACGAGACAGTCGGGCGCGACCGTCGCTCCCCGCTACCGAAGGATCCCGACCGAAGACAACCACACCAGACCGGTCGCGGGGAACTGACAAACGTCAGGGATCTAGTACTACAGGGCTGCTCATGCGGATGAGAGTCGAGATCCAAGCGTCGTCTGGCGGTGCGGCGGGGGCCGCCTGGCGTGGCAGCGCCACGTGGGCGGTTTCGCCGTGCCGTCAGGCGGCGTTTGGGCTCGGCTATCGCCGCTTGAGCAGCCCTGTAGTACTAGGCCGGAAAGTACGGACGAACGGTGGATACGCCGCTTCCACGCGGCTCGCCGTGCCCCGCACATGGGTGAGGTCCTAAAGTCTGCCCATGCGCGTATTCCTGCTGACACTGCACATGATCGCCGCTGTCTTCCTGATCGGCCCGCTGGTGCTGGTCCCGATGAACGGCTTGCGTGGCATCCGGACCGGCGACATCGACACCGTCCGCACCTCGGCGCGGCAGACTTTCCTCTACTGCCTGCTGTCCCTGCTGGTTTTTTCGGCTGGGCGCCGCGGTGATCACGGCCAGCACGAAGGTCACCTTCGGCACCGCGTGGCTGACCATCTCCATGACGCTTTACGTGGTCGCCTTCGCGATCATCCTGCTGGTGCTCGTACCAGCCCTCCGACACGCCGTCACCCTGATGGAGGCCGGCCGGCAGGTGGACGACGGCACCGGCCATAAGGACTTCGACAAGGAAAGCAATGTCACCGCGCGCGCCATGGATCTACAGACAAAGGGAAAGCTCGATTCGGTACGCGGCCGGGCCACCGCCTCGGCCGGCGTCGCGTCGTCGCTGCTGTTCCTGGTGATCACCATCTTGATGGTCACCCAACCCTTCGGCGCCTGAGTCGCCGGTGGTCGGCCGTCCAGCGGTCGCCGAAGCAACCCTGTTGCCGACCACTCGCTAGCCGCTGGTCGGCGATCGGCGGTCGCTAGCCGCTGGTCAGCGGTCGCTGGTCGCTGGTCGGCCGTCGCTGGTCGCTGGTCGCCGAAACTGTCGGCCCACCAGCGGATCGTGAAATTCGGGGGCGACTCAATTCGGTCAGCGGAATTTTCAGTTCGCCGGGGGCCCAGCTCCGGCCCGGCGCCCATCAGGTGCAGCAGCGCGCCGGCGGTCATCACCAACGCCGCGCGAGCCACATGGTGAGGCCGCCGCCGCCGAAACTGAGCGACAGGCCGGCGGCTGCCGGCGCGAAGACCGCCGGGTCGAAGACGACCGCCTTCGCGGACACCGCGTAGCCGGACAGGATCAGCAACGCTCCGAACGCCGCCACGACCATCACCTGCCGCGATCCGAGCGGCAGCGGCACGGTCCCGCTCGCCCGGCGGACGCCGGCCACCATCATCAGAACCACCACCACGGCGAGGATCACCGGCAGCACCGACAGCGGGAACATGAACGTACGCATGCTCCACGCCGGATAGGAATCCGGCAGCCGCCGAAGTGTCGCCGCCGGCCCGCCGTACGCCACGAAGGGCGCGAACGACCCGATCACCAGCACGATCGCCCCGAGCGTGGCGATCAGCCCGCCAACCGACAACCGGCGGACCGGCCAGCAGCGCACCCAGCCGACCAACACCGCCGCCATGTCGGGCGAGGCGGGCCACCACGGATCGGGCGCTGACAGCGCCACCCGTACCGGCGGACCGGCCACCTGACCAGCGGAGACCTTCGTCGGTATCGGCCGAGTGGGGTGCTGGATCGGCGGGTGACCATCGAGTACGGGCCGCCCGTTCGGCGCTGGCGGTGACACCGGCACCACCGGCAGCGGACCCATCTGGTGCACCGGACCGCTGGCCTCGGCAGCACCGGCCTCCGCCTCGGCCGGCACGTACGAACGCTTGCCGTCGGCCTCCGGAGCAGCCTCGCCACCAGCGGCCGGCGAGCCGTTCCGAGCCGCCGCCTCCGCGCGCCGGTGCCGCGCCCGAGCGGACCTGGACGACTTGGGTTTGGCCTTGGGGATCTCCGGCAGCGCGTCGGTGTATTGCGCGTCCGGCCCGCCCCACTTCGGCGGCGGCATAGCCGTGCGTACGTCCGGATGACCCTCCGGATCGGCCGGATCTGCCTCGGTAGTCGCCGGCCCCTCGCCGTGCGAACCCATGTGCTGTCTCCTACCCAGTCGTCGACGCCGGTGCGATGATCCTCGCATCGACGGCCGACGGACAGAACCTGCAGCCGCCACAGACCCGTCATGGAAGGTATGAAGGAGATCAGATGCTGACCCCCGGCCCGGACAGCGGGCCGGCGGGAGACGATTTCTCGGCGTTCGTCGGCTCGGCGGCCACCAGGCTGCTGCGTACGGCCGAGCTGCTGACCGGCGATCGGGCCCAGGCAGAGGACCTTGTCCAGACCGCGTTGGAGAAGGCTTACCTGCGCTGGCACCGGATCCGGGCCGACGATCCGTACGGGTACGTCCGCCGAGTGCTGGTCAACGCCCATCACAACTGGTGGCGCCGAAAGCCGTGGCGGGAGCGCACCACCGCGGACGTGCCGGAGCATGCCGTCGCGGCAGACACCACCGAGGACCACGCGCAGCGGGACACGGTCTTTCGCGCGCTCGCGACGCTCACCGACGAGAGCGCTCGGTGATCGTCCTTCGCTACTACGACGACCTGTCCGAGGAAGCCATCGCCGCGGTGCTCGGAATTGCCAACGGTACGGTCAAAAGTACGGCCGCGCGGGCCTTCCGGAAGCTGCGAATCACCCCTGAACTGAACGAGGCCCGCATGGCCCGGCCCGTGGAGGCACAGTCATGAACAGCATCGAGGAATTCCGTAGTTCCCTACACCAGGCCGTCGACGACGAGCCGACGTCCGTCATCGACGCGGCCAGCGTCACCTCCGGCGCCCTTCGCCGGCACCGCCGCCGGATGGCCGCCGGCGCCGCCGGAGTGGCCGGCCTCGCGGTGGTCGCCCTCGGCGCATCAGCGCAGACCGCCGCCACCGTCGCCACCCCAGCCACCAACGTGGCCCAGACGCCGGAAAGCCCCTCCCCCTTCCTTCTCAGCCGGGATTCCACTCCGATAGCTTTCCAAACACCGGACCTGTCTCTGCGGACGAAGACCCAGCCGTTGACTTTCAAGACCGAACGCGGCGACACGATCACGATGGTGGTCAGCAAACTGCCGACCTTGGATAACCCGAAGGCCGACGTGAGTTTGCAGCTTTCTGATGGCCTTCATCCGGCCCAAAACTTTCCGGCTGGGGCAGAACAAATCGTCCACGACATCTCCCGTACAGGCATGGGTGGCTTTGGATCAAAGAAAATCGGCCTCTCACGTAGTCGGAACGGTACCGGTACAAGCCATCCATCTACCGGCGACCACCATGGTCCATACCAGCCACGGGACGTTGATGATCGGTGTCAGCAGCGGCGATCCTGCCTACGCGTCGGCCGCCTTGCATGCGGATCAGAAGGCCATTCAGCCGGCCGTTCCGCAGGGCACTCCGATGCACGGCAAGCACTTCGCTGGCGTTCAGAAAGGCGTCGTCATCTGGGCGTACCTGCCCGACGCCTCGCCCTCTACGACAGGACAGCTAGCGATCGGATACCAGACGGTAGACAGCGGCACCGACACGCCGCCATCGGGCAGCCACTGGGGTACATTCGTGCTCAGCCTGGTGCAGTTCGGTACTCCCAACGAGGCCAACCCGGCGCCGTCAGACTCGCCATCCGCCGACCCGTCCCCCAGCGCATCCGCCCAACCGTCAGCGGCCGCATCGCCTGGTGGGCCACCCAGCGACCCGCCGCCAACCGGTAGCGATCCGACGGCACAGCCCGGAATCGCCCAACCAGACCTGGGAAATTAGCCCAGCGCCTGCAAAAGGTCCGCGCGCAGGTCCTCGACGCTCTCGATCCCCACCGACAGGCGGATCAGGTCGTCGGGGACCTGCAGTTCCGAGCCGGCCACGCTGGCATGCGTCATCAGGCCGGGGTGCTCGATCAACGACTCCACGCCACCGAGAGATTCGGCCAGGGTGAACAACTTCGCCCGGTTGCAGACCTGGACAGCGGCTTGCTGGCCGCCCTTGACCCGGAAACTCACCATTCCGCCGTACCGGCGCATCTGTTTCGCGGCGATCTCATGACCCGGGTGACTTTCCAGCCCTGGATAGAAAATCTCCGCCGCCGCCGAGTGGTTGGAGAGCAGCTCGACGATGCTTTCCGCGTTGTCGCAGTGGCGTTCCATTCGTACGGCCAGAGTTTTCAAACCTCGCAACGCAAGCCAGGAGTCGAAAGGCCCAGAGATCGCGCCCATCGACTTCTGGTGGAATGCCAGGTCCTCGCCCAGCTGCGCATTCCTCACGATGATCGCCCCGCCGACCACGTCGGAATGCCCGCCGACGTATTTCGTCGTCGAATGCACGACAACGTCCGCGCCGAGGATCAGCGGCTGCTGCAGATAAGGCGAAGCGAAAGTGTTGTCCACGACCAGTTGCACACCGGCCTCCCGCGCGATCCCAGCGAGCGCGGTCACGTCCGCGATCCCGAGCAGCGGGTTGGTCGGTGTCTCGCACCAGATGAGCTTGGTGTTCGGGCGAAGCGCAGCCCGTACGCCGTCCACATCGGACAGTGGGACCGCGGTGAACTCCAGGCCCCAGCGGTCCAGCACGCGGGCAATCAGTCTGTACGTGCCGCCGTACGCGTCGTTGGGAATGACGATGTGGTCGCCGGGTTTGCAGACCGTACGCAACAAGGTGTCGGTGGCGGCCATTCCGGACGCGAAGGCGAGTCCGCGCACGCCCCCTTCGAGGGCGGCCAGGCACTCCTCCAGCGCCGTACGAGTCGGGTTGCCGGCCCGGCTGTAGTCGTACCCACCGGGCAGCTCCCCCACCGTGGGCTGCCGGTAAGTGGAGGTCTGGTGGATGGGCGTGATCACCGCGCCGGTCGCAGGATCGGCGTCCTGACCAGCGTGAATCGCCAACGTCTCAAAACCCTGAACGCCATCGGTCATGACGTGAAGGCTACGACGCGACATGCTCAGGTGCCGGCTCGGGTGCGGTGATCTTCATCAGTGGCAGGAAGAAATGCACCAGCGGGCCGATGGCCAGCGCGTACGCGAGCGTGCCCACTCCCACCGAGCCGCCGAGCAGGAAGCCGACCGCGAGCACCGCGATCTCGATGCCCGTACGCACCAGCCGGATCGAGCCGCCAGTACGCGCGACCAGCCCGGTCATCAGGCCGTCCCGCGGTCCCGGGCCGAGGCCGGCGCCGACATAGCAACCGGTGGCGAACCCGCAGAGCACGATCCCGCCGGCCA
Organism: Fodinicola feengrottensis; assembly: GCF_010993775.1. GTDB lineage: Bacteria > Actinomycetota > Actinomycetes > Mycobacteriales > HKI-0501 > Fodinicola > Fodinicola feengrottensis. The sequence goes on along the minus strand of NZ_WOTO01000015.1, from coordinate 37,795 downwards.
GGAAGGCGATCCTCGCCGGCAGCCCGGACGGGGCCGGCAGCAGCGCCAGCGACACGTCGACGGACACCCCGACCAGCACCACGTTGCAGAGGGTGCCGATGCCGGGCCACTGCCGAAGCGGGATCCAGCCCAGCATCACCACCGCGCCGACAATGATCGTGATCACCCCGAAACTGAGCCCGGTGTGCTCGACCAGGCCCTGATGGAACACGTCCCAGGGATCCAGGCCAAGCTGCGCCCGGATCATCAGGGCGGAGCTCAGTCCGTAGAGCGCGAGACCGACGAAGAGCTGAACGAACCGGCGGGTCCGGTGGTCGGATGGCAGCATGTCGATCATTGTGGGCAGAAAGTGGCCTGCAAATCTTGGGCCACCTGTGCGACAGTGGTCTGATGGTGACCGGGATCATGCTGAGCAAGGTGCTCGGCGAGTGGTGGCATCGGGGCGACGGCCCGGCGCACCGGCAGCTCGCCGACCGCGTCCAGGTGCTGGTGTTGGACGGCCGGCTGCCGCTGCGTACCCGCCTGCCCGCCGAGCGGGAGTTGGCCACCACGCTCGGGCTCAGCCGCGGCACGGTCACCACCGCGTACGACGCGCTGCGTGAGTCCGGTTTCATCGCGAGCAAGCGCGGCGCCGGCAGTTGGGTGGAGTTGCCGGCGCGGCCCCGGCAGGTCACTCCGTCGTGGTCTCTCACGCCGTACGGCGGCAGCGTCGCTGACACCTTTATCGACATGGCGCACGCGGCGCCCGGAGCGCCTACCGGCGACCTCTATCCAGCCGTCCAAGCCGCGGTCGCCCGGCTGCCCGAATTCCTGCCGGCGCACGGCTATTACGGCAACGGCATCGAGATGCTGCGCGGCGCCATCGCCGACCGCTACACCCGCCGCGGGCTGCCCACCCGGGCAGACCAGATCATGGTCTGCGCCGGCGCGCAGCACGGCATCTCGCTGGTGCTGGCGGCGTTCGTGGCGGCCGGTGACCGGATCGTGGTCGAGCATCCCGCCTACCCGGCGATCTTCGACGCGATCCGGCAGGTGAGCTGCCGGGCGGTGCCGGTCGCGCTCACCGCGCTGGGCTGGGACCTGGACCTGGTGGAGGCCACAGTGGCCCAGACCGCGCCCCGATTGGCCTACTTCATCCCGGACTTCCACAACCCAACCGGTCTCTGCATGGACGCCGAGCAGCGGATCCGCTTGGCCCGGCTGGCGCACCGCCGCCAGACCCTGCTGCTGATCGACGAGTCGATGGTCGAGCTTGGCCTGGAGCATCCCGCGCCGCCCCCGGTCGGCGCCGGACTTCCGTTGTCCGTACAGGAAAATCTCGTCCATCTCGGATCCACCAGCAAGACCTTCTGGGGTGGGTTGCGGGTCGGCTGGATCCGCGGCCAGTCCGAGCTGCTGCACCGGCTGGCGGTGGTACGAGCCGGCACCGACCTCGCGAGCCCGGTGCTGGAGCAGCTGATCACCGTGGAGCTGCTGGAACAGGCCGACGACATCCTGCCGCGCCGCAACAAAGAGCTTGCCGACCGTCGCGACCAACTGACCGCGCTGGTACGCGAGCGGTTCCCGGGCTGGTCCGTACCGCATCCGCCGGGCGGTTTGAACCTGTGGATCGACCTGGCCGCGCCGGTCTCGTCGATGCTGGCGCTGACCGCCGGCCGCTACGGCCTGCAACTCGCCGCCGGCCCGCGCTTTGGCGTCGATGGTGCCTTCGAGACCCGCCTACGACTCCCGTACACACTGAATGCCGAAGACACCGTCACCGCCGTCGACCGGCTGGCCGCCGCCGCGAGCGGCATGGGCGCGCGCCCACGCGCGCCGTCTGTCGCACCGGCCACCGGCCTGGTCTGAGCCGCCGCCCAGGTGTGCGGGTGGCGCTCGTACGGAATCATTGGGGCCGGGCCGTGGTTGACCAGTATGGGTCCGCTAGGAGGAAAAACAGATGTTCGGATTTCGCCGCAGCACCATGGTCGAGCCCGCCGACGCACTGCCCGGCCGGCCGGAACCCATAGTCGCGCCCGAGCGCCACACCGTGCTCGGCACCCCGTTGACCGGCCCATGGCCGGAAGGCCTCCAGGTCGCCGTCTTCGGGATGGGCTGTTTCTGGGGAGCCGAAAGGATTTTCTGGCAGATGCCGGGGGTCTACTCGACCTCCGTCGGATATGCCGGTGGCTACACACCTAACCCGACGTACGAGGAAACCTGCTCCGGCCGTACGGGCCACACCGAAGCGGTCCAGGTCGTCTATGACCCCGCCAGGGTGTCGTACGAGCAACTGCTGAAGGCGTTCTTCGAGAACCACCCCGACGCAGGGCAACCGGCAGGGCAACGACGTCGGCAGCCAATATCGCTCCGGGATCTACACCACCACCCCCCCGAGCAGGAAAAGGTCGCCAAGGTCACCCTGGACGCGTTCCAGCCGATCGTCACCGCGAGCGGCCACGGCCAAATCACCACCGAAATCAAGCCGCTGGACACGTTTTACTACGCCGAGGACTACCACCAGCAGTATCTGGACAAGGTTCCCAACGGCTACTGCAACCACGGCCCCAACGGCCTGTCCTGCCCCATCGGTGTAGCCAAGCTGGAGAGCTAGCGTCCGCCTAGAGATTCTGTACAGACATCTGTATAGTTTGGCTATGGCCATCCTGCATGACATGCATGAGCTGAGTGTCACCGAAGCAGCTCAGCGAGGAGTGGCGGGCCTGGTGGCCGATGCCGAAGGGGGCACAGACCTGGTCGTGACCCGGCGGCATGAGCCGGTTGCCGTGGTCGTCAGCATCGGTCGTCTTCGCGACCTGGAGGAAGCCGCTTCCGACCTGCGCGATCTTGCCCTGGTCTTGGCGCGGATGGGTACAGACTCAGGTCGGCGGACCTCCTTTGACGACGTGCTTGCGGCCTTCGGGCAGACTCGCGAGTCGCTAGCGAGCCTGCCTGAAGAGCAGTAACCGATGGCCGAAATTTCCTTTACGGACGCGGCAATCGACGATCTTCGTCATATTGGACCTGGAGCCGTACCAAAGATCCTCAAGAAAGTTCTGCTACTGCAGGACAATCCGGAGACAGGGCATCCACTGGGCGGCGAGCTGACCGGCTATCGCAAGCTGGTAGTCGGCAGAAACACATGGCGGATCGTCTATCGCATCACCGCGGAGAAACGGGTAGAGATCTGCGAAGTCTGGGCTGTCGGCGCCACCGCGGACGCGGAGATCTATGCAGAGGCCACCACCAGAGTCCGCGCGGCGAGTGACCGGCCGGAGTTCCTCCCACTGGCCGAGGTCATCGAGCGACTCGGCCGCCTGTCCGCCGGCGACCTCACCGCCGTCAAGCAGGAGACAGCAGGTGAACCAGTGCCGGACTGGCTCGCTGACCGCCTGGTCCACACGGCCCGCGTCCCACGCGAGCAGGTTGCGGCGATGAGCTTGGAAGCAGCCGTCGACCGCTGGACCGCGTTCACATCCAGTAAGCGGTAGCGTTTCCTGGGAATGGCTGGATAGAAGCATGATCCACAAGGACATTCCGGTGACCTGTTTCTTATCCACAGAAACGAAATCGGCGACCAGACCGTCGGCGACAGCCGGTAAAAAATCGGGGGTTATGAGCAGAAAATGAAGGCGACCGGAATTCACCGACCCGAACAAGCAGCCGTGGCGCACCATGCCGCCCAGCTGGGTTCCTCTGCAGATGCTGGAGGAACTCGACCGGTACGGCCGGGCCGACGCTGATACCGCGCTGGCCGCGGTCGAGGCGCTGGATAAGGTGATTTCGTATACGCAGGCGATGCAGATGCGGTTCATGGACCGCTTTCACCAACGCCCGACCCGCCGTCGGTGCACCCTTCTCCAAATACGCGGCCGGTGAAATCGCCGCATCACTGACCTGGAGCCTGTCAGCGGCCCAGAAGCGGTTGAATTTGGCGTACCAACTGGTCCATGAGCTGCCGGGCACCATGGCTGGGATGTCTCACGGTGACCTTGACCTGCGTAAGGCGTTCACGTTCGCGGACCAGGTCGGCCACCTCTCACCCGAAGACGCACGGAAAGTCGAAGAATAGGTCCTACCCGGCGCCGACTCCAAGACACCTCGATCGATCCGGGACAGGGCCCGCAGGGAGGTCATCAAAATCGACCCAGCCGCCGCCGAGGCCCGCCGCAAGAAGCTGGTCTCCGAGAGGCGAGTAGAAAAGCAGCCCTGCGAAGACGGCATGGCTCTGCTCGGCGCGTTCCTGCCCGCCGAGTCCGCGGAGGCGATCTACCGCATCATCGACACCATCGCCCGCAGCCTCAAAACCAAAGACGAGACTCGGACGTGGACGCTTTGCGAGCGGATGCGTTGACCGATCTGTGCCTGGGCGTGCCCAGCAACGTACGCACCAAAATCGAACTCCGCGTCGACGCCACCACCCTGATGGGCCTGGACAACAACCCCGCGATCCTGAGTGGATACGGGCCGATGACCGCGCAACGCGCCCGCGAACTCGCCGGCGACGAAAACAGCGAATGGTACCGAATCCTCACCGACCCCGTCAGCGGTGTCGTGATCGACCACGGCCGTACACGCTACCGCCCCACCAAAGCGCTACGCGACCTGGTCAACGCCCGAGACCAACGATGCTGCGGACCCGCCTGCAACCGGCCGGCGGCGACCTGCGAATTCGACCACACCACCCCCCCCCCCTTCCGCGACCCGGAAGGCAAAACCGCGTACGACAGCACCGGACCAGCATGCAAATTCCACAACGACATCAAAGAACACGGCTGGACCGTCACCCAACCAACACCAGGCCGATTCCTCTGGACCAGCCCCACCGGACGAACGTACGACGTAACCCCCAACGACGAATACCCACCACCACCGTTCTAGTGAGGCTTCGCCGATGCCCAAAGCGGGCGTTGGGGTCCGAGCAGGAGGGACGCAGATGATCAAGACCAGCGTGGATATCAATATGGATAGGCTTGGGCAGGCGAAACAGATCTTCTGCACCGAAACTATCCGTGACACGATCGATGCCGCGATTCGTCAGGTCATCAGGCGAGCCGCCGGGCAAGATCTGGTGTCACTGGCCGAGAGCGGCGCCTTCGACGCTCTCCTGGAACCTGGCGCGGAGGAACGTCTGTGGGGATGACGAGGTACCTCGTTGACAAGAGCGCATTGGCACGCCTGCATATCCCGGCGGTCCGGGATGTTCTTACGCCGATGCTCGACCGAGGAAGAAATAGTCGGAAATGGGCCGCATGACGCCGACGCCGAGGGGAGCGCAGGGCGTTCAGAGGCCCAGTGCCGGAGCGAGGGCTCGACAGCGGGGAGGTGCATGAGTACGTCGGTGCTGTCGACGGCTTGGTCGATGGAGCCGGACAGGGAGCCGACCGTGCCGTCCGATCGACGGCCCAGCCGAGCAAGCAGCGCGAGCACTTCCGGATCGGTGATCGCGCTGGTCAGCGTCTCGGTGAAGCGTTCGGCGTCGAGCACCCGTACGTCCCGGTCGTGGAACTGGCGGGGCGCCGGGTCGATCTCGGTGGCGAGGCCGAGGCGGTTCGTGGCGGCGGCGAGCAGGCTGGCGGCGGCGCAGACGGCGGCCTCACGATCTCGCCAGTTCTCAGCATGCAAAGCGTCTCTCAACGGCGGTCCGACGGTTTTCGCCAGCGGTAGGAGCGAAAACGCGGTTCCCAGCCACTTGCTGTAGGGCGCCCACCGGCGCTCGATGAGAAATGCCAACAAAACCAGGTCGCGTACGACCCGAGCCGCGACGATCGCGCTGCCCAGGTCGTCACCGACCCCACCGGTACGGCCGACGAACGCCTCCTGCTGGCCGACCCGCAGCCACTGAGCTGCCAGCACGTACCGCCACACGTCGTCCGGATACCACCGCAGCTTCGACTGCCGAGCAGTCAAGATTTCCAGCGGGTCATGGAAAACAACGCCGTCGACGAGGGTCGCCAGTCGCTGGGTCGGGGACAGCAGCCAGTTGGCCAACGTCAATGCGTCGACCGGGTCGAACCCGAGACGGGCGGTGAAGAAGGCCGGCGCGGTGGTCACCTCCACCTGGTGCGGCGGCTCGCCGCCGTGCCGGTCGATGTCGACGTACGCGACCGGCATGCCTTCGAAAACCGCCGGCAACGCGGTCAATGCCTTCTCGACAGGGTCGGGATCCACCTCCGTGGGCAGGAAAATCTGCGCGCGAGGCCCGAAATCGTGATCGGTCGATACCACGTCGTCGAAACCGAGCACCTCCGAGCCGTCGCCCAGGAGCGCGGCCGCGTGTGGCGTACGAGCCAGCAGCGGACCGACGATCGATGGATGGTAGAAACGCCGACTCAGCTCACGACCGGACATGCCTCCACGCTAAGCCCGCTGACAAGCCAATATCGGCTGGCACGAGGTCGGCGGGCCGGCGAACGTACTCGGCGGTAAGGTACGGACCCTGATCCTTTGCCGTGGCCGAAGGGGTGCAGCCGAATGAGCGCATACCAGACCATTGTGGTGGGCACCGATGGCTCCGAGACGTCGTTGAAGGCGGTCGACCGGGCCGGCGAGATCGCTCGCGCCGGCAAGGGCGCCAAGCTGGTCATCGTCTGCGCGTACGTGCCGTCCGAGCCGCGCGACGTGGACCGGGCGCAGGACGTGCTCGGCGACGACGACGCTTACCAGATCGTCGGATCGACGCCCGCCGAGGACACGTTACGGACGGCCGCGGACCGGGCGAAAGCGGCCGGTGCGCTGGCCATCGAGACGATCGCGGTCCGCGGCGAGCCGGTGAAGTCGCTGAGCGCGGCGGCCCGCAAGCACCACGCGGACCTGCTGATAGTGGGGAACCGTGGCCTCAACACCCTCGCCGGCCGGATCCTGGGCTCGGTGCCGTTGGCGGTCACCCACCGCGCCGAGTGCGATGTGCTGATCGTCCACACCACCTGATGGGGACCGGCGAGCTGGAGACCGGCGCCGACGCGATCGCGGTGCTCGAGCAGGTCCTGCTGGGCGGCCCGCACCGCTACTCCCGGAACCAGGTCGCCGCGGCCGCCGACGTGCCGCTGGAGCGCGCGAAGCGGCTGTGGACCGCGATGGGTTTCGCGAACGTCGGCGACGACCCGGTGGTTTTCACCGACAGCGACGTGATGGCGCTGAAGCTCTGGGACTCGCTGATCGACGGCGACCTGATCCCGGGGAGCGATGAGACCACGCTGGCGCGCGCCATCGCGCAGGCCTTCTCGCGGCTCGCAGACTGGCAGGTGCAGCTTTTCCGCGGTCTTATGGACCAGCGCGGCAACGATGTGGCCGCAGGTGTGGCGCTGGTCGAGGAACTCATCATCCCGGTCGTCGAACGGCTGCAGTCGTACGTCTGGCGGCGCCAGCTCACAGCGGCGATCGGCCGTGCACTTATGGAGACCGGCGACGACCTGGCCACCAGCGAGATGGCGGTTGGCTTCGCGGACATCGTCGGCTTCACGTCGATGACCCGGCGGATCGGGAAGGCCGAGCTGGCCACCCTGCTGGAGGATTTCGAGACCGATGCGGCGCTCGCGGTCACCGAGAACCGCGGCCGCATCGTCAAAACCCTCGGCGACGAGGTGCTCTTCGTCGCTGAGAGCCCGGCCGACGCCGCCGAGATCGCGCTCCGGCTGACCGACCCCGCACGCGAGCAGGACGGCCTTCCCCCGCTGCGGATCGGCCTCGCGTACGGGAGCGTGCTGCATCGCTTCGGCGACGTCTTCGGCTCCGTCGTCAACCTGGCCAGCCGGCTCACCTCGGTGGCCCGCCCGGGCACCGTGCTGGTGGACCGGGAGCTATCCACCCTGCTGCAGCAGCAGAACGACACGTATTCGCTGCGCTCCCGCCGGCCGGTGTCGGTCCGCGGCTATCCGCACCTGCGGTCCTGGGTGCTTCGCCACAACGACTCCTGGCAGAGCCTCAACAGCTGACCGTGGCGCCGGCGCCAGCCGGACGACCTTTTGTCGATCATGAAATTTGTGCCGGTTTTGTCTGGATTCTCGGCGCGTACGGCTGCAAGGTTTCCTTGATCCATTGTGGCCAGCCCTCTCCCCTGGCGACGGATGTTGCTTAAGACGTACCCTCTGAAAGGAATTCTTGCGGACACTCGCCCGGATGGGGGGAAATTTTCAATCATGACGGCAACCATTGGTACGGCCATCGCACCCGCCGACGTACACGACAAGTTGGCCGAACATCTGCTGACCGACGGCTTCAAACTGGTGCTGGACACCCGGGCGAGCCAGGGCTCGTGGATCGTCGACGCCCGGACCGACGAGCGCTACCTGGACATGTACACGTTCTTCGCGTCCGCGCCGCTGGGTCTGAACGTACCGGGCGTCGTCGAGGACCCGGAGTTCATGGGCCTGCTGGCCGAGATCGCCGCGAACAAACCGGCCAACCCGGACATCTACACCACCCATCTCGCCGAGTTCGTCGAGACGTTCGTACGGGTGCTGGGCGACCCGGCGCTGCCGCACCTGTTCTTCGTCGAGGGCGGCGCGCTCGCGGTGGAGAACGCGCTGAAGGTCGCCTTCGACTGGAAGAGCCGACGCAACGAGGCCGCCGGCCGCTCGCCGGAGCTGGGCAGCAAGGTCATGCACCTCAAGCACGCCTTCCATGGGCGTACGGGCTACACCATGTCGCTGACCAACACCGATCCCGGCAAAACCGCCCGCTACCCGCAGTTCGACTGGCCGCGGATCGACGTGCCGGCGCTGACCTTCCCGGTCACCGACGAGGCGCTGGCCGCGGTCGAGGGCGGCCGAGAAGCAGGCGCTCGCGCAGGCCAAGGCGGCTTTCGAGGCCAACCCGCACGACATCGCGTGCTTCATCGCCGAGCCGATCCAGGGCGAGGGCGGCGACAACCACATGCGCGCCGAGTTCCTGTTGGCGATGCAGGACCTGTGCCATGACTACGACGCGCTCTTCGTTCTGGACGAGGTGCAGACCGGCGTCGGTACGACCGGCAAGCCGTGGGCATACCAGCACTTCGGCCTGGAGCCGGACATCGTCGCCTTCTCGAAGAAGGTCCAGGTCGGCGGCGTGATGGCCGGCCGGCGAGTGGACGAGGTCGCGGAAAACGTCTTCACCGTCAGCGGCCGGATCAACTCCACCTGGGGCGGCGGGCTGGTGGACATGGTCCGCTCCCGGCGCTACCTGGAGATCATCGAGCAGGACGGCGTGATCGAGCAGGCCGCGCAGCGCGGTGAGCAGTTCCTGGCCGGGCTGCGCGAGCTCGCCCAGACGCACCCGATCAGCAATGTCCGCGGTCTTGGGCTGATGGTCGCGTTCGACCTGGAGAACGCGGACGTACGGGACGACGTGCTGACCCGGCTGCGCAACGACGAGCACGTGCTGGCGCTGCCCAGCGGCGAGCGGGCGATCCGGTTCCGGCCGGCGCTGACGATTTCCGCGGACGAGCTGGAGTTCGCCTTGACCGCGCTGGAAAAAGTCCTCCCGTAACCGTGTTGCCAATGGGCTCGTTGACTGCATTTTGAGGGGGGCAGTCAACGGGCCCATTGGCATGAGCACGGAGAAATCTCACAGAGTGGGAGCGGCGTACAAAAGCGGCGGGAAGATGAAGCGCATGGACGACGCGCGCAGGCAGCTGCTGAACAAGTTGTACGACGAAGGTCGCGCATGGGACGGCAAGGAGCCGGATCGGCTGAAGCGGCGGCGGAATGTCGATCCGGGCGCGGCGGCTTTTTTCTGATCACCCTGATCCGGGCGATCCCGGCGCCGCGAGTGCTGGAAATTGGTACGTCCAATGGTTATTCGACGATCTGGCTGGCGGACGCGTGTGCCGCGGTCGGCGGTCGGCGGTCGGGTGACCACAGTGGACACCGACCCGGTCACCCAGGCCGACGCGGCCGCGAACATCGCCGCCGCCGGCCTCGCCGACCGGGTGGACCTGAAAATCGCCGACGGCGGACAGTTTCTCGCCGACCTCCCGGACGACTCGGTCGACCTGCTTTTCCTGGACGCCGAGCGGACCGAATATCCGCGCTGGTGGCCGCATCCGCTGCGGGTGATCCGCCCGGGTGGGCTGCTGGTCGCGGACAACGCGACCTCGCACCCGGACGAGATCGCCCCGCTCGCGAAGCTGCTGGCGGACGCCCCGAACTGCTATTCGACGCTGGTGCCGGTCGGGTCCGGTGAATTGGTCGCAGTGCTCGACAGGTAGTTGTCGATCTCCGCGGTCAGCTGGTTTTTCGTTGACACATCGGCGAAAGACGCGGACACCGCGTTTTTGGCCAGGGCCGCGACGCCGGCCGCGTCGAGCGAAAGCAGGTCGGCGGCCACCTCGTACTCATGAGTGAGCGTGGTGCGAACATCGGTGGGTCGTCCGAGTTGATGGTGACCAGCAGGCCGGCCTCGACCATCCGCGGCAGCGGGTGCTGGGCGTACGACTCGACCACCCGGGTGCACACGTTCGAGGTCGGCGACACCTCCAGCGGGATCTGCCGCTCGGCGAGATGCTCGACCAGCTTCGGGTCCTCCATGCAGTGCGTGCCGTGCCCGATCCGCTCGGCACGCAGCAACGTCAGCGCGTCCCAGATCGTCTGCGGCCCGGTCGACTCACCGGCGTGCGGCACCGAGTGCAGGCCGGCCGCGATGGCCTGGTCGAAGTACGACTGGAAGGTGCCCCGCGGATGCCCGATCTCCGGCCCGCCGAGCCCAAACCCCAGCAGCCCGTCCGGCCGCTGCCCCAGCGCCGCCGCCAGCGTGACATCCGCGCTCGGGATGCCGTATTCGCCGGGGATATCGAAAATCCACCGCATCTGAACGCCGAACTCGCGGGCGGCGATGGCTCGTACGTCCTCGATGACCGCACACAGGTCCTGGGTCGCGATGCCGGCGAGGAAGTGCGTGTACGGCGTGACCTGCAGCTCGACATAACGGACCTGCTGCGCGGCGAGGTCGCGCGCCACCTCGTACGTCAGCAGGTGCAGGTCCTCGGTGGTGCGGATCAGCGCGACCACGCTCTGGTAGACCTCGATGAAATGCGCGAAGTCGCTGAACGTGAAGTAGTCGGCGAGCGCGGCGCGGGTCAGCCGGCACCGCGGTGGTGCCTTCGTGGCGGGCGGCGAGCGCGGAGACCGCTCGCGGCGAGGCCGACCCGACGTGGTGTACGTGCAGCTCAACCTTCGGTAGGCCGGCGATAAACGCCTTCAGATCTGTCATGGCCGAACATTACCATCACCGTGTCAATCTTTCCGTCAGGCTGCCCATAGCGGGCCTCACGGACGCCAAATGGGCGATCACTTGACACGGCCGCGTCAGACTGCCCTCTCGGACACACTCTCTTGACGCTTAACCACTACGGGCATAGTGTCAACGTATCACTACAACCGTAGTATTACGTCCTTGGAGAGGTTGGGATGAACATCGACCCAGTGTTCGGAGCTGACAGGTACGCGCGATACGCGAACCTCCGCGCGGACGCACCGGTGGAGCGGATCAAGACCCCGCCCGGCACCCCTGGCCCCGCCGAGTTGTGGCTGGTCAGCCGGCACGACGACGTGGTCGCCGCACTGCACGACGCCCCCCTGCACCTGGAACAGCCGCCGCAATATCAGTTCGGCATCCGTACGCTGCTGAACACCGATCCGCCCGACCACACGCGGTTGCGGCGGGTGGTCAGCGGCCTGTTCACCCGAAAGCGGATCCAGAGCCTGCGGATCGCCGTCCAGGCCATTGCCGACGACCTGATCGACCACCTGCCGGCCGGCGAGACGATCGACTTCATCGAGCGGTTCGCGGTGCCGCTGCCGATCACGGTGATCTGCCAGATGCTCGGCATCCCGGCCGACGACTGGCGGCTTTTCCGCGAGTGGACACCGAAAATCTTCAACACTGACGAGGAGTCGGTGACCACCCGGCCGGCCGCGGTGGCCCAGCTGATCCAGTACATGGGCGGTTTGGTGCGGACCAAGCGCGACCATCCGGCGGACGACGTCACGACCACGGTGATCCAGAACGGCAAGGACGTACTGTCCGAGCAGGAGCTGCTCAGCACGCTCATGTTGCTGCTCATCGCCGGCCACGAGACCACCGTCAACCTGCTCGGCAACGGCCTGCTGGCGCTGATCCAGCACCCCGACCAGCTGGAACTGCTGCGGTCGGACCCGGCGCGTACGCCGGACGCGGTGGAGGAACTGCTCCGCTACGACAGCCCGGTGTCGCACGCGACCATCCGATACGCGAGCGAGGACCTGACCATCGCCGGCGTACGGATCGCCGCCGGTGAGGGCCTGCTGCTCGCGCTCGGCTCGGCCAACCACGACCCGGCGCTGGTCAGCGAGGCGGACGACTTGAACGTACACGAAACGGCAACCAGCACCTGGCCTTCGGACAGGGCCTGCACTACTGCTTGGGCGCGCCACTGGCCCGACTGGAAGGCCAACTCGCGTTCGACACGCTACTGCGCCGATCCTCCGAGATTTCCCTTGCCGTGGAACCAAAAGAGCTGCAATGGCGGATCAGTCCACTGATGCGCGGACTGCACGCGCTGCCGATCCAGCTCAGCTCGATCGCGCCGGCCGAACTGGCGGCGACCGCATGAGCATCGCGAACGACGACTCCCCGGTCGTACTGGTCACCGGCGGCGGCTCCGGCATCGGCCGGGCAACCGCCCTGCTGCTCGCGCGCGAAGGGTGGCGGGTGGTGGTGACCGGACGCCAGGAAGACACCCTGTGGGAGGTCGCCGACCAGAACCCGAACATCCGCTCGATCACCTCGGACCTCGCGTTCGCGGACCGGGCGACCGTCTCGGTCGACTTCGCGATCAGCGCGTACGGCCGGCTGGACGCCCTGGTCAACAACGCCGGCATGCACGTACGAATGCCGACCGAGGAGACCGATTTCGAGGCGATCACCGAAATGCTCGCCATCAACCTGATCGGGCCGGCCCGGCTGGTGACCGCCAGCATTCCCCACCTGGCCAAGACTGGCGGGTCGATCGTGAACGTCTCCAGCGCACTCGGCCAACTGCCGAGCCTCGCCAGCGGTTTTCTACGGCGCTTCCAAAGCCGCCCTCGACTACCTGACCAGGAGCTGGGCCAGCGAGCTCGCGGACCGCGGAATCCGGGTCAACGCGGTGGCTCCGGGCCCGACCGACTCCGGTCTGTTAGAGCGGCTGGCCCCGGCGGGCCAGCTCGCGGACATCAAGAAGCGCGAAGCGGCCCTGCTGCCGCTGGGCCGGCTCGGCGACCCGGCCGAGGTGGCCGACTGGATCCACCGGCTCATCGATCCGGCCGCGAGCTGGGTCACCGGACAGGTTTTCACCATCGACGGCGGAATGACCGTGACTTCCGCGCGGAAGGACTCCCCCTCATGACCGGCAAGCGCATCCTCATCATCGGCGCCGGCATCGCCGGCCTCGCGCTCGCGACCGGCCTGCGCCGGCGCGGCGCGTCGAAGCGGTCGTCGTCGAGGAGGCCGCCGAACTGACCGCCGTCGGCCTCGCGATCACGCTGTCCGCCCGGCATTACGCGGCGCTGAAGCTGCTCGGTTTCGACGATGCGCCCACCTGGCCGCACCACCGCACCGAACGCAGTTACCTCATCGACGCCGATGGCGGCCACATCCGCTGCAGGACCGGCGTCCTGAACTCGGTCTTCAGTCGTACGGGCCTGCAACAGGCCATGTTGGCGCCGGTCCGCGACCTTGTTCGTACGGGCGTGAAACCAGTCGAGGTCGACGACCGCGGCGACGACGTACTCGTCCGGTTCGACAACGGCGACGAGCAGGTCTTCGACGCCGTCATCGGCGCCGACGGCATCGACTCGTGGACCCGTACGGAGGTCCTGGGCGGCCCGCGCCCCACCTACACCGGCGTCGCGATCACCAGGTTTCGCATTCCCAACAGCGAAAAAATCGACTACACCGGCATCCGTACCGGCCCGGGCGCGCTGCTGGGCTTCAACACCCCCCGGACGGCGACCTGCACATCATGGTCTTCCTGCCCGGTGAGCCGGACAACCGCCGCGAACTGACGGCACCGCAGATCGCCGATCTGTTCCCGGACGCGATCGGGCCCTGGCAGACCGTACGAGAGGGCTTGACGTCCGAGGTCGAAGGCATCTACGTCAACGTCAATCAGGTCGAAACCGACGAGTGGGTCCGCAACCGCGTCGCCCTCATCGGCGACGCCGCGCACGCCATGAGCCCGACCCTGGGTCAGGGCGCCGGCGTCGGCATCGAGGACGCGGCCCTGCTGGCCGACCTGCTGACCATGCCCCACCTGCCCGTCCCGCTGGCCTTCAGCTCGTACGAACGCGCACGCCAGCCGGTCGCCCGCGAGGCCCAGGCCAACGCGCGAACGGATGGCGCTGGCCCTGACCTCCGCCGACCCGGAAACCCGCCGTACCAGCCTGCCCGCCTAGGGCGTGTCTCCTAACTCCAGGTGGATGAGGGTCGAGATCCAAGCGTTGGCTGCCGGTGCCGGGCGGTCACCTTCATACCGTTGTTGTATGGGGGTGATCGCCCGGTGCCGGCAGCCGACGCTTGGGCTTGGCCCTCGCCGCCTGGGGTTAGGAGACACGCCCTAATAGCGGTTTTCGTTGTTAGTTGGCCCGTACAGAAGAGACACTCTGTTATGCGCGGGCCAACTAACCAAGATCTCGTCCCGTCAGGTGCTATTCGTGGACGAGGTAGCCGAGCACGTCCTGCCGCGTCAGGACGCTGGTCGGCAGGCCGCCGTCGTGCACCAGCGCGGCGTCCGCCTTCTCCAGAGCGTGGATCGCGGCCTGCACCGGCTCCCCCACTCCGATCATCGGCAGCGCGGCCGACATGTGCTTCTCCAGCCCGTCGGCGAGCTGCGCCCGACCGCTGAACAAGGCGTCCAGCAGATCTCGCTCGACGACCGTCCCGACCACCTCGGCGGCCATCACCGGTGGCTCCTGGCTGACCACCGGCAGCTGCGACACCCCGTACTCGCGGAGAATGTCGATCGCCTCCCGTACGGTCTCATTGGGGTGTACGTGGACGAGCTCAGGCAGCTTGCCGCTCTTGCGGGCCAGCACGTCCCCGACCGTGACATCGGCGCCACTGCCGAGAAAACCGTAGTCGGCCATCCAGTCGTCGTTGAAGATCTTGGACAGGTAGCCGCGGCCGCCATCGGGCAGCAGCACCACGACCACGTCGTCCGGACCGGCCTTGCGGGCCACTTCCAGCGCGGCGACCACGGCCATCCCGCATGAGCCGCCGACCAGCAGGCCCTCCTCGCGGGCCAGCCGGCGGGTCATCAGAAACGAGTCGCGGTCCGACACCGGCAGGATCTGGTCCGGCACCTTCGGGTCGTACGCGGTCGGCCAGAAGTCCTCGCCGACGCCTTCCACCAGATAGGGCCGGCCCGAGCCGCCGGAGTAGACCGAGCCCTCCGGGTCGGCGCCAATCACTCGTACGCGCCCATCGGAGATTTCCTTGAGATAGCGCCCGGTGCCGCTGATCGTGCCGCCGGTGCCGACGCCGGCGACGAAATGTGTCACCTTGCCATCGGTGTCGTCCCAGATCTCCGGGCCGGTGGAGCGGTAGTGCGACTCGGGGCCTTCCGGGTTGGAATACTGGTCGGGCTTCCAGGCGTCCGGGATCTCCTGCAGCAGCCGGTTGGAGACGTTGTAATACGACTCCGGGTTGTCCGGCGCCACCGCGGTCGGGGCGACCACGACCTCCGCTCCGTACGCCCGGAGGACGTTGATTTTGTCGGTGCTGACCTTGTCGGGGCAGACGAAGACGCACTTGTAACCCTTGCGCTGGGCCACGATGGCCAGCCCGACCCCGGTGTTGCCACTGGTCGGCTCCACGATGGTGCCGCCGGGCGGGCTTGAGTTCGCCGGATGCTTCCGCGGCCTCGATCATCCGCAGGGCGATCCGGTCCTTCACGCTGCCGCCGGGATTGAAATACTCCACTTTGGCCAGCACGGTCGCGGAGATTCCGCTGGTGACACTGGAAAGTCTGACCAGCGGGGTGTTCCCCACCAGGTCGACGAGAGAGTCGTAGACGCGCACGACGCGACGCACCCTTCGATCAAAAAGGCGGGACCGGCCACTATGCCGGGACGACCGCTAGCTCCGAGGATACTGTCCGCCGCACCGGCGACTACCGCCCCGACCTGCGCAAGCGTGCCCGTCCGGCCTCGGACACGTTTTCCACACAACAGCCCATCACTGGTCGAAACGGGCAACCCCTCCAGTAGGATCCTTTCGCTCACGCCCTTGTCAACGGTTAGTTATTGCCGTCCTGGAGGCTTTCCGATGCCCCGACTCCGCCCGATCCTCGCCGCCGCGACGGTCGCCGCCCTCGCGACCGTGCTGGCATCCCAGCCGTCTCGGCGGCACCACCGCCCGCTGCCGGCGACCGGCAGCAGGCCTTCGCCGCGGCCGCTCAGCACTACGGCGTACCAGAAACGGTCCTGCTCGGTGTCTCGTACCTGGAGTCGCGGTGGGACGACCACGCCGGCTCGCCCAGCTCGTCCGGTGGGTACGGGCCGATGAACCTCACCGACGCGCGGTACGTGGTGGACCACGCGCCGGCCGCCTCCGGCTCCGGCTCCAGTTCCGCCTCCAACTCCGGCTCCGGCTCTGGCTCCGGCGACTTCGGCGATGACCCGCGCGGCGACGCGAACCGCCCGGCCGGCCCAGCCGCGCGCGCCCGTGTCGGGCGCCGGCCTCGACGCGCCGGCCCTGCGCACGCTCCCCACGGCCGCCAGCCTGACCGGCATCGGCGCGGACCGGCTGCGGACCGACCCGACCGCGAACATCGCCGGCGCGGCCGCACTGCTGGCCAGTTATCAGCACGCGCTCGACGCACCGGCGACGGGGAACGGCCGGCGACTGGTACGGCGCGGTGGGCCGCTACTCCAGCGCCACCACGACGGCCGGGGCGAAGGAATTCGCCGACCAGGTCTTCGACCTCATCCGTACCGGCATGAGCCGGCAGACCGTGGACGGCCAGCAGGTCACCCTCGCCGCCGCCCCGGGCGTCTCGCCGGCCACCGGTCAGCTGGCGGCACTGCACCTGAGCGCTCCCGCGGCCGGCACCACCCAGCCGGATTGTCCGTCCACTTTGGACTGCGACTTCATTCCGGCGGCGTACCAACAGACCGGGACAAGCAAGGAGGCGTACGGAAACTACGACCTCGCGAACCGGCCGTCGACGTCGAAAATCCAGTACATCGTGATTCACGACCAAGAGGGCTATTACAACGGCACGGTCAGCTGGTTCCAGAATCCGGCGGCCCAGGCCACCTCGAACTACGTGATGCGCTCCAGCGACGGCCATATCACTCAGATGGTGCCGACCAAGGATGTCGCGTGGCACGCCGGAAACTGGTACGTGAACACCCACTCGATCGGCATCGAGCACGAGGGCTTCGCGGCCGCCGGGGCCACCTGGTACACCGAGGCGATGTATCGCCAGTCCGCGAAACTGGTGCGTTATCTGGCTCAGCGTTTCAACATTCCGCTGGACCGTCAGCACATTATCGGCCACGGCAACGTTCCTGGCCTGTCGACCAACAAAATTCGGGGTATGCACTGGGATCCGGGACCGTTCTGGGACTGGAACCACTACCTGGACCTGCTGCACGCCACCCCGCGTCAGGACCGGCACGGCGGCCTGCTGACGATCGCGCCGAACTTCGCCACCCAGCAGCTGCCGGTGTCCGGCTGTGACACCTCGGGCAGCGGCACGCCGTGTGCGGCACAGGGCAGCAATTTCGTCTATTTGCGTACGTCCCCATCCGCCGACGCGCCGCTGGTCACCGACGTCGGCCTACACGCGGGGCCGGCGACCACCGACATCGCCGACTGGGGCGCCCGCGCCGAAGCCGGCCAGCAGTTCGTGGGCGGCGGGGCGGTCCGGCGACTGGAGCGCGATCTGGTACCTCGGCCAAAAAGCCTGGTTCCTGAACCCGCGCAGCACCCCAACGGCGTACTCGTCGGCCGGCTTCGAAATCACCCCGCGGCACGGCCTGGCCAGCATCCCGGTCTACGGCAAGGCATATCCAGAAGCGGCCGCGTACAACGGCAGTCCCGTACCGGTCCAGCCCGACGACGCCCTCGCCTACACGATCGCGGCCGGCCAGCGCTACACCCTCGGCGAGTGGCGAGTGTCGACGGATTACTACTACGCCCCCGACAATCGACTCGTCGTATCCCGGCGACCACACCGTCGTCACCGGCCACACCCGCTACGTGGAGATCCAGTACAACCACCGCATCGCGTTCGTACGCGCCTCGGACGTACAGGTGCTGCCGGCGATCTCTTTCTGACCTGCCCTGTGGAAAAGTCTGGGCTCCCAGGCTTTTCCACAGATTGGTCTCCGCGGCGGCGTTTCCGCACTTTTTTCTGCAAGAATTAGTAGTACTTTGTTAGGTTCGTAGAATTTGGTGGCAGGTATGGCATGCGCCGGCCCAGGTGGCGAGGATGTGCTGGATTTCTCGTATTATTTGGTAAAGGGTTGGGGGTGGGCCGGCGCTGGTGCTTTTTGGTTGGTGAGCCTGGTTTTGGTGATGAACAGGTGTGCCGCGCTGGTGAGGGTGACGTGGTGGTGCCAGCCGAGCCAGGATCGTCCTTCGAAGTGGTCGAGGCCGAGTCCGGTTTTGAGTTCTCTGTAGTCGTGTTCGATGCGCCAGCGGATTTTTGCGAGTTGCACGAGGGTTTTCGGTCGGGTGCTGGGGTGGAGGTTGGATAGCCAGTATTTTGTGGGTTCTTCTTCTTTTGGGGGCCATTCGGCGATCATCCAGGTGATCGGTAGTGTGCCGTCCGATTGACGGGGGATGTGGCGGTTGGCGGGTCGGACTTGGATGATGACGTACCGGGAACGAAGTGGACCGATGGTGCCTTTGCGCCAGGTGATCGTCTGCGCGGCCTGGGTTGAGGCACGTATCGCGTGTTGCTTGAGGCTGAGGGGTTTGGTGCGGTAGCGGGCTGTCGGCGGGCGACCGGACCCGGAATAGGGCGGCATATCGGGTTCGGTGTCCACGGCGTGCGCGCCGGTGTCACCTTTGACGCCGACGACATAAGACAATCCACGGTCGGTCAGTGCCGTGCGAAAATCGCCGCAGTCACCGTAGCCGGGGTCCGCGCATATCACGCCGGGGCGCAGGCCCCATTTCGTTGTTTCGTCGATCATTTCCAGTGCCATCCGCCATTTTTCCCGGTGTCGTTCGGTTGCCGGGATTTTCGCCGCGGCTCGTCGCGCCGCGACCGTCTCGGCATCACCGTCGTCGGCGAGTGAGTCGTCCCAGCGCTCAGGCACGAACAAGCGCCAGTTCACGGGTACCGACGCCACGTCGGTGGCCAGGTGAAGGCTGGCGCGACCTGGCAGTTCCCGACCTTGCCCAGGCTGCCGCTGTACTGCCGCGCCACACACGGGGAATGCTTGCCGTCCTTAGGAAACCCGGTGTCGTCCACGACCCACGCCACCGGGTCGACCAACTCCTGGGCGAGCCGCGCGATTCGCGCGCGAACCGGCTCCACCGGCCAGGTCGAGGACGACACGAACTGCTGAATCTGCTGGTAGTCCACGCCGACCCGCTCCGCCATCGGCCACATCGACTTACGCCGACCATCGGTCAACACGCCACGCAGATACGCGCCCGCTTTCACCCGCTGATCCGAACGCGGCAACGCGCCAAAAACATCCAGCACGTACCGCTCAAGATCCTGACGAATCCCGCGCTTCAGGTTCATGCCACACATTGTCCCGAATAACAACAAAAACTCCGACTCGACACGCCGAAACAACCTAACAAAGTACTATTAGGCCCCCGCCCTTTAAAGGGCGGGGGGTGGGTACGTGGGTTTTAACGTTACGTAAGTAAGCGCGCGCGCGTGGTAAGCGCGTAGAAGCAGACACGCGTACGCACACAAATCGGCGCCGCCTGAGAAAACGCGCCGAGTGCGGGACTTTGTCCCACGCTCAGCGTCGAGTGCGGGATAAAGTCCCGCACTCGACGGCAAACCCAGCCCTACACGGCGGTGGTCTGGGTGCCCAGGACGCGCAGCAGCTCCAGAGCCTGTTCGGCGCTGCTGCCGGGAGCGGCGGAGTGGACGATCAGTTTCTGGCCGGCTTCGGGCAGGTGGAACATTTCGCAGGCCAGCTCGATCTCACCGATTTCCGGGTGGACGAAAGTCTTCGTCATCGAGCGGCGCACGGTCACCTCATGTTCCTCCCACAGTCGGGCGAATTCGGGGCTGCCGGCGCGCAACCGGCGGACCAGCTCGGGGCCGCGGCGGTCGCCAGGGTGGGCGGCGACGGCGAGGCGCAGGTCGGCGACGTGACTTCGCGCGTTCGCCTCGCGGTCGCGGACAGCGAGCCGGGGACGGCCAGAAGGTGGACAGAAGAAGAGCAGGTGGACGTTGCGGTCGGCGTCCGCGAGCTCCGAGTAGTCGCTGCCCAGAGCGGCCGCCACCGGGGTCCACGCGAGGATGTAGCCGAGGTCGTCGAACACGGACGCGGGCAGGTCCCTGAGTCGGTCGAGCATCCGCAGAACGCCGGGGCGTACGTGGTCCGAAGTCATCCCGAGCCGCGGCGCCTCCTCGCCGACCAGGTGAAACAGGTGATCCCGCTCGTCGTCGGTCAGCCGCAACGCGCGCGCCAGCGCGGCCAGCAGCTGCCGGGACGGCCGCGGGCCACGAGCCTGCTCCAGCCGCGTGTAGTAGTCGCAGGACATGCCAGTAAGCGCGGCCACCTCCTCCCGACGCAATCCAGGCGTACGGCGTCGCCGACCGGCCGGCAGTCCCACTGCGTCGGGCTGCAGCGCGGCCCGCCGGCGTCGGAGGAAATCGGCCAGGCTCGGAGCGTCCATAAGAACCCATCTTCGCGAGTTACGCCCAGCTCAGCCAGGGATCGGCAATCCCAGCCTTAGCAGGCCTCTGCCGGCACCGACCGGCTCGCCGCAGTGTCGTACCCATGACCACATTGATCACCGGGGCCACCGGCAAGGTCGGCAGCAGGTTCGCGCGCAGGATGCTCGCCGCCGGCGAACCAACCCGACTGCTCGTACGCAACGACAACATCGACCTCCCCACCGACATCGCGGTCGCGGACCTGCGCGACGAGGCCGCCGTACGCAAATCACTCATCGGCATCACCGCGATCGTCCACATCGCCAGCTCCTTCCGGGCCTGGTCGCCGCAGGAACTGACCGACACAGACATCGCCGGCACCGAAATGCTGGCCAACGCGGCGCTGGACGCCGGCATCACCAAATTCGTCTACACCAGTACGAACCTGGTCTACGACGGCTGCGACTACGGCCGCCCGGCGACTGAGGACGACCCGGTCGGCACCGACCTGTTCGGCTATCCCTCGGCCCAAGGCCGAAGCCGAGCGGCGGCTTCGTACGCTGCACCAGACCCGCGGCCTGGACCTGCGGATCGTCCGGCTGCCCTTCGTGTACGGAGACGGCGACCCACATGTCACAGACGCGGTCCGGCTGGTCGCCGACTGGCCGGCGCATCAGCGGATGACCACCGGCCACCACGCGGACGTGGGCCAGGCGCTCTTGCGCGCGCTGCGTGCCGAAGGAATCGCCGGCCGTACGTACAACCTGTCCGACGATGCCCCGATGACCATTTTCGAGATATTCCAGCTGCACGGCATCGAGCTGCCCGAGCGGGCAGAAAGTGCGGACCGTTCGGTGGAGGCGCGTCCGTGGCTACACACCGTGAGCACCGCGCGGATCCGCCGTGAGCTTGGCTTTCGCCCCCTCTACCCGACGGTAGCCAGTGCCGCGGAGGCCGGCGCACTTTAGTGCATCTCACGTCCTATTGCACGCGTCACGCTGAAAACAACTCCCGCGACACGATTAAATCGCTGATCATTGTGGCATTCCCGTAGTTCACTTAAGTGATCGTTAGGGACTGCGACGAGGGAGTGGGGGTGGTGGGGGGGCGATGAGCAGGGCACGCACAGCACGCAGGATCGCCACCGCCGCCGCTGCGTACGGCGGCGGGGCGGGGCGGGTCTGCTGGGCGCCGGTGTGTACGGGCTGTTAATGGCCGAGGCCAGTTTCGCCCGCCGGGCGATCCAGCCACTCCCGTACGGTGAGCCGCCCACCGGCGCAGGTCTTTATGGCACCCAATATTCCGGCAAGCCGGTCGTATTAGCCGTGCTGGGCGACTCCAGTGCGGTCGGTTACGGAGTGCAGTTGGCCGCCGAAACGCCCGGCGCGCTGCTCGCGACCGGGATCTCCCAGACGCTGCACCGGCCGGTGCGGGTGATCGTCGCGGCCGTCGTCGGCGCGGTGTCCGCCGACCTGCCGCCGCAGCTCGAGCGGGTGCTGCCGGAGCGCCCGGAGGTCGCGATGATCATGATCGGCGGCAACGACGTGACCACCCGGGCGCGGATCTCCGACGCCGTCCGCTACCTGTCCGAGACCGTCCAGCAGCTGGTCGCCATCGACTGCCAACCGATCGTCGGCACGTGCCCTGACCTGGGCACCATCGAGCCGATCCGGCCGCCGCTGCGCTGGGTTGCCCGGCTGGACAGCCGCCGACTGGCGGCCGCCCAAACCATCGCCGTCGTGGAGGCTGGCGGGCGTACGGTCTCGCTCGGCCACCTGCTCGGCCCGCAGTTCGCCCGGGCCCGCGACCGGATGTTCTCGCCCGACCGGTTCCACCCGTCCGCACTCGGCTACGCCACCGCGATCGCCGCCATCCTCCCGTCCGTCATCGCCAGCGTCACCGGCACCGAGCCGCAGACCGACGTGCCGCACCGCCGGCTCGGCGACGGCATCCTGCCGCTGCCCAAGGCCGCCGTGCACGCCGTCGACACCGCCGGCACGGAGGTGTCCGGCGCGGCCGTCAACAGCTCCGAGCGGGGCCGCCGGGGTCGCTGGGCACAGCTGCGCCAGCGGATCCGGCTCCCCCGCTGGCCGATCAGCGCCGGCCACCCGGCCACTCCGGCAGCGGTCGCGGTTGCCGAGGCCGCACCCATCTCGCCGATCGAGCGCACCGCTCGCGTACCAGCCGCCCGTTCCTGAACCTGCTGGGCAAGTGGCCCGAACCACACTCTGGTGAACCGATCACGCGCGTACGCAGGGGATGACCGGACGCCAACGGTGGGTTACTTTCGAGTACATGACTGACGCTGTGATCGTCGCGACCGCCCGCTCCCCGATCGGCCGGGCTGGCAAAGGTTCCATGACCGAGGTACGGCCGACCGACCTGACCGCCACCATCGTCCAGACGGCGCTGGGCAAGGTCCCGCAGCTGGACCCGAACACCATCGACGACCTGCTGCTGGGCTGCGGGCTGCCGGGCGGCGAGCAGGGCTTCAACATGGCCCGGGTGGTGGCCGTGCAGCTCGGGTACGACTCGCTGCCGGGCGCCACGATCACCCGCTACTGCTCGTCGAGCCTGCAGACCACCCGAATGGCCTTCCACGCCATCAAGGCCGGCGAGGGCGATGCCTTCATCTCCGCCGGCGTGGAGTGCGTGTCCCGGTTCGGCAAGGGCAGCTCCGACTCGTGGCCGGACACCCGCAGCCCGTTCTTCGCCGACGGCGGGGCCCGCAGCGCACTGCTCCCGCAGGGCGGCACCCAGTGGCACGACCCGCGCGAGGACGGCGTTGTCCCGGATGTCTACATCGCGATGGGTCAGACCGCGGAAAACCTGGCACAGCTCAAAAACGTGAGCCGCGCGGAAATGGACGAATTCGGCGTACGGTCGCAGAACCTGGCCGAGAAGGCCATCAAGGACGGCTTCTGGGCCCGCGAGATCACCCCGATCACACTGCCCAACGGCAACGTCCTGGACCGCGACGACGGCCCGCGGCCAGGCGTCACGGTTGACGGCGTTTCCGGCCTGAAGCCGGTGTTCCGACCGGACGGACGGGTCACCGCCGGCAACTGCTGCGCGCTCAACGACGGCGCCGCCGCGGTGGTCGTGATGAGCGACACCAAGGCCCGCGAGCTCGGCATCAAGCCGCTGGCCCGGATCGTCGCGACCGGAGTTTCCGGGCTGTCGCCGGAAATCATGGGCTACGGGCCGGTGGAGGCATCCCGGCAGGCGCTCGCGCGAGCCGGCATGACCATCGACGACATCGACCTCGTGGAGATCAACGAGGCCTTCGCCGCGCAGGTCATCCCGTCGTACCAGGACCTCGGGATCCCGCTGGAGAAACTGAACGTCAACGGCGGCGCGATCGCCGTCGGACACCCGTTCGGAATGACCGGCGCGCGGATCACCACCACGCTGCTGAACTCGCTGGAGTGGCACGACAAGCGCTTCGGCCTGGAGACGATGTGCGTCGGCGGCGGCCAGGGCATGGCCCTGATCCTCGAACGCCTCTAATCCCTTCGGAGCCCTCGGTGGCCCGCTCATGGGCCATCGAGGGTTACCGGCGGATAGACGTCACGATGTCGGCGGCGCGCGCGAGGGCGTCGTCGGACGCGCTCGTACGCAGCAGGTCGTCCACCAGGACGGCGAGCTGCATCGGCAGGATCTCCTGGTTGTCCACCGCCGGCAGCGGCCGCCGCTCGATACCTTCGGCGTCTGCGTCGAGGTCGGCGAGCGCCTGCAGAGCGGCGCGCATCCGCGGCTCGTACGGGCGCCACCGACGCGCCGACCAGCCGGCTGTCGCGTTCAACAGCCGGTCGGTCTCGACCCGGAGGCGCTGGCCGTCGGGACGCGTCACGCTATCGCCGGGCGTAGCCGAGCAACCTCAGCAACTCCAGGTAGAGCCAGATCAGCCCGACCAGGATGCCGAAAGACGCATACCAGGCGAACCGCCGGTCGACGCCCCGCGCGACCCCGTCCTCCACGACCGCGAAGTCGAGGATGAACGTCAGCGCGGCGAGCCCCCACACAGATCAGGCTGAACACGATCGGCAGCCAGCCGGCCTTCGCGGTCGGATCATATTCCCGCAGCCCGAGGCCATTGCCGCCGTTCACGCCAAAGATCGACAGGCCGAAGTTGACGAGCATCAGCACGCCCACGCCGATCACCGCGCCGGTTACCCAGCGGACAAACCCAGGCGTGGCCCGCAGGATCCGGAACCGGTAGAGCAGCGTCATCCCGCCGAACACCGCCAGCGTGCAGACAATCGCCTGCAACACGATGCCTGAGTAGAGATTTTCGAAGACCCTGCTGAAAAGTCCGAGCAGAACGCCTTCCACCACGGCGTAGCCGATGATGGCCACCGGGTTGGTGATCCGACCCAACGAGATCACCAGGCCCAAGACCAGGCCGATCACCACGGCCCCGATGAGCGCGAAGTTCGCCAACGCGCCGGCCGGCAGCAGAATCCACGCGGCGGCCGCGGCGGCCACCGTGATGGCCAGCAGGCCGAGCGTACGGACCACCACGTCCTCGACGGTCATCGCCGCCAGCGACCGCGGACCCGGATGCGCGATGACGCCGTAGTCGGGGTCACCGTACGTGGGATCGCCGGCCGGCCCGTACCCGTACGGACTCGAGCCGCCGTAACCGACAGGTTGCTGCCGGTCGCGGGCCCGCCCGCGGCCCCGGTTCTCGCCCCACGGGTCCCGCCCGAAGACGGGGTTGCTGCTGTTCACACTGACCTCCCGAAAGCCGCCCAAAACGCGCGACGCCCCGAGAATAACGCGACGAAGCGTCCCGGGGCTGGTCCGCGAGGATGATCCTTTCCTTAAGTCTGCGGTGGCCACGACAATTTTGTCCAAGCGACCCGACCAGCCGGGTACGTACGGTTGCCGCCATGACAACGGACGTACGCCGCATCGTTCCCGACCTCAGCACCGAAGACCCGGAGCAGACGATCGACTTCTACACCGGCCTTCTCGCCCTCGACGTCCACCGCGACCCCAGCGGGGGGTGACGTTCCTCGTTTCGAGGGCGAATCCCACCGCCCAGATCATCGTGTTGCCGGCCAGCTCGCCCACCGCCGACTTCAGCATCGAGGTCGCCGACGTGGACGCCGCCCACGAAGCCGCGGTCCGGCGCGGCGACCAGATCGTTTACGAACTCCGCGACGAACCGTGGGGCGTACGCCGATTCTTCGTCCGCGACCCCAACGGCCACACCGTCAACATCGTCAGCCACCGCTCCTAGACCACCATTTCACCGCGGAGAATTACTGACATCCATTCGTACGCGAGTATTTGACCCGTCGCACGCGGTCCGTCGCAAAATCATCATGCGCCGATGACAAAAGTCAGATCCGAACCCGTCATTGATTCCCTCGCGAGTGACCAATCTTCGGTGTGTATCTCGATTTCCCACCACGGCCCTGCCTCATTTCACATGACATGACAAGTGTGTATTGATTTTTCCGGAAAGCTCAATCATTATCTACACGGCCGAGATCGCGAGGCGACTGCGGCGGCATGACCAACCCCGGGATTTGAGGAGGCACCGTATGAAAATGCCTGCCCTTTTGGTGGCCGCGACAGCCGTCGTCGCGCTCAGCGCCACGGCCGCACCAGCGGCGGCCGCGCCGGCATCGGGAAACAAGTCGTGCACCGGCACCCCGTCATGTGTGCTTTCGTTCAACGCGCCACGCGGACAGATGTGGGTCGACTACGACGCGCTTGGCGGCGCGAACACTCAGATCAGCTGGTCAGTCGGCACGTGCGGCGGCATAACCACCGTCAACGCGCCGCCGCAAACCCACATATACAACATCGGAAACGGCGGCCCGGTCACCTTGACGGTCCAAGGCACCGGCGAGATCCACAACTGGACCATCGGCTGGCACTGACCATATTCCCAGTCGATTTCTGACCCGTAAGCATTTTTCCCGACTACCTCGAACAAAGCCGTGGCGGCCGCGTACGCATTCATCTGCGCACACCCTGGAAAATTCTGCCGGCTCGAATTCCAGCTACAACCGCGGTCACCCACTCAAACAAAGGAGAACTTGAATGCGATCGCACCGTCGGATCGTCGCCAGCTCACTCGTCGGCTTCGCCGCCCTCGCTGGACTGGCGTTTTCGACACCATCAGCGGCCGCGCCGGCGGTTCATGCGCAGCCCAGCGACATCGGCCACGACTGCCCGGGGTTCAGGGCCAGCCTGCCAGGCTGGCAGGAATGGACCGCCTTCCAGGATCCAACGGCTGGGGCGAGCTGCGCGCACTGCGCCGAACAGGGCGTGGACATGTATCGCAACAACCAGGCCGGTGACTGGGACTGCTACCAGGACCCGTTCCATTCCAACCTCGTCCGGCTGTACGTCCTGCGCTGACGAGCCCCGCCGGGTTGGGCTCCATGGTCCGGCTGAATATGAAGTGACAAATAGTGCCCGCCACGGTTTCGTGGCGGGCACTATTTGTTGGCATACCTCTACGGCCGTCGATATGGGCCAAAGCAGGCCTTCCCGAGATCACACCGCAGCGCGTTTACCCTGCTCAGGATAGTGCCCGGGGCGGGACTCGAACCCGCACGCCTTACCAAGGCAGTCGTGTTTAAGACGACCGTGTCTGCCATTCCACCACCCGGGCCCAACCCCGGTCACGTTACGCGACCGGGCGGTGTCGTGGGGTCATAACCTGTTAGCTTGTGACGGCTGCCTCTCGAGTGTGCTCCCGGGCCACCGGACGGGCCGGCGCCGGGGTGGCTGCCTCGGTGAACTCCACCCGCGGCGAGTGCAGCTGGCCGAGCGAGACGACCTCGCGTTTGAGGAACAGCGCTAGCGTCCAGTCGGCGACCACTCGGACCTTGCGGTTCAGGGTGGGGACCCCGCTCATGTGGTACGTGCGGTGCAGGAGCCAAGCGGCCAGCCCAGTGAAGTTCATCCCGAAGATCCGCGCGGCACCCTTGTGCAGCCCGAGGCTGGCGACCGACCCGACGTATTTGTGCTTGTACGGGACGGGGGGGGCGCCGTGCACGACCAGCGCGATGTTGGTGCCGAGCTGGGCCGCCTGGCGTACGGCGTGCTGTGCGTTGGGGGCGCAGGTGACGGTCGGGTCGTCGGCGGTGAGGTCCGGCACGGACGCGCCGTCGCCGGCCGCCCAGGCGCCCGGCACGACGGTGCCGTCGGCGGTGATGACCTGCATGGTCGCGGCGCAGGTGACCCGGCCGCGGGAGTCCAGCGGGAGGTCGGTGAGCTGCAGGACCGGGTTGGCTTTCACGCCGGCGGTCCAGACGATGGTGCCGGCGTCGAAGACATCGCCGTCGGACAGCATCACGAGGCCGTCCACGCACGAGTCGAGCCGGGTGTTCAGCCGCAGGTCCATGCCGCGTCCGAGCAGCCGCTGGACCGTGTACGCGCCCATCTCGGCGCCGACCTCGGGCAGGATCCGCTGGGCCGCCTCGACCAGCACCCAGCGCATCTCGCCCTGCTTGAGCTCCGGGTAGTAGCGCAACGCGTCGCGGGCCATGTCCTCCAGCTCGGCCATCGCCTCGATGCCGGCGTAACCGCCGCCGACGAAGACGAAGGTCAGTGCCCGACGGCGTAGGTCCGCATCGTCGGTGCTGGCCGCCGCGTCGAGCTGGGCAAGCACGTGATTGCGCAGGTAGATGGCCTCACCGATGGTCTTGAAGCCGACCGCGTTCTCCTTGAGCCCGGGGATCGGCAGGGTCCGCGAGATCGAGCCGGGGGCCATCACGATCTGGTCATATTTGATTTCCCGTACGGGACCCACCGGCGGCTGCACGAAGGCGATCTTGCGGGTGTGGTCGACGCCGACCCGACCGACGCGGTGACAACCGTGGAATGCCGCAGCACCTTGCGCAGCGGCGCGACCACGTGCCGCGGCGAGATGTTGCCGGCGGCGGCCTCGGGCAGGAAGGGTTGATATGTCATGTGTGGTTGCGGGTCCACCACCATGATCTCGGCTTCCCGGCGGGACAGTTTCTTCTGGAGACGTAAGGCGGTGTGTACATGCCCACATAACCGCCACCGACGATGAGAATTCGCGACCGTCCGTTTCGCATATCTCAAGCGTACGGCCGCATCCGGACCTCGGAGATCAATAGCGATCCCCGTCATACGTAACCCCGGACACATGTTTTCCAGCACACTGCGCTGCCTTTCAGGCAGCCACGATTTCGTTCGCACGGCGGAAAATATCATCCAACATCGACTCGGTCAGCTTGCCGGTGAAAGTGTTCTGTTGGCTGGGATGGAAACAACCCACAATGGTGAGCCCGGACGCGTCGACCTCCACGCCGTGGCCGAAGGTGGGCCGTGGTCTGGGGATCTCGATACCCAGGGCGACCAGCGACGGCCACAGCGCCGCCCAGCCGAAGCCGCCGAGGACGACCACGACCCGCAATGTCGGTCGCAGCAAAGCCAATTCGCGTACCAGCCAGGGCTGGCAGGTGTCCCGCTCGGCAGGCGTCGGCTTGTTTTCGGGCGGTGCGCAGCGTACGGCCGCCGCGACGATGCGGGCGTCGATGAGCCGCAGGCCGTCGTCGGCACGCACCGAGGTCGGCTGGTTGGCGAGGCCGGCGCGGTGCATGGCGGCGAAAAGCCAGTCGCCGGACCGGTCGCCGGTGAAGACCCGGCCCGTACGATTGGCGCCGTGCGCGGCCGGCGCCAGGCCGAGCACCGCGATTCGGGCGTCTGGCGGCCCGAAACCCGGCGCCGGACGGCCCCAATAGGTCTCCCCCACGTACGCCGCGCGTTTCTCGACGGCAACCCGCTCGCGCCACGCGACCAGCCGGTCGCAGGCCCGGCAGCACGCGATCGCGTCGTCCAGGGCGGGCAGATCCGTTGCCTGCCGGGAAAATCGGCGTACGGCGGCCGCTGTCCCGGCCACCGGCACGCCGTCGCGTTCCGGTGCGGTGAGATATTCCGGCGCTGTCACCGTTTGCCGCCCATGCCCTCCATCATCAACGCCAGCAGTCGGCCGGTCGCCGGCGCGGGTGCCGGCTCGTTCGGCGGCGAGCGCGACGGCGGTGGTGAGCGTCAGCACCTCGGTCGCCGTCACGTCCGGCCGGACCGCGCCGACCTCCTGCGCGCGGACCAGCAACGCCGCCCCGGTCGTACGGATGGCGTCCCGGCACGACGACAGGTCCTCGTCCGCCTCCAACAGCGCCGCCGCGAGTCCTTTGTACGCACCGACGTGGTCAGCGAGCGAGCGCAGCCACTCCAGAAGCGCGCTCTCCGGGTCCGCTGCATGCCGGTCCGCCTTCGCGCACAACGCCTCCACTCGATCCCGGAAGACGGCGTCTATAAGCGCGTACCGACTGCGAAAATGCCGGTGCAAGGTCGCTGACCCCACATCCGCCTCGGCGGCGATGTCCTCCAACGACGCGCCGGTGCCGAACCGCTCGAACGCGGCCCGGGCACTGTCCAAGACGCGCTGATAGTTGCGCTGGGCATCGGCCCGCATCAGTCACCTTGCCTAACTGGGGTTGGCCCCCGTATCGTACCGGAAGATAATTGGGGGCAGCCACCAGTTAGAGGAGAGGCATGAGCGAGAGTCTGCGAGAGTGGGACGACCAAGTCGGCGGCTTCGTGGCGCCGGCGGACCTGGGAGAGTACGCGGCTCGGTACGCCGAGCATTTCGCGATCCAGCGCCACGACGGGATCGTCGAACTGCGGATGCACACCGCCAATGGACCGGCGGTTTTCTCACTGGGGTTGAAAAACACCTGGAGCCAGGTGCTCGCGATGATCAGCGCGGACCCGGCGAACGAGGTGCTTATCATCACCGGCACCGGGGATCGCTGGATCGGCGGCATCCATCCACCGTCGTTCGGGCAACCGGTGCCGAGCTGGCCGGCCGACGCGGCGTACCAGCACGCCTACCTGGATGGCCTGAAAATGCTGGAAAACCTGGTGTTCGGAGTGGACATCCCGACTATCGGGGCGATCAACGGACCGGGCATCAGGACCGAGCTGGCTTTACTCTGCGACCTGACCTTGTGCACGCCGAACAACGCTGGGAGACGGAAATTTCGCCGCCGGCGGCCAGTCGCCCGGCGACGGGATGCACCTGGTCCTGCAGGAACTGGTCGGGCAGAAAAGGGCGGCCGGCTATCTCTACTCGGGCGAGCGGATCGACGCCCAGACCGCCCTGCGACTCGGACTTGTCAACGAGGTCACCGAAAATGATCGGCTACTGCCGCGAGCGCGGGAAATCGCCGAGGAGATCATGAAAAAGCCGCGCACGACTCGCCGGATGACTCACGCGATCATCCAGCGGCCGTGGCGGCGCCGCCTCACCGAGGACCTCGGCTATGGCCTCGCGCACGAACAGTTCGCCGCCCGCCTCATCTGAGGGGGTAGTTAGGCGACGAGGGCGGGTCTGCGGGCGGAGTCCGCGAGGTGGGCGCAGTGGTGTGAGGTGGCGATGGCGATCCAGCGGGTCACCGTACCGACGTTTCGCACGTTTCCGGCGGCACAGCCGGCGAGCTCGGCGTCGCGCCCCACGAATAACGCGGGCCAGCGAATTCGCTGAGCCGGGCCAGCTCGGTGGAGATCTCCCGGAACTTGGTCGCACCGCCGCCGCGGGCGATCTTTCTGTTCTCGTCGCGGGGAAGTTGCCGGCTCAGGTAGAGCGAGCCGCGGCCGGCCGTATAGAACAAATACGGGTTGGTGGAGACCGGGCCGGCGAGTTGGGTGTCGGCCTGCAGCGGATGGACCACGCCATAGTCGCCATAGCGCAACTCGCCGGAGAGCGAGCCCGCGCAGGCAGACCACAGCTCCATCTCATACCGTGGCTTGATCATCGTCTGGGTGACGAACCGACGCGGCGGCACCGACCCGGCGAGCAGCGTGACTGATCGTACGGGCATTGCCTGATGGACCGCGGCCACCACGTCACAGACCTGATCAACTCGCCGTTCCTGCACAGAGTCCACATAGGACGCGTCGACGACCACATCGACGCGTTGCGGCGCGATTCCCAGTGATGCGGTGGTTTTGCCGAGGTGCTCGGCCCAACCAGCGGGCGTTTGTCGGGTCAGGCCGGCGATCCGGATCACCGCGCCACGCCCGTCCCGCCCGTCCAGTCGCTGCGCGGCCAGCACATCCGGCCGGTCATTTTCGCCGTCTGCCGAGAAAACCGGCAACAGGGTGGGCAACGCACTGCCCAGCGGGCCGTGTTTTTCCTCCAACGCCTCGCGAACCACGTTGTCAAGGAAGTCGTACGCACCCAGCGGCTCGGCCCGCAGCGGGTGCCCTGCCGGGATTCGGGCCAGGTCGACCATCAGCGGCCGGCCATATTCGGCGAGCGCGGTGGCGGCCGCCACAAAGCTGACCATCAACCGACTCTGCGGGGCCAGCCGGGGCATCGCGATCGCCAGCGGCTGGATGGCGGCCGCGTCCGGGCGGCTCAGGTGGGACAGCGCGGCCAGCTCACCGGACTTGGTGTGCGCGGCCAGCACGACCTGGAACCGCCCGTGCAGGGCATCGAGAAAAGCCATGGCATCTCCTTCGGCCAGAACGATTTCTGGCTGCCATAGCCATTGCTGTAATCGTACATATGTTCGAACGCCGAAGCAAGGCCTAGCGTTGTCCGCCAAGAGGGCTTCTACCTGCGAAAATGCCCGATCAGGCGGCCCGCGCCAACAGGGTCGGGCGTAGCAGTTCGAGAGTGCGCGCCCAGGCCGTACGAGCGTCTTCGGGGTGGTAGCTGCCGGGTCGGTCGTCGTTGAAGAAATCGGGCTCGGCGTCCGCGTACTCGTACACCCGACAGGACCCGCCGGCCTCGGTGATCCGGCGCTGCACGGCGGCGGAGGCGGTGTCCATGCGGCCGGATTGGTGGACGATCGCGGCCTTGCCACGGAACCGCGCCCAGGGCACGTCGGCGAGGCCTTCCAGCTCCGGATAGAACGCGACCATGGCGGACGCCGACGCCAGCTCCGCGGCCGCCGCCAGTGCGAGCCCGCCGCCGGCACCGAATCCGACCACCCCGAGCTGGCCGGAGAACTCCGGCACGCCGTCCAGGTGGTGGGCCGCGCCGACGAGGTCGGCGAGGACGTTAGGCAGCGCGACCGCGGTCGGGAAGGGCTCGCCATCGGCGGCGGGGTGGTAGAGATCGGGCGCGAACGCGACGAAACCCTCGGCCGCGAACCGGTCGACGACGCTGCTCACGTGGCCGGTCAACCCAGCTGTCCGGCCAACCACCAGCAGGCCGGGGCCGGACCCGGTCTCGGGCACCGCCAGATATCCCTCGGCGACCGAGGCCGCCACCGTGAACGCCACTTTCCGACCCATCAGCGGCCCTTTCGCCACGACCCCTGGTCAGGGTCTTTTCCGGCTCACGGCAGCAGGACCTCCCGGGGTGGGGTCGGCCCGGCACCGCGATCGCTTGGTCCCGGAACCCAATCACATCGGGCAGCGCTGAGTAAAGGCGTCAATACGCTAAATCACAGTTCCCAGCCCAGAAGCAGAGGTCGCCCTCACACTTTCTCGATTCACCAAGGTCATCTCGGTCTCACCAGCGAAGTTTTCGCGCCGACTCGACGATGTCACCGGCATCGTCGTACGCATCAGTCGTACGCATCAGGCAAGGACGGCGAAAACTGTCCGACCACCCTGGAAGTCTCGATTCGGGGGCGGCATTTGTTGCGGGTGACCAGTCGCTGGCGTCCGGATTCCAGCGAGTGCGGGACATTGTGCCGCACTCGACGTCGAGTGCGGGATTTTGTCCGGCACTCGACGCCGGCGCCACGCCCGGGCGAAAATGCCGCCCCCGAATCGAGGCTCCGCGCCACCTCCGACAGTTTCGCGCCGGACTGACCGGATGGGTGGAAGAGTTAGGCGAGCGAGTACGCGATGCCGTCGAGGATGTCGTGTTCGCTGGCGACCACGGAGGCGGCGCCGACCTCCGACATCAGGACTCGCAGGACGGTCGCGCCGGCGCCGATCACGTCGACGCGGCCCGGGTGCATGACCGGGAGCGCGGCCCGCTCCTGCCGGGTGGCCAGCAGCATCCGGGTCACCGCGTCGACCTGCTCATAAGTGGCGGTGGCGTGGTGGATCCGCGTGGAGTCGTACGAGTCGAGGCCGAGCGCGATCGCCACCACCGTCGTGACGGTGCCGGCGAGGCCGATGAGCGTACGGGCCTGCGCGAACGGCACGGTCTGCCGGGCCTCGGCGATCGCGGCCACCACGTCGGCCTCGGCGGCGGCGATCTGGGCGGCGGTGGGCGGGTCGTCGTGCAGGTGCCGCTCGGTCAGTCGTACGCACCCGACGTTGACCGACTTGGCGGCCGTGACGGTCGTCGACGCCGAGCACCAACTCGGTGGAGCCGCCGCCGATGTCGGCGATCAGGTACGGCGGCTGGCCGATCGTGGGCGGCAGGTCCCGGATCGCGCCGGCGAAGGACAGCCGGGCCTCCTGGTCGCCGCTGATAACCTCCGGGTCGATGCCCAACACGGACCGCACCATCGACGTGAATTCGTTGGCGTTGCTGGCATCGCGGCTGGCCGAGGTGGCCACCATCCGGACCCGCTCGGCGCCGGACGCGGCGATTTCGCCGGCGTAGTCACGCAAAGCCGCCTCGGTACGAGCGATCGCGGCCGGCGCGAGCATGCCGCTGCGGTCGACACCCTCGCCGAGCCGGACGATCCGCATTTGCCGGGTCACGTCCGACAACAGTCCGCCCATCGCGCTGATGCTCTCCACATCGGCGATCAGCAACCGGATCGAATTGGTGCCGCAGTCGATCGCCGCCACCCGGGTCATCGGCTCTCCTCCACACCGTCCACAGTGGACGA
This sequence comes from Fodinicola feengrottensis, assembly GCF_010993775.1. Taxonomy (GTDB): domain Bacteria; phylum Actinomycetota; class Actinomycetes; order Mycobacteriales; family HKI-0501; genus Fodinicola; species Fodinicola feengrottensis. The sequence goes on along the minus strand of NZ_WOTO01000015.1, from coordinate 3,202 downwards.
ATTATGCACCCTGGGCCGCGCAGGCCGGCCCCGGCCAGCGGTCCGCGATGGCGGCCAGCGCCTCGTCGCCGAACGGGTTGACGCCGGGACCCGCGGCCAGCGCGTGGCCGACCAGCACATGCAGGCACTTCACTCGGTTTGGCATCCCGCCGGCGGAAATCCCGTGGATTTCCGGCACGTCACCGAGCTCGTACCGGCGGGCCAGATAGCTTTCGTGCGCTTTCTGGTACGCCGCCGCCACCTCCGGCTCGACGGCGAGCCGCTCGGTCATCGTACGCATGATGCCGGTCGACTCCAGCGTGCTGACCGCACTCACCGCGTGCGGGCAGGTGAGGTAGTACAACGTCGGGAAAGGCGTCCCGCCAGCGACCCGCGGATTCGTCTCCACCACGGCGGGATGTCCTGCGGCACAACGGAAAACCACCTTGCGGGCGCCTCGCGGCGGGCGGCCGATCTGCTCGCCGACCAGCGCCAGGTCGGCGGCGCTGATCGGGTCCACCGAGGCCGTCACCGGCCGGCCGGGCGGTCCGCGCCGGCCAGGCTGCCGGCGAGTTTTCCGTACCAGGGACCAGCTCCCGCCGCCGTACCAGCCGGACCGCCGCTCGCCGCGGTGGACCGGTCACCGCCGACCACCACGAAAGTGGAGTCGCCGGGCTCGACGTACTGCAGCCGCTGGCGGGCCTGCGCCTTCACGTAGTTCGGGTCGTTCCACTGGGCCTTTTGCTTCGCCAGACCGGAAATCCGTTGCTGTTGGGTGGCTTGGGCCTGCTCCAACTGGGCGATCTGGCTGCGCTGGGACAGGTATTTCTGGGTGGGATAAGCCAAAGTCAGCACCAGCAGGCAGACCACCACGGCCAGGATGGCCGAGCGGCCGGTCAGCCGGCCGCCCCGGCGGGGCAGCGCGGAGGCGATGCTCGCGCTGGTCCGCCGCTGTCGTGCAGGCCTCGCCGCCGACGGCACCCGTGCGGTCCCGCGCGCCGACTCGCCGCGGCCCCGGCCGGCCCGCGGGCCACCCGGCTGCTGGCTGCCGGGCGTACGACGGCCGGAGCCTGCGGTCGCGCGGCGGGTCGGGCGTGGGGTGGACACTACGAACGCGCCTCCGGCTCGAAGCGGGGGAAGGCGCTGAAGCCGGCGTACGCGGCCGCGTCGTCCAGCTCCTCCTCAATCCGCAGCAGCTGGTTGTATTTGGCGACCCGCTCGGACCGGGCCGGCGCTCCAGTCTTGATCTGGCCGGCGTTCACCGCGACCGCGAGGTCGGCGATAGTGGTGTCCTCGGTCTCGCCGGACCGGTGGCTCATCATCGTAGTGTAGCCGCTGCGTTGCGCCAGCGAGACGGCGTCGAAGGTCTCAGTCAGGGTGCCGATCTGGTTGACCTTGACCAGCAGCGCGTTCGCCGCGCCGGCGTTGATACCGCGGGCGAGCCGCTCCGGGTTGGTGACGAACAGGTCGTCGCCCACGATCTGGATGGTGTCGCCGAGCTTGTCGGTCATCGCCACCCAGCCCTCCCAGTCCTCCTCGGACAGCGGGTCCTCGATGGAGACGATCGGGTACGAGGAGACCAGGTCGGCGTAGTACGCGGTCATTTCCTCGGCAGTGTGCGGCTTGCCTTCCAGCGTGTAGACGCCGTCCGCGTACAGCTCGGTGGCGGCCACGTCCAGCGCGAACACGATGTCCTGGCCGAGCGAGAAGCCGGCCTTCTGGACGCCTCGGCGATCAGGTCCAGCGCTTCCCGGTTGCTGTCCAGGTTCGGCGCGAAACCGCCCTCGTCGCCGCCCAGGCCGGTGGACAGGCCGCGGGCCTTCAGCACGGACTTGAGCGAGTGGTACGTCTCGGCGCCCCAGCGCAGCGCCTCGGCGAAGGTCGCCGCGCCGGCCGGCGCGATCATGAACTCCTGCACGTCGACGTTGGAGTCAGCGTGCGCGCCGCCGTTGACGATGTTCAGCATCGGCACCGGCAGCAGGTGCGCGTTGGGTCCGCCCAGGTAGCGGAACAACGGCAGGCCCGCGGAGTCGGCGGCCGCCCGCGCGACGGCCAGCGAGACGCCCAGGATCGCGTTGGCGCCCAGGTTGGACTTGTTGTCCGTGCCGTCCAAGTCAATCAGCTCGTAGTCGATCATCCGCTGCTCGGACGCCTCGTAGCCGACCAGTTCCGGCTCGATGGTGTCCACGACGGCCCGTACGGCGCCTTCGACGCCCTTGCCGCCGTAGCGGTCCTCACCGTCGCGCAGCTCGACCGCCTCGAACGCGCCGGTCGAAGCGCCGGACGGCACCGACGCGCGGCCGACGGTGTCGTCGTCGAGCACCACCTCGACCTCGACGGTGGGGTTGCCGCGCGAGTCCAGGATCTCGCGGGCGGTGATGCCGGAAATGGTGGCCACTCGGGTCGCTCCCCTTACTCAAGGAATCTGCTGTCAGCCGCTCTCTACCCGCGAGACTAACGAATCGGAATCGGTTCACCTGGACGGCCCGCCCGGCACGCGCGCCATCGTGTCGGCCATTTCCCGTACGTGCTGCTGAACCGCCGCTCATAAGGACGTACGCACTATCATGCGTGTGTGGTCCCGGGTTGGACCCACGATCGGCCAGTGCCAGGAGCGTCCGCCATGACGGTTCCCCAGCGGGATGCGAGCCAGCGTCCACTCTCCACGTTCCAGGTGCTGCGCTCGGCCGATGTCGGGGCCGTCGAGACGGTGGCGAGCCGGGTGTTCTCACCGCATCTGATCCGGCCGGGCCGCTCAGCGCCGCTGGACGCCCGGCTGCACAGCGCCGACCTCGGGGCGTTGCGGTTCATCTACCTCGAGTGTGGCGCGGCGGTGACCATCGACACCCGGGCACCACTGGACTACTACGCGGTGAACCTGCCGTTGAGCGGGGCCGCGCGGATCCGCTGCGGGACCGCCGACGTCGCGATGACCCCCACCACGGCGTCGGTGTTTTCGCCGGTCGAGCACGTGACCATGACCTGGAGCGGCGACCTGCGGCAACTCTGCGTCAAGATCGACGCGAAGGCCCTGCAGGAACACGCACGACGGCTGACCCCAAGACCGTTGCGGCCGGTACGCTTCGAGCCCCGCCTCGCGGTGAACGGCCGGCCAGCGCGATTCGTGGGTCGAGGTGGTACTGCTGGCAGCACCAGACCCTGCGACTTTCCCCTGGCGGCATTGTTCCGCTCCGGTGGCCCGGTCATATCGAGCAGATGGCGA